>JAFDXI010000047.1 GCA_018268035.1 Bacteroidota bacterium | reverse complement strand
CAGACGACCTGGAAAGGTCTTTTTTCGTCCCAAACAAAAGAAGCTTACAATCCAGAGGACCCTCATCCTCCACGCGGCATGGCTGGTTCAGACTTGCGTCCATTGACCAATATTCCTTACTGCTGCCTCCCGTAGGAGTCGGGCCCGTGTCTCAGTGCCCGTGTGACTGGTCGCGCTCTCACGCCAGTTACTGATCGTAGGTTTGGTGGGCCGTTACCCCGCCAACTGCCTAATCAGGCGCACGCCCATCTTTAAGCGATAAATCTATAATTGTTAAGTGATGCCACTTCTCAATATTACGGAGTATTAATCCGGGTTTCCCCGGGCTATGCTCCACTTAAAGGAAGGTTGCGTACGTGTTCCGCACCCGTTTGCCGGTCGCCATCAAGTATTGCTACTCATGCTGCCCCTCGACTTGCATGTATTAAGCCTGCCGCTAGCGTTCATCCTGAGCCAGGATCAAACTCTCCATTGTAAAAGATTTGATCTGACTATAATTCTCATTGAAAATTAACGTCGGATATAATTTGTTGTTACGCTGTTTCCTTACCAATAAACATTGCTATTTATTAGTACTGTTACTTTCCATCTTTTCAAAGATCTTATCATTCTACTCCTTCTTTTCGAAAGAAAAAATGATTGTAATGCACATGGACTTGAACCATTTGACGGCCTTAAACCGAAGCATCTTTTTTATAAAATATCAAAAGAACTTTTCCCTTTATAACCCCTTGTTTTATTTGGGGTTGCAAAAGTAAGAGCCGTTTTGTTTCTATCCAAAATTTTATTGGTAAATTTTGAATTATTTTTTTTGAATTCTTACTTGCTTATTTGAAAAAACTTATTGCTTTTTTTGAAGCGGGGTGCAAAGATAAGTGCCTTTTCTTTTACTACAAACTGATAGGGAATTATTCTTTGCCTTTTAACATTTTATCTTCAACGAGCTGTGCTTATTTTCAAAGCGGGGTGCAAAGATAGAGTGCTTGAATATACAAGCAAAATGTTTTTGAAAAATAATTCAAATCATTTTCAACAGCCCTTCATTTCTATTACATCACTATCTATAATAAGATAACCAGCCGTCTTTGATTTGATTTCTTCAATAGTAACTCCCGGAGCTGTTTCTTTTAATAAAAACCCAGCCGGAGTAATTTCTATAACTGCAAGATCTGTTACTACTTTTTTTACGCAACTGACTCCTGTTAATGGCAAGGTACAATTTGATAATAACTTACTTCCTCCATTTGGATTGGTATGTTGCATTGCAACAATAATATTTTTTGCACTTGCCACAAGGTCCATTGCACCGCCCATACCTTTCACCATTTTGCCTGGTATTTTCCAACTGGCTATATCCCCTGTTTCACTTACTTCCATTGCTCCCAATACTGTAAGGTCAATTTTCCCAGCTCTGATCATTCCAAAACTTTCGGCACTATCAAAGAAAGCTCCTCCCTTAATTAGTGTAACAGTTTCTTTGCCTGCATTAATCAGATCAGCATCAATTTCTTCATCTGTCGGATACGGCCCCATTCCAAGAATTCCATTTTCACTTTGGAGGATAACCGTCATCCCTTCAGGAATAAAATTAGAAACCAAAGTAGGGATACCTATACCCAGATTTACATACATCCCATCTTTTAGTTCCTGAGCTATGCGCCTTGCTATACCTAATTTATCTAAAGCCATAAATAATATTGTTTAAGCTATTTAGTTAATCGCACTGTTCTGCGTTCAATTCTTTTTTCATAATTCATCCCCTGAACTATCCTGTGCACATAAATCCCTGCAATATCTATGCGGTCAGGGTCTAATTCTCCCGGCTGTACCAACTCTTCCACTTCTGCAATAGTTATTGTTCCTGCTTTTGCTATTGATGTTGAGAAATTTCGTGTTGTTTTTCTAAAAACCAGGTTACCCATTGTATCACCTTTCCATGCTTTTACAAAAGCAAAATCAGCATGCAACGCATATTCCATTAAATATTTTTTATTGTTGAATTCCCGCACTTCTTTCCCCTCTGCGACTTCGGTGCCATAACCTGCCGGCACATAAAAAGCAGGGATGCCTACACCAGCCATTTGTATGCGTGTCACTAATGTGCCTTGTGGTATCAGATCCACCTCCAGCTCACCAGCTAATAATTGTCTTTCAAACTCTGCATTTTCTCCAACATAACTACTCATCATTTTTTTTATTTGTTTTGTTTTGAGTAATAAACCCAAGCCAAAATCATCAACACCTGCATTGTTTGAAATACAGGTCAAACCGGTTACACCTTTCTTTTTTAAAGCATTGATTAAATTTTCAGGTATGCCGCAAAGGCCAAAACCTCCCAGCATTATTGTGCAGTTATCAGGCACATCAAAAATGGCCGCTTCTGCATTGGCAAAAACTTTATTCATAATTATGGCAAATAAATATTTAGCAATCTTAGCTCTGCAAATAAACAATTAAATGCTGTTATGCCAATGGATTTTACCTTACTTAACATTATTAAAAAAACAAGCAACATTATTTATTATAACCAATCCCTGTATTAAAAAATGTTGTGCATCGTAAGGATATATTTCAGAAAAAAAGAGAAAGATCAGATGATTAAGTTTTGATTATATTTCTTTCTTTTATTTTAGGCAGATTTAATCACAAATAATAAAATAGATAGTCATCTCAAACAATTCCCAAAAGGTTATCTATAATTATTTTTTGATTTGTTTAATCCGTATATAATAATTATTGATAATCCACTCCGGAACAAAATAATCAACCGATGAAAGACTCTTCCAATTTTCTGCTGGGAAAATGCGGATACTTTTATTATTATGTTTCAATACCAGTTGCAAATTAAAACCAGCAATACAACTATCCCACCTGTAATAAACTTTCTTGCTGTCATTATTATAATAATAACTCAGTTGTGGTATTTGTGTTGTTCGCAAATACTGATCAAACACTTTGCCGAAATCTATCCCTGTATTTCTGCTGATGTAATTTTCAATTTGCTTTGTAGTAACTGTCTGATGATAAAAAGTTTTATTTAACCCCCGCAAAATATTTCTCCATTTTGCATCATCATTGATACTATGACGTATTGCCTGTAACATGTTGCCACCTTTATAATACATATCGCCACTGCCTTCTGCATTCACACCATAAGGCGCAATAATCGGCACATCATTTTGTATTCGTTTTCTGGTTCCTACATTATATTCATTACCTGCTTCCTTACCAAACAAATATTCAGTATATAAAGTTTCACTGTAATTCGCAAAGCTTTCATGTATCCACATATCAGCCTGGTCTTTCATGGTAATGTTATTGCCAAACCATTCATGTGAGCTCTCATGTTCAATAATAAAATCCCATTTCAATCCCCATCCGGTACTACTTAAATCACTACCACGATAACCATTATTAAAACCATTACCATAAGCCACAGCACTCTGGTGTTCCATTCCAAGATGTGGTGATTCCACCAATTTATATCCATCTTCATAAAATGGGTAAGGCCCAAACCAATATTCTAAGCCATGCAAAATTGTTTTGGTTTGTTTAAATTGATTCTTTGCAGTATCAAGATTATAATCAAGTACCCAGTAATTTAAATCAAGCACACCTTTTTCACCATGTAATGTATCGCTCCAGTTTACATATTTTCCTATGTATGGAATGATATTATAATTATTGATTGGATTTATTACAACCCATTTATACGTCTTTGTTCCATCATTATTTTTTTGAGTAGATGCCAATCTTCCATTGCCCACTGCTACCAAAGTATCAGGAACAATGATAGAAAGTGAAGCGCCATCATCAGGTTCATCGCCTAGATAATCCTTACAGGGATACCATACACTGGCGCCTAATCCTTCACAGGCTACACTCATCCAGGGGCGGCCGAGTTTATCTTTTTTCCAAATCCAACCACCATCCCAGGGTGGATTCACTGCCTCTCTTGGCTTTCCATGATAATAAATGGTTATTGAATTTGATTGTTGCTGAATGGAAATTGTATGAGCTATCCAAACGTTTTCATCAATTTTATTAAAGGCTATTGATTTGTTGTCCTGAACTATACTATCAATCATTAAAGGTGATTGAAGATCAATCTGCATATCAGTACTCCCCTGATTTACTACTTTATATGTAATTGAATTTACGCCTTCAATTGTCTTATTATCATAATCAGGTTTCACAGTCAGGTCATATCTTAAAACATCCCACCAGGCACGCTGAGGTGTTATACTTCCCCGCAAAGTATCAGCATGAGTGAAGTTGTTTTTTTCCTGCGCCTGCAAAGCAACAATGAATATTAAGCTTTGTACAATCAGCAAAAGAAAATATTTCTTCATATTTTTTTTGACATTTAAAATACCCCCATAATCCATAAAAAAATAAAGTATCAAATGTAATTATTCAAACCATCCATTTGAAAAGCTTTGGATGAGTGTTATAATCCTATCAATTCAAAATCTTTTCCAAGCTTCAACAATGATTGTTGCAATCTCTCTTCATGTGTATCTGTAATGAAAACCTGTGATTCACTTTTCATACAAACATATTCCAATAAATTCTGCATTCTTGTTTCATCTAATTTTTCAAACACATCATCCAGCAACAATATAGGTGTAAATCCTTTATTGATTTTTAATTCTTCAAAAGCAGCAAGCTCAAAGGCAAACAACAAACTTTTCCTTTGACCCTGTGAAGCAATATTTTTGAAACCAGACTGATGCAAAATAATTGATAAATCATCTTTATGGATACCAATGCCTGTTCTTTGTAAATACAAATCACGCTGCAGGTTTTGTATTAACAATTCTTCAAAAGGCTGGTTATTTAATTGGCTTTCATAATCAATCCTGAGTATTTCATTATTACCGGCTATTGAAACATATTGTTGCAAAACCATTGGCAGAAAATTTTTCAAAAATTTATTTCTTCTTTCAAAAATAAAATTACCTTTTTCAATGAGTTGCTTATTTAAAATTTCGAGTAACGCTTTATCATAACTGTTTCTTTCGGCAGCAAATTTCAGGAAGCTGTTTCGTTGTTGTAATACTTTATTATAAGCAATCAATTGTTCAAGATAATCATGTTGCAACTGTGACAACAAACTATCTAAAAACTTCCTCCGCTCTTCACCACCGCCAGTAATTAATGAAATATCATCAGGAGCTATTATCACGCAGGGGAATTTTCCAATATGCTCAGAAAACTTTTGATAAGCTTCATCATCAACAGAAAAAAATTTTCGATTGTTTTCCCTCAATATACAAACCAGTTTTCTTTCTTCATTATCCTTTTCAAACCTTCCTTCAATTCTAAAACCGGTCATACCCTCTTTTACACTTTGAGTATCAGGACGGTTAAAACTACTTTTTGTGAAACAGAGATAATAAATAGCATCCAGCAAATTTGTTTTGCCACATCCATTTTTACCATAAATGCCGATAACATTTTTCGAAAATCCGAATTGCTGAGCACCATAATTTCTAAACTGTGTAATCAAAATTTGTCTGCAGGCAAACATGCCGGAAAGATAAATGCTTAAATCATCATTTGCTCAAAACAAAATTAATTTTCTTAAACAATGAGTTTTCACTTACAATTTTTTAAGGCTCCATATCAAAAAATTAATGGCCGGTATGTTTAGAATAATTTTATAAACAACTATACTGCAAAATATTGATCACCACGTTGAAAAGTGACACATGATGCCTGCAAAATCTTTCTTAAAATAACATTATTATGTAATTTATCAACAGGGCAACCGTTGTTTTGTGGTTGAATGTATTTTGCATCTCTCAAAATAAATTATAAGAATGGGATTTTTCCTGCAGGTTGACACTTCAAAGCTTGTAAACGCCATAGCGCAACAGCCACAATCAATGAATGTATGGAGCCTTTTAAATAAAGGCGGATGGATTATGTATCCACTGTATTTTTTATTAGCAGCAGCCATATTTGTTTTTTTTGAAAGGTTGATTGCCATTCGCAAAGCTTCCCGTATTGATGCCAATTTTATGCATATTATACGTGATAACATTATTACCAGTAATATAACTGCGGCAAGGAATCTTGCCCGAAATACAGACAACCCAGTTGCACGCATTATTGATAAAGGCATACAGCGTATCGGCAAGCCTATTGATGCTATTGAAAAAAGCATGGAAAATGTAGGCCGTCTTGAAATGTATAAAATGGAACGTAATCTTAACATACTTTCATTGATTGCAGGCATTGCGCCAATGTTTGGTTTCCTCGGAACTATTGTTGGTATGCTACAATTGTTTTCTGCAATCGCTTCGACAGGCGAGCTGGAATTGGGAGAAATAGCCGGAGGCATCTATACAAAAATGATTACTTCAGCAGCAGGTCTGATTATTGGTTTGCTGGCTTATGTAGGTTATAATTTTTTAAATACACAAGTGGATAAAACTGCCAATCGCATGGAAATTGCAAGTGCAGAATTCATTGATATTTTACAGGAGCCTACAAGGTAAAATGCGCTTCAGCCACAAAACAGTATTGAAGCAATAAATGAAAATATATGAAACCATTTTGAATTCTGAAGTTATAATAAAAATTGTAAGACAATAAGTAAATGAATATTCGCAGGCGATATAAATCACATGGTTCACTGGAAGCAGGTACGTTGAATGATATTTTATTCATTTTGCTTTTTTTCTTTTTAATTATTTCAACCTTAGCTAATCCTAATGTAGTAAGAGTAAACAACCCGAAAGGCACAAAAGATACAAAAGCAAAACAGCATGTCGTTGTTTCAATTGATAAAGACCAGAATATTTATATCGGGCAACAAAAGATTGACCCATCCAACCTTGACAGCCTTTTAAAGTTTGCAGTGGATAAGAACAGAAATATGGTGGATACGCCATCTGTTGTTATTAATGCAGACACATCCTCCTATTATGGAGAAGTTTTCCGTGTAATGCAATCAGCAAAAAGAGCCGGGGCAAGAGTAGTGGCAAATGTGAGATAAAAATTGTGATGATAATTTCACAAAAATGTATAGGAAATATTTCGATCTGACAAATTCCAAAAGATAAAATCAAACACTTTTAGTGCATTTTATCAATCCACCTGAAAAGATTATTGGGTTCATCTGTAATTATATAATCAAATTTATTATTGTACAACCATTGAAACTGATCATTATCATTTACAATCCAGGCACAAAGTGATAGGTTGTCGTTTTTTGCTATTTGTGGCCAGTTGGAATGTTTATAAAACGTATCAATATCATAAGCAAGACCAGATATACCTGATGATCTTATATAATCAGGAGCATATCCGCCACCCAAAAAAAATGTCTTTGCATTAGGGATATTTTGATGAACCCGTTGCAAAGCTGAAAAATGAAAGCTGGTATAAATAATATGAACCTGCATCTGCATATCATTTACCAGATTCGTGACTTTGTCAGTGATATGATTCATTACCTCATCTTTATATGTCATTGATTTTATTTCAAGAAATAAAATGGTTTGGTTTTGTCCTGCGCCCGCAGCAAGGTATTGCCTGAGTGTTGGTAAAATTTCACCGTTCGATAATCTTGTTTTAGCCAATTCAGCATAAGTGCTCCTTTCTACTTTATGCCCTCCATAATTAGGGTCATGTGTAACCACCAAAGAATCATCCTGCGTAAGCCAGACATCAAATTCAGAGCCTGCACAATTCATCTCAATAGCTTTTCGTAATGATGCGATAGAGTTTTGTGGCAAGTGATAATCGGCCCATGCGCCACGGTGTGCCACAACGTTATTATCGGTATAATAAATTACAGGGACCTCACTTTTTTTGCAGGCAAGAAAGGATAAAAGAATGATAATACAAATGCTCTTCTTCATATAGCAGCCGACAGGGAGTTCAGCAGTAAGCTGAAAATTATTCATTCAATAATATTCTACATCACAAGATAAATATTTTATTGGCTATTGTTGAAATGACTGCTTATCTCCTCACCTTCTTCATTTTGTTGCTGCAATGTCCAGTTGTTGGTCAAAAAAGTTTCAATCCAAACATTGCCTGATTTTCTTTGCACCTCTGCAATCAAACCAATTTTTTCAAATTGCATTTCAAGCTCAGCCACAGTAATATTATTGCTGATATCAATCGCATAATTAATATGCTGTTTATTCAGGTAAGCCCCCATGTGCAGGTAATAAGGTAAGGGTTCTTTTTTTGCAGGCACATTTCTTTCCACTGCTTTTTTAATATATAATTCAATTTTTAAAAAAGGGTAAGCATTGGAAAATACCTTTTTGATATCTTCAACCATCGTTGTGCTATCTACATACATTTTCATTAACCTTTATTGTATTGTCATTGTGGCAACAGGTGCATTAAATAATAATTTTTTCGATTCACTTTTGTGAAACATGGAATGTTTTCCCGGAAATGTCAGCAGTAATTGTGATTCATTTGCTTTTGCAAAACCGGTAATGGCATCGTAAACATTGTTGTGCCTGATGTAATAAACGCAACCATTCACCCCCTTTAAATGTCGTATCCACTCTTCTATTATGGGTTGTCTTTTTTCAAGCGCATTTTCATTTTGATAAACATGAATGATATCCACTGATGCTTGAAATGCTTGTACAATTTCAATTACTTTTTTTACTGTTATTGTATCAATGTTTTCACCATCTGTTGCAAGTAAAATTTTTTGAATAGTTTGAAACTTTGCATCTTTAGGAACATTGATTACAGGATAGCCAAGGTTTCTTGAAAAATAAACTGTAGCACTATCAAAAAATAAATTGCCCTTTCTGTTCTCACCATGGGTAGCCATTACAACTGCCATCGGATTCACCTTGTTGCACATCTGCAACAATTCATCTTCTATAAACCCTGTTACCAAATTATACCGGACTGAAATTTTGTTTGCTGTTTGTTGTAATAATTCACAAATCAACTGCTCTGCTTTTATCTTAGTTTCATCCTGCCCGGTTTCATCTTTTGTGGAATGAAATAAAATAAGATTTACATTCACTGCAAGTGCCATACCAGCGGCATACCGGGCTGCATTTATTGAAATTTCTGAAAAATCTATGGGTACAATAATCGTTTTCATGCACAAACCATTTTTATTAAAAATGTGGTTTCAATTACATTCGATGGCAGCTTTTGCAACATGCGTCAAAAAAACAAATTGCTGCTTATTCAGCACATGATGAATATCATTTTTACTGTTGATTGATATCATTTATACAACTTCTTAAATCCGGTACTTTTATAAAAATCAATTATCATGTTTGGTGTTTTAGATGAAGATGCTATAGAATTAGTACTACACCACCAGTTAGTAGGCCATTTAGGCTGTCACGCAAATAATACAACTTTTGTAGTGCCCATAAGTTTTGCCTATCATGAGAATTGCATTTATGCCCATACTGAAGAAGGCAGGAAAATAGATATGATGCGACAAAACCCTGAAGTTTGTTTCGAAACTTACCATTTAGAAAATATGGGAAACTGGGATTGTGTTATCGCATGGGGAAGATTTGAAGAAATTACAGACAAAGAAGAAAGAACAGAAGCATTGAAAATTTTAATTGCACGCGACCTGCCTTTTATCACCAGTAAGACAGTAAGACTTACAGAGGAATGGCCATTTGTTCCGGAAGATGTTAATACAATAGGCGGTATAGTGTTCCGCATCCGGCTTCATACAAAAACAGGCAAGTTTGAAAAAACAGAATTCAAAAATTTGTACCCGGTATGACCAAAATCATGTTTTCATTTTACTAACAATATTAATTTTCAGCATCGGAATATTACTTTTAGTGATTAACATTAAAACAAACTTTATAAAGTGGGTTTTCATAATAAAGAAAAGAAATATTCTTCAGCGATAACGATGGCAATACTAATTTTACTGGCCACATTTTGTGCTGCATTTTGGTTGAGTATCTGTTTTATTTTTATTGGCTGAGACTTTTTAAAAGCAAGCATTAGACAAACATTTTAAATAAAAATAAACAGCGCCATCAAAAGCAATAAAATTGCCACAGTAGAAAAGTATCGCCAATACTATCCATTATTATTCAAAGAAATATGCCGGTTCCATTGAAATCTGCTCTTCTATCAAACAACTGCTTGTACTCATTGTTGTTTTAAGTAAGGCAGAAATATTCAATAAGCAAAGCAGGAACCGGCTCTTTTTTATAGTTGCAGGCATTGACAGATTTATTTTTTCGAAAAAAATATAATCAATCCTTATTATTATGGGCTAATCAAACCCGCCATTAGCATAAAATTGTTTAATCCAAGGATTAAGTAATTCTTATTTGATCTGATTTATAAGAATATTAGTAGATAAAATAAAATAAAGCATTTATGTTTGAATTTTTAAAGAACATAGCACTTGAAGAAGTATTTTACTTTTTTTATTTTTCTGTTTGTAGCAATTGTTGAAATTCTGTTTCAATCATCCTGTGCAAATATAATTCCACCCACAGGCGGCCCCAGGGATTCATTGCCACCTGTATTAATTAAAGCGGTACCATCTGATTCAACATTAAACTTTCATACCAATAAGATTGTACTCACTTTCAATGAATACATTCAGTTGGATAATACCATTCAGCAAACACTCATCGTTTCTCCCAACCCTGTAACTATGCCTTATGTAAAAGGGTTATTGCAAAATGTAACGATCCGGTTAAAGGATTCGCTTCTGCCCAACACAACATATTCCATCAATTTCGGAAATGGACTAAAAGATGTGAATGAAGGCAACATCTATAAAAATTTTACTTATGTTTTTTCGACAGGTAACACCATTGCCAACGGGCAGTTACTTGGCCAGGTAACTCTTGCTGAAACAGGTAAGATAGATTCAACACTTATCGTGGTATTACAAAGTAACCTGAACGATTCTGCGATTAAAAAGCTCAGACCGGTTTACTATACCAGCCTTGATAGTGGTGGAAATTTTCATTTCAGGTACATTGAACCAGGCAAATACAACGTATTCGTATTGCCGAATGACTATACAAAAAAATATGATGACAGCACAAAGACATTTGCCTTCCTCAATGAACCTGTTACCATTGACAGCATCTCACCAGAAAAGGTAACAATGTATGCCTATAATGAATATCCTGAAAATAAAAATGCAGGTGTAGGCAATTCAGGCAACCAGAAAGCAGTCTCACCAGGAAAAAAGAATACAAAAGATACAACTATCAGGTTTGCTACCAATCTTTCAAGAAGCCAGCAGGACCTGTTAAGTAACCTTGATTTTTATTTCCAGCAACCTTTGGAACATTTTGATAGCACTAAAATAAATTTTACCGATACCAGCTTTAAACCTGTAACAGGTTATAGAGTTGTAGCAGACACATCTTTCAAAACTTTCAGTCTTTTGTATCCATGGAAAGAAGACCAGCATTTTAAACTCATTGTTCAAAAAGATGCTTTTACAGATAGCAGTGGCCACCAACTTGCAAAGACGGATACAATTGCCATCAACACCCGGAGTGAAAGCGATTATGGCAGCATCCGGCTGAGATTTGCAAATCTTGAACTCAGCAACAATCCTGTTTTACAACTATTACAAAATGATAAAGTAGTAGATTCAGTTCAACTAACCGGTACTGAATTTTATCGCAGACTATTTGCCCCGGGCGATTATGAACTCCGTGTTTTATATGATTTAGACAAAAACATGACATGGACGCCCGGCAACTATGATTTAAAAAAACAACCAGAAATAGTTGTACGTATTCCTCGCAAAATAACTATCAAAGAAAACTGGGATAATGAAATAAATGTGCAGCTATAACAGCAGTTAAAAGCTGCTGGGATTAATTGAAAAATTCTACTCCCTTCATTCACTATCTTTGCCTAATGCAATTCTCATCATCCTTACTTGAAAATGCAGTGAATGAATTTGCCAGGCTTCCGGGTATTGGTAAAAAAACTGCACTGCGCATGGTATTGCATCTTTTAAAGCAAGATGAGGCTTTTACAGAAAACTTCAGTGAGACCATTGCAAAAATGCGCCGGGATATCAGGTTTTGCCAGCGTTGTCATAATGTGAGCGATGCAGATATTTGTTCTATTTGCGCCAACTCATTGCGCAATCAAAGACTGATATGTGTAGTTGAAAACCTGCGTGATGTCATTGCTATTGAAAACACGCAGCAATTCAGTGGTACTTATCATATATTAGGTGGTGTTATTTCTCCATTAGATGGTATTGGACCTGACCAATTACAAATTGAATCATTGGTACAACGAATAAAAAATGAAGGTACCGAAGAACTAATCTTTGCACTCAGCCCCAACATACAGGGCGATACTACTATCTATTATATCCAGAAAAAAATAAAAGAACTTAATTGTAAAATCACCACTATTGCAAGAGGCATTGCTTTTGGAGGCGAACTGGAATATGCAGACGAACTGACACTCGGCAGAAGTTTACAAAACCGGATGCCTGTAGATAAATATATTTCACATTAATGCGCTAAATCATCCTGGTTCATTAATAATATACTAAAACTGTTATTATAAATTATTGCCCTTCAAAAGATATGACACCAAAAAGTCTTTTCAATATAATTCTGAAAATATCCGGGTTGTTTTTCTTAAAGGAAATCATTTTAATGATTCCCCGGTTAATTTCCGCTGTATGGATCTTATCAGGACAAGGTGATACAGGAAATAATCAATTTTATAGCAACGATATTTTTGATTTTATCCTGTTTTTTACCATCCTGATTATCTACTGTTTTTTGGTTTACCAATTATTGTTTAACACCAATTACATCATCAGCAAACTAAAGCTTGATAAAGGTTTTGAACAGGAAAATTTTTCTTTCAACATTTCATCCAATTCCATACTGAATATTGCTTTGATTGTAACAGCCTGCGTTATTTTATTTGAAGAAATCCCCTCATTCTGCCAGGGGATAATTAATATTATCCTGGTAAAAAAAATTACTCCAAATATTCAAAATCCAGGCTTTTCAAACCTTGTTTTTTCTGCAGTAAAAATAATTTTAGCGCTATTGTTAACAGGTGAAAGGAAGAGGATAATTAACTGGATAGAAAAAAGGAAAACTGCACAACATAATGAGAATACAGAATAATTTTTCTCAAAAGATATTGGCTTACATTAAAATTCAGCAAGTACCAGGCTGCTGGATTCGATTGATGAAATTTGATTATTAAATTTACTTCAATACCCCATTAAAATTTATTGATATAAATCCAAAGCAATAGTTCGAATAACGACATTAAAAAAAGAATCCCCGATAATTTGTTTTGAAGTGTTTTCAACTTCCTCGATTCTTTGCTGGATGGTATCACATTATACTTTGGAAAGTAAAACCAATAGAGCAGTTTGTTATCTCCGGTATTTTTAGAAAACAGAAAAAATTTTGCGAGGATAATTGATAATATTACAATAAGGGTCAGGTAAAATGCAATCATAGAATTATTCTTTCAACCAATGGCCAAAATTATAAAGCTTTTAAAATACCGCAATGTCTTTTTTTAACAAGTATAAAAATTTTGTGTATAATTCAATTTGATAACAATCAAAATATTTACTTAATAAAAAGGGGCACAGGTTGCCCCTTTTTATTTTTATTTCAGTTTTGCAATCTGTTCGTCGTAATAATTTTTTGTGAGCATCACATCCGGCAGGCTATGCAACCAGTTTGATTCATGTTCTATGGAAAGCATACCATTAAAATTTTGTCTTTTCAGTTCTGCGAAGATGGCCGGAAAATCAATCACACCTTTTGATACAACTGTATCAGCAGCATTGACATCATCAAACTTTACAATATCTTTTAAATGCACACCAAATACATGGCCTTCCAGTTTTTTTAATGCATCCACAGGATTGATTCCATTGCGTGCCCAATGGCCAACATCAGCACAAGCACCAATATTTGGATGGTTAACTATTGCTGCCAAAACAGAATCCGGGCTCCAATATGGATTTGGTTTTGGATGGTCATGAATGGCTACTTTAATATTATAAGCGCCGGCTAAACTGTCCACCATATCCCATTGTGTTTTGATGGGTTCTGCAGTGATATAACTCAATCCAAATTCTTTTGCCAGATCAAATGCTTTAATCCATTCTGCTTTATCTTTTGGAGAAATGACACCCATAGCCACAATCTGAATGCCTTTATCCTGCAACAGTTTTTTTAATTTGGTTTTTGTATCAGCAGACATATCAATACCAAATTTTCCCGGCAAGCCACCACCTAAGTCCTGACCCCAGAACGCTTCAATATTTTTTATACCGGCACTATCCACTTTATCCAATGCCTGGGCAAAAGTAAAATGGTTGAATGTCCACATTTGAACACCTAATTTGAATCCATCCACGCTTCCCTGTGAAGCAGCAGATGTATCAGTGGATGCAGTGGAATCAGAGGCAGCTCCACCAGTGGAACTACTACTATTACAAGCAGCAAAAGCAATCGCACAAACGATCATTAATGAAGAAATAATTTTCATGTGTTTATTTTTATGTTTGTAAATGTCAAATGAAATGCGCTAAATAATCATCCATACCAGTATGAAATATTCTTATGGCTCATTTCATGATATTAGTTTTAAGATAATGCCGGCTAAAATAATGCTTTGCAAAATACTATAATTAAAAAATTATTGCATAACATCGGGTCAAAGTAAAAATCAATTCGGTTTATTAGCAGAAAAACCAATAGTCAGCATTGCATAAAACCAGCTTAACCTGTCTTGTGGCGATCCTTCAACAGTTGAGCTACCCATATCATCAATACCCCATCCACGTTTTGACAAACCCATCCTATAGCCAATTCTGAAACCTGAAATACCAGTCTTAAATTTTGTGAAATCAGCCATATCAAATTTCAAAGCAAAATCCAGTGCGGCTGTTCCCTGGTGTATGTCAACTGAATTTCCATCAGTCAATATTTCATTAAAATCAGTAAAACCTTTACGTTGAGTAATCTTAGCCATTGTGCCATAATAACCAATACCTACCTGTGGCGCCAGGTGAAATTTATTTTTGTTGACTACATAATAACCAAAACCCAAACCACCATAATATCCAACAACAGAAGTATTGTATGCATCGGTTCTTTTTGGCGAATAAGACATGTTACCAACAAATCCAAACAACATATTTTTATGACGCATGTCAGCTTCCAGCAAATTAATCAATGAAAATTTACCCAAAGAAGGGAGCCCGTTATCATTCAGCGCCTGACCAAGATTTTTATAATTGTTATAAGCGACACCCGCCCCGAGATAAATCTGTATGCCTTTTATTGTATCATAAGAAGCAGGTTCTCTCATCATTTGTGCAGAAACATTCATTGATGAAAAGAGTAATGTAATAAGAAAAAGATTTTTTTTCATATGACTTGTTTTAATTTTTATAAAATTGACAGCGGGTGTTTCAATGATAAAATTACGCTTATCCAGCTTTACCGGATTGTTGATGAATAAATATCCAGTTTCATACAATCAGGCTACAACCATACCGTTATTATGTTTTTTAACTTTTGGATGAAAAAAAATTAATTGTACCAATGCATCTTTACCACATGAAGTATTTATTGGTTTGTTTTTGCTTCGTTTCTTTTTATGCACAATCGCAGGGTTATGACCCGGAGAAAGTGAATAAAAAAGCAGCGGCCACTTATGCAAAGGCCATTGATTTGTTACAAAATGATGAGCTGCGAAATGCTATTCCAATCATCAATGATGCGCTCAGGCAAGATCCGAAATTTGTGGATGCATTGTTATCATTAGGTGGTGTGTATGGACAGCTAAAAGATTATGACAACAGTATCATTTATTTTCAAAAGGCCTTTGCAATAGACAGCGCTTATACCGGTTTTTATTTACTTCCCTATTCCATCAACCTGGCAGGAGCAGGCAGGTTCAAAGATGCGCTACAGGCAGTCAACCTCTTTCTCAACATCCCTAACCTGAATGAAAAAAGTAAAAAATTAGCTACTTACAGGAAAAGCTGCTATGAGTTTGCAATTGACTATGCCAAAACCCATCCATCCAACAATTATTCTTTTGCACCAAAAAATTTGGGTGACAGCGTCAATACCGATGCGTTAGAATATTATCCATCATTTACTATTGACGACAGTCTCTTTGTATTTACAAGGAGGAACCCGGGCAACATCCGTGAAGACTTTTATAAAAGCACACTCACATCAAAAGGATATTCTAAAGCAGAACTGATAAAAGGCGACATCAATAGTGAGCCTTCCAAGGGCGCTTTGAATATTTCACAGGATGGCGACTGGTTATTATTTGCAGGCAATATCCCGGGGCAGGGTTATGGTGATTTCGATTTATACATTTCATACAATACACCTTCAGGCTGGAGTGAAGCTATCAATCTTGGGGGCAACATCAACACTAATTTTATTGAAACAGCACCATCTTTAAGCCCGGATAAAAATGCTTTATACTTTTCCAGCAACAGGCCGGGTGGTTATGGTGGTTATGATTTGTATGTTAGTTACCGTGTGAATGGTAAATGGCAACCTGCAATAAATATGGGTCCACAAATAAATACCAAAGGTGATGAAATGGCACCTTTCATTCACGCTGATAATCAAACATTATATTTTACCTCAAATGGATTGCCCGGATATGGTGGCACTGATATTTATTTAGTACACAAGACAGGCGAAAAGAGCTGGGGTACACCTGAAAACCTGGGTTATCCAATCAACACGACTGATAATGAAGGCAGCATTTTTGTGGCCGCAGATGGCATGACTGCTTATTATGCAAGCGACCGTGCAGATTCAAAAGGGCTTCTTGACCTATACAGCTTCACACTCAGGCCTGATGTGAGGCCATTCAAAACATTATATGTAAAAGGTTATGTTACTGACAGTAAAACCAACCAGGGCTTGCCTTGTTCTGTCGAATTAAGTGTTGATAGTAGCCAACAGGTTTTGAACAATGTGCAGACTGATGAAACAGGATTTTATTTTATCACTTTGCCCGTTGGTAAAAATTACACATTTACAGTCAACAGAAAAGGTTATATGTTTTATAGTGATGTATTCAACCTGGCAGATAAACCATCAGACAGTGTATATGAAAAAAATATTTCGCTGGAGTCAGTTGCATTAAACGCTTCTGTGCGTTTGAAGAATATCCAGTTTGATACAAAATCATTCCAACTTGCACCGGTGAGCATGATTGAACTCAACAAACTTGTCCAGTTAATGAACGATAACCCATCCATGAAAATTCAAATCAATGGTTATACTGATAATGTAGGCAGCGATGCAGACAACCTGAAGCTTTCACAGGCACGTTCTCAATCAGTAGCTGATTATTTAGTGAGTAAAGGCATTGATGCAAAAAGGCTTTCAGCCAAAGGCTTTGGCGAAACACAACCTATTGCAGACAATGCAACTGAAGCAGGCCGCGCAGCTAACCGAAGGACAGAATTTATTGTTACAGGTTTGTAAATGTTGTGAGACGCTTTATGGATTTACATGGTTTTACAACTCTCTTAATTAACAACATTAATTCAGGGATCATCTTTGATTCTCTACATTAAAATTATTATATGGAAAGGGAATTATTGTTACCGGTAAAAAGAAAAAATAACTACAACAATATTATTGACAGGGAAATTGCATGTATAAAAAAAATGTTCCCTTACTTCGAGTCTTTTGAAACTTTTACTATAACATCTGTTGTGATAGACCTTGATAAAAAAAGATTTGTTCACACAAGGAACAGGCTGAGGCAAATATTTATCGACGGGCCAGGCAAGAAAAACAGGTTTGTGGTTTGCTTAAATTAGTTACACTTTTTTTATTCCACAAAACTTAAGAAGTCAGTTCCTGTTTTTTGCAAAGACAATGTTTTAATAATAATTCAAATCATAAGCACCTTATAATATTATACTATCAAACTTCCAGGGTAGTATTTCGAAAATACCATACCGTTATTTTTTATACTCCCTGTTGTATTCCACAAATGATGCTGTTATTTCATTCAACTTTTTAATTCTTTCTTTCAAGCCTGTTGTAATATTATTCCTGATGTTGTGCAGGTTTTCCAATGTAGTTTCAATTTCATCCGGTATTGATAAAGTAAAAAATTCTTTCAATCGCCGGGCCAGCGTGGGTGACTTACCATTCGTGGATATTGCAATTTTTATGTCGCCTTTATTAACGATTGCACCCAGGTAAAAATCACAAAGCCCAAGTTTATCTGCAGAGTTGATGAGCTTTCCTTTTTGCCTGGCATCATTACGGATTTTCTCAGCGAGTTCAATATCATTTACTGCTGTAATAACCAAATCGCATTGGTCCATAAACAATGATGAATAATCAGCATTAATCAACTGCACATTGGGATAATTAAAAGATAACTCTTCCACTTCCGGTTTAAATTTATTGGCTACAATTCTTATCCTCGTATCAGGTGAATTGCTCAGCACAGTATTCAATTTTTCCAAACCCACATCACCCGCACCGATTATCAGCAAACGCAGATCTTCCAGTTTCAGAAAGATGGGGAATAATTTGTTGGCGGAACTGCTCATCACTTTTTATTTATTAATGAAAAATATTTTTGAAGCTTGATTCATCATTTCAGATTATGAAATTGAAGCTTACACAATTTGTTTTCTCAACACATAATCACCAAAAGGCTCATTCTCATTCCTGTTAGTTGAAAAATCTTTGAGCAACACATCGAGTTCATCCAGGATAGCCGGTTCTTCCAGGTTTTCCTTATACAATTTATTCAATCTTTTTCCAATTGCATCAGCGCCGATGTGCATATTATATTTTCCCAAGGCAGTGCCCACAAAACCAATCTCAGCAGCAACAGAACGTCCGCATCCATTTGGACAACCCGTCATCCTTACACTCAATTCTTCATTTTCCAATTGGTATTTTTTTAAAATCAATTCAATTTTACTGATTAAAGCTGGAAGGTAGCGTTGTGATTCTGCCAATGCCAATGGACAGGTATTTAATGCCACACATGCAATAGCATTGCGGCGCACCGGTGATGCTGATTCAGTGATTGCAATTACACCAAATTTTTGCAGGATGTTTTCAATTTCATTTTTATTTTCAGGCAAAATATCGCTGATAATAATATTTTGATTGCAGGTAAACCTGAACTGTGCTTTACCTGTTTTTGCAACTTCATAAAATGCTTTTTTGAATTGAACATTTTCTCCATCATACACCCTTCCTGTTTCTACAAAAGCTGTATAGTAAAAAAGCCCTTCATGATTTTGGTGCCAACTATATTCATCCTGTCTTTTAGTGAACACATATTTTTTTCCTTCAGAAAAAATAATACCACTTCTTTTTTCAGTTTCTTTCCTGAAACCTTCAACGCCTAATTTATCAATTGTATATTTTAACCTCGCTAATTTCCTGTCTTCCCTGTTGCCAAAATCCCTTTGCACTGTTGCAATAGCATAAACAGTTTCCAACAAATCATCTTTTTTCACAAAACCCAGCATGGAAGCCAACCTTGGATAAGTCGAAGCATTACCATGGGTCATTCCCATACCACCACCTGCAGCAATATTAAAACCTGTTAATTTGTTTTTCTCAATAATGGCAATCAATGCCACATCGTTTGTGAAAACATCCACATCATTGTAAGGTGGAATGGCAATCCCAACTTTAAACTTGCGTGGAAAATACCTGTCTTCATACAACTCATCTTTTTCAAGCTCAGGTGTAATTTTTTCTTTATCCAGCCATATTTCATAATACGCATTTGTCTTTGGCAACAACATCCTGCTGATATTTCCAGCGTAAGCAAACACTTCCTCATGTATCGGGCTGTACCGTGGATGTGCACCTGCAATCACATTCCTGTTCACATCGCCACATGCAGCAATGCTATCTAATTTCACAGTATCAAAATTTTTGATGGTAGGTTTGATATGATGTTTCAGAATGCCATGCAACTGTATAGTTTGTCTTGTCGTAATTTTTATAGTCCCGGTAGTATAGGCATTTGTTACTTCGTGTAATGCAATCCATTGTTGAGCCGTAAGTAATCCACCAGGCAGCCGCAGACGGATCATATAAGAATACAGGCGTTCTAATTTTTTTTCTGCACGTTCTTCTCTCCTGTCACGGTCATCCTGCATATACATACCGTGAAATTTTATTAATGCCCGGTCGCTTTCACGTATGGCGCCGGTATGTTCATCCAACAAACTTTCTTTTAAAGTACCACGTAAATGATTGCTTTGCTTTTTAATTTTTTCTACTATTGATTCTGACATAGTAGTTTTTCTCCTGTTGCCCCAATCTTATGTTTCGGGGTTTATTTTAACAATGAATAAATAATGTTAACTTTTGTTCAATTTTGAATGCCACGAATGCACGAATGAGAATAATAATACCTTCTTAAAATCTATTTCCTTCCCCTGGAATAACCTTAACGCACTTGCGAATGTTAGTTGCATTATATATCAAGGTCATAGATTTCAGATTGAGATGTTTTAATACTATCACTCTCATTTAATAAACATCTTTTACATACCTGCCTTCTTCTTCCAGCCCTGATAAATAAGTTTCTGCTTCTCTTTTATCAAGCCTGCCTTCTGCACTGATGATTTCAATCAAAGTGGCTTCTACATCTTTTGACATAGTGTCCCTGTTGCCGCATACAAAAACATAAGCGCCGTTTTCAATCCATTGAAATAATTCTCTTGCCTGTTGCTGCATGCGGTGTTGAACATAAATTTTCTCCTGCTGATCTCTTGAAAAAGCAGTGTTGATCCTGGTTAATGAACCAGTATCAAACCATGCAAGCAATTCACTCTGGTATAAAAAATCAGTTGCAAATTGTTGATCACCAAAAAACAACCAGCTTCTGCCTGAGGCGCCTTCATCATCCCTGTGTGCAATGAATGAACGAAAAGGTGCAATACCTGTCCCGGGTCCAATCATGATGATGTCTTTATCAGTTTCAGGCAAATGGAATCTTTCATTTGAATTGATATAAAAAGTTATTTCATCACCAATATTCAAACCTGTAAGATGGCTGCTGCAAAAACCAAATTTTGTTTTTTCATTCACAATAAATTTATTCCTGCCAACTGTGATATGAATATCATTATTACCATGTGCATAAGGTGATGAAGAAATAGAATACAACCGAGGTGTTATTGGTTCCAGTATTGCAATGAAATCATCGAGTGAAACATCTTTATTAAAAGGATATAATGCCAGGAGGTTTTTCAAATCAAGCCGAACTGAAGGCAGTTCTGATTGAATCAACTTTGCATATTTTTCTACAATGCGTAAAGGCAAATGCAAAATATTCAACCTCGTTTTGAACAAATCAAAAATGGATAATATCTCATCTTTATATTCAACTTTTCTTTGTTTGGCTGTACCCAACAAACGAATAATCTCCAGCACAACTTCATCATCATTGGAAGGTATAATTCCCAATGCATCACCTGGCAAATAATATATTGACTCATCAGTGTTGATTTCAATATGCCATGTTTCTTTTGAGGAACCTATGTCGTTTAAGTTGATGTGCGTTTTGATTATTCCTTTATAAAAATGTTTTCCATTTTTTACTGCCTGTTTCGGTTGCTGCTTTGGTAGCAAAGCATTGGCTGCTGTTGGCAGATTGCTAACGACATTGCTGATCCATGCATCAGAAACAGCATAAATATCAAGGTCAGATTTTTCTAATGGCAAAATTTGTGATGCCCCATGTTGTAATAACAATGCATCCACATCTTCACCTGCTTTGCAGAACAATGGATATGAGCTATCGCCCAAAGCAAGCACTGCATACTGAAGATTAGAATAATCATGTTGTTTTTCTTTCAGGTGATCATAAAATTTTTTTGCTGCAGCAGGTGGATCACCATCGCCATGTGTGCTCATGATGATGAACACAAGTCCTCCTTTTTTTAAATTATCAACATTGAACTGATCAAGGCCTTTGAGTGTTACTTTATGTTGATTGTTTTTTAAAACAGAAGATAGTTTAGTAGCAATTTTTTTTGCATTACCTGTTTCAGTTCCGTATAAAACAGAAATCACCAGTTTTTCTGCGGGCAATTCAATACCGGTTTGAACTGGCGGCGTTGCAGCACCATTTTTTTCAGAAACACCTGCGAGGTAACCACTCATCCATATGAGTTCATCCTTAGATGATTCACGGATGATATCTTTCAATGATTGCAGTTTTTGATCAGTGAGCATAGACAGTATTTTTTTGTTGGATGAACGATTGTATTTTCAGGTAATCATTTTCTTCTTCTACATTCCTGAAAAAATTTGAAGCAGAACCGGCAGTATCATACCAGGCAAATTTTTGATGCAGTGACGCCACTTTCCCCATGATAAGAATGGAAGGGCTGCTAAAATGTTGCCCTGGATTTTGAAGAAATGATGTCAATGTAAATGCACTTACTTTCTGCTGCGGAGTTGTTGCCTGTTCAACAACGATAAACGGAATATCTTTTTCAGCGCCGGCACTCAATAATTTTTCAACAATAGACAAGAGTTTATTACTGCTCATATAAAACACCAGTGTTTCTTCAAAAGCAGCTAATTGTTTCCATCCTTCATTACTGATGACAGTGTTTTTATAATAGGTTAGCAACTGCACACCGCTTGCATGTTTTCTTGCTGTTAATGGAACACCAGTGTAAGCTGAAGCGCCTGAGGCAGCAGTGATACCCGGAACAATTTCATAAGCGATATTATATGCTTCAACAGTTTTTAATTCATCATATACATTGGAGAAGAAAGCGATATCTCCACCTTTCAATCGCACTACTTTTTCATACAATGCAGAAAATTGTACCAGCAGTTGATTGATGTCTTCCTGTTTATATGATTTTGAATTACCACCCTGTTTGCCCACATCAACGATGATAGCATTTGGGTTTGCATAGAGTTGAAGTATTGCCTCACCGGCCAACCTGTCGGCGATGATGACTTCAGCCTGTGATAAAATTGTTGCACCCCTCACAGTAATCAATCCTGGATTACCGGGGCCTGAACCAATGAAATAAATTTTTCCCTGGTTACGATTTTGTGTTGATGGTTGCTTGCTCATTTATTTTATTGTTGTTGATAGTGTAAAAAGAAAAAGGCCTTCCCGAGATTGGAGAAGGCCTCATATATTTTTATTATTTGAATTTATCTAAGTCAAGTAACAGCAATATAATCCCCTTCTCAGTTGAGACATACAACACATACAACACATTGAGGAGAGATTATACATTTACTTTTTTT
>JAFDXI010000046.1 GCA_018268035.1 Bacteroidota bacterium | reverse complement strand
TGATTTGGGCGAATAAAGCTATTTTTGACATAGAGAAAGTTGGTTTTGTTGTGCAACTCAAAGCTATTTGAGATACAGACAACTTTCTCTATTTTTTTTAAAACGTTTAGGACGCTATTGGTTTATTATTAATAAAAATAACACTTATGAAAACAAGCTTTACTCTTTCGTCTTTTATTTTAACAGTTTGCGTTAATGCACAAATTGCATACAGTGATCAGAAAGCGCCACCCTGTGCAAATCCGGTAATGCCTTTTGCTGTAAATATTACCAACCATTCGGCATTGCTTACCTGGGAGCCTTATGGTGATGAACAGCCAGTTGCTTATAATATTGTTTGGCATGAAGAAGGAAAAAGATGGGATAGTGTGTTTAATATCACCGATACTTTTTACCAGTTAACCCAGCTTAAGTCGAATACTTTCTATGAATTCAAGCCGGCTGCAGTGTGTGCAGATACCGTTAGCAAATATAAATTGAGATGGAAGTTCATCACGCTTACTGAAGAAGGTTATTGTTCTGCACATTCCAATTCACTCTGCTATATTGATTATGTGCGGGTAAAAAACAAAAAGAATGTGAGTGGCAGTAATGGTTCCGGTTATGGTGATTATACAAATATTACAATGCCATTGGTTCAACAAAAAAATTACACGGTATATGTGAAGCCAACTGCTGAAAGACAGATTAATGGAGCAGTAACTGTTAGTGTTTATATAGATTTTAATAATAATAAAAACTTCACAGACCCGGGCGAATTAATCGGCAGAAAAGTTACTCCTGAAAGGAATGAACTTCCTTTCAACTTTACTGTACCCCAGGATGCAGTTACAGGTTTAACTGTCATGCGAATAGTTGTGGAAGAAACATTTTTTGCTTACAACAACCCTTGTAATTATACAAATGGTGAAGCTGAAGATTATTCAGTAAACATAAAAAATGCTTCCACTGCAAATGATGATGCAGGCATGATTTCTTATCAACGATTAAATAAAATAAATATTTTTCCAAACCCTGTCAATAGTACTGCAACAATCAATTTCAGGCTCAACAAAAATTCCAATATTGAATTAACTGTAGTTGACCAGTACGGAAGGGTTTTGAAATCTGAATTAAAAAAAGTGCAATCTGGTGGAGATTTAAAGACACAATTATCAACTGCAAATATATCAGATGGGAATTATTTTCTTGTATTAAAACAGGATGGTAATGTGATTGGGAGAACAGTACTTGTGATTAAACATTGATATAACAACACTATTCTTTTTCTGTATAATCATTGCGGGCGCTACATCATTCAGGATGATATAGCGCCTGTAATTTTTTTACCTGTTGTTGCTAAAAGAAAACAAACCGCCAAAGCCAAGCCTGATACCAAATGATCCTTGCTGCCCGTTGAGATAAGATGTAACAATATCAACACGCAAAATTTTGAAAATATTTTCAAGGCCGGCAAATGCTTCCACATAATTATTATTACTGTTTACATAAAAAGCATTAGCGCCTGTAACAAGGTTCCAGTTGAGTCTTTTAAACAATGGGATTTTATTGGTGAGCATACCATTGAAATGGTGCTCAATATTAGCAGTCGCATAAAATCCGGCAGTCGTACTGTTGGCATAATAAGGTGCAATCTGGAAACTGTTTAAATATTCACTGGCATAAATTGTCTGGTTGCCGTTGAAATGCTGATAATCCTGGATGTAAACTTTTTTTGTATTTAAAAAACCACCAACAGCTACGTTGTATTTAAAAGTGCCTGCCAGTTTTAAATTCATTGAATTACGGACGCTGAATTTCCATTTATCAAAATTTACATCACTACCAAAAATGTTGTTTATACCTTTTTGATACATGAATGAAATTGTCGGATATTTTGAACCGAGCGGCACTTTTCCATAAGGGAATTGGATGTATTTCATCCCCGGGGTAAAGTCAATTCCTGTAGTAAACAATAAAGCCTGGTGATGTGTAAACTGTGAATCCAGTTTTTCTATCGGGTAGTTTGGTGTAAACACCCTGTTCTTATTTGCGATTGAAAAATCAGTAATGTTGTTCAATGGCAACCTGTCTTCATAATTAGCGCTGATATAAAATTTAAAACCATTGCGATAATCTTTGCTGAAACGTATGCCTGCAAAATATTTTTCATACAATTTCATATAGTTCCTCTTATCAATCAGCGTATATATTTCATTGATTAAAGGAGAAATCGGGTTTTCATTATTGAACTGGCTGATGTTTTTTCCACCAGAAATTATCCAGTTAGTGCCATGCTGATTGATAGTCTGGTCGCCATCTTTTATCATCCTGCCGGGAATATTTACTATGCCATACACATTCAGGTGTGTATTGCTGAAACCATATCTGACTGACGGTGTAAACGAAACAGGTCTTTGCCATTTGTTGAAATAATGCGTGAATGTGGATGAAGCTTTCACCACAAAACCTTCCACAATATTATATTCAATATTACGCAGCAATGGCTCCCATTTCCAGCTTGTATAATTATCCGGTTTATAATCAGAACGTGTGAAGCCTGAAATAAAAACATTACCCAAAGAAACTTTGCCCTGTTGTTTGCGCAATGAATCAATCCTTGCTTTTGTATGTGCAGAATCATTCGATGCTTTATAAATACTATCCTTAATATGAAAATCTTTTTCTTCTTCAACTGATAATTGCACCGGCCGTACAGAATCCCAATACACAGAATCTTTTTTATTGGCTGCAGTATCATAAGCGGCAACTATTTTATTGAAATATTTTTTTGGAAAATCAGGATGGTTATTAAACTTACTAAACACATCCAGTGTGCTGCCAACTGCATCAATGCCAAGAAAATTAAAAGTGAAGAAAATACTTTGATTGGTAGTCATCCAGATGC
Organism: Bacteroidota bacterium; assembly: GCA_018268035.1. GTDB lineage: Bacteria > Bacteroidota > Bacteroidia > Chitinophagales > Chitinophagaceae > Parafilimonas. The sequence goes on along the minus strand of JAFDXI010000046.1, from coordinate 116,282 downwards.
CAGGTAATACTTTGCTGTTGATTTGTTTGATGTTTACTGTATCCAAAATCTGTAACTGTGATGTTTTGGTTAACAGCATGTCAAGGCTATGGATACGCCAGTCACTATCAGTGATGTTGATGATGCCTGAAAATACAGGTTCGTAATTCCGTCTTGGAGTTACCAGTATTTTATTGACAAGTTTACCATCATCTTCAAAAGTGCCTAACAATTTATATTTATAAAAATTCAATGCGCCATCTGCAATAGGTGAAACATATCCACGCGGATTAAAACTTCCCATCAGCACATTAATATTATTCTGATAAAAGTTGAGGAAGATGGGGAAATTAAAACCATAGCCATTAGAACCGCTTTCCCTTCCTGATAAAATCTGCAGTTTCGTATCATCAGGTTTTACATGCGCAACACGTGTCACCGACTCTGAAAGATAAATTGTGCCTTTGCCTGCAGAGTCAACACCCATTTGTTTCCTGTCGTTATCTGTAATTTTTTTTCCAAAGAACCTTTCCGGAAGTTTCCTCGTTTTCATTAGCGTTTTGATATAAGCCTCACAGGTAAAAGAATCCATTGGGTCTGAATAAATATTTTTCATTTTAATCGCATGGCGGATGATGGCATAAGCAGGGTCTTCACCATTGCCAACCACCACATCGGGTAGTTGCGTTTCCTGTTCCTGCATGATGATGTCAAGCTTTTTGTCAAAGTTGCCAACTTCAACAGTTTGGTGTTGTGTGGCATAACCCACAAAACGAAATACTAAAATGTATTTGCCCGGGCGCAGGTTAAGAGAATAAAAACCGTTTTCATTGGAAGTAGTCCCTGTTGGGCTGTCCTTGATGGTAACAGATGCAAATGCAAGTACTGCTCCTGTATTCTTTGATTTGATAATACCTGAAACATTTTGCGCATTCAATGAAAATGAAAATGCAATAAATCCAAAAACAAACAGCAGGTGTTTTCTCATCCGTAGAGTTTTTATAAAGATATTGGAACATGTATTTGTATAAAATTTTGGAAATAAGCTTTAACAACAATATTTGAAAACAGGTAAAATCATTTGAGCACTAAAAATTTAAAATTCAATATTTGAGTAAAAGCGGAAACATTTATGTTAGCAGAAAAATATAAGCAAATTTGAAAAACATAAAATACATACCTAAACTGTCAACCGCAATTATTTTTATCATCCTGCTGATAGTATTTTTACTTGCTTTTGCAGGCCTTACTGAAGAAGGGCTAAAGTAAAATTTGATTACAGATAATTTCACTGGTTTTTATCAACATGTTTCTAATTTATCCATCAGCTATCTTATCTATTCCACAGTTGGATATGTCTGGATATTAATGGGCGTGCCACTGAAAAGTATTGTGGTACTGGGCTGCAGCATTTTATCAGCCAACTTCGTTTATGAGTTTTGGGTGCCGTTGCTGAATACACGCGACTTAGCAGATGCATGGTACGGCACAACCGGAACTTTTATTGGTTTTATTTTTTTATTGCTGACAAAGATGATTGGGATTAAGAAAAATGATGCATGATGTGATGATTAATTTGGTACCATCAGAAAATTGTGAAACTTAAACTACGCATATTCCATTACGTTATTAAGTCTGGGTATTGTCATTGTATTTCACATCCTCTAATTATTCAACAACCTCTTTATCCTTTCTTTTACTTTATCAACAGTGGGCAGCATGGCTTGTTCTAAAATAATATTAATCGGTACAGCCGGTAAATCCAAAGCGCCCAACACATCAACCGGTGCATCGAGATAACGGAAACAGTTAAAACTGATGCGGTGTGCCAATGCTTCAGCAAAAGAATTGGTCTGTTGTTCTTCTGTGAGCACAAGGCATTTACCATGTTTTTTTACTATTGAAAAAACCAGTTCCTCGTCCAATGGGTATAGAGTCCTCAGGTCAATAATTTCTACATGACCTTTATATTCTTCAGCAGCAGCTTTCGCCCAATACACTCCCATACCATAAGTAATGATGCACATTGATTCGCCATCTTCAGTTTTATCTTTCTCTGCTTTCAATATCAGCTTGGCTTTTCCTAATGGAAGTATATAATCCTTTGCAGGTTCTATTGTTTTTGCAAACTCAGTGCCGGGCACTTTACTCCAATACAGACCTTTATGTTCGAGCATCACTACTGGGTTAGGATCATAAAATGCTGCTTTCATCAATCCTTTCATATCAGCAGTATTGGATGGATAACAAACTTTAATTCCTTTTATAGTAAGCAAGGTTGATTCCACACTTCCGCTATGATAAGGGCCACCACCACCATAAGCGCCTACCGGTACACGCAATAACATATTCACCGGGAACTTTCCTCTCGTGAGATAATTTGATTTTGCAATTTCACAAACCAATTGGTTAAGACCGGGGTAGATATAATCTCCAAACTGTACTTCTACAATTGGCTTTAATCCCAATGCACTCAACCCTGCAGTAGAGCCAATGATATAAGCTTCCTGTATGGCTGTATTAAACACGCGATATTCACCAAATTTTTCAGCGAGTGTTGCTGTTTCGCGAAATACACCACCCAACCGCTTGCCCACATCCTGTCCATACAAAATACAGTCTTCATTATCCTGCATCAACTCTTCTATTGCATGAAGGCCTGCATCCACCATTAAAACTTTTTCACCATCAGTGGGTGAACGTATCCCTTTTTCTTCAAGTACCGGTGTTGCTGCAAACACATTTTCAGTAACAGATTCAGGTGTTGGGTCAGCAGCCTGTTTTGCTTTTTCAAATGCAGCCTTTGCTTCATCTGCAGCCGTTTTTTCTATCTCCTGAATTTCCGGTTCTGTTATTCCACTTTGACCTAAATATTGTCTCAGTTTTGGATAAGGATCATGTGCTGCATGTTTTTCGAGGTCTTCAGTGCTGCGATAAAATTCTTTTCTTACTCCACTTGTGTGATGGTTCAACAATGGCACTGTTGCATGCACCAACACAGGTTTTCTTTCCCGTCTTGTGTAATTTATCGCATAGTTCATCACACCATAAGCGCTTTCAAAAACGCTGCCATCCACCTTCACCCGGTGCAAGCCTTTAAAACCTTCAGCATATTCAAAAGCATTCATGGTCCGGCCCTCAGGCACAGTGGCGCTGATGCCCCATTCATTATCCTGTACTAAATAAATAATGGGCAGTTGTTTCAACACTGCAAACTGTAACGCTTCACTCACTTCACCTTCTGTAATACTATAATCACCAAAACTGCAAACCACTATCGGGTTTTCATTATTATTACCTTTTTGCAAACGGGCTGGTAAATAATTTTCAAGATATTGTATGCCCTGTGCAATACCGGTTGTTGGGATGGCCTGCATACCGGTAGCGCTGCTTTGATGTATGATGCGTGGTTTATCTGAAGCTATGTTGCTTGGGTGGGTATAATAGGATCGCCCGCCTGAAAACGGATCATCAGCTTTTGCCAGCAACTGTAACATCAATTCGTAAGAAGAAAAACCAAGTGAAAGCAATAAACTTTCATCGCGATAGTAAGGACTTACAAAATCACAAGGCAATAATTGCAGGCCTGTTGCAACCTGTATTGCTTCATGACCTTTGGATGTAGAATGAACATATTTACATACCTGCCTGTTGGCCTCATAAATATCTGCCATGGCACGTGCAGTAGCCATAAGCCTGTAAGCTTTGGCAAGAATTGCATTATCGAGCATAGGCAAATATCATGTTTGTATTCACAAAAAAAAAGTAATGCAGCTATTACAGGGCTAAATGTTATTTTATTTCAAGCATAAATACCTGTTCATTTCCTAAATAACCTTTCAATACATCACCAACAGAACATTCACCAACACCTGCCGGAGTGCCTGTAAAAATAAGGTCACCGATGTTTATTGCAAAGTATTGAGAGATGTCGGCAATGATTTTATTAAACGAAAAAATCATGTTGCTGCTGTTGCCTTTTTGCACTACTACATCATTCTTCTTCATTGAAAAATCAATTGAAGTATTCATAAAATCCCGTGTTACAGGAAACCATTTACCATGCACTGCTGAATTATCCCAGGCTTTTGCTTTTTCCCAGGGCAATCCTTTCTTTTTTAATTCTGCCTGTAAGTCCCTTGCAGTGAAATCAATGCCCACAGTTATTTTATCATAATATTTCCAGCCTTGTGACTCATTGATAAATTTTCCGTTTTTAGAGATACCCAACACCAATTCAGCTTCATAATGTAATTCATTGGTGAATTGAGGATAATAAAAATTAGAGTTAGGAACAAGCAGAGCACTTTTTGGTTTCAGGAATATTACCGGCTCTTCCGGCACATCATGGTGCATTTCTTTAGCATGTTCGCTGTAGTTACGGCCTACGCAAAAAATTTTCATAAGTAATTGTTTTGTTTGTTAGCAATTCTCTTTTGTTTTCAACAGGAATCGGACTAATAAAAATACGCAAACAATTTTTTTTATTAATAACAATTATTCTTCTAAAGAAAACTTTTTACCATTCACTATATTCATAGTTTTTTCAAGCCCTATCGTAGAAATATTTTCAATGACTTCAGAACAATACTCAATTTTTTTCCAGATTAATGGCTTTTCTTCAGGCAGCCATTTCATCAATACAAAATCTACCTGCATACCTTTGGGATAATTGTTGCCAATGCCAAAACGAAGCTTGGGATATTTATCTGTTCCCAATATTTGCTGAATATCTTTTAACCCATTATGTCCACCATCGCTGCCTCCGGGCCTCAACCGTAATGATTCAATGGGTATAGCCAGATCATCTACTACTGTCAATGTATTTTCAAGTGAAACTTTTTCTGCATCCATCCAATATTTAAAAGCCCTGCCACTTAAATTCATATAAGTAGTGGGTTTGATGCATATAAAAGTCCTTCCTTTCCATTTCACTTCAGCCCTTTCAGCCAGTCTTGATGTTTGAAAAAAACCATTATTCTTTAATACAAAAGCACTCACCACATCAAAGCCAATATTATGACGGGTGTGTTCATATTCTTTACCAATATTTCCCAAACCAACAATTAAATATTTCTGCATATCGTTGATGACAATTTTATAAAAATAAAAAAGTCCCACAAAGAACTGCGGGACTATTCTATTCTAAAGAGAACTTTATTTTTTAGCAGCTGGTGCAGCAGCTTTCGCGGCAGGTGCAGCAGCTTTTGCAGCCGGAGCAGTAGCCGGAGCAGCAGTGGATGCCGCAGCTTCTTCTTGTTTCAACTGGCGGGTAAGCACCACTGAAGCAATTGGAATTCTTGGAGAATTCATCACCTCCATATTATCTGCTTTCACATCTTCTACCCTGATGTTTTCATTCAGCTTGAGTTCGCTGATGTCCACTTCAATGTTTTCTTTTAAATACTTAGGTAATGTTTTTACCTTTAGCGATTTCATCTTGGTAACCAGTTTACCACCTTCTTTAACACCGGCAGGTGTACCGGTGAATTTTAATGGTAAATCAGCTAATACTTTCTTGTCTTCTACCAGTTCAAGAAAGTCCACATGGATAAGGTTGTCTTTCACCTTGTCAAACTGCAGGTCTTTCATAATGCAGGTGTAAGTTTTACCATCTACTTTCACTTCTGCTAACTGGAACTGTGGTGTGTAAACGAGATTTTTAAATGCCTTTGCAGGAGCAGAAAAATTCACTTCCTGCGCACCCCCGTAAATTACACCAGGCACAAGCTCCTGAGAGCGAAGCTGGCGGGTGGCTTTTTTGCCAAGTTCGGTCCTCAGTTGTCCTTCGATTGTAATTGTCTTCATTGTTTATGTTTTGTCTCCATCACTTTCTTTAAGATGGAGGATGTTAAAAAAACATGTTTGTATTTGGAAAATCAACCTTGTACTCATACTGAATTATTAAAATATCATTCAAATAAGCACAAGTTTGAACTGCATGAACATTCATCTGCAGAACAGGGTATTAATCAGAAACCTTTCCTTTTATTTATCTCTTAACTGCGAATGAATAAACAAGCTGGTGATGCTTTTGTTTTCGTAAGCATTTCTGATGGCTATTGCAAAAAGATCGGCTACAGAAACAACTTTTATCTTCGTTGAAGGCTTTTTTAACTGGATGGTATCACAAACCACTAATTCTTCCAATACACTGTTTTCAATATTTTCATAACCATTACCACTTAAAACAGGATGTGTACACAAAGCCCTCACACTTTTAGCACCATTATCTTTTAAAAGAGCTGCAGCTTTTGCCAGTGTGCCGCCGGTATCAACGATGTCATCTATCAACACAATGTCTTTTCCCTGCACATCTCCTATTAACACCATGCTTGATATCTCGTTGGCGCGTTTGCGGTGTTTATCGCAAATCACCATATCAGCATTAAAATAGCTGGCAATTTCCCTGACGCGGTTCGTACTTCCCACGTCGGGGGCGGCAAAGGTAAGGTCTGGCAGTTTAAGTTGTTCTATATAAGGTATAAAAATTGCTGAACTATCTAAATGATCCACGGGGATGTCAAAGAAACCCTGTATCTGGGCAGCATGCAAGTCCATGGTTATCACACGGGTTGCGCCAGCTCTTTCCAGCAAAGAAGCTACCAGTTTGGAGCCAATGGCTACCCTCGGTTTATCTTTCCTGTCCTGCCTTGCATAACCATAATACGGGATTACTGCAATGATTTTGTAAGCACTGGCTCGTTTGGCAGCATCAATCATCAACAATAATTCCATCAGGTTATCTGTGGGGGCACAGGTACTCTGGATGAGGAAAACATAATCGCCACGGATACTCTCAAGAAATACAGGTTGAAACTCCCCGTCGCTGAATCTCTGAATATTTACTTTTCCTTGCGGAACGCCAAAACGTTGGGCTATTTTTTCTGCAAGCGCATGGGAGCCTGTCCCCGAAAAAATCTTAACTGAAGGTGTCATAAAATAACAAGATAGGCGGCGAAGATAAAAATTCAGAAAAGAAATACTAATTTGAAGTTTTATATTTTTCCCCATGCCTGAAAACTCTATTAAAAATTGGGCTGTTGATGACAGGCCAAGAGAGAAGCTCCTCTTAAAAGGAAACCAAGCATTAAGCAATGCTGAATTATTAGCTATTCTTATCAATAATGGTACAAAAGATAAAAGCGCTGTGGATGTTTCAAAATCATTGCTGGCCGCTGTTGATAATGATTTGCAGAAATTGGGTAAGATGTCTGTAAAAGAAATTTTGAAACTGAAAATAAAAGGCATCGGTGAAGCAAAGGCAATTAGTATAGCAGCAGCGCTGGAGCTGGGCATGAGAAGAGATGTTGCAGAAAAAAAATTAGAAGTATTTAAGGCAAGCAAAGATGTAGCTGAATACCTGCAGGCACAATTTAAATTTAAAAAGCATGAAATTTTTGCAGTGCTATATTTAAACCAGGCTAATAAAATAAAACATACTGAAATTGTAAGTGAAGGTGGCATAACCGGTACCGTTGCCGACCCAAGGATTATTTTAAAGAAAGCTTTGGAGAATGATGCTGTGAACATAATACTGTGCCACAACCATCCCAGCGGCAGCACCAAACCCAGCAGGGCAGATGAAGAACTCACTAAAAAAATTTCTCAGGCAGCCACATATCTTGATATAAAAGTTTTGGATCACATCATTGTGAGTGAAGAAGGGTATTATAGTTTTGCAGATGAGGGATTATTATAAATGATGGAATTAGAAAAGCATTACATCAACCGCAGTGGATGGTTGCGTGCAGCAGTATTAGGCGCCAATGATGGCATCCTGTCAACTACCAGTTTGGCAATTGGTGTGGCGGCAGCCAGCGATACAAAGGCTCCGGTGATATTAGCAGCTTTAGCAGGTTTGGCAGCAGGTGCATTATCTATGGCTGCAGGAGAATTTGTTTCTGTCAGCTCGCAATCTGATATTGAAACAGCAGACATCGAACGTGAAAAAAGGGAACTGGAATTTATGCCTGTTGTGGAATTAAAAGAGCTGGCAAAAATTTATGTCAACAGAGGATTGAACCATGATCTTGCAATGCAGGTTGCTACACAGCTTACTCTTCATGACGCATTGGGCGCACATGCCAAAGATGAATTGGGTATTTCTGAAATCACCCAGGCAAAACCTTTCCAGGCAGCATTGGCTTCGGCTGCATCATTCATTGCAGGCGGCGCTTTGCCTGTCATTGTATCTTTCTTTGCACCTTTAGATAAAATGATTTATTTTCAATATGGTTGTGCTATCATTTTCCTCGCTGCTTCAGGTGCCATTGCTGCAAGGGCAGGCGGTTCATCAATAGGAAAATCCATCATGCGAATATGTTTCTGGGGCACATTCGCTATGTTGATGTCTGCTTTGGTGGGTTATCTTTTTGGAGTAAAAGTGAGTTGATTGATTTTAAATTCTGCTGATTAATTCCTGCATTAATAAAAATATATGTTCCTGGTCTTTTTTAATTATCCGCGTCTTTAATAGCAGGCCTTGTGTCATGAGGATCACGTTTTTCATAATTGATTTTAAAATCACTGAGGTCTGGTTGATACTTCTTTTTTCTATTTAATTCATATTGATATATTGTCTGACCAAGCTGGTACATAAAAGGATGGCTAACCGTTTCTTCATCATATTTATTATCATTCAAAATGCCATCGCTGTTGGCGTAAATAGTAGCTGCCAGCATATATTCAACCTTATGTTTGAAATCAACGATGTAAGATGCATCAATTAAAAATCCATAGGCCCATCCCACTTTATTAAACACTCGGATGTATGGGGGTATTGAATGATGAGCGCTGTCGCGAAAGAAAAATTTTACATAGCTGTCAAAATATTGTGCTGTATCATATTTGGGATAATTCGTTTCAGAAGGATATTGGGATAAAAATTGTTTCAGAAAAGCATAATCATCTTTTGAGAGGTCAAACCTTTGAGATGACGGCACTGAATATGGGAAAAGGATGGATTGCAAAATTTGTTGCAGGTCATACAAAGGCAGGTTGTTCACCCTTGTAAAATCAATCGGTTCATTGATGAGACTGTCATTATTATCATAATGCGCCCTGCCGATTTTTATCGTATGGGAGAAATCAAAAGAATCAGTATTGTACTGCATAGGTTGATGATAAATTATTCTTTCATCATTATTTATAAAATCAATTGGGTTGGTATGCCTGTTTTCATCTTCGGTGTAGCCCATAAACTCACGGGTTATCCTTGTGCTGTTGTACCCTTTTGCATGTAAACTCCTGTTGATGCGTTGTTGCCCCACAAACTGGTACATCCGGTTGTAAGCGTCATTATCACTAATCAAAAATGCTTTGCGTATAAACTGTGCAATAGAAGGGTAACCTGATTGAGCGGTGCTGTCTTGTAATTCTTTTACCTGGCGTTGATATGCACTGTCAAATTGCATCGAAGTAAATTTATTGACGCCGGTAATTTTCATCGTATTCAGTTTTTCGAGTGACAACGCCGCCAATGGAAGTTTTACTGTTGATGCAGGGTTAAAAAAGAATAAAGAATCTTCATTAAAATAGTAATTCGTAAATGCCGGTACGTTATTCTTATCACGGTTTATCTGTGTGTAAATTATTTGCAGCCGGTATTCATCGGGATTGGAAAGCACTTTTTGAAAAAGCGGGTTTTTATTGGTAGCTAAAATATTTTCCAGAAAACTGTCTGTCTTACGTTGCGCAAGAATGCGTGTGAAGGCACAACATAATAATAAGCACCATATAATTTTTTTACCATTTTTAATCTGAAGATTTTCCAACATTTCTTTGTAGGTTTTAATATTGTTAAATGAAAAAATCAATACTTGAATTCAGCTTTGTCTTTTTCAATTTTTGCCTTCATATATTTTTGAAAATTTTCATCAGCGCCTTTTAAAAGATAAATGTAATCACCCCGCTCCCTGGCAAATTTACTGGTTACACTATCTGTGATGGTGATAGACTCAAAGTCTTTCGCAAAATCATGTTCTTTTTCATGATGGTCATCTGTTATCAATACAATATTTTTTAAGTTAACATGAGCAGGTAGCCAATATAAAAAACTTGCATTGTCACTGTATGCTTCAGGTAAATGATATTTACGGGCATAATAATTTACAGCGCCTGCCATACCATAATTATCACAAAAAATAATTGTTTCTTTTTTCTCTGCATCGTTCAGCATTAAATATGCCTTTGCAGTTTTCTGTGTCATTTCTTCCCAACCCAGCATATCAGAAAAGTCTTGCGGTAAAGGATGATTTTTTAAGTCTTCCCATTTCAATGCGCCGGTTTTTTCAATCTTTAGTTTTACATAAAGATTGGCAAGTTGTTGTGGTGGCAATATTGGCAAAGCGACAGGTATTGAAACTAATCCGAATACAACAATAAATAGTATGCTGATAACACGCAGCCATTTTCTTTTTACTGAAGTAAATGATTCAATTACTTTGGCGCCGAATGCAAAGAGCACAGGATAAGCGCCTGCCGCATAATAATCTTTGCCATGGCCAATGAGCAATAATGTTATCACGAAAATATAGGCAAGCCCGATAAACCGGTATTGCTTTGAAAACAATGTAAATAAAAAGCCGGTAACCCAGATAAAGAAACATGGGAAGTTAATCATCAACTGGCCCATGAGGAAATCTTTGGGGGCAACATATTGCAATTGTGTTTGCTGCAATTCACGCATGTGAAATAAGAGCGGAAAATAATTCTGATATTGCCAGATGATGTTGGGTATCACAATCACAAGTCCAATCAATGATGCATACCAGAAATGTTTGTTGGTAAATATTTTTCTATGGCTTGTACACAACAATGCCAGCAGGATGCTTGTGGTATAAAATGCAACTGAGTATTTACTCATCAACCCAAATGCAACACTTACACCAAACAGGTAGAGGAATTTATTTTGTTGTGTCTGAACAAAACGGATGATGCTATATGCAATCATTGTCCAGAAAAATATTTCAGGTGCATTGGGTTGAAATAAAAAAAACATTCTTAAATAACCACCGAAAATAAATGGTAAGAACAACAACAATAAGGCAAAACTTTTTCCACCAAGTGATTGCACAATTTTTCCTGCTGCAATAAATGTTGCAGCTCCAAATAATGAAGGCCACAATTTCACCCAAAACATCCCATTGCCAAAAATATGTGTGAGCCATGCAAATATGGAAAGCATGGGTGGCACTTCCATAAAACCGAATGCGAGATGATGTCCTTCTGCGAGGTATAAAAATTCATCCCGGTGTGGTTCATACACCGGGCTTTGCAATAAATAAGGTATAATGATTTTCAAAAGAGCAAGAAAATAAAGCAACTTATTGGTTTTGCTCATTTACTTTTTTGCGGTAAGGTACGAAGTGTTTTTATTGCAACAATTGCAAAGTATTTTTAATGCGGGTTAGTGTTTCTTCTTTACCCAATACTTCTGCAATATTAAAAACATGAGGCCCGAATTTTCCACCTACCAGCATGATGCGGAATGGTAATAATACATCACCCGGTTTCATTTGACTGGCAGCAGCCAATTCTTTAAATGAATTTTCGAGATCTTCATGTTGCCATAAAGTTGATAGTTCATAAGTACGGATTAATTCTGCAAAAAACTGTTGCTTCTGCTCATTCCATTTTGGCTGAATTGCATTTACATCAATTTCTTTGGGTGTTTGAAAAAAGAATGAGGATTGCTGCACAAAATCAGTTAGCAAAATACAACGATCTTTTACCAGTTCTACGACTGTTTTTAATTTTTCATCATCAGTCACACCCACTCCTGCATCTTGTAAAAGTTGTTTAACTGTTGCCAGGTATGCAGAAACAGGCAATCGTTTTATCCATTCATGGTTGAACCATTTTGATTTTTCAAAATCAAACCGGGCACCTGATTTATGAACACGTTCCATTGAAAAATTTTTAATTAATTCATCAATTGAAAAAACTTCCTGTTCTGTTCCGTCATTCCAACCCAGCAGTGCAAGGAAATTGATAAATGCTTCCGGCAAAAACCCTCTTTCCCTGAAACCCGCTGTGAGCTCACCTGTTTTTGGGTCGGTCCAGTTCATAGCAAAAACAGGAAACCCTAAGCGGTCCCCATCCCTTTTGCTCAGCTTGCCTTTACCATCAGGTTTTAAAATCAATGGCAAGTGTGCCCATTCAGGCATATTTTCCAAACCAAATAAATATTGCCATAATAAAATATGCACCGGTGCTGAAGGCAACCATTCTTCACCACGAAAAGCATGTGTAACTTTCATTAGATAATCATCCACAACAACTGCAAGATGGTAGGTAGGCATACCATCTGCTTTCAGCAAAACTTTATCATCCACCTGTGTAGTATTAAAATTAACTGCACCACGAATCATATCAGTAAAACCTACCGTTTCATCATGTGGTATTTTAATCCTGATTACATGCTGTGTGTTTGTAGCCAACAATTTTTTTACTTCATCATCACACAGGGTCAATGAATTTTTCATCACGTTGCGGGTGGATTGGTTGTACTGAAAATTCGGTGTCTGTTTTCTTTTTTCTTCCAGTTCTGCCGGTGTATCGAATGCATAATAAGCATGGTCGTTTTTTACAAGCTCATCTGCATATTTTTTATACAAATCTTTTCTTTCACTCTGCCGGTAAGGCCCATAAGCGCCGCCATGGATAATGCTTTCATCGGGTTGTAATCCACACCATTTCAGGCAATCAAAAATATATTCTTCTGCTCCGGGCACAAACCTGTTTTGATCAGTATCTTCTATCCTCAAAATAAATTCACCTTTATGATGTTTGGCAAAAAGGTAATTGAATAACACGGTGCGCATTCCACCGATATGCAAGCCGCCTGTTGGTGATGGGGCAAAACGAACCCTGACTTTTCTATCCATGCCACAAATGTACCCCGCTGTTCACCCAATCCAAAATACTACATCATAAACTTTGGTTTTATCATTGAATTAATCTTAACCGGTATTTTTTTCCATGAATATGAACAATTGTTTGTTTATACATTGTTTTATTGATTTAGAAAATTTTACTCCTGCCTGACCAAAAATTTTAATTTATACTTTTTTGTACAAATTGATTTGTACTTTTGCCGCATGAGCGAAATGATAACAACTTTAGAAGAAACCGCACTTAGTGATTATAAATATGGGTTTGTTACAGAAATAGAAAAAGACGAAGCTCCATTTGGTTTAAGTGAAGATATTATCCGCTTTATTTCGGCTAAAAAGAATGAGCCGGAATGGATGCTGGAATGGAGGTTGAAAGCATTCCGTTACTGGCAAACCATTGAACATAAAGAACCTTCCTGGGCTAATATTTCTTATCCGAAGATTGATTACCAGGCAATAAAATATTATTCTGCTCCCAAACAAAAAGCGAAACCAAAAAGCCTGGATGAAGTGGACCCTGAACTGCGCAAGACTTTTGAAAAGCTGGGCATTTCATTGAGTGAACAAAAACGGCTTTCAGGAGTGGCTGTGGATGCAGTGATTGACAGTGTTTCTATTGCTACAACATTTCAGAAACAACTGGCTGAACAGGGAATTATTTTCTGTTCCATCACAGAAGCCATCAAAAACCATCCTGAACTGGTGAAGAAATACCTCGGCTCTGTTGTGCCGATGACAGATAATTTTTTCGCAGCATTAAATTCATCTGTTTTCACTGATGGCTCTTTCTGTTATATTCCGAAAGGTGTCCGTTGCCCGATGGAATTGTCAACATATTTCCGCATCAACGCAGAAAATACCGGGCAGTTTGAACGTACATTAATTATTGCAGATGAAGGCGCTTATGTGAGTTACCTCGAAGGTTGTACTGCACCCATGCGTGATGAAAACCAGTTGCATGCTGCAGTGGTTGAACTGATTGCATTAGATAATGCTGAAATAAAATATTCAACAGTACAGAACTGGTACCCTGGTGATAAAGAAGGCAGGGGTGGCATTTATAATTTCGTTACAAAAAGAGGTATTTGCGGTGCTAATGCAAAGATTTCATGGACACAGGTAGAGACAGGTTCTGCTATCACATGGAAATACCCGAGTGTGATTTTAAAAGGTGATAATTCTATTGGAGAATTTTATTCAGTTGCAGTTACCAACAATTTTCAGCAGGCTGATACCGGCACAAAGATGATGCATGTAGGAAAAAATACACGCAGCCGTATAGTTTCAAAAGGTATCTCTGCAGGCAAAAGCCAGAATAGTTACAGGGGCCTTGTACAGGTTGGAAAAAATGCACACAATGCACGCAACTTTTCACAATGTGATTCATTGTTGTTGGGTGATAAATGTGGCGCACATACTTTCCCATACATTGAAACAAAAAATAGTACAGCAATCGTGGAGCATGAAGCCACTACGAGCAAAATAGGTGAAGACCAGATTTTTTATTGCAACCAGCGCGGTATTGATACAGAAACTGCAGTTGCTTTAATCATCAATGGTTTTGCCAAAGAAGTGATGAACCAGTTGCCGATGGAGTTTGCTGTGGAAGCACAAAAACTTTTAGCAATCAGTTTAGAAGGAAGTGTAGGGTGAGGTGGCTATTAGCTGTTGGCTGTTAGCTTTTAGCCATTGGCTATTAAGAATTGTTAATGGAGAAATTGAATATAAAAATTATTTGCTAATAGCTAAGTAGGATGAAAAATTATAAAGAACTACATATCTGGCAAAAAGGAATTGAAATAGTTAAGCTGGTTTATATGCTAACAAAACAATTACCGGAAACAGAAAAGTTTGGTATAGTTTCTCAAATGACAAGAGCAGCAACTTCAATACCTGCAAATATTGCTGAAGGCAGCAGCAGGGATAGTGATAAAGATTATGCAAGGTTTCTTCAACTTTCTTTAGGCTCTGCATTTGAAGTTCAAACTTATTTAGTGATAGTAAAAGAATTGAATTGGGTTTCGCCGGATAAAATAAATAATGTAGAAGTTTTACTTGAGGAAGAAATAAAAATGATTCATCGCTTCATAAGTACATTAAATAAAAATAATAATAATCAGGAATCAATAAAGCTAAAGGCTATTAGCTAATAGCTAAAAAGACTTACAACTATGTTAGAAATAAAAAACTTACACGCTCAGATTGAAGACAAGAAAATATTGAATGGTATCAACCTCGAAATCAATGCAGGAGAAGTGCATGCTATAATGGGGCCGAATGGTTCCGGTAAAAGCACCCTCGCATCTGTGCTGGCAGGTAAGAGCGAATATGAAGTAACTGAAGGTTCTGTAGATTTTGATGGAATCAATTTGTTGGAAATGGCTCCTGAAGAAAGGGCAAGGGAAGGTTTGTTTCTGGCATTTCAATACCCGATTGAAATACCAGGCGTAAGCACAACTAATTTTATAAAAACTGCAGTGAATGAAGCCCGCAAACATCGTGGTCAGGAACCTTTGGATGCTGTTTCATTTTTAAAACTGATGAAGGAAAGAATGAAACTGGTAAAAATTGACCAGAGCCTGACAAGCCGTTCTTTGAATGAGGGTTTTAGTGGTGGTGAAAAGAAAAGAAATGAAATTTTCCAGATGGCAATGCTTGAACCCAAGCTTGCAATTTTAGATGAAACTGACAGTGGTTTGGATATTGATGCGTTGCGGATTGTTGCTGATGGAGTAAATGCATTGCGCACAAAAGATAATGCAACATTGGTGATTACACACTACCAGCGTTTATTGGATTATATCGTTCCTGATTTTGTGCATGTATTATATAAAGGGCGCATTGTAAAATCCGGCGGTAAAGAACTGGCTTTGGAACTGGAAGAAAAAGGTTATGATTTTATAAAGCAGGAACTGGAAGCTGCAGTCTCTTAAAAATTGATTGGTGTTTTGCAATGATGAAAAAACATTCAAAACACTACAATTGATAAGCGACAAACCGAAAATAAATAATTAAAAAAATTTTTATACTCCCTTTTAAAATGAGGGAATGAAGGATAGGCTTTTATGAGTTTAACAGAAACAATACAGAGTAAATACAAAGAGCTCAACGCAATTGCGGGTAACGGGTTGCTGGGTTCGGTGCGTGCAAAGGCAATCGAAGTATTCAATACATCAGGCATACCAACTTCAAGAAATGAAGAGTGGAAATACACACGTTTGGCGCCCATCACCAATAAAAATTTTGAACTGAATATTGCTGCTGCATTACCTTCAAAAGAAACACTGGATTCTATAAGGCTGCACGCAGATGCTGCTGCTGAATTATTTTTTGTAAATGGAGTTTTTGTAAAAGAACTTTCAAAAATCAACAGTGAATCACTGGTAGTCCTGAACCTGCATGAAGCAGCAGAAAGTGAATATAAAAATTATGTGCAGCTACATTTAAACCAAAGCAGTAAATACAATAAAGATGGTATGAATGCTTTGAATGCAGCTTTTGTTGCTAATGGTTTGTTTGTAGTAGTTAAGAAAAATAAAGTTGTTGAAAATCCTGTATTTGTTTATCATTTAACTGATACAACAAGTGATAATCATTTTGTACAACCCCGCAGCCTGATGGTGGTGGAAGAAAATGCACAGGTGCAGGTTGCAGAGCTGTATAAAAATAATGGCAGCCAGGAAAGTTTTACAAACGAAGTGTTTGAAATTGCTGTCCGTGAAAATGCAAGGCTTGAATATTATAAAGTGCAGGATGAAGATGAAAACTGCCATCATGTTGGCACCACTCATATTCAGCAGGTGGGCAAATGTTTTACGCATTGTGTTACTGTAACATTGAATGGTGGCACTGTGCGCAATAACATCAACATGATTCTTGAAGCGCCCAACAATGAAGGACATTTGTATGGTTTATACATGGTAAAAGGAAATACGCATGTTGACAACCACAGTATAGTTGATAATATCCAACCGAATTGTTTCAGCAATGAATTTTATAAAGGCATTATTGATGGCCGTGCTACCGGTGTATTCAACGGGAAAATTTTTGTAAGGCAGGATGCACAAAAAACCAACGCTTATCAAAGCAACAAAAATGTGTTGATGAGTGATACTGCAACTGTAAATACAAAACCACAGTTGGAGATTTTTGCTGATGATGTAAAATGTTCACATGGTTGCACAGTAGGCCGTTTGGATGATGAAGCTTTATTTTATTTAAGGGCAAGGGGCATTGGTGAAAAGAAAGCAAAGGCTTTGTTGTTACATGCTTTTGCTGCTGATATTTTAGAGCAGGTGAAGCCCGCTGCATTGCGCAGTTACCTGGAAAATAAAATAGATGAAAGGTTGAACATTGATGAATAAAAAATGGTATTGTAAAAACAACAGGTCATTGCAATACACAACTGACAAAAAATAAAAATGGTTTCTACAGATATTAATATAAAAAAGAGCAAAGCATTTGATGTTGCTGAAATACGCAAAAAGTTTCCTGTGCTTGAAAGAAAAGTGAAAGGAAGGGACCTGGTGTATTTTGATAATGCAGCTACTGCACAAAAACCACAGGTCGTGATTGATGCATTGGTGAGATATTATCACCAGTATAATGCAAATATCCACAGGGGCATTCATTCTCTTGCCGAAGAAGCAACTGCTGCTTTTGAAGCTACACGTGATACTGTAAAAGAATTCATCAATGCAAGGCACCGCGAAGAAATTATTTTTACAAGAGGTGTTACAGAAGGTATCAATTTAGTAGCTGCAACTTATGGCAGGCAGCATATTAAAGAAGGTGATGAAATTATCATCACCGGTATGGAACATCATTCCAATATTGTACCCTGGCAATTAGTTTGCGAGGAAAAAAAAGCAGTTTTAAAAATTATACCTGTTGATGATAACGGTGATTTGGTGATGGATGATTTTGAAAAACTCATCACACCAAAAACTAAAATTGTTTCAATAGTTCATGCTTCCAATTCATTGGGGACAATCAACCCTGTGAAAGAAATTATTGAGATTGCACACAGGCATAATATAGTTGTGTTGGTGGATGGTGCACAATCATCTGTTCATCTTGAAATAGATGTGCAGGATATGGATTGTGATTTTTTTGTTATCTCCAGTCATAAAGTTTATGGCCCGACAGGTGTTGGTGTTTTGTATGGCAAAAAAGAATTGCTGGAAGCAATGCCACCTTATATGGGCGGTGGTGAAATGATAAAAGAAGTAACATTTGAAAAAACAACTTATAACGATTTGCCTTACAAATTTGAAGCAGGTACACCCAATATTGCAGATACTGTTGCTTTCAAAGCAGCACTTGATTTTGTAAATGAAACTGGAAAAGAAAATATTCGCAGGCATGAAGAAGCGCTGACAAAATATGCAATGGAGCAGTTGAGTGCAATTGAAGGTGTAAGGTTGATAGGGACATCAAAACATAAAACAAGTGTTGTATCTTTTATTGTAGATGGTGCACATCCGCAGGATATGGGAATTTTACTGGACAACTATGGCATTGCTGTGAGAACAGGACATCATTGTTGCCAGCCATTGATGAATAGGTTTGAAATACCTGGAACAGTCCGTGCATCTTTTGCGATGTATAATACAAAGGAAGAAGTGGATGAATTGGTAAAAGGTGTTGGAAAGGCAATTAAGATGTTGAAGTAATGGTTGGGTTGTTGAATGTTGTGAAATAATAAAGCTCTTTGCATACGTCATTTCGATGATGTTCTCGTCATTTCGATCCCGATTTTATCGGGAGAGAAATCTCATAATTATTAATCAAAAAAAATAATAACAGATGTCTCGTTTCCTCGACATGACGGCCAACAACATCATTACGATGATGAAACGTCATTTCGACGATGTTCTCGTCATTTCGATCCCGATTTAATCGGGAGAGAAATCTCACAATCATTAATCCAAATGAATAATAACAGATGTCTCGGTTCCTCGTCATGACGGGCAAAAATTGATTATACAATTTGATATAAAAATATTTTGGGCAAATAATGAATGCAGTTCAAACAATACAGGAAACAGAAGATGAAATAACAGAAGAGTTTTCATTATTTGATACCTGGGAAGACAAGTATGAATACATTATTGACCTTGGGAAAAAGCTGGAGCCATTAGACACAAAATATAAAATTGATGAATACAAAATAAAAGGTTGCCAAAGCCAGGTATGGCTGATAGCAAACGAAAAAGAAGGAAGGATTTTTTTCAAAGCAGATAGTGATGCAGTGATTGTAAAAGGATTAGTGAGTATGCTGATAAGAGTTTTATCAGGCCATACACCAAAAGAAATACTGGATGCAACGCTTGAATTTATTGACAAGATTGGAATGAAAAATCACCTGGCACAAACCCGCAGCAATGGTTTGCTTTCAATGGTGAAACAGATGAAAAATTATGCTCTGGCATACCAGGTAAAAATGAATGGGTGATGATTTGAAAATTATTTTATACAATTTCTGAAGAATGATAAACGGAGATGTTGATATGGATTTAAAAGAAAAAGTGATTGAGAAACTGCAGGAAATTTATGACCCGGAAATACCGGTGAATATTTATGACCTGGGTTTGATTTATACTGTTGATATTTTACCTATCAACAATGTACAAATCACTATGACATTGACAGCGCCAAGTTGCCCGGCAGCACAAACAATTCCTGTAGAAGTGGACCAGAAAGTAAGAGAGATTGAAGGAGTGAATGATGTGCATGTGTCTGTAACCTGGTCGCCACCCTGGGATAAAAGCATGATGAGTGAAGCAGCAGCATTGGAATTAGGGTTTATGTAATTGCGCTGTTTTGTAGCGTGAAGTTTTTTGAAAAAATTTTCTAACAATAACAATTAAACAATCTTCGAAGTTACCCTCCTTCGCAGAAGTATTTTAAGAGAGGGATTAAAAAAAAATTTTTATGGCACAGATAAGCGTAGATAGTTTAATGGGCAACAATGGCCCTTCATACCCGGAACAAATTGCTGCACCACTTCGTAAAGAACTTACGGATAATGGTTTCACTGAAATGCTCACAGCAGAGGATGTTGATAAGGCATTAAATGTAAATGATGGTAAAGTGAAAATGGTTATCCTCAATTCAGTATGTGGTTGTGGTGCAAGAGTAGCAAGGCCGGGTGCATTACTTTCATTTTTCAGCAAACTTATACCGGATGAAAAACTCACATTATTTGCCGGTATGGAAAAAGAAGCAGTGGCACATTTGCGTAATACTTATTTACCTGGTATTACACCCAGCTCACCTAATATTTATTTGTTTAAAGATGGTGAACTGATTTTTATTTTACACCGTTACCAGATTGAAAGAAGTGCAGCAGGTGATATTGCAGATACTTTGATACAGGAATACAATAAAGTTTGTACCAAAGAAAATAATGATGCATCAGTGGAAGAGTTGAGGCAATATTTTATATCCACTTATGATGTTGACCCGCTTTCAATAGAAAAGCAACAATAAAATTTCAATAGTTTACCTGTTCACAAAAGCAGTAATGAAATGAACCGTTCATGGTGTGAACGGGTAAACTTTAAAAAATATAAATAATGAAAATAACCGCCCAGGAGGAATACGGAATCAGGATACTCATCCGCATTGCAAGATGTGGTGATGATAATGGTATGAGTATTCCACAGCTAAGTGAATCAGAAGGATTAACACCACATTACGTAGCCAAGCTAACACGCCAATTAAGATTAGCGGGATTTTTGAAAAGTACACCAGGGCAAAAAGGTGGTTATATACTTTCGAGGCTTACATCAGAAATCAATATCAACGAAGTTTTAAAAACATTGGGAGGTGCTTTGTTTGATGATAAATTTTGCGCTTCACATATTGGTGCATTAAAACTCTGTACCAATTCTGTTAACTGCTCAGCCCGTTCTCTTTGGAAAATTATTCAGTTTACAGTTGACCAGGTTTTAAATAAAATGACTTTGGCTGATTTATGCGGTAATGAAGAAAATGTTATCAAGCTCCATGTTTTACTGAAATCAGAATTGATGTTGCAGGATTAAACCTGAATTTTTTTCAGAACAAAATCTTTCCCCTTTTATTTTTTTTCTACAGCCATAAACACTACACTCATTGGTGGCAGTGTGATGAATACACCATTAGCTGCACTGGCTGAATATGCTTTTACTGAAGTGTAACCTGTAGGCCCGCCAGCAGGTAAGTTTGTTCCCTGTTTATTTACATAAACTTTTCTTGAGAAAACTCCGTTGTCTGTACCGCCTGTTAATGTGTACCAATAGAATTTTTTACCGGGATTGAAATTTTTATAACCAAGTTTTATGGTTTGTGCAGAAGAAGATTGATTCACCAAGGTTACACCTATTTCACCTGAACTGAATGTGGATGCATAAGCATTGATATTGCTACCTCCTGAAACGCTGGCACTGATGCAACGGTCGCCCAACATTTTTTGCATGAAGTATTCATAATAAAAAACAGGCCTCGGGTTCCATATTGGTACATTAGGTTCATCGCCCTGGCTAAACATGCCATGGTCGTTTCCGTTATCCCATGCATTCGCCAAATCCCAACGGCTTGCATAACCAAACTTTTGCTTCATAAATTCATTAATAGATACAACTGCATGCATGCCTGCAACAAAAGAAACCTGTTGTTGTGATCCCTCTGAAAAAATATTCCATTCAGTTAATGCAATTGGTTTTTTTGCAAGCCCTGCATTCTTCTGACTTTGGTTAACATAGTTCATAACAGCAGAAGGAACAGCAGTGGCGCTCGCAAGAATTTCTGCAGGTTGGGCATCTGTATGATAATTTGTAAAATAATCATGCACAATTAAAAAGTCAGGAGTATTTCCGGCTGCAGTCAACACACCCTGGTTCCAGTTTTTTACTGTTTCAGTTTCATAAGATTGCGGTTGTTGACTGACTAATAATGCACCGATATAAATTGTGGCACCCACTTCATCTGCAGCCTTTCTCATTGAGTCTGCAAATATTTTGAAATTCGTACCATACAAAGTGCCAGTAGCAATTTCAGGTTGCCCGTCTTTATTTTGTGATGGATCAATGCGGTAACCGGCTTCCCAATCTCCATAGTTTTCATTTCCTATTTCCCAATATTTTGTGCGGCCATTATCATAACGCACCCAATCTGCTGCAAGATGTGCAGCGGCAGCAACAGGATTTTCAGAAGTGCCATACCGGGCATAACCATAATTTACAGTAATCATACCTTCATTACCCGTTTGCTGCAACATCTGGTAATATTTGTCAACTGAACAAGTCCAGTTATCATTATTTGTACCATACCAGTAACCTGCTGCTGTGGTTGTGCCGTCACTATTCACCAGGTTATCAGGTGCATCAACGGGTTTTACATTGTTGGGTTGATTCCAGAAATATATATCGCTAATACTTCCTCCTGGAAATCGGATAACTTTTGGTTTCAGATCAGTAATATATTGTAGCAAATTGTTGTTGGAAAAATCACCCATCCATGAATTGGCATTGTTGGCAAATAATAATGGAGAAATTTTTGATAGAATAGTTGAAGCATCAACTGTAACAGTGATGCTGGCTGAAGAAGGTAAAGAAGTATCTTTTGCATCCGGCGCAGAAAAATTTTTTGATTTCCATCCATCCATGAAAAAACCAATAGAGTTGGCGAGTGCAGGATCTGCAGGCGTAACGATTGCAGGAATGGTATCAGGAGTATTTCCGCCACCATTATTATCTCCTCCACCGGGAGACGGAGTGATTTCTTTTTTGCAAAATGCAAAGCTGATACATATAAACAGGTAAGCAAGGCAATTCGATCTCTTCAGAAGCATGCAAAAAATTTTTTACAAAAATAAAAGGTAGAAAAATGAAATCGGGGTTGTGCTAATTAAGTACATTAATTTGTCAATAAAATACAAGCCTGTTTCATCAACCGTTGCAATTGTATAATTTGCATAAATGAAAATTGCTGAAATCATACAGTCTCTTGAAAATCTTGCACCACCTTCCCTTCAGGAAAATTATGATAATGCAGGATTAATAACCGGTAATGCTGAATGGGAATGCAAGGGCATTCTTTGCACCCTTGATTCCACCGAAGATATTATTGAAGAAGCTCTGGCAAAAAACTGCAACCTCATTGTAGCTCATCATCCTATAATATTTAAAGGGTTGAAAAAGATCAATGGGAAAAATTATGTGGAACGTACAATCATTGCAGCAATAAAAAATGATATAGCCATTTATGCAATCCACACCAATCTTGATAATATTATTGAAGGTGTCAACAATAAGATTGCAGACAAACTGCTACTCAACAACAGGGAGATTTTATTGCCTAAAGAAAATATGTTGATGAAGCTGTTCACATTTGCTCCGATTGATCAAGCAGAAAAAGTGCGGTCTGCTCTGTTTGAAGCAGGAGGCGGTGCAATAGGGGCTTACAACGAATGTAGTTTCAATACAGATGGTGTTGGTACTTTTAAAGCTGGTGAAAACACTCATCCTTATGTGGGTGAAAAAAATATTCGTCATGAAGAAAAGGAAACCAGGATAGAAGTGATTTTCCCAACATACCTGAAAAATAAAATTATTAAAGCCCTGATTCAATCACATCCTTATGAAGAAGTAGCTTTTGATATTGTCCCACTCATCAACGACTATAATGCTATTGGTAGTGGCCTGATTGGCGATTTGCCATTTGCTGTAAATGAAATGGAATTACTGCAACAAATTAAAAATGCCTTCAATGTTCAGGTGGTACGGCATACAGCATTATTACAAAAACCTGTTAAAAGAATTGCTGTTTGTGGTGGGACAGGGAGTTTTTTAATCCAGCCTGCTATTGCCTGCGATGCAGATATTTTTATTACTGCTGATGTAAAATACCATGAATTTTTTGATGCAAATGGTAGAATGGTGATTGCTGATATAGGCCATTGGGAGAGCGAGCAGTTTACCATAGAACTTTTGCATGATGTTTTGCAGGCTAAATTCCCTAACTTTGCCGTCCTCAAAACGGAAAACAGGACAAATCCTGTGTTTTATTTTATATAACACAGGAACCTGGAATAATTAAAATTTTGAAAACATTAATATGGCAGCAGTTAAAGAATATTCGGTTGAAGAAAAACTTTCTTCACTCGCTCGTTTGCAGAAAATAGACAGCAAACTGGATGAAATTAAAATTTTAAAAGGCGAACTTCCCATGGAAGTAAGCGACCTGGAAGATGAAATCCAGGGTTTATATAGCAGGCAAACAAAGATTGAAGAAAAGATCAATGGCATTACTGAGTTTATCGAACAAAAGAAAAACGTCATTAAAGAATCCGATGCTTTGGTAAAAAAATACCAAAAACAAAGTGATGCTGTAAAAAACAACCGTGAATATGAAGCCATCACCAAAGAAATTGAAACACAGGAACTGGAAGGCCAACATGCTGAAAAGTTAATCCGTGATGCTAATGAGGAGCTGGCTGCAGAAGTGAAATCATTGGAACATACAAAAAAGTTGATTGCTGCAAAAGATACTACGCTGAACCAAAAGAAAGGAGAGTTGGAAAAAATTATTGTTGATACAGAAAAAGAAGAAAAACAATACAGCAAGATATCTAATGAAGCTCGTGAAAATATTGACCCCCGGTTATTAAATTCTTATGACCGCATCAGGAAAAGTTATCGTAATGGTCTGGCTGTGGTTCCGGTAGAAAGGGATGCCTGTGGTGGTTGTTTCAATGCCATTCCCCCACAACGTCAAAGCGAAATACGTCAGCACAAAAAAATCATTGTTTGTGAAAACTGTGGACGCATTTTAGTGGATGAAGAACTGGCAGCAGCAGCTGATGCCAAATAACATTAACATCTTTATCAGTTTAAAAGGGCGTTCATATCAACGCCCTTATTTATTTTCGGGGCAATGAAATTTTTTATGCAGAAACTTGTTTACTTAATTATAGTAAGCTGTTTTATTGTTACTTCTGCAAAAGCCGAAAAGGTTTACGACTTCAACAATCTGTGCCAAAGGGCATATAAAGAAATCACTTGTCTGAAATTGCATAGTGGGGAAAAATTAATTGAACAGGCAAGGCAACAAAACCCTGATAATCTCATACCCGACCTGCTGGATAGTTATGCTGATTTTTTTGTATTGTTTTTTAATGAAGACCCCGCACAGAAGAAAATACTGGAACCTCATTTTGATAATTATTTAGACAGGCTGGATGACGGCCCTGTTTCGTCGCCATTTTATAATTATTGCAGGAGTGTTGTGTTGATTCAAAAAGCTTGTGTTGAAATTAAGTTTGGGGAACGGTGGTCTGCAGGCTGGGATTTTAGAAAAGCATTTTCATTAATCAAAGACAACAAGAAAAAATTCCCGTCATTTATTCCCAACAATATGCTATATGGACCAATGCAAGTGGTAGCTGGAACCATTCCAGACGGATATAAATGGCTGGCAGGGTTGTTTGGTATCAAAGGTTCAATTAACAACGGTATGGCATTGTTGCAAACAGCATTAAACAGCGATGATGAATATGCAAAATTATTTCATGATGAAGCGGTATTTTATTATTGCTATGTAGCATTTTATATACAGAACAAACCCGATCAGGTCTTTCAATTTATTAACCGGGAAAAGCTTGATCTTGTAAACAATCATTTGCTGGCTTATATGGCAGCTAATCTTGCCATAAATAACAAGATGAATGATTATGCCCGCAACATCATTCAAAACAGGAACATGTCTTCTGATTACATGCAAACACCTATCTGGAATTTTGAACTTGCTTATGTACAAATGCGGCATCTGGAATTAACAATCGCAACGAACAACTTTGAATATTTTGTCTCCAATTTCAAAGGGAAATTTTATTTGAAGGATGCGTATGAAAAATTAGCCTGGTGCTACTACCTGCAGGGAAATATGCCTGCTGCTAATATTGCCAGACAAAATGTTTTAAAAAAGGGCAATACTGATACGGATGCAGATAAACAGGCTTATAAAGATGCTAAATCGGGAAAGTGGCCAAATATACTTTTATTGAAATCACGCATTTTGAGTGATGGAGGCTATAACCACCAGGCAATTGCTTTCTTGCAAGGGAAAAGCAAAAATGATTTTAGTGATGTGGCTGACCAACTTGAATTTACCTACCGTGCCGGAAGGATTTATGATGATATGAACCGTGATGATTCTGCTATCAAATTTTATTTAATAGCCATCTCTATTGGAATAAACAGAACTGAATATTTTGCTTCCCGTGCTGCTCTGCAGATTGGGATGATTTATGAAAAACAAGGCAATAAAGTGAAGGCAATCCAATATTATCAAAAATGCCTTGATATGGAAAACCATGACTACAAAGATTCCATTGACCAGAAAGCAAAAGCAGGAATAGCAAGATGTAGTGGTGGTTAAAATATTTTTTAAATACACCATAGCTTTTGATTTACTAAAGTATCTGCTATAAAAACCAGTCTATATTTGCAGCCGTCCGGTTTTGGGCAATACAATTTCATTAATCTATCTATGAACGATTGTTATATTATTGATGCTGTAAGGACACCTGTTGGAAAATATGGTGGCAGGCTGAGTTCTATACGTCCTGATGATTTGTTAGCACATGTAATAACTGCATTAATCAACCGGAATGCAATTGATCCATCTGAAATAGAGGATGTAATTGCAGGTGATGCCAACCAGGCAGGAGAAGACAACCGGAATGTTGCGAGAATGGCTGCATTGATTGCCGGGTTACCGGTAAAGGTGGCTGGTTGTACTGTGAACAGGTTATGTGCCAGTGGCCTTGATGCTATCATGCACGCAGCGAGGGCAATCATCTGTGGTGAGGGTATGTTGTATATTGCAGGTGGTGTGGAAAGCATGACAAGAGCTCCTTTTGTGATGGCTAAGACCGGGAGTCCGTGGAACCGTAAACCGGAAATCTATGATTCTACTATTGGCTGGAGATTTACAAATAAAGCTTTAGCCCAGACGTATTTCCCTTTTTCAATGGGAGAAACTGCAGAAAATGTAGCAAAACAATTTAATATTTCACGTGAACAACAGGATGAATTTGCATTAGCTTCTCAGCTCAAATATTTTTCTGCATTGGAACAGGATAAATGGGAGAATGAAATTGTTGCTGTAGAAATGATACATGACAAGCTCATTACCTGGTTTTCACAGGATGAGCATCCACGCCACACTTCACTTGAAAAATTAGCAGCATTAAAACCTGCTTTTGCCAAAGACGGAACGGTAACTGCGGGCAATGCTTCGGGTATTAATGATGGAGCAGCAGCCTTACTACTGGCCAGCGAAGAGGCGGTGAAAATTTTTAATCTTACTCCTTTGGCTAAAATAAAAAGTATGGCTGTGGCAGGCGTTGATCCTGCCATTATGGGTATAGGGCCTGTGCCGGCAACACAGAAGGCGTTAATAAGAGCAGGTTTGCAGGTGGCAGACCTTGATTTAATTGAACTGAATGAAGCTTTTGCAGCTCAATCAATCGCCTGCATCAATGAACTGGAGCTAGACACAAATAAAATAAATGTAAATGGCGGCTCTATCGCTATTGGGCATCCTTTAGGTTGCAGCGGTGCCAGAATTTCAGCAACGCTTTTGCATGAGATGAAAAAAAGAGATTCCAAGTATGGGTTGGCTACTATGTGTGTTGGCGTAGGACAGGGTGCTGCCATCATTTATGAAGGTGTTTGAAAAAAATTTTGGGAAATTTAGTCTTAATTCTGGACTGTTCCTTTCAAATTTTATACTCATTGCTTCAAATTTGTGACAATCCTTCCTTAATTTGGCTTGTGGCACTTAAATTGAATGATTTAGCTTTCACTTTAATTTATTAAGACCGGATCAATAAATGACAAACTGACGCCGGATAAAAGGAAATATGAATACGAAAAAATTTATGCTAAGCGATGAAGATGCAGATTTTCTGCCCATAATCCCAATTAATGAGAATGATGAACAGGATAAAAATCTTATTGTACCAGATACGCTCCCATTACTGCCTTTAAGAAATACGGTTTTATTTCCGGGTGTTGTGTTGCCTATAACAGTAGGAAGGGATAAAAGTATAAATGCAGTAAACGAATCTTACAAAAGCGATAAGTTAATTGGCGTTCTTTCACAGAAAGATGCCAATGTTGAAGATCCAGAGCCTTCTGATATGTGTGAGATTGGTACAGTTGCAAAAATTGTGAAACTTATCAAAATGCCTGATGGTGGCACTACAATTATTATCCAGGGTAAGAAAAGGTTTCGTGTAAACCAGGTGATAAAAACAGAACCTTATTATGTTGCTGATATCTCTATTTTAATGGAAGATATTTTGCCGGCAGATATCAATTTCGATGCGCACGCAGGTTCAATCAAAGACCTTGCTTCGCAAATCATCCAGATTTCTCCCAATATGCCTGCAGAAGCTTCTATCATCCTAAAAAATATTGAAAGCCCTTCTTTCCTTGTAAACTTTGTAAGCAGTAACCTGAATAGCGATGTTACCGATAAACAGCATTTGTTGGAAATTGATGACCTGAAACAAAGAGCTGAAAAACTGATAGAATTGCTACAAAAAGAATTGCAGTTTGCAGAATTGAAAAATAAAGTAACCACCAAAACCCGTACTGAAATTGATAAACAACAAAGAGAATATTTTTTACAACAACAGCTCAAAAGCATAAAGGATGAATTGGGTGGCGATACCAATGAAAGGGAAATAAATGAACTAAAGAAAAAAGCAGAAACTAAAAAATGGAGTGATGCTGCGAGGGAAATGTTTAAAAGCAATATTGCAAAGTTGGAAAGGATGCATCCTTCTACACCTGATTATTCAGTAATTTATAATCATCTTGACCTGTTGCTTGACTTACCCTGGGATGAATACACTGAAGATAATTATGACCTGAAACGTGCTGCAAAAATTTTGGATGCTGATCATTACGGCATGAAAAAAATTAAAGAACGCATACTGGAATATATCGCTGTTTTAAAATTAAAAGGCGATATGAAAAGCCCGATACTTTGTTTTACAGGAGCGCCGGGTATTGGCAAAACTTCTTTAGGAAAGAGTATTGCTCATGCAATAGGTAGAAAATATGTGCGGGTGAGTTTAGGTGGCTTGCATGATGAAAGTGAAATACGCGGGCATCGCAAAACTTATATTGGCGCCATGCCTGGCCGTATCATTCAGAATATCCGAAAAATAAAAACATCCAATCCATTGATGGTGCTGGATGAAATTGATAAAGTAGGTAATGATTTTCGCGGCGATCCTTCATCTGCTTTATTGGAAGTGTTGGATCCTGAGCAAAACAATACTTTTTATGATAACTACCTGGAGCTTGAATATGATTTGAGCAAAGTATTGTTTATTGCTACAGCCAATAATATCCAGAATATTCAACCTGCCCTGCGCGACCGTTTAGAGATTATTGACCTGAGCGGTTATGCTGTGGAAGAAAAAATACAGATAGCACAAAGACACCTGGTGCCCAAACAAAAAGAAGCTCACGGACTGGTAAAAACAAAACTGAAAATCAGTGATAAAGTATTACAAAAAATCATTGAAAATTATACGAGAGAAAGTGGTGTGCGTGAGTTGGACAGGCAACTGGCAGCAATAATGCGGTTTAAAGCAAAAGAATTTTCTATACGAGGGAAAATACCGCCAACAATTTCTATGCAGGAAATTGAAAAAATTCTGGGCACACAGAAATACAGTAATGAAATTTATAAAACAGCCAATATGCCGGGGGTGGCAGTTGGCCTGGCATGGACTTATGTGGGGGGTGATATACTTTTCATTGAAACCATTTTAAGTGATGGAAAAGGTGAATTAAAACTCACCGGCAACCTTGGCAATGTAATGAAGGAAAGTGCGTCAACGGCATTGAGTTATTTACAGGCTAATGCAAAAAAATATGGAATTGATGCCAGCCTGTTCACAAAGAAAAATATCCATATTCATGTTCCTGAAGGAGCTGTGCCAAAAGACGGGCCCAGCGCTGGTGTAACCATGATGAGTTCTCTGGCATCAGCTTTGACCGGCAAAAAAATAAAGCCTTATTTAGCTATGACAGGTGAGATAACATTGAGGGGGCAGGTATTACCCGTGGGGGGAATTAAAGAAAAAGTTTTAGCCGCTAAAAGAGCCGGTTTAAAAGAAATATTGATGTGTAACATGAATGAAAAAGATGTAAAAGAGATTGATGGAAATTTTATCAAAGGCATAACTTTTCATTATGTAAAAAATATGCAACAGGTACTGGATATTGCATTGGTCTGACCAAATGAAATCAAAAAAAATACTGGATCAATTTGATTTTCTGAACGAATAGATTGAATGCATGACTTTCGATACCAGATATCTGAAAATGCTTGTAACTCATTTGGCACTTGCGAAGTTCATAAATTTATCCTGATATACAACTCTTCCCGGATGATTCTGATTTTGTTGGATCAAATTTCAATAAATATGAAAATTGCTCAGGCAAAAAACAAGCTAAATTGAGTGTCATCTTCGGGATATTATTCAACATTCATAATTGAGTTTTACTATTAATCTATGATTTCATCCTGTCATAAAATACTTTAAGTAAAATTTGGTAACAAAGCATTTTGTTTCACACGTTTTTGTTAGCTTGTATGATTTTTATTTTTGAAATAATTTTTTAATGAAAATATTATTACGTTATTTAAGACCCTACAAATGGTTAGTGGTGCTGGCATTGACGTTGGCTGCAGTCAATCAAAGCTTTTCAATGCTTGATCCATATTTCTTTGGGAAGCTTTTTGATAAATATCTTACCCATCCATTTGAGACAGGTTATTTTGATGCGCATAAAAATTTTATTAAAACTGCAGTGCGCAGCACTAATGATTTTGTCTGGGGTGTGATTGGTTATCTGGGAATTTTTATCGGAGTTGCTATGGTGTCAAGAATTGCCAAAGCTTTCCAGGATTATTTCACCAATGTTATTGTTCAAAAGTTTGGTGCCAGAATTTTTACGGATGGTTTGAAGCATTCTATGTTACTGCCTTACCAGGATTTTGAAGACCAAAGAAGTGGTGAAACACTTTCTATCTTAACAAAAGTGCGTGCAGATACTGAGAAGTTTATCATTTCATTTATCAACGTTTTATTTGCAGTCGTGGTGGGTGTTGTCTTTGTAAGTATCTATGCATTTAGTTTACACTGGTCTATCATGCCCATATATACTGTAGGTATAGCTGCCCTCGCATGGCTTACCAGTGTATTGAGCAAGAAAATAAAATTAATCCAGAAAAAAATTGTAGCTGAAACCAATGCATTGGCTGGCTCAACAACAGAATCACTGCGCAATATTGAATTGGTAAAAAGCCTCGGCTTAACAAGTCAGGAAGTAGACAGGTTAAATAATAATACTTATAAAATTCTCGGGCTTGAATTAAGAAAAGTGAAAAGTATCAGGACCCTCAGTTTTATCCAGGGTACATTTGTAAACTTCCTGCGCCAGGTAATTATGTTTACACTGGCTTGGTTGGTTTTCAGGGGTCAATTGACAGCAGGGCAGGTTATGACATTAACCTTTTATTCCTTTTTTATTTTTGGCCCATTGCAGGAAATCGGTAATATCATTATGTCTTACCGTGAAGCTGAAGCATCACTCATCAATTTTGATAATGTGATGAAAAGACCCGTCGAAAAAAAACCAGATACGCCCATTCACATTGGTCATATCAATCAACTAAGATTTCGGGATGTCTCTTTTAAACATCAAACTGCACAATATAAAGCGCTCGATAATATTTCTTTTGATGTAACAAGAGGTGAAACGATAGCATTCGTTGGTCCATCCGGCGCAGGTAAAAGTACTTTGGTAAAAATGTTGGTTGGATTATACCATCCTCAGACAGGAAAAGTGTTTTACAATGGTGTTGACAGTAACAATCTGGCTTTGGAAGATTTAAGAGCTCAAATTGGTTTTGTAACACAGGATACACAATTATTTGCAGGCACCATAAAGGAAAATTTATTATTTGTAAATCCTGCTGCAAGTAATGATGAATTAGCTGATGCTTTGTATAAATCCAGTTGCCAGAATTTATTGGAACGTGCCGAAAAAGGAATTGATACAGTAATAGGTGAAGGAGGACTTAAACTAAGTGGTGGTGAGAAACAAAGACTGAGCATTGCCCGTTCTTTATTGAGACATCCGCACTTGCTTATTTTTGATGAAGCAACCTCTTCGCTTGATTCTATTACTGAAGAAGAAATCACTTCAACCATTCGCCAGATATCTGAGATGAAAGAACAAATAACTGTTTTAATAGCGCATCGGTTGAGTACCATCATGCATGCAGACAGGATTTATGTGTTGGAGAAAGGAAGGATAGTGGAAACAGGATCACATCTTGAATTACTGGAAGAAAAAGGATTGTATTATGCCATGTGGAGGCAGCAAATTGGGGAGAGAAAATATGCATTTACCAGACAACATGTATAAATAAATATCAATCATAGAAAACTGAAGAAATGTATTTAGCAACGCTTATAAAAACAGGCCAGCTTTTGAAAAAATTTATATCGCCTGCCATGATAAGTACAAAAAAATTTGCTTTGCAGCTTTTTGCATCTGTAAATTGTCTATCTTGGCAGGTAATTAATCAATTACCTGCATGACGGAACAAGCAATCTTAGCCGGCTGTATTAACAACGACGCCATAGCACAAAGGGAGCTGTATAACAGGTACAGCCCTAAAATGCTTTCGGTTTGTTATCGTTTCGCACAGAACCGGGAAGACGCAGAAGACATGCTGCAGGAAGGCTTTATCAGGGTATTTACACAGATTGGGTCTTTCCGCAACTCTGGCTCTTTTGAAGGATGGATAAGGAGGATAATCGTTCATACCTGTATTAACTTTTTGAAGAAACATAAGAAGTTCAATGAAAGTATTGATCTTGCTTATGTAACCGATATACAGGTGAAAGAAGATTTTTTACCTTCATTAATGTTGGCAAGACAGGTAATTGAATGTATCCGCTTACTCCCTGTTGGTTATAGAACGGTACTTAACCTGTATGCAATAGAAGGCTACAGCCATAAGGAAATTGCACAGATGCTGGATATTGAGGAAAGTACAAGCCGCAGCCAATGCACAAGAGCCAAAACAATGCTTGAAACCATTTTGGTGAAAAAGAAAATTATTGATAAACCTGGCGACGTTATTACTTTAACAACGGCGCTGCATTAAGGTTCTAAAACTGGCAGGATGCACGACTCCAATCATAACGATGATTTTGAAAGATACCTTCAGGATCAGGTGAACGAACACCGGATGTATCCTTCTGATCATGTATGGAAGAATATCAGGAGTAAAGTGCATACTCAAAAGAAGTGGCCTGCATTATCCGTATTTACAGTTCTGGTTATTTCTGCCCTTGTTGTTGGTACCATATTGAATAAACCTGTACCAGACCCAATCGCTGGTGGTTCTTCATATACTGCGAAAACAACAATGAATAATCAAATCCCAGATCAAAGGCACTCAACAAAATCTACAGTACTCCCAGTTGATAATAATTCAATAGATCAGTTGACTTCTAAAACTATTGTTGCTGCTGTAGAAAAAATAAAGATTGATGAAGCAATATCAAAGCAACTCATAACTATTGCCGCACTTCCTTTTGAAAAAGAAACAACCATAAGCTCGTCTGTAATAGCTGCTTCCAATAATTATAATTCAATAATTGCAGCTCAAAGTAATTTGAAGAAAAATAATGCACACGAAGTACCAACTGAAATAGTAACAAACAATTCCGAATCATTATCATTTAAAAATATTGACAATTATCTTTTTAATGTTACCTCAAGGTTGAGGAGTATTTTAAATTCAGATCCTTCACATTTTTCAGGAAGTGGTGGAGTAGCATTCTTCAATTCAGGCCATAATATTAACCTGTTTAATGCTTTTGATTTAAATGTTCCAACTTCTTACAAAGACCCTTTGCCATCATTGGATAAACTTGGAAACTCTTCCGGTCGTTTTGATTTCAGGTTTTATGTTACACCTTCTATCAGTTATAGGAACCTGAAAGAAAATAGTAAGGATGATAATAAAAATGCTGGTGCTGCTTTATCTTCAGGTTATCATATTGATCCTTCAAAAGCTATCAATCAAACACCTGCAATTGGATATGAAACTGGTATTGGTCTTGGTTATAAACTTTCTAATCGTTTAACATTAACAGGCGGCTTCCAGTTTAATGTTAGCAGGTATAAAATCAATGCATTTCTGTATAAAGATGAACCGGTTGCTGTTACACTTAATAATGGTGAATTTTCTAGTACTATTAGTGCAGTTTCAAATCTCAGAAGTGTAACAGGTAATAAACCATTAACTTTCAAAAACAGTTATTACCAGATTTCTTTGCCTTTGGGTGCTGAATGGCAAATCTTAAACAGTGGTAGATTCACCTGGGGTGTTGGAGCTTCAATTCAACCCACTTATACTTTCGATAAACAACCACTCATTATTTCTTCCAACTTTAAAAACTATGCTGATG
This sequence comes from Bacteroidota bacterium, assembly GCA_018268035.1. Classification (GTDB taxonomy): domain Bacteria; phylum Bacteroidota; class Bacteroidia; order Chitinophagales; family Chitinophagaceae; genus Parafilimonas. Next base: position 81,833 of record JAFDXI010000046.1, on the reverse strand, counting down.
GCTCAGCTTATGTACGCAACTGGAATATAAATGCAAACGCAGAAACATTCTTTGGTTATACTACCGGTAGCTATCGTTGGCAAATTGGTCCTCAATTCCGTTATCAAATGTTGCCATCTCTTGTTGATAGATATCCAAACAGGGAATACCTGTTGAATTACGGTCTAAAGATTGGCGTAGTGAAACAACTGAAATAATATTGAATACTGCTTTTTTTCATGCTACAATTGATTGCATTGTATAAAATTATTTTCGTCTATTTTATTGTTGTTTAATGCCATAACATGTTAATCATTTATCTACCTGTATTGTTTTAATACTGCTGTAATTTTGCAATATGACAACAGAAGGTTTTAAAGCATTTGCTGCTTCATTACCCAATCAGCCAGGCATCTATAAATATTATGATGAAAGTGGGGAATTATTGTATGTAGGAAAAGCAAAGAACTTAAAGAAAAGAGTAAGCTCCTATTTTACAAAAACATTTACCAGTTATAAAACACATGAACTTGTTCAACGCATCCATGATATTCAGTTCACATTGGTCAATTCTGAACAGGATGCTTTTTTGCTCGAAAATTCTTTAATCAAAGAGTTTCAGCCAAGGTTTAATATCAATCTGAAAGATGATAAAACATATCCTTATATCGTAATAAAAAGAGAACCTTTTCCGAGGATATTCCTTACAAGAAAAAAAATGAATGATGGCTCAGAATATATAGGACCTTTTACTTCTGCAGGTAAGGTTAGAGAGCTGATTAGTTTTATTCGTCAATATATACCATTACGCACCTGTAAGCTTAATCTTACACATCATAATATCCAAAAAAAGAAGTTTAAAGTATGTCTTGAATATCATCTTGGCAATTGCAAAGGCCCTTGTGAAGGATTGCAAACTGAAGAAGATTATAATGATGGTTTGATGCAGATTCGACAAATACTTAAGGGAAACCTTAAGCCTATTATTGCACGCTATACTACAATAATGAAAGAATATGCAGCTAATCTTGATTTTGAAAAGGCCGGAATGATAAAAAAGAAAATTGAGCATCTTGAACAATACCAGGCACGGTCAGTTGTTGTTAGCGCCCATCTTAATAATGTTGATGTTTTTACAATTGTAAAGGAGCCCGAAATAGCCTTTGTCAATTATCTGATGGTTCAAAATGGAGCGATTATTCAAACACAAACAGTGGAGCTACAAACTAAACTGGAAGAAGATGAATCAGATATTTTAATTTTTGCGATGGCACAAATGAGAGAAAGATTTAACAGCAGTGCATTGGAAATTGTGGTGCCCTTTCAGATTGATTATCCGCAGGAAGAAATAAAGATAACATTGCCGAAAGGAGGTGATAAATTAAAGCTGCTTGAAATGTCAAAGAAGAATGTTGAATATTTCAGGGAAGATCTCAGGCGACAAAAAATGTTGCACCTGCAACAAAATGACGAAGCGCAGTATAAAGTATTGGAAGAATTGCAGCATTCTCTTGGATTAAAAGAATTGCCTGCACATATTGAATGTTTTGATAACTCTAATTTCCAGGGCAGCTTCCCTGTATCTGCAATGGTGTGTTTCAAAAATGGTTTGCCCAGTAAAAAAGATTACAGGCATTTTAATGTGAAAACGGTAAAAGGCATTAATGATTTTGCAACGATGAAAGAAGTCGTTTTCAGGCGGTATAAAAGACTGTTGGATGAGGGGCAACCATTGCCTCAATTAATAATTATTGATGGTGGAAAAGGCCAGCTAAGTGCAGCGATGGAAAGTATTTATAATCTCAATCTTGAAGGGAAATTAACTGTTGTTGGCCTTGCTAAAAATGTGGAGGAAATATTTTTTCATCTGGATACAGAATCAATAAAACTTTCCTGGGATAGTGAAAGCTTAAATCTGGTAAGAAGAATAAGAGATGAAGTACACCGATTTGGTATTACATTTCATAGAAATAAAAGGTCGAAAGGGACATTTAAAAATGAATTGGAAACAATTGAAGGCATTGGGGAAAAGACAGCAACTCAATTGTTACGAGCATTCAAATCTGTAAAGAAAATTAAGGAAGCTACAATTGAAGATTTAATAGAAGTGGTAGGAATATCAAAGGCTGCTATCATTAATAAATACTTTGAAAAAAAAAGGGGCTTGGATGAAAATCCTGCCCCGTTTTAAAATCCAATATCCTATGAAAAACCATTGCAAATGTATGCAACATCTTTAGTTATGCAAAGTTTTTTGACTATCAATTTTGAAAATAATAACAGTGTTTAACTTTTAATAACTCCACAGAGATTGTTCATAATTAAAGATCTTATCTTTAACCTTTTCGCCTTCGAGCAGGCGGAAAAGTGTGTTGTTAGGATATACCTGTGATAATGGCAAATCGAATGGGTTATTAACTGTAGATTTCACTATATAACTGCTAAACATCCTGCTTTCAAATAATTCTTCCCATGACATTTCAGCGCCTAAATTTCTTGGGTTATATACATCATATTTGGCAAGAACCGGCCGTAAGTCAGGATAATAAACCCACCATACAGGTCTCTCACTATTGGGTACTATGTCGCCAGTAGAAAGTTTGTATGGAATAACAGGTGCAATTCCAATTATTCTTACATATAAACGACTGCTTTCTTTATCAAAAATCCAATCTTCTTTTAACCTGAATTTGTAAATAGAATCAGGGTCAGTAGCACGAGGGCGTACCTGGTATCCCTTTACGTTACCATCATCATCATACACTTTTACAGTATCATAACCACCGCCAAAAGCATTAATTGCATCATCGGCTGTGATAGGTGTTGTAAACCTGTCATCATCAGCACTGAAAGCTGTTACATCACCATCTTTTATTGCTCTTAAAAGGATTGAGATAAAACGTTGACTACCGTTATCTTCAACACCTGCATATCTGAAAGGAAGGTTCATTTTTTCCCTTGCATCAATTTCTCTCCATACCCTTACCCTAAATACTGCATCATCTTCACGTATATCTTCATAAGGTAACGGGGTCATGTCTTTGACAAGATTTTGTGAAAAAGCGCCATCTGGTCGAAGTGATAGTTTTGTGCTATCTAATAAACCATTACCCGAACCCTTTATAACTGTAATAGGGAGGCTGGTATCAATACTCATACCGCCAGCATTATTTGAATAATTATTGGGTGCATTTCCAGTACCGGTTGTATCAGCATTACCATAAGTATTAGGTTGCTGTCCTTTGTTATTTTGTGTTTGTTGTGCCCCATTGTTATCACCATAAGAATTCCTTCGGCGAACAGGGCGCTGTTGTGCATCCACATAAGCTATTGTGAAAACACATCCCAGGAAAACCATAAAAAAAGCAGTACGCTTCATAATTCTTTTATTAATATAAGTTGAATACTATTGGAGTTAAATACCTTGTTCCTCCGGGACCATTAACGGATATATTATCAATTGTTATTGTAGTGCCAGGTTTACATTTATCAATTAAATCTTCTACCGGAGTAAAGCTGGAACCTTTCACATCTCTAAATTGAAGGTTAGGGAATCCTGCACCATTCATTACAATGGTATAACCGGTAACTGTAAATTTCACTCCTTCGAAAACAAAATTTTCCAAATCTGCACGAACACCAATCTGGGCTTTAAAATCGTTTGCACGCATACGGCCACCCTTATTGATGCCCACTTTTGCTACCGGGTCTGGAACATCTTTTACTTTAAACTGAAAAGTGCTTGGTTTGCCATCTGCTGTAACTGTTACTATAGAGTTTTCACCAGCTTTTATTGGGTTTACAATATATTTACCTGGCCCGGTTTTATGGAAATTTGCATTTGAGAAGTTCACTTGTACTTTTTCGTCTCCTACACTTCCCCCGCTTACTGAAACAGGATTATCTAAACCAACATAAAATACTTTTACAGCATCTGCACTCACGCTGGCACCAGTAGGTGAACCAACTGTTACAGGCACATCATAAGTCTGTTGTTCCTGCTTACCTGTAGCCTGATTAAAATAATTTATTACAACATGTTTGTTGTATGAGCCGGCGCCACCTGCGGTAAACTTATATTCTGCCACACCATTTGAGTTGAGTGGCACAGAAACACCATCCACTGTAACATTTGGTTTTGCTTCAGAATTATAGGCTCCAATTCCTGCAGTAATAGTTACCTGCTGACCAGGCATTGCATAATTTGAACTTTGACCAACCAAAGGTTGATAAGAATTGAAAACCTGCTCCACAGCACCTACTTGTTGGTAGCAATAATCCACTACCATTGCTTCACTGTTTTTAACATCATTCTCAAATTTGCTGAGGATGGTAATAGCGGCAACTGCCGGAGTCATATAAAAATAAGAAGCAGACCAGTTATTACGATTGGATGCATTATTGGAAGGAGGGATTGTAAGATCTATCGGTAAAGAGCTTGCAAATTCTTTACTAATTGCCGGATCAAGGGCTAATAAATCATCTTTATACTTTTGTAAAGCAATACGAAGTGAATCACCAGCTTTTCCTGGGTCTGTCATTACCCTCGTAGGAGCTTCAAGGTCTGATTCGTTATACACTTTTGTAGCGGCATCATATTTTGCAGCATCTAAAACCCTTTGCTTCAGACTATGGATATAGTTCACCATATTATCAGTCAGTTGCTGGGCCTTTTCAGCTTTTGGTGACCACAATGCAGCACGTTCGTGTGTGCTTGCATCATTTAATGCCTGCTTAAAAGCCTCAAAAATATTATTGTTCTTTTTATCTAATGTTATACTGGCTGCATTTAAGCTATTATTGACTGTTTTAAAGGCATTCAGTATTTCAGCCGATACATTTAGCGCTAACAATGCTGTTAGCACTATATACATCAAATTGATCATTTTCTGCCTTGGTTCTTTAGGTAAAGCCATACAAATTATAGTTTATACAGGATATTGATTTTATTTGAAAAAAAATTACTACTTGCCACCTTGCATAGCACCAATCATATTGCCATATATCTGGTTTAACCTGCCAAGGTTGTTGGCCAGTGCGGCAATTTGTTCTTTGGCTTTGACTGCATCACCCGCTGTTGTATTCATTGCGTTAGATGCTTCATTCAATTTGCCATAAAACTGGTTCAATGCTTTTAAATGGTTATTGCTTTCCTGTAGTTCCAGCTCATATATTGTATTTAATGAAGACAGGTTTTTGGTTAATACCTGTATTTGTTCATGAAATATTTTTGCCCCTTCTGATGCATTATTGAAAGAAGCTGCTGAGCTGGCTACTCCGGCATAAGCAGTTTTTACTGCATCTAATGCCTGGGCTGCTTCTTTAGTTTTTTGTGTGTAATCTCCGGTAGCTTTTACTACATCACTGATTTCACCCATCTTCTCAACGGTTGTACCAAGTTTTTGGAAACCTGCGCTTAATTTGCCCAGATTTGCTGGTGTAATATCAGCCTCTAAAAGCATTTTTTCCATTGTCTTTAATGCGGGGTTACCAGTTTGCTCGTGTTTTGCAGGTACAGCTTCAGCCTGGTAATCTTTAATTGGAGGATACTTTAAATATAATAAACCATAAACAAGGAATACAAGGGCTTCAGTTCCAAGACCAAAAATTAATGCTGTATCAGCACCTTCCCAATGTTCTAATTTGAAAAGTGCTCCAACGATAACTACTGCTGCCCCTAAGGATACGAAAATATCAACTACTCTACTTACTCTAGGAGGAATTGCGGCTGCCATAATTTTAAAATTTTAAATTGTGTTGTTAGGATATTGTTTTAGGAAAATTATACTGTTTTATTTTCTTTTATAAGTTGCTGGTAAGTCTATCACACACCTAAACCCAATATAAGATTTAGAAGTGTCCTGATATTCAAACTGGCGGGTGCTTACCTGAAGGTAATAGCTTACATCTTTCCAGCTTCCACCCCTGATTACTTTACGTTTCATGCGGGGAGGATCTGTATCAAGTGCATTCCATTCTATATCCGGATTCATGTCGTGCTGAAAATTATAGGCACCTTCATAAAATAAAGAGGATGTCCATTCTGAAACGTTACCAGCCATATTATATAAACCATAGTCATTTGTCCAATAACTATCAGCTCTTACTGTATAAAACCCGCCATCTTCAGGATAGTTACCTCTTCCTGGTTTAAAATTGGCGAGTAAACAACCTTTCTTGTTTCTTAAATAATAATTACCCCATGGAAACATTGATTGTGACCTGCCACCTCTTGCTGCATATTCCCACTCTGCTTCAGTGGGTAAGCGAAAATCGCTTTCAGCGGCTTTTTTTGATTTTTCAAGAAATGAATTCAGGTACCTGGAACGCCAATGACAGAATGCAACTGCCTGTTTCCAGTTGACACCTACTACCGGATATTCGCCATATGAAGGATGGGCAAAATATCTTTTTGTCATAGGTTCATTGTAAGAATATGAGAAATCACGCATCCAACATAAAGTATCCGGGTAGATTTTCTGGTTATATCTGTATATAAAATCTTTTCTCGGGCGGCCTGCGTTTTCACGTTTAGCTGCTTCTTTTAAATTAAAGCCCTGAATATTATAAACTATCATATCAGGGTCAATATCCATTTTGCCATAAATCCTGTTATCAGGTGATAAAATGAGGTCATTCAATTTTTCCAAAGTGGTTTTATCACTCCATTTAATATTAGCTGCTCTTTTCCAGTCAACCGCTGTATCACCACCTGCACTTGTTTTCATGTAGCCTAACCTGATAGCTGCCAAAGAGTCTCTTACCCAGTTGACAAACATTCTGTATTCGTTGTTGGTAATTTCAGTAGCATCCATCCAAAAACCACTTATGGATACTTCTTTGTTGCGGGCAGAAAAATTGTAATTAATATCCTCGTCACTTGGCCCCATGTGAAAAGTGCCTGGTGGAATGAAAACCATTCCTAAAGGTCTTGTCATACTGCTTTTTGCTGAAGGAGCCACACCATGTAACTGCCCGTCATTTGGAAAAGCACTTGACTTTCCCTGTTTATTACAGCCAACTGCAATAATGGCTAAAGCAGAAAGAAATACTATTACAAAGCTTTGGTTTTTCATCCGTTTTCTGTTTCTGGCAAATTTTTAAAATTATTTCTTAAACCTGCAGAATGCGTAAATATTTAATATCAGATTGTTAGTTACGTATTTCTGCAAGAGTTATGAACGTACTTTATTTGTAATTATTTTGTTTTCGGATTTTTTTTGCTAAAAATGTTCAGAGAGCCGGCTTATCATTTCGCTATAATTTTTGAAAGGCTTCAAACATTGATAATTTTCGCAAATATATATGCTTGTTTGTCCATTTGAAACTGTTTTTTCTTTTAGCAAAGGCCAATCACTATCCGTTTCAGGCGAAGCTTGTAATACAGTATTGGGATAATAGTCACCTAATATATTCTTCAATACTGTCAAATAATCTTTCCCCACAATTGCAATTTCTTTTAACCCTACTACCATTTGTTGTAGGTTTAAATTCCAAAACCCAAAAGTCGTTGGATATTTTTCTGATAACCTTGCCATTTTCAATATCATTTTCTCAGCTCTTGTTTTCCATTCTGCAATATCAAAAAATATTGATAGTTTCATCAGGTTGTCTGCCATCAATGCATTTCCCGAAGGAGTAGCTCCATCATATATCTCTGTTTTGCGAAGCAATACATCTTTTTGTTTTGATTGTGTAAAATGAAAAAAGATGCCGGTTTCTTCACTAAAATCTTTCTCTACTTTTTCAGTCAAAGCTTTTGCTTTTAATAAATAATTTTTATCACTTGTTATTTGATGCAAAGCTATGTATGCTCTTATTACTGCAGCATAATCATCCAAAAAACCAGTTTGATGATTAATTGTTTTGTTCCAGCTATGTAATAAGCTGCCATTCATATCTGTGAGATATTTTTCAATAAACCTTAAGTTTGAAAGTGCCAAATCAAGGTATTGTGGTTTCCCAACAGAAGAGGAGGCGTTACAAAGTGCTTCAATCATTAAAGCATTCCATCCACATAAAACTTTGTTGTCCAAACCCGGCCTGGTTCTTTTTTCTCTTTCTTTCATCAAAATTGTTTTGCACAATTCAAGGTGGTTGTACAATGCAGTATCACTGATGTCATTTTGTAAAGCAATTGTTTTTAAATCATCAGGTTGCCAAATGATGTTGGTATGCTCCCAATTGCCTGTTTCTGAAATATCATAAGCAGCGCAGAAAAGATTGCTTTTTTCTTTTAATACATCATCAATTTCACTTTTGTTCCAGGTATAAAATTTACCTTCAACACCCTCGCTGTCTGCATCTAAAGCGCTGTAAAAACCTCCTGCTGCTGCAGTCATTTCCCGTTGAATAAATTCGATTGTCTGATTTATTACATCGGCATAATCTTTCTTTTTTGTAAGCCTGTAAGCTTCAGAATATACATCAACCAGGAGTGCATTATCATAGAGCATTTTTTCAAAATGTGGCGCCTGCCACCTTTCATCTGTGCTATACCTCGCAAACCCGCCTCCTATATGATCGTAAATGCCTCCCTTCATCATTTTATCAATAGCTTTCAATCCTGTTTCAAATGAAAGTTCATCTCCGGTAAAATGATAATGTCTCAATAGAAATATAATAGAAAAGGTTTGGGGAAATTTTGGTGCCTGGCCAAAGCCCCCCCATGTTTTATCAGAAAGTTTTAAAAGCGCTTTACTGATTATTGTTAGAGTAATTTTATCTGCTGGTGCATTTTCACCAGTGGTGATGGAATTCATTTTTACCAGGTGTGCAGTTATATTTTCAGCTTGTTCATCTATCTCTTTACGTTTTTTTGAAAAAGCCTGTGCAACACTCAACAATACTTCTTTCCAGCTGCTGCGGTTAAAAGCTCTTTGTGGTGGAAAATAAGTGCCACCATAAAATGGTTTCAGATCTGGAGTTAAAAAAACATTCAATGGCCAGCCACCGCTACCGGTTAAAGCTTGTACTGCATCCATATACAACTGGTCAATATCAGGTCTTTCTTCTCGATCAACTTTAATATTGATAAAATTTTCATTCATGATGGCAGCCGTTGCTTCATCTTCAAAACTTTCCCTTTCCATTACATGGCACCAATGGCAGGCAGAATAACCAATACTCAGAAGTATAGGTTTATCTTCTTCTTTTGCTTTCTGTAATGAAGTTTCATTCCATGCATACCAGTTTACAGGGTTATGAGCATGTTGCAATAAATAAGGGCTGGTTTCATGAATCAGATGATTAGTGTAATTTTTCATGTAGTGGCAAAATACGAACTACTGCGATTGATTAGTGATAAATTTTGAGTTAAAGAAAGTTTTGTAAAAGCAATATTTTTCAAAATTTATCTGGCTTGAATTAGTAAGGGTTTTCTTCATCTGTAAAATTTATTGTTCAGTAATCTTAAGCAATAGTTGTCATATAAATTTTTTGTTCATCTTTTTCATTGTTGATATGAATTAGGATTAGCTTGTATTTCAAAAAAAAAATCCTGCATAGCAGGATTTTCTGAAAATATTTTTTTAATGTTTAGATTTTTATTTCTTCTTTTTCAAAGCAGAAAGATATTGATCCAAGGCAGAGATCATACTTGGCGCCTGTGGTGCAGGAGCTTTGATATTTACAGAGAGGCCAGCTTCTTCTCCGGCCTTCACAGTATTGTTCCCAAATGCGCCAATCAATGCACCATTTTGATTAAATGAAGGATAGTTTTCAAATAAACTACGCACTCCACTGGGTGTGAAAAAACATATAATATCAAATGCTTTTTTATCCATCACAACTTTTACATCATTGCTTACAGTTCGATACATAAATGCAAGCTGGTAAGTGCAATTGTTATTTTTCAGCCAGTTTACTATTTCATTATCCTGCTGGTTTTCACTGCACACATACAGGAATTTTTCATTGTCTTTGTGTTTATTGATTACATCAAACAAGCTTTTGTTATTGCCTTCAGAACCATAAAAAACTTTGCGTTTCCTATAGAGTATAAATTTCTGCAGATATAAAGCTACGGTTTCAGCAATACAGAAATATTTATTGTCCTGGTTAATGGCTATTTTCATTTCTTCACACATCCTGAAAAAATGATCAATGGCATTTCGGCTGGTAAAAATAATAGCTGTGTAAGCGGAAATGTCAATTTTCTGCTTTCTGAATTCTCTTCCCGCAATAGGCTCTAATTTTATAAAAGGATGAAATGTTAGCTGTATGGCATATTTTCTTTCCAGCTCAAAATATGGCGATTTCTCACTTTCAGGTTTTGGTTGAGTTATCAGAATTTGTACAGTTGATTTTTTACCAGTAGATGTCTTAGCTCCGTCTTGAATCATGCGAACTGACCGATTTAATTTAGTTAGTTATCTATTGCTGGCCTGGAGAAATAACACTTTATAAATGACAAGTAAAGGCATTATTTCCACTGCGCAAAGGTATATAAAAAAGTGGAAAGCGGTTACACTTAGATTTTTACGTATCCTGGCCAGAGAAACTATATATCTTACCACCAGTGAAAAAACAGCGAGACAAACAACAATCGTTACAGAAACATTTTGCACATCTGTGTTGGAATATGCTATTATAAATAATAATGGAATAACTACTATGCCTAATATTTTATTGATTAGGAAAACGACAAAACGGTATTCTGTTGCGGCTTCTTTGGCATTAAATATCCAACCTGTGAAAATTATTACGAGGTATTTTATTACGTAAATAATCAACAGGATTGCAGTGGAATAAATGAAAAGTTGCCAGAAAGGAAGTTTGCTCCATTGATTGAATGTAGCAAACTGGGTAATGAATAAACCACCACATAACACAAACAAAATATTGAGCATGAAAGCCGGGAAAAAATTTTGTGACATCTGCTCTCTTGTTTGAGTTTGCCTGAAACTGGCCTGGAAACTGAGCGTGAAAATACTGTTCACATATTTAGGAAATGCTGTTTTTACAAGGCCAAGGAAAAATATAAGGAAGAGTAAAATATAAAACAAAATATCCTTATCAGGGATATTTCTTTCTGCTCCCGGCATTAGTTGAATAGCAGGTTTTTGAGGGATTGGTTTTCTAACTGCCTTTTTTATTGAGTCTTTTTTGAGTGAATCTAATCTCATACTATCCTGTATAGTAATTGATGAATCATGAACAACAGGTGCTATTATGTTTCCCAATGAATCTCTAAGCAGACTATCTTTATAGATTGTATCCCCGCTCAATGAATCAAATTTGACCTGTTTAATGGTGACAGGTTTTCTATGAGTTGTATCTTTCTTTGTAGTGTCTTTATGATTGACTGGTTTTGTAATTAAGGTACTGTCTGCAGGTTTGTGCAATTTTTGTGTGTCTTGCGAAAATGCCGATACCTGCAGGATTGAAAATAATAGTATGATAAGTAAGTATTTCAAAATTTTATGCGGCAAAAGTAATTTCACTCCATCAAAACAAGCTGATAAAACCAATATGAATTTTTGATTGTTGAAAATTTATTTTTCCATCATCACGTTTCCCTTCTGCAAGTGATATGCTAAATATTCCTGTATTGGTTTCAAGTGAGAGGCCTAAGCCAAAACCCAAATATGAATGGCTGAATTTTATTTTGTTCACATTATAACTGGCATAACCAAAATCAGTAAAACCATAAAACCATGAATTTTTTGCAATAAGATATCTGTATTCTCCAGTTCCAACCGCATAGCTATTGGCATAAATACTTTCTTCATCAAAACCTCGCAGGATTTTAAAACCACCAATACGGAATAATTCATTTTGAAAATAGTCAGGTGTCTGATACCATCCCGCATTGATGCCAAGTTTAAAAGTAGATTGTTTTCCTAACGGAAAATATTTTGCTGCATTGCCCTGCAACTTCCATTGGTAACTGTTGAGATGCAATGAATCATACAGTGCATCTGCGTTAAAACCTGGATCCATTATTTGAGTGATGGAATTATTTTTTTTAATTTTCTTTTTGCCAACCAATAATGAAATCATCAAATCATTTCCTCTTCGTGGATTGAAGTGGTAATCAGTGTTGTTGAAACTATATTGCAAACCGAGAGAATAAGTATTTACATCTGCAATATCGGGCAAATGGCCGCTTGCTTTTATGGCATTGGTATCAACATTTAGAATATTACTTGCAGTTGTTTGAAAAAAAATAGCGCCTGAATGTTGTTGTGTAAGTTGGTATTGCAAACCCAGTTGCCCGTTTACATTGATGAATGCTGAATCCTGTTTGTACAATTGGAAACTTGCATTAACACCTACCGGTGAATGAAAGATATATGGTTGTTGAAATGACAAATTCAGTTGTGGAGATTTGGGCTGTAATTGTTGCCAGTTAAATCCTAAAGTTTCTCCATTACCAAAAGAATTACGCAGACCCACAGTAGCTTCACCTGTGAATAAAAGCTTACCGTTATTCTGATCGCTTGCAGGCAGTAACCCCACTAACACATTTATACTGTTGCTTTTTGTTGGTTCAAGAAACAGGTGTAAAGCTGCGCCGGTATTGAGCATTTCTATTTTCCATGGCTTTGACTGCCTTAGATAAGAAAGCAGAGCCAGCTTTGAATTGATGTTATTCAACAAGAGTTCATTATATACGTCATGCTCATGCAACTGCAAATATTGCTGAAGGAAAAATTTTGAAATATGTGCATTACCCTCAACGATGATGGTATCAATATGATACATCAATCCTTTTTGTATCACCAGGTGGGCGCTGATATTTTGATGATTGATTAGAATACTATCCAGGTAAATGGCTGCAAATGGATATCCCTGGTTACTGAAATATTGCAACACATCATTGTATAGTTCTTCGAGAATTGCCGGTGAAAAATTTTGTTTGTGAAAGTCATTCAGGTTATACCCCAATGATTGTAGAAAAATATTATCAGAATCACTGACTGTCATTGCCTGCCATTGATATTTGTCTCCTGTAAAAAGCAGAATGGATACCGAAGCACTATCTTCCCAGACAGAATCAACAGATGCAGCTGCAAAGCCTTTCATTGAAAGAAGGGCAGGTAGTTTATTTACATATTGAATACTACTTGTTTTATCTGGAAAAACTTTCCGGAGATTCAAAGCAATAATGGATGAACTGTCTGTTTCAACAGGATGGATAATTAAAGAAACATTGTTTTGTGCAACTGATTTATTCAATAAAAAACAAAACAGCATAAGCTGAAAAATAAAAACAATGTATTGATTTAATTTCGCCATTATATTTCCACAGCAAACAAGATTACAAAACTTACATCAATGGCAGGCATTTATATACATATTCCTTTTTGCAGGAAAGCCTGCTATTACTGCAATTTTCATTTTTCTGTTTCTCAACAATTATTACCACAAATGGTAAATGCTATTGCAAAGGAAGCAGTTTTAAGAAGTAGTTTAATCTCTGAAAATATTTCCACAATCTATTTTGGTGGTGGCACACCATCTTTATTAAGCGGCAGCGACCTGCTATTGATCATGGATTCATTGCATACAGTTTTTAATGTGGATGCTGGTGCTGAAATTACCCTTGAAGCCAACCCGGATGATATTAATAATGAAAATCTATCTACTTGGAAGCAGGCCGGTATTAACCGATTGAGCATTGGCGCACAGAGCTTTTTTAATGATGAATTGCAATGGATGAACCGCGCCCATAATGCCGGGCAGGCATACACAGGCATTGAGCTGGCAAAACAAAATGGTTTTGAAAATATAACGATAGATTTTATATATGGCACGCCTCATTTAACAGATGAAAAATGGCTGACAAATCTCAATATGGCTAAAACTTTAAACGTGCCTCACCTTTCCTGTTATGCATTAACTGTTGAATCAAAAACAGCTTTGTATAAAATGATTGAGCAAAAGAAAAAAGAAAATATTGATGCAGACAAACAGGGCAGGCAGTTTGAAATTCTGATGGACTGGGCAAGAGATAATGATTATGAGCATTATGAAATTTCCAATTTTGCACAACCGGGTTTCAGGAGCCGGCACAATAGCAGTTACTGGCAGGGAAAGCCTTATCTCGGCTTAGGCCCTTCGGCTCATTCTTATAATGGTATATCAAGGCAATGGAATATTGCCAATAACACTTTATATATTAAGAGTATTAATGAAAATATTGTGCCCTTTGAAATAGAAATGCTCACACCTGTTCAGCTAATTAATGAATATATTATGACAGCTTTGCGAACGTCTGAAGGTATTTCGTTACAACAACTGTTACAGTTATCAAATCAAAAAACTATTGAAAATATTATTGAAGATGCACAAAAATTTATCCGGCAAAATTTAATGCTGCAACAAAGCGATACATTAATACTTACAAAAAAAGGGAAATTATTTGCCGATGGTATTGCATCAGATTTGTTCAGGCTGTAACTACCTGAACCTGTAAATTACCCGCCCGTCCACATAATCAGCCACCTGGTAATGTGCAAGTAAACTGACACCAATTGACCAATGTTTTCTGATGCGGTAACTCAGGCCCCACCGCTGGTAAAATGTGTGAAAAAGGTCCTGGTAAATGTCGTTGTATTTTTTTGTGTCTTTAAAAATATATATGCCAAATTCCTGGCTGAAAGTAAAATGGTTCAACAAAAACTGGTGACCTATTAAAATTCCTGCCAACACATTGGAAGAAGATGAATCAGCAATAAAAGTTTCTTTGATACTACGCAGGGCATCGTCATAATATATTTCTGCATTTGCAGTGATAGCATCAAGGTTGCTCACCCTTTTCGTCACCTGGAATGAAACACCTGCTACAACTTTTCTTGATGGTGTATAATTGGTTGCGGTGCCATTGTAACCACCTTTGGGTGAATAATAAACACTGAGATCATAATGTAGTGGTTCATGCTTCCATGAAGTATCTTTTTCTTTTTTATAAGAAGGAAGCTTTGTAGAAAATGTATTGTATTGCAATCCTAATGAAACATTCACATAATTCACTCCTGCATTTGGTAACTTAAATCCACCATTTGAATTATGAAAAAAATTACCCATAGCATACATTTCGAAATGTTTACTTAGCGGGTATGATAAACCTATACCTAACTGCAGGAAACTATTGATATGTCCGCTGTAACTTTGGTTGCCAGGATTTTTTATGCTGTCAAAAGGATTGGTGAGATAAGAAAAACCTGCAGAGCCTTTCACTTTCATTTTAAGATTATTCCCCAACCTGAAATTGGGTTCAAGAAAATAACTCAGTGAATAAGACCTGCCAAGTAATTCTTTATTAAAATTCACAAAAGTAAAACTTAAGCCAGAGCGGGGATAACATTTATATTTATCAACTGTTGCAGAGTCGGTGCGAAGATGGGAGTACTCCAATTCAAAACCATAAGGATGTGTTCCTTTTGTATCTTGTACATGCACGTTGTGCGCAAAAATAAAACCTTCATGCAGGCGGGCAGCCCAAACAACCTGCTTTAAACTGTCGGGTAATTTTTTTGTTTGTGCCCCGGCATTAAAGCTAAACGGCAAAAGAAATATAAGCAGTAATTTTTTCAATTGCAGGTGTTTTATTTTTTTGAATCAGGTGTAGTTTATAATTGATTCAACAATTTTAAAAATAAATCCATCGCTTTTCTTTTTTCATCATTTATTTTATATGAAATATTTTTTGTGAAATATGTATGGAGGTCATAATATTCATACTTATTTTCTGCAATAACAGCATCAATATTTTCCAAACCCTCAGCATTTTTTTTATCGAAGAGTTCTATAAAACCAGCAGGTAATTTTTTGTTGGCGATCCAGGCTGCAAACAGAAAAGGTAAACCGGTAAACTTTTTCCATTCACCTGCAAGATCATAAATGTATTTTGAATGTTTGCGTTGTTGCAAAGCTCGGTTGCCTATTAAAACAGCAGCAGTTGTACCTTTTATCCTTTCAATAAAATCAGGTCCGGCATCTTCTACAGGAATTTCTTTCTTCCAATGGTTTTTTAATAAAACCCTGCATAAATTTACTGATGTTCTGCTTTGATAATCGAGTAAAATTTTATCAACCTTTTCAAGTTCTACATCACTGAATAAACACACTGAAGCCACATCGCCATCAGCGCCGATACAATAGTCTGAATCAATATAATATTCTTTCATCAGTGGTATTATGGCAACAGGGACAAGCCCGATATCAATCTCATCATTTAATAACTGCTTTGCAATTTTGGAAGGGTAATCTGTTGTGAGCTCTAATTGCTGCATTAACTCAGGCGATTTTTCGATACCCCACAACAAGGGTTTTGTATTTAAATAACTAACGGCACCAACTTTAATCTTGTTCAATTGTTTAAATTATTTTTGCCTGCAAAGAAAAGAAAAACTCATTATTATAAATTAATGGCCACGGCAATTGATATTTGCAGGCAAAATTGAAAACAGATAGAAACAAGGATGGAACTCAATAATCTTACAGCTATTTCACCGATTGATGGCCGTTATCGCAGGCAGGTGGCACAACTTGATGAATATTTTTCAGAGTATGCATTAATGAAATACCGCGTAAAGGTGGAAGTGGAATATTTTATTTTTCTCGCTGATAAAAAAATTTTAAAGCTACCAGCCAAAACAAAACAATTGTTTTATGCTTTGTCTGAGAATTTTAGCCTTGCAGATGCTGAACAAATAAAACAAATAGAAGCTACCACCAACCATGATGTAAAAGCTGTTGAATATTTTTTGAAACAGGAGTTACAAAAAATTGATCCATCTGCTGAAAAGGAGTGGATACATTTTGGGTTGACATCGCAGGATATCAACAACACAGCCATCCCGTTGAGTTGGAAAGATTGCCTGGAGCAGGAATATTTACCAGCAATTATCAATCTTCAAAAACATTTAAAACATTTAGCGAGCCAGTGGAAAGATATTCCGATGCTTGCACACACGCATGGCCAGCCTGCATCACCAACGCGATTGGGTAAAGAAATAATGGTTTTTATAGAAAGGCTGGATAACCAGTTAAAGTTGTTGTCAGCTATCCCTTATGTTGCAAAGTTTGGTGGGGCAACAGGAAATTTTAATGCGCATCATATTGCATTCCCCAAAAAGAACTGGAAAAAATTGGGAGATGAATTTGTCAGCAGGCTTGGATTACAAAGATTGCAACACACCACTCAGATAGAACATTACGATTGCTTCGCAGCATATTTTGATGGTATTAAACGAATCAATACGATTTTATTAGATTGTTGTCGTGATATGTGGACCTATATCAGCATGGAATATTTCAGACAGAAAATAAAAGCAGGTGAAGTAGGTTCATCTGCCATGCCACATAAAGTGAACCCTATAGATTTTGAAAATGCAGAAGGCAACCTGGGTATGGCAAATGCATTATTTGAACATTTTGCAGCCAAACTTCCTGTAAGCCGTTTGCAGCGTGACCTCACAGATTCTACAGTTTTAAGAAATATTGGTGTGCCGGTAGCACACACTTTAATAGCCATACGTTCGGTTGAAAAAGGATTGATTAAATTATTGCTGAATGAAAAAAAACTCAATGAAGACCTGGAAAAAAACTGGGCTGTAGTGGCTGAAGCAATCCAAACCATTTTGCGCAGGGAGAAATATCCCAATCCTTATGAAGCGTTGAAAGCATTGACACGCGGCAATGCGACCATCAATAAAAAATTGATTCATAAATTTATTGATGGGCTAAATGTAAATGCTACAATTAAAAAAGAATTGAAAGCCATTACGCCGCAGAATTATACGGGTGAGTGAAGGGGTGGAACAAGTGCAAGACAAAATCTATTTTAGTTTTATAACTAAAAAATTGACTTATACGCTCAACTAAATTGAGTGAATCCAGTTTGGCTGGTTACGTTTTCTTTCCAAAACACTATTTGCCTAACCTGATAATTTTTGCCGACTTGGAATTTTTTCCTTGTATGACATTGACAAAATAGATACCCGGAACTAAGTTATTTCCAAACTCATACAATTCATTTTGATCACCATGAGCAGTATATATCCTTTTGCCTGTCAAATCATAAACATTCAAATATACAGGCTCATCATCGGTAGAAAATATTTGTAAGTGAAATGATGAAGCAGATGGGTTGGGAAATATTTTAAGTTTTATATTATTTCCTGATGAAGTGTCACAATTTTTATCATTGAGGGTAACTATTGTATCAACTGTACAGGTATTGCCTGAATTGATAGTAAGATAATATTCACCTGACTGTAATTGACTGATCGTATTGTTGTTTGATGTAAAATTATTTGGCCCCTGCCATTTAAATTTATATTGACCGGGGTTGCCATTCACCATTATTTCTACTTCTCCATTTTGTGAGTTGATGCAGGGCTCCTGCTCAATGTTAATGCCTGTAATTATTTGTTGATTACAAAGGGCTACTTTAATAATATTTGAATTAACAGAAATGTTTTCAGGTGAAGTGGCCCTAAGTCTGTAATAATATGTACCGCCGGTCTTTAAACCTGTTACATTTTTAGAGTTCCCTTCCACAGAAAGGTTATTATAGCCTGGTTCAACAGAAGGATTCCAAACTGTATAATTTATTGTCACATCATCTAATGCTACCTGACTTTTTGAACTTTGATTTGTAAACCTGAATTGAATGATATTTTTTGGCAATGGAGGATTGGTAAAAGTATTGATGATTTTAAATGAACCATTTCCTGTTACATCATAAAATATTTTTATTGGAATCCATTCATCACCATTGTAACCTTCTACCAAAACAGGCCCTTCATTTAAGGTGCTAAGTGATTTCATCCAAAACTTTAATTGGGTAATTGTTCCGTTATTTATTGAAGGAGTTGTTGCTACTTCGGTTCCTCCATTAAAAACTAGTGATGGAGCAGAAGCCCCAAAATGAGTATCGTCAACAATAAAATTTCCCTCGAAATTCCAACCTGGTGCATTCTTTCCATTGTTGAATCCTTCGTTTAGTTGTTCCGCAACAGGGGTAGAAAAATAAGGAGTTGTACTTACATCCAATTGAAATGTATTTGCTCCAGAATATGGTTGCCAGTTAGCAATGAAATTTTTATTGTCAGTAATGGTTGCTGCTTCTGCAATAGGGGCTTTAAGCAAAGTTTTAAAACTTATCTGATTGCTATAACTGGTTCCTGCCCTATTGATGGTATAAGCACGTGCATAATAGATTTGATCGGGTAAAAGCTTTGAAATAGTATCCCTGAATGCTCCAATCTCAACAGAATTTGCAAAACGTAAGGGAGAGGAAATTGTTGGTGCTGGTGTTGTGCTAACAACGAAGCCTGATTCTGAAACAGTAGAACCTCCGTTGATCATTATAGAGTCTCTAAGCACAACAGATGTATCAGATAGAGAACATAAAGTAATGTTTGAAAACAATGGACTACCTTGTTCAATATAGTGGTTCAAAACACTTAATAAATATTGTTTGATACTGTCTTCTGCCGGGGTCAATTGAGAGTCTTGTAATGGGGCTTCTTCATTTATGTCATTTACAATATTATAAAATAGCAGGGTATTATCTGTTGCAGATGTATCATATAGCTTATACTTGGAAGTTTGTGCCCATATTCTTGGTAAGGTTGTTCCTGGATGTGGGTCATAATAATAATACAAGCTATTTCTGGGTGTGCCCGCATAGCCAGTTAGTCGAGGAGCAAAATTAACTCCATCTAAAGGCCCATAATTGGTGGGTAAAGTGATACCTGCTATTGATGCAAGTGTTGGAAAAAAGTCAGTGAAATCAATTAGATCATTGTTTACCTGATTACCTGTAATTGTGCCTGGCCAATTTACTATTAAAGGGACATGTGTACCCATTTCAGTGGTACTTCCCTTGCCGCCTGTAATTTCTTCATTATTGGCCTCTTCACTGATATCTCTTGGTGTGCCATTATCGCCTGAATAAATAATAACTGTATTATCAGCTATACCCAGTACTTGTAATTTTTGTTTGAGCTCTCCGATTATTTTATCCATATAGCTAATCATGGATGGATAAAAAGTGGTATCGCTTGCAGTTGTTGAATTCCAGGATGCAAAAGCAGAATCGTCAGGCGTTGGCTGATAGGGTGGATGGGCTAAAACCATTGGATAATAAATAAAGAAAGGGTGTGCTCTGTTTTTTTCTATGAATGCAGACAAGGAATCAAAAAAAATATCTTCGCCATATTTACCATTTGTTAAACTGGAAGGAAGAAAATTACCATTTGCATACACTTGAGGATTTTTATACCTGGGAGGCAATTTGGAAAAAGGATTGAATACACAATAATCATCAAACCCGAACTTTTTTATGGATGCATCACCCCCTGCTAATTGCCATTTTCCAAAGCAACCGGTTTGGTAACCGGCATCCTGAAACATATTGGCAATAGTTTTTTGAGAAGTGTCTAAAACAGCCCATTGTGTATAATTACGGAAATTATATTTGCCTGTCAACAACATAACCCTTGAAGGAGAACAGGAAGGTGTTGCATGGCATTCAGTAAAATTGATACCATTCTTTGCTAAGCTATCTAGATTAGGAGTGGTATATGATTGTCCTCCATTTATTCCCAAAATATTATAACCTATATCATCTCCCAAAATGAAAATGATATTAGGTTGTTTGCTTTGTGCCAATAAAAAGCCATTGCAGAAAAAAATGTTACAGACGAAAAAAAGGAGGGTTAATGAAATTTTATTATTAGTTACTATATTCGGAAGAAACATGCAAATTGCATTTTAATTTGACAAATAAAAGTACTTATCGCTTTGTTTATAAATTCAAAAAATTATCATAAACAAAACAAAAGCTTACAACTGTTAGCTTATTTTTGCGCGCAAAAATTCCAGCCATGTATTTCGACTTAAATGAAGAACAGCTAATGATACAACAGGCAGCCCGTGATTTTGCTATTACTGAGTGCTTGTCCGGAGTCATTGAAAGGGATGAAAAAATGATTTTTCCCAAAGAGCAAATTCTTAAACTTGCTGATCTTGGTTTTATGGGTATTATGGTAAACCAAAAGTATGGTGGTGCAGGCATGGATACACTCAGTTATGTTATTGCTATGGAAGAAATATCAAAGGTAGATGCCAGCACATCTGTATGCATGAGTGTAAATAACAGCCTTGTATGTTGGGGGCTTGAAAGATTTGGATCAGAAGAACAAAAAGTAAAATATCTAACTCCTTTGGCCCAGGGCAAAAAAGATGGTGAACTTTATATAGGGGCATTTTTATTGAGTGAGCCGGAAGCTGGAAGTGATGCTACTTCTCAAAGCACAATCGCTGAAGATAAAGGTGATTATTATTTGCTGAATGGAACAAAGAACTGGATTACCAATGGTTCAACCGCCAGTGTTTATGTAGTAATGGCTCAAACTGATAGATCAAAAGGTTCAAGGGGTATCAATGCATTGATTGTTGAGAAAAATTCTCCTGGTGTAGTGGTTGGCGCCAAAGAAAATAAAATGGGTATTCGTGGTAGCGACACTCATTCCATACAATTTAATGATGTTAAAGTGCCAAAGGAAAACAGGATTGGAGCTGATGGATTTGGTTTTAAATATGCGATGCAGGTTTTGAGTGGTGGAAGGATTGGCATTGCAGCACAGGCTTTGGGTATTGCTGCTGGCGCATTGGAAAGGTCAATAAATTATGCAAAGGAGAGAAAGGCTTTCGGCCAGGAAATAATTCATCACCAGGCTATACAATTTAAACTCGCTGATATGGCAACCCGCATTGAAGCTGCTCGCCTGCTGGTATATAAATCAGCATTAGATAAAGATGCAGATAGGGACTATACTACCAGCTCAGCTATGGCAAAAGTCTTTGCTTCAGAAACAGCAATGTGGGCTGCTACCGAAGCTGTACAGATACATGGTGGTTATGGCTATGTAAAAGAATATCATGTAGAACGCTTGATGCGAGATGCTAAGATTACGCAAATCTATGAAGGCACCAGCGAGGTGCAAAGAATAGTAATTGGCCGCTCTTTATCAAAATAATCAATGGCTGCGCCTAAAGTAATTTGGATCATGTGAAGGACATGTTGAACTCCTCCTGCTTTCAACACAACCGGAAAACATGATGGCACAAAATGATGCCAAAACAATTAATAGGAAAAATTTTCTCATAATTTGAAATAGGATATTTTTTACGTTAACGACATTTTATTCAAAAAATTGTTGCAATGTGCTTTGGTTTTTTTGTTAATCTATTAAAACCACAGTTTGCAGTTTGAGCTAACTAATATTATTTTCGCAGCAGAACTTTAAAGAATGAGTCTTCAGATTTCGCAACCTCTTGCTATTATAGATCTTGAAACAACCGGTATTGATTTGGCTATTGATAAAATAATAGAGATAGCTATTGTTAAACTTATGCCGGATGGCAGCATCCAGAAAAAAAGAAAATTTATTAATCCCCAAAAACCAATTCCGGTAGCTGCCAGCAATGTGCATGGTATCACTGATGAAATGGTAAAAGATGCCCCAACATTTAAACAGGTAGCCAACGAGATTAAGCAATTTCTTAATAATTGCGACTTAGGTGGTTATAACAGTAACCGGTTTGATATCCCCTTGTTGGTAGAAGAGTTTTTAAGGGCAGGAATGGAATTCTCGATGCAGGGCAGAAAAATGCTGGATATACAAAAGATATTCCATTCGATGGAGCAGAGGACTTTGGCAGCTGCATATAAATTTTATTGTAATAAATCACTTGAAAATGCCCATAGTGCTGAAGCAGATGCTGATGCAACTCTTGAAGTATTACATGCTCAAGTGGAAAGATATCCTCAACTCGGGGATACAATTGACACAATTTTGAAATGTATTGGAGAAGATGATGCAATTGATTTTGCCCGGCGGATGATAATGGTTGATGGTGTAGAGACTTTTAATTTTGGTAAACATAAAGGAAGGCCGGTAGCAGAAGTTTTAAAAAATGAACCTCAATATTATGATTGGATGATGAAGAGTGATTTTGCTCTTGATACAAAGCAAAAATTATCAGAAATTTTAAACCGGACTCTGGTAAAAAAATAATTTACTCCTTTTTTGGCTTTTTATTTATTTGAATGAGGCAGAATATTGTATTTTCGAGATTAGCTCTGTCTATTTGGAAAAGTTAGTTATCATACCAACATATAATGAAATCGAGAATATCCCGTTGATTCTTGATACTATCTTTTCATTGCAGTTTCAATATCACATATTAGTTATTGATGATAGTTCACCAGATGGCACTGCACACAAAGTGGAACAGTTACAATCCCTTTATCCCAATCAACTATTTCTTATTCAAAGACACGGAAAATTGGGTCTGGGTACAGCTTATATAGAAGGATTTAAGTGGGCAATTGAAAAAGGATATGAATTTATTTTTGAAATGGATGCTGATTTTTCACACAGTCCAACCGATCTGGAGCGATTATACAAAGCCTGCAAATATGAAAAATATGATGTGGCAGTAGGAAGCCGGTATGTTCCGGGAGGGAAAATTGAAAATTGGCCATTGGACAGGCATATTTATTCAAAAGGTGGTGCTTTATATACAAGAATGATAACCTTTATGCCTGTAAAAGATCCGACAGCTGGGTTTATTTGTTATGCCAGAAAAGTTCTGGAAGCTATCAATTTTAATGAAATAAAATTTATTGGTTATGCCTTCCAGATTGAAATGAAATTTGCTGCATGGAAGCTTGGTTTCAGGATCAAAGAAGTGCCTATCACTTTTATTGACAGGAAAATAGGTAATAGCAAAATGAGTAAGGCTATTCTCAAAGAAGGCGTATTGGGTGTGTTGATGATACAACTTAAAAGCTTATTTGGAAATTACAGGAAACGTATGCAACCACCTGCTCAATCTAATTTCTCACAAACCGTACTTTCTGAAAATACATCTTTATAAATAGCTATGCATCAGCTACCTCTAAAATAACAATTTGGTAAGTTTTTGTTTTTAATTTATTTCAATACATTTGTAATATGATTTTGTAATTACTCGCACTAGCCCAACTTTCATAAACCTCCCATTAAATTCAAACAGTATTATTTAATTTCTAAAGCTGGGAGAAGTTATGTATTCGTATGCGATATTGGAGCCGGGTTGTTATTACCTGGTGCAGGAAAAAGAAAATGAAGAACTGACACTGTTGCAAATAAAAATGATAAGTGATCATTGTATGTATATTGAAAAATACAAAGATCATATCATGCAGGAATGGAAACGTAAAACAGATGGAATTTACGATATAGTGGAATTGTTAAGTGATGATGCTGTGCGGGAATGGACAAAAGCCTACTACAGTAATGAAGATGCTTATTATGAGGAAGATGATGAATGAATATAAAGAATATTAAACCAAATAAAATCTTTCAATTTTTAATTATGCATATTGTCAAGTACTGCCTGTAATGTTGCTTTTATTTCTGTTTGTTGTGGTGAAAGCTCAGAGACTGTAAGTGGTGTTGTTTCCATAATATCTTCACTATAATGGAAGAATTCTCCGGAATCATATAATTTATAAGCGGTATCCATTGCGAATTTGAATTTTCCTAATGAATCAGTACATAGATGAGGATCACTATAACAAAAAGACCATTTGCGGGCAGCACTATTATTTCCGGATAATGCCTTGTAAAAACTGTTCCCGTCTATTACACCAAAATTTGTTGGCACCTGCTCATTCGCAATATCGGCAAACGTTGGAAGGAAATCTGTAAAATCAATGAGATCATTATTGATACTGCCAGAAGTTATTACAGCAGGCCATTTACAAATGAGAGGCACATGGATGCCATATTCAATAGCACTGCCTTTAGCGCCTTTAACCTGGCCATTTAAAAATGAAGAAGTAATAGACGATGAAGTGCCATTATCACCCGCGAATATGACAATTGTATTATTTGATATCCCTGCTGAATTGATTTTATCCAGTATTAATCCAATCTTTTTATCCATATAATTTACCATTGAAGGAAAATATTTTTTATTGCTGTTGGCAGGGTCAGGGTTCCAGGCATCATACACAGCATCTTCAGGCGTTGGTGAAAATGCTTTATGGCAGAGCATCATGGAATAGTAAACAAAAAAAGCATCATTTTTATGGTTGTCAATAAAATTCAAAATATAATTTGTAAAATGGTCATCTGAATACATATCGTTATTTGGTTCTGGTTGAATGTAGCCACCATTTTCATAAATCCTGGCATCTTTATATCTTGAACCTTCAATGGTTTCAGGGCACTCATAATAGGGTAGCCAGACACTATAATTATCAAAGCCAAAAGCATTTGCTGATTGTGCACCTCCATTTAATTGCCATTTGCCTGCATAGCAGGTTGCATAACCAGCATTCTTAAGAAGGTTACCAACTGTTTTTTGATTGATATTCATCTGACCCCAAATAGTATAATTGCGGAAGTTATATTGACCGGTTAAAATCATAAACCTTGAAGGTGAGCAAACAGGTGCACTATGGCATTCTGTAAACCGCATACCATTGGCAGCAAGATTATCAATGTTTGGAGTAGAATAGGAATGGCCACCATCGCAAGTGGGGATTTCATATCCAACATCATCAGCCAAAATAAAAACTATGTTTGGTTTCTTTGATTGTGGCACATTGGGGTTTTCATTTTTCTTACAGGAAAACAGGCCGAACAAAAAGATTAACAATATCAGGTTAATAAATTTCATGTATTGAAAATTTATTTTTTTGTTATTTACTAATACGTAGTATCAGCATTTTTGGTATATAAATACCTTGAAATAAATAACAAATATTTTCTTCAATTCATTATAGATTCTTGTTTCCGTTTTATCAAAAAAAAGTAATAAAAATACGAACTAAAATAGAAACTTTTTATGTTAGGTGAATTCATCTTTTGCCAGCGTAAATTACAGTTAATTACAAAAAAAATTGGTAATTCCGGGATCAACAATCAGTTCCCCCTGATTTACCAATTTTATTCTTAAAACTCAGCAAGATATTTCTTTTCTGAGCTGTCAATTATTCTTTGATGAAACAAATAACAAAAAATACTTCCGGATTATACAAGTGCTTATATATTATTTCGCTTTATCAAAATTTTCCTGCACTTTTTTCCAATTAATTATATTCCAGATTGCAGAAAGATAATCACCACGTTTATTCTGATATTTTAAGTAGTAAGCATGTTCCCAAACATCAGCACCAAATATAGGTGTGCCTTTTGTTTCAGCCACATCCATCAGTGGGTTGTCCTGGTTGGGAGTGGAAGTAACTTCCAGCTTACCATCTTTTACAATCAGCCATGCCCAACCACTTCCAAAACGACTGGCACCTGCTGCATTAAATTTTGCTTTCAACTCATCAAGTGAACCAAATGCACTTTGTATTGCATCAGCCAGGCTGCCAGATGGGGCACCACCATTTGCAGATAATATTTCCCAAAAAAATGAATGGTTCCAATGGCCACCTGCATTATTACGCACACCGGCAGGCAGTTTACCGGCATTAGCCAACAGCTCTTCTAAAGTTTTGTTTTCATTATCTGTACCGGCGATTGCTTTGTTCAGATTGTCCACGTATCCCTGATGGTGTTTGTCGTGGTGAATTTTCATAGTTTGCTCATCAATATGCGGCTCTAATGCATTGTATGCATACGGCAGCGGAGGTAATGTAAAAGCCATAGTTATTAATTTTTAAATTTTTGAATGAATATTTCCTGATATGATTATTTTCTGTTGAACAGAAATAAAACTCATTTGTAAGGGCAACAAATTTAATGCGAGACAGGTAAAAATGAATTAATTCTTTCTTATATCGAAAAATAGTCGTGATTTATGTAATGATGTCAGTCAATACAGGTTAATTGATGATTTATCTTTTTTGTTGAAAAAACCTTTTCATCAGCAATGCACATTCTTGCTTTAAAATTCCTGTCCTGATTTTGGTTTTTGGATGAAAGGGGAAGTTGGGTGACGTGATGTGGCTGTGCCCATTTTTAACATCATCTGCGCCCCACACTACCCGATCGAGTTTGCTCCAATATATGGCGCCTGTACACATTAAACATGGTTCAACTGTTACATATAATGTAGCATCAGGTAAATATTTTGTACCTAAAAAATTATAGGCTGATGTTAGTGCAAGTATTTCGGCATGTGCTGTTGAGTCATTTAATTGCTCTGTCATGTTATATGCCCTTGCAACTATTTTTTGCTGAATAACTATTACAGCACCAACGGGTACTTCTTCTTCATCAAAAGCTTTTTCTGCTTCCCGTAAAGCCTGTTGCATAAAATATTCATCATTTATCATCTTCGTTTCTCACACCTTTATTTTCTCAATCAAAATTTATATAAATCCCATAAAAGTTGAATGCTTTATTTATCTTACTGTTGCTTTTCTTTTTCCTTTTTCTGTTTTTCTTTTTTATATTTATTAAAAAGATCAAGGCTGATTTTTATTTGTCCATCATCACCATCCCTTGCTCTTAAATTTATACTCGTGCCTGGATGCGCTAATTTATCTTTATCAATCTTTTTAAAATCATTGTTATCGGGAGTATTAGCCAGTGATGAAACCGGTATCTGTATCAGTAAGTCAGTATTGCCCTCTGTACTATAGACACCTTCAACATACATTGTGAGTGCTGATGATTGAACAGGCATACGTTTTATATAAATTTCACCTTTCCTGATTTCAAATGTGTCTTTCAGTTCTGCAAATTGCACATTATTCAGGTCCCTGTTTTTAAAAGCATATTTCTGGATATTAAGCAGTGGTTTAAAATTATATAAGGCTGCATTTTTTAATGAGAAAAATATTTTGCCATCCATGCTTTTATTGATGAGTGTCCCTGCATTACTGATTCCTATTGAGATATTGGCCTTTGCATCCATGACACCTTGCAGGTTAGCTGCGGTGATACTTTTCTGACCAAAATTATCAAAGGCATGGAATAATTTTTTTACATTGATATGATTGAGAGAAGCCTGCAAATTTGTTTCATGATAATTATTACCTACAGGCCGCATGATGCCTGAAATGCTGAATGAACCATCTGCATGTTGCAATGATGCCTGTTTGATGCTCCATCCATTGGAACCAAACAGTAAGCTCGCATTTACATTATTTGCCAGGAACTGGTTTAGTGTTACCTGTTGTGATTTCAATGTTACAGCAAGGTTGCTTTTTTCAAGTGTGTTATCGAGAGAATTTAATACAGTGCCTATACCCGCTTTTTTCTTTTTCGCTTTTACCTGCCCCTTTTTAGCGAAGAAAGATTTAAAATCATTCAGGTTTATTGCGGGTGATTCTACATCACAACTAATAGTTGCTTTGCTATCACCATTACCTGCATAGCTGTTTATATCCTGGCCTTTTACATTCACTATAAAATGTGTTGTATTCACATTACATTGTAGATTATTTACAGAAAGCATATTATCTGCAATATTGATATCACCGCTGCAGGCTGAAAATGTAATATTTCTCGGTGCATAAAAAATTGTACCGTCTTCAATTGCAATGCTTGCATTGACACGGTTTAATAAAGACGGATCCGGTATCAATGGACCATTATATGCAAATGATAATTTTGCATTCCCTTTAGTAAAACCAAAAGTTTCTGAACCCAATGCATTATCCAATTGTGGTAAAGTACATTGAGTTGAAAATTGGAATTCAATTATTGGTTTTATTAAATTTGAAATGATAATCTTTGGTGCATCCATTTGTATTTCTCCCCAACTGCTTGTAAAGCCTGTAATCGTAATTCTTGAATTAGAATCATTAGGTGCAATTTCAGTGTTAACCTGGTTAAAATATTCACCGGTAAACTTGCAGTCACTCAAATTCAATACCGGTGTGTTGATATTATTTTGTGTTGTTTGAAAATTGACTTTCACAAATGGGTCGCCCCGTTTATTTAGAACTCCGTTCAATATCACATCTGCATCAACAGGACCGGAAAGGTTAACCTTGCTCAATTTATTTCTTGTATTGGGTTTCAGTATGTTTAATGCTGAATCATAGTTGATACCTTTTGTTGATGCTTCAAGATGAAATTGAGATTTTTCCCCCATTTCAAATTTGCCTTTTATTGTAAATGGCTGACCCTGGATCTTTACCTTTGTTTCACTGATGGTGAGTACTTTATTGGTGGTTTCAAATTCTAATTTCCATTTGGCCTCTATTCTTTGATTTTCCAGCCAATATCCTTTGGGTAAATTAAATCCAAGCCCCTGCAGTAAAATATCTTCATCAAAACTGATATGGTAATTGGTACCGGATAACCTCATTCCTATTTTGCCATCTTTAATCATGCCTGCAAACCTTTTTTGTTTGATGGCATTTTCTAAAATAACAGAAACATTATTCAGGTTTAGCTTGCCAAATACAACTGCCTTTTTATTTTGCTTTTTTGTGGTAACTTTTGGTTGAATAACATAAGCATTGGAGTATCCATCTTCTGTAGTGAATGAATGAATGAATGCATTTTCTACATCAACAGAACTGATTTTAAGTTTGTTGCCAATTAAATCAAGTAAACCTGTTTTTATTGTGATATCCTCTGCCTGCAAAAAAGGTTTGTGGTATAGTGAATCTTTTAAAGAAATATTCTCCAGTCTTATGCCTATATCTGGAAAACTACGCCATACTGTTATTTCTGTATTACCAACTTTGAGATCGCCTAACACAGCATTATTCATTTTTGAATTAATCAATCCCAATAATTTGTCTTTTGATGAAGACACATAAATACTGATGCCGGTCATTGCCAATAAATACAGGGCTACAAAAATTGCCAATATTCGCAATGCTATCCTTAATATTTTTTTTGATATTGTTTTTTTTGTGCCCTCATCCTGCTTCATCAGAATTTTTTTTTATAGTGTTATTCCAAAGTAAAAAAAACCCTGTCAATATGCAGGGTAAATTTTTTTAGAACTTATTGTTTAGGATGTATGGCAACATTGATCTCCAGGTGGGCCAGTCATGTGTAATATCCGGGCCCCAGATATCGAGGTCATGCCAAATACCTTTATCCCACAATACTTGTGAAAAGCGCCTGTTAGCATCAGGGTCTTCATAAGCGCCGCTACCGGTATAAAGATGAATATGATGGCTCGCCCTGATCCTGTCGAGATACCAGTCATCAGTTAAATTGGGAATGTAATGAATCGGGCTGTTGAAATATACCTGCTCATCCCAATATCCTTTTGTGTATTCTGTAAGGTCATACACACCGCTCATACTGATGGCGCCATTGATTAGGTCGGGTTTTTTCAAAAATAAATTCATGGCATGCAATGCACCAAATGAAGCACCACAGGTATAAATCATTGTATCGTTACTCGTGTTGTTGCGGATAAATGGTATCACTTCATTATGCACATAACTATTAAAATCATTTTGACGGATGGCTTTATGTGAAGGGTTCATGTCATTATTCAACCAACTTTCATTATTGATACTGTCTATGCTGAAGACTTTTATTTTACCGCTTTCAATCAACGGCGCCAATGCATCTATCATCTGGAATCTTTCATATTCCAGGTAGTCTGCTGCGGCAGTAGGAATTAATAAAATTGCAAAACCAAAATGACCATAAGAAGCGATCGGCATTTCTTTGTTGAGCGATGGACTAAACCATGATGTGATTTCTCTTTGCATAAATTGTTTTTTAATCAAATAAAAATTTTAAAATTTTAGATAGTTCAGGACAAATAATCTTTGTTGTAAAAATTAATTTGTTTTTGTATTAAAGTTTGAAATGAGTTTACAAACATACCTTTTTTACTTCATGCCAAAGATCCCGATAGCATTGAGCCGCATAACTTGAGTTGGCAAATTCAAATATTGGCTGTTGGTTAATGCCCATTTTCTCTACATCACTCAGGTAAGGGATATAACTTTTAAAGAATACTTTGTCCCTGTAAAACTGTTGCATCACTTCATGGTGAAGATTCTTCCTGTGGTCAACCATACTAAAAAAACACTTCAGCTTATTTTTATCCAGACCATTGTGCCCAAAATATTCCATCACTTTATCGAATGAATTTATTGATAGTGTTGTGGGTATATTTGGCAATAAAATCCAGTCGGCTGCAAAAAAGATATTTTCGTGTAACAAAGAAATTCCAGGCGGACAATCCAATATCACCACATCATGATCTTTCAACCCACTTATCAAAGATTTGATTTTTTTCTTACTGTTTTTTAATTCATATAATGAAATATCCACCTGCCTTGCTGAAATATCTGCAGGTATTACCCAAAGGTTTTCAAATTGTGAATCCTGTACTGCTTTCCTGATATCCGTTTCGCTTTCGAAAATTTTTTTCGATGCATTCTTATCAGTCGCCTGCACATGCAGGTAAAATGAAGAAGAACCCTGTGGGTCGAGGTCCCAAACCAGGGTTTTATAACCTTCGGCTGCTGATAAATAAGCCAGGTTAACGGCAGCGGCTGTTTTGCCCACGCCACCTTTTAAATTGTATATAGCTAAAACAGTCATACTCTAAAAATAGAGTAAACCCTGATTATTTCAAAAAATGCTATTCAAAACTTTTGGAAACAAATTGTTTTGCCGTAATAATAATGTTGCTGAAAGAAAATGTTTTGCAATATCTTTCTCTCAATTTATGTGGCCGGGTGTAAAGAATGGTTTTTAAATGCAACTCAATTTATTCTTCTCTCAGGTTCTTCCCTGTCAGGTGGATAAATACATCTTCCAGGTTGGCTTGTTTTACTTCTTTAGGTTTTTCAAAACCGCTTGCTACCAATTCATCAATCAGTTTATCAGGTGTTGCCAAAGCTATGATGTTGCCGGAATCTATTATGGCTACACGGTCGCATAAAATTTCTGCTTCGTCCATGTAGTGTGTAGTAATTATCACTGTTGTGCCTTCACTCCTGATTTTGATAATCAGTTCCCACAAATTGCGGCGGGCTTGTGGGTCTAAACCGGTTGTGGGTTCATCTAAAAAAATAATTTTTGGTTTATTGATGAGCGTGGTGGCAATGGAGAAACGTTGCTTTTGACCACCGCTGAGTTCTTTGTATTTTGCTTTTGCTTTATCACGCAGGTTCACAATATCAAGCAACTCCATTGCATTCACTTTTTCATTGTATAAACCGGCAAAGAAATAAATCAGTTCAGTCAAATTTAAACCCGGATAATATCCTGAAGATTGCAATTGTACACCGATGATTTTCTTTATTTCATTGGGGGCTTTGTCTAAATTAATGCCATCAACAATTATCTGCCCGCTTGTTTTATCACGCAATGTTTCAATGATTTCAAGGGTTGTGGATTTGCCGGCTCCATTTGGCCCGAGCAAGCCGAATATCTCACCTTTATAAACATCGAAACTAATTCCTTTTACGGCATTAAAATCACCATAATTCTTAACAAGGTCTTTTACTGAAATGATTACTTCCTGTTGCATACCGCAAAGTAACTGCAATAAATTTTTTGTTTCATCAAGAAAAATCTAAATCCTGTTTTTCTTTTGAACCGTAGCTAATAACTTTGGGGGCTGCACATGAACGATACAATAACTGTTATTTACATCATTTCAGACAGGCGTTCCGGCTCCACGTTGCTGGAAAATATTTTATCAAAATCAACTGAAACGGTTTCTGTTGGCGAACTGGCAATGTTGAAAGGCCATATCGCCAAACAAGGGCCCGGTGAAATCTGGCACTGGAACTGCAGTTGCGGCCAGCCTGTTTTACAATGTTCATTCTGGAGCAAAGCGCTCAATGGAATTTACAATGATAACTTTGAAACAAAGATTACCTGGCCTTATAAATCTTCAAAAGCATTGATGGCTGCAATGCTACCGGTTATTGCAAAAAATAATCTGAAGCAATTTATTCAAACCAAAAAAAACAGGCAAACAACAGAAAGCCTTGATGTGTTATACCAGGCTATTGCAAAAACCTCCGGGAAAAATTTTATAGTTGATTCATCAAAAGATCCTTTGCAGGGTTTGTCAATCCAAGCTTGTGCAAATGTGGAAGCAAAATATATATGGCTGTCGAGGGACTTGCGGGCAATAACATTTTCCAAACTTAAAAGATGGAAAGTAAACAAGCGCTCTGAAAAAAAACCATTGGAAACTTTGACTGATAGTTTTTATTATAAAAAAATCTGTAGCGCAACGCTGAAATCTTTACAACAAAATAATTTTATCAAAATAGAATATGAAGATGTTGCAGCTAATCCTCAACATCAATTAGATAAAATTTGTTCTTTCATTGGATTGAAAAATTATGAAGCGCCACAGTATATGGAGCTGTCAGAAGACCATACGATAGCTGGCACACCTGGAAGGTTTGAAAGAAAACCAATCGCTGCTGATAATAGTTGGAAGACATTTTATTCCACCCATAAAGTGTTGAATTTTTTAGGCAAAGTTTTTAATTCGTTATAATCATGGGAAATCCACAAAAAGATTTTTTCATTTTCACAGCACCAAGAAGTGGTTCAACAGTGTTAACAAGGACATTGGATAAACATCCGCAAATTTTTTGTGCTGGTGAATTGTTTCATCCATCTGATAAAATTTATCACCCTGAATGGCATTTCCCTTTCATAGGCAGGAAGAAAAAGAAAGGGCTCTCAAGAAAAATTTTTGCAGCAACTAATTATATCAAAGGCCGTCTGTCAGGTGTAAATCATATAAATAAATTTTACAGTAAACGGGATAATAAAAAGGTTAGAGGTTTTAAGTTAATGATAGGCCATACAAAAGATTTTCCTTCGGTATGGCAATATTTACGAACGGCAAATCTTAAAGTGATTGTTTTAATCAGACAAAATACTTTTCGGGAAGCATTGTCAAGTTTCAGGGCAAGAAAAATCGGCGTCTTTCATTCTTCAACTGATGAAAGCCTTGCCATTACCAAAGTAAATATTGATGCAGTGGGTTTGAAAAAAAGAGTGGATGAACTGGAAATACTGAAATCTTCTATTTTGAAAAAAAGCGAGGGCACTGACAGGATTATTATTTCGTATGAAGATTTTGAAAACTGGCAACCCATGCTGAATAAAATTTTTGAATTTCTTAATGTAGATAAAATTGATATTGAACCGGAGCTCAGGAAAGTGAGCGATGCTAACTGGCGCAATGGCGTAGAAAATTTCCAGGAAGTTGAAAATATAATGCGGGAACAATATGCACATTTCCTTGATTAAAAGCCGATAAAAGATTTTTTAATTTCACCACTATTTAATTGCAATGACAAAATTTGTAATATTCACATTACCTCGGACAGGCTCCACTTTATTGAGTAAGTCTTTAAATAAACACCCTGATATATTTTGTGATGACGAAATATTTCATTTTGCATTCAGGGAATATTTCAGCCCCAACCAGTTCAGGTTTATTAAATTAAAACCCTTTCCTAAAAAAATCAATTACCTCATCAACTATCCATTGACTGCATTAAAGATGAAAGGCTTCCTCGATAATTATTTTACCAACAAAAGCGGTGAAAATTTTAAAGCAAGAGGTTTTAAACTGATGTATTACCAAACGTTTTATACACCAGGCCTTATGTCTTATTTAAAGAAAAATAATATTAAGATAATTTTGTTGATGCGTGAAAATATTTTGCGCAATGCCTTGTCTGACCTCAGGGCCAGGGCAACAGGTATTTATCATAACCAGGAGGACAATGAAGAACAACGTTCCCAACTAACCAAACTGAAAGTAAACACCAATGATCTTCAGCAAAAAATGAATGATATCATCCGGCAGAATAATAAACTCACTGAAACGGTAAAGGATATGGACTTCATCAAAATCCACTATGAAGATTTCACTGACTGGGATATTACAATGAAAAAAATTGAAGCCTTTTTGGGTGTCCCTGCAGCCAACATCACAGCCGGTGCTAAAAAACTGAACCCGGACAACTTGCAGGATATGATTGAAAATTTCAGTGAAATAAATTCCTGGCTTAGTCAGAATAACTATGCCGGATTTGCGAAGTAATCAAATTCTTATTGCAACAGCTCATCAATTCTTTTAAAGATATAACCTTCAGACCGGAGCCAGCCAATCAGCTCACTCATGCGGCTATACAGTTTGTCTTTTCTCCTTGAATCTGTGCCTGCATGGATTAAAATGATAGCGCCATTAAAATAATCCGGGTTTTTCTTTTGTTGTTCTTTTAATGATTGTATAATCCAATCGCTGCTTTTGTATTGTTGCATTTCCGGGTAAGTATAATCTGCATTTGTCCTGATGCCAGGAGTAAAACAAAACAACTGCAGGCCTGCTTCTTTGCTCCAGGTTGCGATGCTGACATTCCACCATTCATAAGGCGGCATAAAAAATTGTGGTTGATGGATGGGTATGCCCAGTTGGCGCATTGTAGCAAGGTTTTTTTTTCATATCATTATTGAATTGCTGCTTTGTTACCAGTAGGCTGTCTCTTTTAATCCAATCATTATATAAGAGATGCTGGTCAGAATGGGGGCCAAGATAATCTCCATCTTTTATTAATTGCCGGATATAGCCCAGGTTGTTTTTGTTGCGGTAAAACCTGCCGGTAAAAAAGAATGAGCCTTTAATTTTGTTTTTGTTCAGCGCATTTACGATGGTTGGTATCCCCTCACAGAACTCATCTGCAGAAAAAACCAATGCCACTTCTTTTTTGGTTGTATCGCCCATTATAATCCCACCATTGTCATATTTGAAAAATTTATTTTTATCTGCATCAGCCTGCCTTGCTGCTAACAGGTAAATCAATGATGCTGTGCCATCCATTGTAGGTTCATTGGTGCTGTAATCACCATAGTCATCATGATAAACAGCAAGACTACTTTGATATGGTGCATATTCATCTGCATCATATAATGAAATGCCAATAAGATTGTTATAGATACTGGTATAAACGGGGCCATCTACCAGACCACCATCAATTGGATATTTTTTTAAAAATGCTAAAGACGAATGTGGGTCTGCAGGTGTATCACCCCAGGCAGGCAGCCCATATACAAAGCTTGTACCCCATGGATTGCAACCAAACAACCAGTCAAAACAAGCCTGTTCAAGTTGGATATAAGAATCATCGCCACTCAGTAGCCTGTACCAATAACATTGAATAGCAAAATTTACAGTCAGGTTATTGCTGCACCAGATAAATGGGATGCCCCGGAAGAAAGCATTTTGTTTTGCTTTCTGCCATACTCTTTCAATACCTTCTTTATAAAAAAGGATAATTGAATCTTTTTTTATGCCTGTTATTTGTTTTGCCAGTTCATAGTGGCCAATATTGATAAAAGGATACCACTCGTAATGGTTGGCTGTGTCTTTGCCCAACCAGGGTGTGACCAGTTCCTGTAAAGCATAATAAAATGATGCGGATAATAATCCTTTATTATTACTTTTCTCTGCAAAGTGCAATTCAGCGCCTGCCAGTTCCATATCATCTGTCCAGTTATCTTCTGCATATATATAAGGTGAAACCACAGATACTGTTTGTGCAACACCGGGCTTTTTTAATCCTAATGCGTATGCGGTCTTTGAATTATCTAATAAGTTTTCAGAATAGCTTTTGTCAATACCGGAAAATAAAATACTGCCAAGTGCAAATGCACTGCAGAATTTTCCCGCAGTTGATGCTACCCCTGTTGTGTTGTTTAAAAATTTTCCTCTTTGTTGTGGTTGACCATTGCAGAAATATACGGGTCTTTCCTTAGCATGGCCATAAAGATTTATTTCATCACCAGGCAACCGGAAACCACGATGGTCTCTATCATCACCTATTTGATTAAACAACCAATCATCTTTTGGATGCATTTTCAACAACCAGTCTAATCCCCATTTGGCTTCATCCAACACATCTGGAATGTGGTTGCTGCCGTCCAAACCGTTGGATTGTTTGACATCAGTAAATACACCGGGAAAATCCCTGTAAGCAGCAAGTAAATGATAAGTAGCATTGGCAGAAGTAGTGGAATATTGAAGATAATCTGTCGCATCATGCCAGCCTCCAACAACATTGATATATGTGCTATCAGGCACTGGTGCATACAATGTATAACCATCATGCGTATGACAGGAGTCTTTTAAAAATGGATTGAAACCACTGCGTTGTTGCCGCATATAACGAAGGCAAAAATCTGCAGCACCATCATAGACTGCATCATCAATTGTGAAGACCGGAGATTTAGTAACATTCAATTCAATAATGTATTTCCCTTTTTTATTTAATGCAGAAAAATTGAGCCGGGATGTGTGGGTGAAAGGACCATATTCCCCAAAGTCTTTACCTGTTTTCCCTCTAAAAACAATTGAATTATCTGTAGCATTTATTATTGTAAAAATTGAATCAGTGATTGGTTCATCACTGCCCCACACTGCTACTTTTATCCCGTTTACAGGATAACCTAACTGGTTAATACGGATGCAGGAAATAGTTTGGGCATTGGATGGATTGAAGAAAAAAATAAATAATAAAACAGCAATTATTATTGTACTCCTGTTACGATTCATTTTAGCAGTATTTAGTTGATGTATCATTTTTTGATTTTGGAAAAATCAATTTCTCAATCAGAAAATAAAAACTGATAAAGTTCTGTTTTATTTATTCATTCAAAAGTCTCATTCGCAAATCCGAAAACGTTATTGCGACCATTCAGTAGGCAGGCGGTTCCAGCGATGATGTTTCAATGCATTTAATGTATCTCTGCATAATCCATTACCATCTCCTGCCTGCATATTGGATATAACATGTTTGATTTTACGCATACCCGGTATTGTGGTGGAAATATCAGGGTGGCTTAGAATAAAACGCAATGCCATTTCAGGCATCGTCATACCATGCGGTATTAATGGTTTTAAAGCATCTGCATGTTCAACACTTGATATTAAATTTTCAGGAACAAAATAAGTAGAACGCCAGTCATCTTTTGGAAAGGTGGTTTCTTTTGTCATGTTGCCTGTTAATGTACCTTCATCAAATGGTACCCTTGCAATCACACCAATATCAAGCTTCCTGCAAAGCGGGAGTAATTTGTCTTCAGGTGCCTGGTCAAAAATGTTATAAATTACTTGTACCGCATCTATCAAACCGGTTTTTAAAGTAGCTAAACTATTATCAGGCTCCCACCGGTTGATGCTGATACCCCAGGCTTTTACTTTACCTTGTTTTGTCAATTGTTGAATGGCTTCTTTCCATTCATCTTCATTTGACCAGCTATCTTCCCACACATGAAACTGTTGTAAGTCTATTGTCTCAACACCAAGGTTTTTTAAACTTTTTTCTGTGTATTCAACTATATAATCTGCCGGGAAAACATCCTGTAATTTGTATTGTGGTTTTGATGGCCATTTGCGGTTTTTAGGAGGGATCTTGGTGGCTACATATAATTTTTTCCCGCTATGCCTTTTTAATAACGCATTCAAAATTTTTTCACTTTCTCCATCACCATAGGCCCATGCTGTATCGAAAAAATTACAACCCAAATCAACTGCCTTATCCAAAGCTTTATTGACTGCTTCTATTTCAGATCCTGTCCATCCTGCCATACCCCAGGTGCCATAGCCAATCTCGCTGACTTTCCACCTGGTGCGGCCAAATTTTCTATACTCCATAATGTATCATTTGCTTAAAGGTAAAACAACAATGAGTTCCTGTAGTATAAGATTATGTTTAATTCCTCATTACGAAAATGATAAAGTTTATTTGAAATATCTATTAGTTATGCCAATCAGTGTTTTTGTAGGTTACGTTTATTAATTCATCAACTTGTTTTGCCATCTGATGGAAAAACCGGTTATAAGGATAATTTTAAATATTATCCTGCTTACATTAGCAGCATGATGAAATATACACTGCTTTCCCTGATTGTTTTTGTTGTTGCCTGTCATTCAAAAATTGCTACTCAGGAACAAACAACTGCTGCTGCTAATATCTCTGATACTGCTTTGTATGATACGATAGAGCACAGGACATTTGAATATTTCTGGACCGGTGGTTTACCAAATAGTGGCATGGCACCTGAAAGAATTCATACTGATAATGTTTATCCCGAACATGATCAAAGTACCATTGCAGTGGGTGGCAGTGGGTTTGGTGTGATGGCAATTCTTGCCGGTATTGAAAGAGGATATATTACGAGGCAACAGGGATATGACAGGTTGAATAAAATTGTTTCGTTCCTTGAAAAAGCAGACCGTTTTCATGGAGCCTATCCACATTGGCTTCTGGATGAAAACGGCCATGTGAAACCATTTGGCAATGATGATGATGGTGGCGATTTGGTAGAAACGAGTTTTATGATGCAGGGTTTATTATGTGTGCGGCAATATTTTAAAGGCGGTAATGATGATGAAAAAAAATTAGCTGAACGTATTGACAGTTTATGGCGCAGTGTTGAATTTGACTGGTATCGCCGTGGTGGCCAAAATGTTTTATTCTGGCATTGGAGCCCGAACTTTGGATGGAAGAAAAATTTTGCAGTGCATGGTTACAATGAATGTTTGATCATGTATGTTTTGGCGGCCTCATCACCCACCCATAGTGTGCCTCCAACTGTGTATCATGAAGGCTGGGCACAGAATGGGAAAATCAATGCTGTCAGTAATTATAAAAATGATACGTTGCATTTACTGATGCAGGGCAACCCACCACATGGTGGGCCATTGTTTTGGGCGCATTATTCCTGGCTGGGTTTAAACCCGCATGGATTAAAAGACCAATATGCAGATTACTGGAAAGAGATGAGCACAATGGCAAAAATCAATTATCAATGGTGCGTTGATAATCCGAAAAAATATAAAGGTTATGGTGCAGATAGTTGGGGGCTTACTGCCAGCTATTCTGTTAATGGTTATGCAGCGCATGCGCCGGACTCTGCCAATGACCTCGGTGTAATTTCTCCTACTGCAGCATTATCATCTTTTCCTTATACACCGATGCAATCAATGGCTGCAATGAAACACTGGTATGACGATACTTCATTGCGAAATAAAATATTAGGGCCTTATGGGTTTTATGATGCATTCAGCGAAACTGCAGACTGGTATCCTCAACGTTATCTCGCTATTGACCAGGGGCCAATAGTGGTGATGATGGAAAATTACAGGAGTGGTTTGTTGTGGAAATTATTTATGAGTTGTGATGAAGTAAAAGCTGGATTGGCAAAACTGGGGTTTGAATAAGAAATGTTTTCATATTTTGTGACCCCATTCGCAAATGCCATACAGTTAAATTGAAAGCACACTGAAATATTATTATCTTAAATAATGAAGTGCTGAATTCCGGAAATATAGTTGTCATCCTTTC
The DNA here is from genome assembly GCA_018268035.1 of Bacteroidota bacterium. Classification (GTDB taxonomy): domain Bacteria; phylum Bacteroidota; class Bacteroidia; order Chitinophagales; family Chitinophagaceae; genus Parafilimonas. Next base: position 41,554 of record JAFDXI010000046.1, on the reverse strand, counting down.
ACATAGAATTGAATTTTTTGATGCAAGCCGGTAAATATTTTTTGTTTAATGATGAATTGGTTGTCAGTGGTACAAAAACTATCAGCGCTGATAACCGCTCTTTCCGGTTTGGTGACGGTCTGTTTGAAACCATGCGGATGATTGATGGAAGTATTGCGTTATTAAATTTTCATCTTGAAAGGTTGTTTGCTTCATTAGTATTGATGAAGTTTGAATTACCGGCGCATTTTACTCCTGCATTCTTAACGAAACAAATACAGTTGATTGCAAAACAAAACAAACAGGAGAAAACAGCGAGGATACGCCTGACTGTGTTTAGAAGTGATGGCAGCTTGTATGATTATGAAAACAATTTTCCCAATTATATTATTCAAACCTGGAAACCGGAAACAGTAACCCCTGCATTCCCTGCAAAAGGATTAGTGACAGGAATCTTTACAAATGCCAGAAAGGCTTGTGATGATTTTTCCCATATAAAAAGTAATAATTTCCTTCCTTACGTGATGGCCGCTTTGTGGGCAAAAGAAAATCAATTGGATGATGCAATTGTCATCAATAGTTTTAACCGCATAGCTGACGCAACGATTGCCAATATTTTTATTGTAAAAGATGGCGCTATCAAAACACCTGCATTGAGTGAAGGTTGTGTGGGTGGTGTAATGAGAAGGTTTTTGATAAATAATATCAAGCAGGAAAGTATTCCAATTGTTGAGACAGGAATAGAAATTGATGAGTTGGCAAGTGCTGATGAAATTTTTCTCACTAATGCTTTCATTGGAATAAAACCTGTACGGCAATGTGGAAAGAACGGGTATGATGCTGAACTTTCCGGATATTTGTTTCACAAATTCCTGCTGCCATTATTTAAAAGGCAGATCTAATTTTTAAATAAAATGATTACAGGAAAATGCTTACTGGTTTAAAGAAAATGTTTACATACATCAAATACAAAAAGAATTAAGTATGAAAAAACTGATTTTAGCTTCGGGTATTTTTTTAGGTTTGTTTTTTATTCAACCTGCACAAGCAAAAAATATGAGTGATACAACAATAGACAACCAACTCACGCAACAGGAAATATCGGGTGGCTGGAAATTACTGTTTGATGGAAAAACTATGAATGGCTGGCGCACTTTTAAAAATCAGCCTGGCTCCTGGCAAATTGATAGCGGTATGTTGTGTAGCAAAACTGCTGATGCCGGTCATGCAGATTTGATAACTGATAGCGAGTATGAAAATTTTGAGCTGAGTGTTGACTGGAAAATTTCTCCTGAAGGCAATAGCGGAATTATGTACCTGGTGAATGAAAATTTTGATGAAACATATTTAAGTGGCCCGGAATACCAATTGATTGATGATGATGGCTATCCTGAAAAAATAGCACCTGACCAGCATACAGGTTCTAATTATGCGATGCAGCCTCCGGCAGTAAATGCAACGAAAAAGCCAGGTGAATGGAATACCTCAAAAATTGTTGTAAATAATGGCCATGTTGAACATTGGCTCAATGGAAAAAAAGTAGTTGAATATACTTTATGGAGCAATGCCTGGAAAAAAGAAAAAGCTGCCGGCAAGTGGAAAGATGTTGCAGGTTATGGCGCTTCAAAAAATGGACATATTGCTTTTCAGTCATCACACAACAGGGTTGCTACCAGCGGCATTTGTTTTAAAAATATCAAAATAAAATTGTTGTAAATAATAAGGTTGAATGCACTCAAAAAAATATCCAAAGCTTTGATTAGCTAAGGATATTTCTTTAGTTGTTTTATGGAAGAGCAACAAATGCTGCTTTATAATTTTATTAATGAACCGCTGCCACTGATGTCAGTGGTAATATTTGCAGGCTCACCTTTATATGAAACCTTACCACTACCCGAAATATAAACATCAAGACTATTTTGTACTGATAAAATAACTGATCCACTTCCATTGAGATGCACTTTAGCTGAATTTGCCAGAACACCTTTAGAAGATATTTCGCTACTACCATCTGAATGAATAGAGTAGTTATTCACTTTCATTTGGTCAATACTGATGGTTGCACTTCCTGAAACGTCTATATTTAAATTATCGGCATCATCATAATTTCCGGATGCTGTAATTGTTGTAGAACCATTTGAATTCAAACCAATAAAGCCAGGCATTGTGATATAAACTTCTATATTGTCATTTTTGATATTGACATTATCCCTGTATTTAAGTGAAAGAGTATTGCCTGAAACTTTTGTCTCATATTCTGAAACCAGGTTTTGATAACCTTTTACCTTAACTGTTATTTCTGGACTATATGATATAAATATTTTTGCACTGCCAAAAGTGCTGATAGCATTAAAACTTCCAATGCTTCTTTCTTCTGTAATAATACTCCCTGAACCGCGCAATACTTCTTTATTACAGGATGTTGTAATAACTATTGCTAAAACTGCAATAGATAAGATTTTCCTCATGTTGTTTTTTTGTAAAAATATTTTTTTAATATTTCCTAAAAATAATGAGCGCCCAAAAATGCAATTTTTATTACATGAATTGTTGTTATCCTGTATGAATGGATTGATAGTGGTTTATAATTGAAGAAATGCTTCTAAAAAATGATATAAATATTTTGGTTGTAGTGTGATATACTGTTGCATTAGAGTTTTTATTTCTGTATCTGTTTGTACGGAATCAGTTTTTATTAATGATGATTTTTCATGTTTTGTCATGCCATTTAATAAATCTTCATTTACTTCAAAATGAAATTGCAAACCTGCAACATGTTTTTGAAAAACAAAACCCTGCTGGTGGCAGCCTTTTGTTTTGAAAAGTTGAATGACATTTACAGGCAAAGTAAAAGTATCGCCATGCCAGTGAAAGGTGGTAAACGTTTGTGGTAAATGATTAGAAAGTGGATGTGGTGTTACTTTTTCTACTTCCCACCAGCCAATTTCTTTTATAATGTGTGGATAAACTTTTGCCCCTAATGCTTCAGCAATAAATTGTGCACCTAAACAAATTCCCAATACTTTCTTTTTAGCTTCAATTGCATCCGTGATGAATTTCTTTTGAGCAGGCATCCAATCGAATTGATCTTCTTCATACACACCCATTGAACCTCCCATGATAATCAGCATATCAAATGAAGTTACAGCAGGATAGACAGCTTTTTCAAAAACTTTTGTATAACTGCATTCATAATTTTTCTATGCAGCCCAGTCTGCAATGGATGCAGGATTTTCAAATGGTAAATGTTGTAAGAAATGAATGTGCATAATCCGGATTGATTCAAAAAAATTTTAATAAATAATCATTGAACAATGCCTGGCAAAAATAACAGCTCCAATACTACCATGGGAAGAAAGGATTTAAACTTTAATGTATCATTATGCTTGTGATGGTATTTATCGTTATAAATTTAATAACAAGAATTGCACCCTGTCGTTTAATAAGCCTGTAAATGTGTCTGGATGAAACAGAATTCCTTTTTTTCACTGAAAATGTTGATTACTCAATGTGTTTTTCTGTTTGTTTTGACAGGCGGTTTAGAGGCACAGTTTTTCAATTTTGATAAAACGATATTAGAGGATATTGCTGACCACAGGAGCGCAAACACAACAGATTTTTACCTCGCTATTTCTAATGCAAATAACTATGTATGTCTCAGATTACCGATAGGTATAATGGCAACCGGCCTGCTAACACATAGTACTGAAATTAAACAACGTGCTTTATACATTGGTGAAGGTATAATGGTTTCATCTTTGCTTACCAAATCATTAAAAAATATTGTGCAAAGGCCCAGGCCATTTGAAAGCGATACTACTTTGATTCCTGCTGAGATGGTAACCGGATATTCATTTCCTTCGGGGCACACATCAGAAGCATTTTCCACTGCCACAGCACTAACTATTGCTTATCCAAAATGGTATGTGATAGTTCCCGCATATTTATGGGCTGCAGGTGTTGGCTATTCCCGCTTATATTTGGGTGTACACTATCCCACTGATGTAATTGCAGGTGCTTTGCTTGGAGCAGGAAGTGCATGGATCACTTACAAAGTCAATAAATGGATACAGGATAAACCACAAAACAGACTTGCCAACATGTTTTGAAGAAATATTTTAAAATGTTCGCCGCTATTAAATTATGTTTGGTTGGAAAAATGTAAAGTGAAGGCATATCCTTTATTGCATAATATTTTTTTTACATTGTTGTCCGATTAAAATTATTTAAAATAGCTGAAACCCTTTGCCAGTAAGAGTTATAAGTCCGCAATAGGCGGATGAGGTCTTGAAAAGCAAAGGGTTAACAAATATAATCGGACAACAATGATTTTTTAATAAAACAGAGCATACAATGAAATATATGTTAATGGCAGCAACATTTTTTGTTGGCGCTATTATCCCCATACAGGCGGTGTTGAATGCGCGCCTTGGTCAGCAAACTGGTGGCGCAATGATGGGTGCATTGATGAGTTTTATCACCGGCACATTTTGTTTGATTTTATTTAATGTCATGGCAAATGCTTCTGCATTGGTGCATGTACAGCCTGCTGCTACATCTCCCTGGTATATCTGGCTGGGTGGATTAATCGGCGCTATCTTCGTTGCCTTCATAACATGGGTCAACGTAAAACAAAGCTTTGCATTAACCTTTGCACTGGTAGTGGCAGGACAGATTTTTGTTTCATTGCTGATAGATCATTATGGTTTATTGGGTGCAACAGTAAGTACAATAAATTTGCAGAAAATCATTGGCGCTGCACTGATCATCTGTGGCGTGATACTTATTAAAATATAATCCTGGTGCAATAAAAAAAAGTAGGCAGGTTATTCAATAAATTTTATGTCGAATCCAAATTTACAATCAGAGAAATCGCAGATGAGTGTTGAGGAAAAAGAATTTGAAAACAATATCCGCCCAAAGCACATTGTTGAGTTTTCCGGTCAACAGCAACTGATAGACAACCTGGTAATTTTTATTAAGGCTGCAAAAATTCGTGGTGAAGCTTTGGATCATATTTTATTTCATGGCCCTCCGGGTTTGGGTAAAACAACCTTATCAAGGATTGTTGCCAATGAATTGGGCGTAAACATAAAAGAAACAAGTGGGCCTGTTATTGAAAAACCCGGCGACCTGGCCGGATTGCTCACCAATCTGGAACAAAACGATGTTTTATTTATTGATGAAATACACAGGTTGAGTACAGTGGTGGAAGAATATCTATATGCTGCGATGGAAGATTTCAGAATTGATATTATGATTGACACCGGTCCGAATGCACGTAGCATACAATTGAATTTAAATCAATTTACATTGATTGGTGCTACAACGCGCAGCGGATTGCTGACGGCCCCATTATTGTCGAGGTTTGGTATAAAATCAAGACTGGAATATTATACTGCAACTACTTTAAAAAAAATCATACAGCGCAGTGCATCTATCCTCAACGTAACCATATCTGAAGAGGCAGCTGGTGAAATTGCAGGCAGGAGCAGGGGTACACCTCGTATTGCCAATGGTTTGTTGCGCAGGGTAAGAGATTTTGCGCAGGTATTGAATGATGGTATGATTGATTCAGGCATTACTCAACATGCGTTGAAGGCTTTGAATGTGGATGAATATGGTTTGGATGAAATGGATAACCGCATCCTCACTGCTATTATTGAAAAATTTAAAGGAGGCCCTGTGGGTATTACAACCATCGCAACTGCAGTGGGGGAAGAGCCAGGAACTATTGAAGAAGTGTATGAACCTTTTTTGATACAGGAAGGTTTTTTGCAACGCACACCGCGTGGCAGGGAAGTAACACACAAGGCCTATACACATTTGGGAAAGAAACCTGGTAATACGGGAGTTGCAGGTACTTTATTTAGCTGATCAGTTCTCGACAATAAACCATTGGCCTCTTCCTTTTGTCGAGTAATGAAGGCCATTACTCATCTCATACACTTTGCCATTGCTCTTTACATCTATATTAATTTTTTTGACATACACCATCACGTTGTCATTCTTTTGGGTGAGATAATAAACAAGTTCCTGAATGTTGAGCAGTGTTGCAGGCAGCCATTTTACTTCTTGTTGGGGAAATGTTAGCATTAACATGACTAAAAACTTATCCTGATAATGCAGAAAAAATTATGCCTGTTATATCATCCACAGATAGGTTTCACTTTACAATAACAGTGTGTATTATTGTTTCATTTTTGCCCCAATTGCTGCCATGTTCAACGGGGGTTGCAGTGCTTCAAACTCGGGTTGTTGCACCATTCTCTTTTCATCGTTAAACCCTTTGGCAACAGCTTTTAATAAATCATCATTTGTTGCAGTGGAATTATTATTTCTTGCGTTTATTATGGCTGAAAAATACCAGGCTTCACTATTGTCAGGGTCAACTTTTTTATATAACTCAACAAAAAAATTCGCGTCCTTATTTTGACCAGCATTGATTAATTGATTGCTGATGGAATAAAATGCCAATGATAAATATGCCAGCAATCTTTGATTCATTTGTGCAGCAGGTGATGATCCGTTTGCTTTTGCAGCCAGCCCTGAAATCACCTTGTCCCAATAATTAATATCACCTTGCTGAAATTGCCTGTTGTATTCTGTTTTTAAATCTTGTTCATGGGTAAATATTTGTTGTTGTTGCTGCCATTGATTTTTATAAGCTGTTGTAGAAATGATGGAATTGTATTGCTGGCTGATAGAAGAAAGGTCTGCCAGATTTTGCAGGATATTCATTGTTAAAATACATTCATAGGAAGCTTGCAGGTAATCATTCTTTTGTTTTGCAACTTCTATACTTTTTTTACTGTTTGTGATGAATCTATTGATTAAAGAATCATTTTTTGCCATAGTATTATTGCGCATAGCATCAAAGTCAAGCCCTGCAAAAGCAATTTTCATTATAGCTTCAGGACACCATTCATGTTTCCCATCAAACAAAATAATCCTATGGCTGGTTTGTGTTTTCCCCAGGTCATTATTTAATGCCACCAGGTCTGTCATATTCATATCTCCTTTGCCAGCAATACCGGTGAAACTAAAACCAAAACTTGCAGCAGGGGTGCCATCAGGAAGACCAGCACCAACTGCAATCACTGATTTTATTTCAGGGTGATGCAAAGCAAGGTAACCCGCTACTTTTGCACCCCCTGAAAAACCACACACATATACCCTGTTCTTATCACAATGTAACCGGGTTTGTGTATCATTGAAAATATTACTCCAGATATTTTCAGCAGTTTGAAAATCGTTTCCGTTTTTTGAATTGTTGCTACCCACTAAAATAAAATGAAAAGCATCAGCAAGGGATTGATATTTTTTTAGTGGCAATGAGCCGTTGGCATGTGGATCAAAAAAATAGATGATGCCTTTTGCCGGACTGGCTGCGGGTAAATATAAAGCATAAGAAATGCCGCCATCATTTTTACAGCCGACATTTTCAATAATCTTTTTTGTTGTAAAACTATCAGGAACTACAGTGGTGTCAACAGTTGATGCGGATACAGTATTTGTTGATGTTGTTGTATCTGTTGTAGCATTGTGGCAACTTAATAAACTCAACAATACAAAAGATAAGATGGTCATCAATGTTGGTTTCATGAAATGTCTTAAAAATTTCACGGCAATTTACATTAACAGGCGCTGAATATTTTGTGATAATTATATTCAGTAAAATTTGATTGGAATAAATAGTATAAAAGTATAAGCGACTACCCTAATGTAATGGATGCAGTTGATATCTCTATTTCGTAATTACCTTTTGTGCATAAATAAGTGCACAACATATATGATTTTTTATTATACTTTTGTTTGAGTGAAGTTCTTTTATAAACTAACACAATAATCCCCTATGGAATTAATAATTGATTTTGACAGTATCCATGATGCTGCACAAAGAGAGTTTTTAATAAACACACTCAGATTTTTAAACATCCGTTACAGGGCAATTGATGAACTCCCTACATTTGAAGGGTTTGATTATAAGTTTGACGAAAAAAGCGTTGATGATGAAAAAAAGCCGTCATCCAATCAGGATACACAGCATCCATCATTTCCTGTTTCTTGATTATATAAAATACCGTGTACCATAAGCATTGTATGCTTCACGGAATTCCTTTGGCGTGCAACCTTTTTTCTTTCTGAAGATACGGTTGAAGTTGGAAATATTATTAAATCCGCATTTATATCCTACCTCAGTAATATTATTCGTGGTATCTATCAGCATTCGGGACGCATGGCCGAGCCTGATTTCATTTACTGTGTCAATAAATGTCCTGCCTGTTCTCAGTTTAAAAAAACGGCTGAAAGAAATATTTGTCATTGATGCAATGCGGGCCGCTTCAGTAAGGCTGATATTTCTTGAAAAGTTATGAGCGATATAATCCATCACATTTTCGATGCGCCTGCTGCCATAAGAAAAATTTTCAAAGCTCGCAGAAGTGCTATTGGAGAGCACACGCATATTACGTGATACTGAAAGGTCATGCAGTAAGCTCATCAATTCAAGCACTGAATCAAATCCCTGTTTCTTTGTTAATGCAAACAATCTCGGTTCAATTATTTTAATTGTTTCCTGAGAAAATAAAACACCACGTAGTGATTTCTCCAACAGGTTTTTGATGAAATGCATTTGATTGCGGTTGAGAAATTTTTCATCAAAAAGGTCTCGATGAAACTGAACTGTTATTTCTTTAATTTTTTTGCTTTTACATTGGTGGTTAAACCATCCATGTTGCAGATTGGTACCCACTAACACAAGCTCCAAATCACCAATTGCCTCAATATGGTCACCGATTATACGCTGCGCATTTTTTGCATTTTGAATAAAGTTCAATTCAAATTCCTCATGATAATGCAGGGGAAAATCGAAATTATCTTTTGTTCTGGAAAAGATAGTGAAACAATCATTTTTTGTAAGCGGGATGATTTCCCTTAGTAATCCGGCAGCCATGATAATTATTGTCGTTAGAAATATTGATAAAAAAGTATTGCCCAAATGTAATAATAAATAATTTTCTTTCTCTCTAAATGCAATCGGTTTATATTTTTTATGAAATTATCATAAAATGATGAAAACAGGATAAAAAAGTATTGAAATAGAATGTAGGTGCTAAATACATTTGTAGAAACAACTTGTCGTATGATGAAACTGATAAAACCTGGACTAACCTGTTTTTTTCTGCTTGCATTATTTCAGATTTCTTTAGCGCAAAACAGAACAATTACGGGAAATGTTACAGACAGCAGCGGCAGCCCGCTTGCAGGAGCAACTGTATCCGTTAAAAACGCAAAAGCAGTTGTGTTAACAGACTTGCAAGGAAAGTTTTCGATGTTATTACCGGATAATGCGAAAACCCTTGTAGTGAATTATGTGGGAATGACACCCAGGGAAATTTCTATTGGAAACAATTCTTCTTTTACTGTTGCTTTGCAACCAGCCAACTCACAATTGGGTGATGTGGTAGTGGTGGGTTATGGCACAGCAAAAAAAGCCAACCTGACTACTGCTCAGGTTGGGATATCTGAGAAAGCTATTGAGAAAACAATCAACACCACTGTTGAACAAGCCTTGCAGGGAAGGGCAGCAGGTGTTTATGTAACTCAGAATTCAGGCCAACCGGGTGGTGGCATTTCTGTAAGTATCCGTGGTGTGGGCTCTCTCACAGGTAACACCCAGCCGCTGTATGTAATAGATGGTGTGCAGATTCAACCTGCTGATGTCACTTATGGAAATTCAAGTTCTTCCAATGCATTATCAGGCATTAACCCATCTGATATTGCTGATATCCAGATTTTACAAGGACCATCTGCCACTGCTATTTATGGTTCACGCGGCACCAATGGCGTAATAATTATAACAACTAAAAGAGGTAAAGCAGGTTCGTTTAAAGTAAATTATTCTTACTTATATGACCTGCAGACACCACCTGACCATCTGGATGTGATGAACCTCCAGCAATATGCTTCCATGGTAAAACAATATCATGCACTGGCAGGTGGAACAACACCTCAGGAGTTTTTAGATTCTTCTTTATTAGGGAAAGGCACTGACTGGCAGAAAGAATTATTTAATAATGCTGCAATGAATAAACATCAGTTGAGCCTGAGCGGTGGTAATGGTAATACAACTTATTATTTATCCGGCGAGTATTTAAACCAGGATGGTGTTGCTGCAGGTTCTGGTTTTAAAAGATATGGTTTCAGGTTGAATGTTGATAACAAACCGAGACCCTGGTTAACTATAGGTGCCAACCTGAATTATAACCAAACCAATGAAAACCTGACAGCTACAAATTATGCTGATGCAGCCAGTCCATTAATAGCGAATGCACTTGAACTGACACCTCAAATTCCTGTTACCAATTTTGATGGCTCATGGGGTGGTAGTGACCCTGTTAATGGCGCCAATCAATTTGCACCAATCAACCCAATTGCTTTAGCAGACCTTATCACCAATACAAATATGAAGCGTGAGTTCATGGGGGGATTAAATATTGGGATAAATATTATGCCCGGTCTCACTTTCAGAAGCTCTTTTAATGGTAGTGTAGGTAATGGCCTTTCCACTTATTATACACCAACATATAATATAGACCAGTGGCATTATAATACAATCGCTTCTTTGACTACAGGCACTTATTCAAGCTGGTATTGGAACTGGAATGAATTGCTGGAATATGATAAACAAATTGGGAAACACAATTTTACCATCATGGCCAGTCATGAAGCACAGGAATCAAAATACCAAATACTGACTGCTGGCAGGACAGGTTTCCTCACTAATGATATTTTTGATGTCAATGCAGGTGATCCACTCACAGCAACCAACAGTGGCGGCACTTATCCCTGGTCAATGGAATCTTATCTTGGCAGGGTTACTTATAATTATGATAACCGTTATATCCTCGCTGCAACTTACAGACGGGATGGCTCTAACAACTTTGGTATAGATAAAAGATGGGGTGGTTTCCCTTCTGCATCATTGGCATGGAGAATAAGCCAGGAAAAATTCTTTAAAGTCAATTTTATTAATGAATTAAAATTAAGGCTTGAAACAGGATTAACCGGTAACCAGGGTGGAGTATCTGGTGTGTATGCAAGTATGGCAACAGGTGCTACACCATGGGGTACCGGCTTCCTTCTTGCTAATTTGAAGAACCCGAATTTACAATGGGAGCCTACCAATACATTTAATGTTGGTTTAAACATTGGCTTGTTGAAAAACCGGATAACTTTTGAAGGTGATATTTATAAAAAGAAAACAGAAGACCTGTTGTTGTTGGCAAGTCTCCCATGGTATATGGGCACCAGCAATAGCCCGGGTTCGGTAACAGCGCCTCCTGTTAATATCGGCACCTTAAAAACCAACGGATGGGCTTTCACTATTAACGCAGTAATAATAGATAATAAGGCATTCAAATGGGAATCTAACCTGAACCTTTCACATTTTAAAACAATTGTAACCGGTCTAAACTCATCAAGTGCAATATTAGAAAGGACATCATGGTGGATGAACAATTGGACGCAACGATCCGCTGTAGGATATGAACCCTGGTTGTTTAGGGGATATGTTGCTGATGGTTTATTCCAGTCTGTTGAAGATATTGAAAACAGCCCGGTACCAGTTGATAATACCGGCAACAGGATCCAGGCTGACCCCTCAACAGGACTTTGGGTGGGTGATGTAAAATACAAAGACATGAATGGTGATGGCGTGATTACAGTAGATGATATGACCAATATTGGTAATCCCTGGCCAAAACTTTCCGGCGGTTTTACCAATACCTTTTCTTACAATGGTTTTCAATTAAGCATATTATTGATTGGTTCTTATGGCAATGATGTTTATAACTATATGGCTGCCGCTAACAGCAATCCCAATAATGTAAACCTGAGCAGGAATTTATTGACAGGTGTAATGGATTATGCAAAATTGGTAGATGATGGAAATGGAAAAATTATTTTATCCAATCCTACAACATCTATCCCAAGGATAACCAGTGACCAGGTAGCATCAGATAATAACTTCGGCAAAAACTCAACGAGGTTTGTTGAAGATGGTTCTTATCTGCGATTAAAAAATGTTTCGCTTTCTTATAGTTTTCCTGATAAATGGCTGGGATATACAAAAGTGATAAAAGGGCTCACTGCTTCTATTGCCGCTCAAAACCTGTTAACGCTTACCAGATATAGCGGTTATGATCCTGAAGTAGGTGCTTATATAGGCACTGGTTCATCCGGTGGTTATAATGGTAACCAGGCTATTGGTGTTGATTATGGACGTTACCCGCTAACAAGGACATATTCTGTATCTGTAAGTGTAAACTTTTAAACTATTTGTCAATATGAAAAATAATATAAATAAAATTTCATTCGCTGCCTTGTTGCTTAGTGTTGCGGTTTTTACGGGTTGTTCAAAAGATTTTTTGAACAAGCCACCTGGAAGCTCAGTAACAGATGAAAGTTTTTATCAAACTGATGACCAGGTGATGGCTGCCACCAGTTTATTGTATAGCGAAGTATGGTTTGATTATAATGATAAAGCTTCTTACAATCTTGGTGATTTCAGGGGCGGTACTGCATTCTCTGCATGGAATGACAGAGGTAATGTATTATTCAATACTACTGGAGATAATGGAGAAAATGGTGCTGCCTGGCGTGCATTTTACGTGGTAGTGGCACAGTCAAACCTTGTCATTTATAATATAAACAAATTCGCAGGGCCACAGGTTAGCGATGCAGCAAAGAAAACAGCAATTGCTGAAGCAAGATTTATGCGTGCATTGGCTTACAGGTACCTCGTCATGAATTGGGGGCCGGTACCTATCATTGAAAACAATGTGGATCAAATGTTTGATAGTAATATTGTTCGCAATACAGTACCAAGTGTATGGCGTTTCATCACCCGTGAAATGCGTGCCGCTGCTGAAGATTTACCTGCAAACCCATCACAGCCCGGTAGGCTCAGTAAATGGTCTGCTGAAGGTATGCTTGCACGTTTTTATTTAACAAGAGCAGGTGTTGAAGGTGGTGGTGGTCAAAGGAACCAGCAATTTCTTGACAGCGCCAAATATTATGCTGCGGATGTAATTAATAACAGTGGTAAAAAGCTGCTGGATAATTATGAAGATCTATTCAAATATCCTTATGATAACAATAATGAATCTCTGTTTGAATTGGAATGGGTCTTTTCAGGGCCTAGTGTTTGGGGCACTGCCAATAGTATGCCTGAATACCTTGCATACAGCCCTGATATATCTTTTGGTGGATGGGGTGGTGATAAAGGCTGCACCTGGTGGCTACTGAGCCAGTATGATGGTTTTGCATTGCAAAATGATGGCACATTAAAAGGTAGAACACTAGATCAAAGGTTGCATGCCACATTTATGTTGCCCGGGTTTACTTATCCTGAAATTACCAGCATGAGTACAAAAACTGCGCTGGTGTTTCCTTTCACAGGCACTGATGAAAATTTCTTATCAATAAAAAAATATGTCATTGGCTCACCGATTGATCTGGCAGGCGTTGCAGCTCAACAACATTATCCGAATGATACATACATGATGCGATTATCTGAATTGTACCTGATCTATACAGAAGCGGCTATTGGTAATAATGCATCAACCACAGATCCATTGGCTGTGGAATATTTTAATGCCGTACACACTAGAGCAGGCTTGCCAGCTTATGAAGTGTCTGGCCCAAATGGCAGTGGCCCGCTTACGCTGGATATGGTATATTCAGAAAGATTCAAAGAGTTTGCAATGGAAGGTATGGCCTGGTATGATTTTGTAAGCTTGCATTACTGGAACCCTGAAAAAGCTTTTGCCATGTTGAATGTCCAGGACAGAGGCTTGTTTTTTGCACAGCCTGACCAGATGCCAAATCCTACAACCTGGACATTTACAAAAACTTCCTGGTTTACCGAAAGACAAATCACTGCCAATGAAGGTAATTTTCTGTTACCTATTCCGAATGCAGAGTTGAGCCAGGCGCCTAATCTTTCCAAACCACCGGTAGATTATCCATAAATCTTTTATGATAAATGCATCTGAAAATATATGAGAGGTTTAGATAATTGAAAATATAAAAATCTTAAGAATGAAATCTATAAATAAAACAATTTTAGTCCTGATGGCTTTTGCAGCTATAGTGAGCTTATTTGCTTCCTGCAAAAAAGATACTTCATCAGGTACACCGACAGTCAATTATGTGAGGATTACCAATCCGGCTTCCTCTGACTCATTACTGGTTGGTGCAGGTCAGGGACAACTTATTGCTATTGTTGGAACCAACCTGCAGGATGCTGTCCAGGTTTGGTTTAACGATCAGCAGGCAAGTTTAACACCTACCTATGTCAGCAATACTTCTATTATAGTTGCTTTGCCCAGCCAGATACCAGATTCTATAACCAATACACTGACGATAATTTTTAAAAATGGTTATAAACTTGAGTATCCTTTCACAGTGCAGATCAGCAAACCGTATCTAAGCAGTATGGTTTGTGAATTTGTTAATGAAGGCGATGTGGCCACTATTCTCGGCAATTATTTTTATCAACCGGTCACAGTAACATTTACCGGTGGTGTAACTGCAGAGCTCACTTCAGTGGAAGATGAACAGATACAGTTTAAAATACCGGCTGGTGCTTTGCCCGGACCAATAACAGTAAAAACCAATTTTGGTGAAACCAAGTCTGATTTTTGGTTCCGTGATCCAAGAAATACTTTCATTGCCAGTGATCCTTTTGAAGGATGGCATGATCCTTCATTGGTGGTAACAAATCCAGGTCCAACAGATCCTCCAAAAATCAATGGTAATTATATCAGGGTAAATAAATTCCTTTCAAGCTGGAGCTGGAATGAAATAGCCGACGGGCCTGCTGATGCGATGCCTTCATACAGTAGAAATATTCCTGATGATGCGATTCTCCATCCGGAAAAATATTTCCTGAAATTTGAAGTGAATACTTTGAAGCCATACAACAACAGTATGATTGTTATTAATGCCGGCACATCTGCACAAGACCTTACAGGTTACAAATGGGCGCCGCCAATTGACACGAAAGGTCAATGGCAAACCATTACTATTCCTTATGAGGATGTAGTGGCCAGTTATGCCAACAAACCAGTAGTGAATCCAAATGGTTATTGGGCAATGCTGTTGATACAAGGCCCGGGTGATTTGAATGCAGATATCTGTTTTGATAGTTTCAGGGTTGTGCCAAAAGTTGATCAATAAATTTTCAAATCAATTCTGACTAATAATATGAATCATATTGAATAAATTTTACAGTAATAAAAACTGTAATTGTTCAATTAAAGGTTACATCAAATAAAAAATTCAAATGTTCAACAGATGAAACAAAGCATAAAAAATTTTCACAATCATTGAAAGTTGATGCGGAGTTCCATTCGGTAAAATCAATAAATATATGCGAATGAAAATAACGAATAACGTGCGCTTGCTGTTTATCATCGCCATTACAGCATCGCTGTCTTTTTTCGCCTGCAAAAAAGATGCAGTTGATAAAACATCATCCGAAACCGTGTTGCTGAGTTTTGGCCCTACTGGTGCACAACCCGGCGATACTATCCGGTTTTTTGGTAACAATCTCGACAAGGTTACTGAAATTGATTTTACTGGAGCCTCTGTTTCAAACAGTGATTTTGTTTCTCAATCCAAAACAGAAATTTTTGTTGTGGTGCCAGAAGCAACTGAGAAGGGATATGTAACATTAAAAACGCCTTCTGGTGATATCGTATCCAAAACACAGTTTAATATTGGTATTGCTGCAGT
Source organism: Bacteroidota bacterium (assembly GCA_018268035.1). GTDB lineage: Bacteria > Bacteroidota > Bacteroidia > Chitinophagales > Chitinophagaceae > Parafilimonas. The sequence goes on along the minus strand of JAFDXI010000046.1, from coordinate 25,771 downwards.
AGTGTCATCTATAACAAGTGTTGCCCGTCCGGGTGAAGATGTTACAATCACCGGTAAATATCTTAACTGGGTCACAAGCGTAACATTTAACGATGGAAAAGTTGTTACAACATTTGTAAGCCAAAGTATAGACCAATTGGTGGTAACTGTTCCTGTAGATGCGCAAACAGGTACGTTGGTACTTGCTTATGGAGGTACAGATTCAAGTTTTGTTGAGACAACTGATACATTACATGTAACATTGCCTATGATTACAGGCCTTTCTCCAAACCCCGTTAAACATGCAGATGAACTTACTATAACAGGTACTGATCTTGATCTTGCAACAAAGGTTTATTTCAGTGGGGTAGCAGATGCAGTAACAGATTTTGTGAGCCAGTCAGCAACACAATTGGTGGTGAAAGTGCCTGCAGCAACAGTCAATGGAAAAATTACACTTGAAGCAGCTTCAGGTGTAAAAACAGTTTCATCCATGGATTTGCAGGTCTTGTTACCAGCAGTGACTACAATGTCACCCAACCCTGTTGACCCGGGTGCAGATCTGACCATCACCGGTACTAACCTTGATCTTGTTAGCTCAATATTGTTTCAAAATGCAGACCCGGTTACAACATTTGAAAGTCAGTCTGCAACACAACTAGTAGTAAAAGTTCCTGATGGTGTTACTGAAGGTAAAATAACATTGAATGTTTTGAACTCAACACTTACAGTTCAGTCACCTGATATTCTAAAAATAAATGGAGCTGTACCACCACCTGTTATTGCATTGCCATTTTATGATGATGCAATTACCAGCAACTGGAATGGATGGAAAGGTGGAGGCTGGGGCGGCTCTGCTGATTATGCTAACACAGCGCCGGTAAGAGAAGGTGATCATTCTATAAAGATTGATTATGTTGGTGGATGGGGCTCGCCTTTGCAACTTGGTGGCGCTTCAGTGAGCACTGCAGGATACAGCACTTTTAAAATTTCACTTTATGGGGCTCCTGGCAGTGATGGCAAAACAGTGCAGGTTGTAATAAACTCTTCAGGAAGCCAGAGTATAACAATTGTCGAAGGCAAATGGACAGATTATTCATTTCCTATTTCATCTCTTACCAGTGCATCTGCAATCACAGATATTTGGTTGCAGGAAACAACAGGCAGTGGCGGCTTCACAGTATATGTTGATGATATCGGTTTAAATTAGTAATAAAAAATTTTCATGCATAAAACGTTTGCATTTGTTATTGTGATAATGGTTTTGTTTGATTGTAGTGTATCTGCACAAACAAGTTTGTCATGTGATAAAAATGCAACGCAGGAAACTGTTCACCTGTATAACAACTTGAAAAAATTGTTGTTGAATGGTGTGATGCTGGGCCACCAGGATGATATGGCTTATGGTGTGGGCTGGAAATATGAAAAAGGAAGAAGCGATATCAAAGATGTTACCGGCGATTATCCTGCGGTTATGGGTTTTGAAATGGGCGGCATCGAATTGGACCATGCGGTAAATTTAGATAGTGTGCCTTTTGATAAAATGCGCAGTTTCATCAGGGACGCTTATCAACATGGATGTGTAATAACAATAAGCTGGCATTTGAATAATCCTTTGACCGGTAAATCAGCCTGGGATCCATCACCAAAAGAAACCATTGAATCTATATTACCCGGAGGAGAAAAAAATGAATTGTATAATTCATGGCTGGATAAAGTGGCAACATTTTTTCAAAGTTTAAAAGGAAGTAATGGCGAATTCATACCTGTTATATTCCGTCCTTTTCATGAGTTGAATGGAAGTTGGTTTTGGTGGGGTGGAAAAAACTGTACTCCTGCTGAAATAATACAACTGTATCAATACACTGAAAAATATTTAAAAGAAGTAAAAAATGTCCATCATCTTTTGTATGCTTTCAATACAGATAAATTTTATTCGGCAACAGAATTTTTGGAAAGATATCCAGGGGATGATTATGCAGACATCATTGGGTTTGATATTTACCAGAGAGGCAGCAATGAAACATTTATGCAAAATGCAGGCGAGATGCTTGGCCATTTAGATAGCATTGCAACAGCGCATAATAAAATCCCTGCGTTAACTGAATTTGGATATGTGGGTTTGCCGGATAGTAGTTGGTGGACAAATGTTTTGCTGCCTGTTTTGAAATCGCATAACGTTTCTTATGCACTTGCATGGCGCAATGCAGGTTTGAAACATGATGGCAGCAGCGAATTTTATGTTCCTTATCAGGGACAAGTTTCTGCCGGTGATTTCAAAAAGTTTTGTGATGATGAAAAGATTTTGATGCAGCAGGATGTAGCAAAGGAAAAATTGTATAAGAGATAGTCTCATTTTTGCTTCTTCTGTTTGTGGAGGAAGTTTTTTTTAAAAATTAAACAAGCGGGGCCTGTTGTTTCTACCTCAGGCTTTTTTTACTGATTTTAAAAAGAATGAAACAGACTGAATGAAACTGCAGTTAATTGATGTTGCAATAATTGTAATGTATCTCGTAACAATGCTTTTCATTGGCTGGTTTTTGCGTAAAAAAGCAAGGGCCAACAAGGAAAATTATTTGTTGGGTGGCAAGCGCTTACCCTGGTACTTGCTGGGTTTGAGCGATGCATCGGATATGTTTGATATCAGTGGCACCATGTGGATGGTTTCTCTATGTTTTGTTTATGGCATGAAGAGCATTTGGATTCCCTGGTTATGGCCGGTATTTAACCAGGTTTTCAATATGATGTTTTTAGCAAAATGGCTGAGGCGGTCCAATGCAAACACAGGTGCAGAATGGCTGGGCACCCGTTTTGGTTTATCTGGCAAAGGGGTGAAAGGTTCTCACACTATTATTGTTGCTTTTGCATTGATTGGTTGCCTGGGTTTTATGGCCTATGGTTTTATCGGGCTTGGTAAATTCATTGAAATTTTTGTACCCTGGAATTTGGTACAATCCTATATCCCGTTTCATGTGGCGCCTGAATTTGTTGCACATTTTTATGGTATTGTCTTCACCTTATTTGCAGTATTTTATTCAGTACTTGGCGGCATGCACAGCATTGTGTTGGGTGATATGATCAAATACATTATCATGACGATTGGTTGTATTGCCATTGGCGTGATTGCATTTCAACATTTGCATATCAGTAGTTCAAAACTTAATGTGCCTGACAGTTGGAGCAATCCATTTTTTGGATGGCATTTGAATATGGACTGGACGAATTATATAGCTGAAGCCAATAAAAAAATTGCTGATGATGGTTACGATCTTTTTGGTTTCTTTTTTATGATGATGTTGTTCAAAGGCGCGTTTGCAGCGTTGGCTGGTCCTGCACCAAATTATGACATGCAAAAAATTCTTTCATCCCGCTCACCTAAAGAAGCATCTAAGATGACAGGCTTTGTTTCCATCATTTTATTGCCTATCCGTTACTCAATGGTAATTGGATTAACTGTTCTTGGCTTGTTGTATTTTAACCAGCTTCATATATTGAATGATGCGGGTGGTGTTGATTTTGAAAAAGTGTTGCCGGCAACAATAAATAGTTTTTTACCCGTAGGTATTTTAGGTATTGTATTAACGGGTTTGCTTGGTGCATTCATGGGTACTTTTTCCGGCACACTCAATGCTGCACAGGCTTACATAGTCAACGATATTTATTTAAAATATATCAACCCCAATGCTTCAAACAGGAAAACAATTTTAGTCAGTTATGCATCAGGAATAATAGTAGTAACGATTGGTGTGATGATTGGGTTCTTTACCAAAGATGTCAACAGCATTTTGCAATGGCTGGTTTCAGGATTATACGGCGGATACATTGCTGCCAATGTTTTAAAATGGTATTGGTGGCGGTTTAATGCAAATGGATTTTACTGGGGTATGTTGGCAGGTACTGCTGGCGCTTTGGTATTCTCAGAAATATTTTCAGGTGTGCAGTTTTTATATTTCTTCCCTGTGTTATTTTTAATTTCACTTGCAGGTTGTTTTATCGGAACTTATACTGCACCGGCTACAGAAATTTCTGTTCTGAAAAAATTTTATAACACTGTAAGGCCCTGGGGCTTCTGGAAACCAGTACATGTTTTGGTGGCCAATGAAGACCCGGCATTTGTTCCCAACAAAAGATTTGGTTTGGATATGTTCAATGTTGTGATTGGCATCATTGCACAATGTTGTTTAACTATTCTGCCTATGTATGTGGTGTTGTGGATGAAACTTCCTTTATTAATTACAGTAATAATTCTCATCATCATCGTCTTTATTTTAAAAAGAACATGGTGGAATAAACTTGAAGATTAAAAGCAGGAACTATGAAGAATTTTTTTTATCAGCGTTTAGAGCAATTAGAAAATGATTATTCAACATTGGTCTCATTGAAGAATGAAGCATTAAATGAAAGTAATGGTATTTATGAACGTTACCGTTACCCGGTACTTACCGCAGCACACACTCCATTGTCCTGGAGATATGATTTAAATCCTGAAACAAATCCGGGATTGTTGGAAAGGTTTGGCATTAACTCAGTGTTGAATGCAGGCGCCATCAAATGGAATGGTAAATATATTTTGATGCCGCGTGTGGAGAGTAATGACAGGAAATCTTTTTTTGCCATTGCAGAAAGCGAAAATGGTATTGATGGCTTTAAATTTTGGGATGAACCTGTTATAATTCCTGAAACAAACGAACCTGATACCAATATCTATGATATAAGATTGGTGTCTCATGAAGATGGTTGGGTGTATGGATTGTTTTGTACTGAAAGGCATGATCCCGCAGCACCTGATGGAGACCAGACTTCAGCTATTGCGCAATGTGGAATAGTGCGCACAAAAGACTTAAAGAAATGGGAGCGCTTGCCTGATTTGAAAACCAGATCAGCACAACAAAGAAATGTTGTATTGCATCCTGAATTTGTACATGGTAGATATGGTTTTTATACCAGGCCGCAGGATAGTTTTATTGAGCCGGGAAAAGGTGGTGGCATTGGTTTTGGATTAAGTGATTCAATGATTGGCGCTGAAATAAATGAAGAAAAAATTGTTGATCCGAAAATTTATCATACAATCAATGAAATGAAAAATGGTTGGGGGCCGGCACCCATTAAAACAAAATATGGATGGTTACACCTCGCACATGGTGTGCGTAATACTGCTGCAGGATTGAGATACACTTTATATATGTTTATGACTGACCTCAATGACCTGACACACATTATTTATAAACCAGCAGGATATTTTATGGCTCCGGAAGGTGAAGAAAGAATTGGTGATGTTTCAAATGTTGTGTTTAGTAATGGATGGATTGCAGATAATGATGGCACAGTGTTAATTTATTATGCATCTTCAGATACAAGAATGCACGTTGCAGTTTCATCTATTGACAAACTGCTGGATTATGTAATGCATACAGGTGAAGATGGCCTTCGTTCTGCAACTACAGTTGAAAGGTTGATGCATCTGATTGAAAACAACAAATCACTTACACAGCCTTTAATAATAAAAAGATAATTGTTGGCTGCTTGTTGAACATATTTTTTTTGAACCTGATTTTTTTTGAATTAACTATTCCGTTTTAAATCCCAGTAGTTTTTTATCACCAATGAATTCATTGCAACAATATCATGATGAAGTAAGTAGTGAATTACATTCCATTCTCAGGTTTTGGATGAAATTTGCTCCCGATAAAATGAATGGTGGCTTTGTTGGAAAAATTGATAATGCTAATAACATTGATTCAACTGCACCAAAAGGTGCTGTATTAAATGGAAGAATATTATGGACTTTCTCAGCAGCGTATAATCAATTTCACGATGAAAAATATTTACAAACAGCAACCCTTGCCTTTGAATATATCCGGCAATATTTTTTTGATAAACAATACGGCGGTGTGTTTTGGACAGTTGATGCAAACGGCAATATGCTTGATTCAAAAAAACAAATCTATGCACAGGCATTTTGCCTGTATGGATTGAGCGAATATTCTTTTGTTACGAAGAATGAAGAACCATTACAACTGTCTATTGCTTTGTTCGAAGTAATAGAACACAGGAGTTATGACCCTGTAAACAAAGGATATTTTGAAGCGTACAACCGTGATTGGAGCCTGGCAGCAGATCTCAGGTTAAGCGCAAAAGATGCGAATGAAAAAAAAACTATGAACACGCATCTGCATATCATTGAAGCGTATGCAAACCTTTATAAAGTTCTTCCTGTGCCAGCACTAAAAAATAAAATCATTGAGTTGCTTGGTTTGTTTGATAAATATTTCATCAATAAAAAAACATTTCATCTGAAATTATTTTTTGATGAGAACTGGAATGAAAAACCCGGCCCTGTATCTTTTGGCCATGATATAGAAGCTGCATGGCTGTTGTTGCAATGCGCTGAAATCATCAACGATGAAACTTGGATAAAAATTTATCGTAACCATGCCATAAGCATTACTGATGCTGCTATGGAAGGGCTTGATGCAGATGGCGGTTTGTGGTATGAGTCTTTTCCTGGCCAACAACAAAGTGAGAAAATTTTAATTAAAGAAAAACATTGGTGGCCGCAGGCTGAAGCAATGGTAGGTTTGTATAATGCTTACCAGCTTTCTAATGATGAAAAATATTTAAAAGCTTCAATGCAGTGCTGGCAATTTATACAACAGCACATCATTGATAAAAATAAAGGTGAATGGTTTTGGGGTGTCAATGAAGATTATTCAGTGATGAATGATGAAGACAAAGCGGGTTTGTGGAAATGCCCTTATCATAATTCAAGGGCATGCCTTGAAATAATACAGCGTATTTTTATAAATTTGACATAATATGTCAACAGTTCAAATATCAACAGAAAGTATCGGGGAAAAACTCCGCAAACTGAGAAAAGAAAAAAGCCTGTCTTTACGTAAAGTAGCTGCACTGCTTGATATTGATGTAGCCATTTTAAGCAAAATGGAAAGAGGTGAAAGGAGGGTGACAAAGGAAATAGTGAAGCGGTTGGCAATAATTTATAAATATGATTTAAAAGAATTGATGGTAATTTATCTGAGTGGGAAAGTGTTGAATGAAGTGGGCAATGATGAACTGGCATTGAAAGCCTTGCAATTGGCGGAAGAGCAAATTGAATATAAAGTTTTTCGAAAAAAAGACAGGACTGCTGTTATAAAAAAATTGACAGAAGTGATTAGACGGTATGAAGGAATTAAAAAAGCCTGGATATATGGCTCATTTTCCCGCAAAGATGATGGACCTAAAAGTGACATTGACATCGCAGTGCAAACAGTTAAACAGTTCAGTTATTTTGATTTGGCAGATGTACAGTATCATGCTGAAAAAGCTGTTGATAGAAAAGTGGATATTGGGTTTATTGATGCCTTCAAGCCTCATATCCTTGAAAATATAAAACCTGACTTGAAATTGATTTATGAAAAGCGATGACCGTATAGAAAGTCAAAAAAGGTTGGAGCATATTGTAGCTGCTATAGAGAGCATTGAAAACTTTGTGGATGGCTATAACGGAAAATCATTTTGCAGTGACACCATGATGAACAATGCGGTATTATTTCAGTTCACAGTAATTGGCGAAGCTATTGCACATGTTGAAAATGAAGTTTTAGAAAAGTATCATTACCCGTGGTATAAAGTGCGCTCTTTCCGCAACCTGATTGCACATGAATATTTTAATGTGAAATTAAAAGCTGTGTGGAAAATAATTAAAACAGATTTACCCGGATTGAAACTGGCAATTAATAATATTTTGAATAATGAATTTTAGCATTGACTGATTCGTGAATCTGTAAAACATAATGTGTAGAAAAATATTAAAAGCAAAAAAAGCAGTCATAATAAAGAATATATAAACTTCATCAATGCATGGAAGTTCAGAATTGAAAACAATTAATAAATAAATAATCATGAAATTATTTTTTTTGGTTGCAGTATTATCGCTGAATATTGGAAACCTCTCAGCTCAAAAGACAAAACAATTTGATGTATTATCTCCTGATGGGAATATTGCATTGTATATTGAGGCTGGTGAAAAACTAACATGGTCTGTAAAAGATAGGGGCCAGGATATTATTGCGCCTTCATCTGCGTCAATGCAATTGCTGGATGTTGTGTTGGGCGAAAATATCCGCATCGTTTCTTCCAAATCAGAAAAAATCAACACATCATTTAATGCTATCAATTATATCAAATCAACAGTGGTTGATAATTGCAACCAGCTTACATTAAATTATAAAGGTGGTTATGGAATTGTTTTCAGAGTGTATGATGATGCAGTGGCTTATCGCTTCTTCACTAAAATAAAAGACAGCATCATCATAAAAAATGAAACTGCAAATTTCAATTTCACAAATGATGATTCAGCCTTCATTCCTATCCAGTGGGATTATCGTGAAGGACAGAATTTTAATTCAGCTTTTGAAGCATTGTATCATCACATTCCTTTATCTCAGTTTCCAAAAGATTCACTCGCATTTCTCCCATTGTTGGTTGATGCAGGCAATGGCCGCAAAGCAGAAATCATGGAAGCAGACCTCGAAGATTACCCTGGTATGTACCTGAACCTGAACAATACACAAAAAGGTTTGCAGAGTGTGTTTGCTCCTTATCCGACAAAAGCAAATATTATTTCCAGAAATTATATTCCAACAGAGAGGGCGGACTTTATTGCAATAACAAATGGTACAAGAAATTTTCCCTGGCGCATTGTTGCAATCAGCGAACAGGATAAAGATTTATTGAATAATGATATCATTCAGAAACTCGCATCTGCTCCCCGTATTTCAGATTATTCATGGATAAAACCAGGGCTTGTGTCGTGGGACTGGTGGAATAACTGGAATATCACCGGTGTGGATTTTACCGCAGGCATCAACACAAATACATACAAATATTATATTGATTTTGCTGCTGCCAATCACCTTGAATATATCGTTGTTGATGAGGGATGGAGTGACCCTTATGACCTGTTGAAAATAAAACCTGCTGATTTTAACCTGCAGGAAATCCTTGATTATGGGAAACAGAAAAATGTAGGTGTTGTTTTGTGGGCTATCTGGTATAATATAAAAAGACAAATGGATACTGTCTTCCCTTTATATGCAAAGATGGGTGTGAAAGGTTTTAAGATTGATTTCTTTGACCGGGATGATCAGGTGGCGGTGCGTTCCACTTATGATATTGCACAAAAAGCAGCACAGTATAAACTTATAGTAGATTTTCATGGTATTTTTAAGCCTACGGGTTTACAAAGAACTTATCCAAATGTTGTCGGTTATGAAGGTGTGAAAGGTTTGGAAAATTTTAAGTGGGCTGATGAAGACCAACCTGCATATACTACAACTATTCCTTTCATTCGCATGATGGCAGGCCCGATGGATTATACACCCGGTGCATTTCGCAATGCAACACAAAATGATTTTTATGCGAATAATGACAACCCGATGGCTAAAGGTACACGTTGTAATCAACTGGCTGAATACATAATTTTTTATGCACCTTTTCAAATGCTTGCAGATAACCCTACTACTTATATGAAGGAACAGGAGTGTACAGATTTCATTGCTAAAACACCTACTACATTCGATGAAACAGTTCCGTTGTTAGGTAAAGTGGGAGAGTATGTTGCATTGGCCCGTCGCAAAGGCAATGATTGGTTTGTTGGCGCAATGACAAACTGGACTGAACGCAACCTTACACTTGATTTTTCTTTTTTACCTGCAGGAAATTATACTGCAGAAATTTTTCACGATGGTGTAAACGCTGACAGGAATGCAACAGATTATAAAAAGCAAATCGTTCAAATCAAAGCTGGAGATAAAATCATAATCCATCTTGCCAAAGGTGGCGGATGGGTTGCAAGGATTTATAAAAAATCATTGTTGTCAGAATAAAATTATTCAAAATAGCTGAAACCCTTTGCCAGTAAGGGTTTTAAGCCCCCTCGCTTTTGGAGAGGGGGTTGGGGGTGAGGTCTTGAAAAGCAAAGGGTTATTTTATTTAGTCGGACAACAATGATAAAAATTAAAATGATGCATCATCATTTATTATTTTCTCAGAAATCATTTTTAAAAAATACAGTCATGCGTTTATTTTTTTCCATCATATTTTTTTCATTCTTCACAAATTTGAATGCACAGTTTGTACAACAACATGGCGCACTGCATGTGCAAGGCACACAATTGATGGATGAACATAACCAGCCAATTGTTTTGAGAGGAATGAGTTTTGGATGGAGTTGTTTTCATCCGCGTTTTTATACAACAGGCGCTGTCAATACTCTGGTGGATGACTGGCATTGCACTGTGATAAGAGCAGCATTGGGTGTAGAACCTGAACATGGTTATCTGCAGGACTCTGCAACACAGATAAAGTTGATCAGAAACGTTGTGGAAGCATGCATCAGCAAAGGCGTATATGTAATCATTGACTGGCACAGCCATAATATCAACCTTGATGCAGCCAATGCATTTTTTAAAACGATGGCAACTGATTATGGCAATTACCCCAATGTAATTTATGAGTTGTTCAACGAGCCGGATTATGAAAGCTGGGACAGCGTTAAAATTTATGAGAACGCAATTATTACAACCATCAGGTCAATTGATAAAGACAATATCATATTAGCCGGTTGCCCGCATTGGGACCAGGATATTCATCTTGTTGCTGATTCACCACTCACAAATGTTTCTAACCTGATGTACACTGTGCATTATTATGCAGGCACACATAAACAATTTTTGCGCGACCGCTGCGATAACGCTTTAAAAAAAGATATTCCCATCTTTATTTCTGAGTCTGCTGGTATGGAAGCTACAGGTGACGGGCCCATCAATGATGAAGAATGGCACAGGTGGATTGACTGGTGTGAACAACATAAAATCAGTTGGGTTACCTGGTCAGTTTCTGATAAAGATGAAACCTGTTCTGTTTTGTTGCCTTCAGCTTCTTCTGAAGGCGGTTGGCAGATGAAAGACTTAAATGAGTCGGGTAAAAAAGTGAGAGAGATATTGAGGAAATTACAGTAAGAAATTGCTGAATCATATTTTTTAAAACTGTTGATATCATCCTGAAGTTTGTTGCATAAATTGCCGCAGTGTATAATAATGGTTTGCTTTAGTCATGTTTTTTAAATTAATATCAATGAAAAAAATTTTTATTTCCATTCTTGTTTTGACAAGCATTCAATCTTTCAGCCAGAAATTTGAAAACCTCGCCCCTACACCACCGATGGGATGGAATAGCTGGAACACTTTTCAAACCAATATTTCAGAAGACCTTGTAAAAGGTATTGCTGACAGCATGGTGTCATCAGGTATGAAAGATGCAGGTTATACATATCTTGTTTTGGATGATGGTTGGATGGCCATGCAAAGAGATAGTATCACCGGAAATTTGGTACCTGACCCTATAAAATTTCCACATGGTATGAAAGCATTAGTTGATTATGTTCATTCAAAAGGTTTGAAGTTTGGTTTGTACAATTGTGCAGGCACCAAAACCTGTGCTGGTTATCCCGGCACACGTGGTTATGAATACCAGGATGCCCGTTTTTATGCATCGCTTGGAATTGATTATTTAAAATTTGACTGGTGCTATACAGACAGCATCAACGCACAGGAAGCGTATGGAACAATGGGCAAAGCGTTAGTAACTGCAAAACAGCCTATCATATTTAGTTTATGTGAATGGGGTACCCACAAACCCTGGTTATGGGCTGCAAAAGATGGTCAGTTGTGGCGGACTACCAATGATATTGGCGCTTGTTTCCAGGGTGAATTTGATACATCTTCAGGATGGAAACCAAATTGTGTAATGACCTGTGTTGACCAGAATGAACCTCTGCGCAAATATGCAGGCCCCAATCATTGGAACGATCCCGATATGCTCGAAGTTGGTAATGGGATGAGTGTGGCTGAAGACCGCACCCATTTTTCTTTATGGTGTATGATGGCTTCACCACTCATCGCAGGAAATGATATCAGGAAAATGACAGCAGCTACAAGACAAATTTTGACAAACAAACAAGCAATCAGCATTAACCAGGACGCGTTAGGTATTCAGGGTTGGCGGTATGCTTCAAAAGATAGTGTTGACACGTGGTTCAAACCTTTGAGTAATGGTGATTGGGCTGTTTGTTTTGTAAACAGGAGCCGGCAGCCACAAAAAATCAGTTTTGATTGGAATAATGAAAATGTGCAGGACAATATTTCTTTGCAGCAATTGAATGCAGGTACTATTCAATATAAAATTGTTGATGTGTGGGCAGGAAAAAACAATGAAACAACAAACAAAACATTTCATGCAGACATCCCATCACATGATGTTGTTATGTTGAAACTGATGAAACAATAACTCGCGGGTTTCTTTATACTATATCAATAAAAATATTTTGAATTACTCAATTCCGGATTGATTTGTAGCATTGTTCTCATCATGCAAAACGATGTTTGAGAATATTCCTTATTTTCTAAATACAATTGGACCATGTTTTCAGCCCTGTAATTGATAATCTTTGCAGAAAGGTTTTCAAATCGTCTGTAATATTTTTTCTCATTGCAACGAATAAGTTATTAATGTTGTCAACATTTTTATCCGGATGGATTATCATGAACTTGTAAAGAATTGCCTTAAAGGAAATAAGAGGGCGCAAAAGGAATTTTACGATCATTTTGCACCCCTGATGTTTGGCATTTGTTACAGGTACACAAAATCATCAGCCGATGCAGAAGAAGTATTGCAGGAAGGCTTTGTAAAAGTATTTCATAACCTGCACCGGTTCAGAAATGATGGAGAACTACCTGCATGGATGCACCGGATTATGGTAAACACTGCATTGAATTACCTGAAACAAAACAAACGTTACAGAGGCGATCTCTCTTATGATGAAATAAATCTCCACCCCGTGTCTGCAGAAAATCCTGATATACACTTACAGGCAAAAGAGCTGGCAGACCTGATACGACAGTTGCCAACGGGTTGCCAGACAATTTTTAACCTGCATGCTGTAGAAGGTTATTCGCATGTGGAAATAGGTGAAATGCTCGGCATTCATGAAGGCACATCAAGGTCGCAGTATGCAAGGGCAAGAAGCATCATGGTAAACTGGATTGAAAAAAGAAATGAAAATGTAAAACAAAAGCGGTATGCCGGAAAATGAATTTGAAAAACAGGTAAAAGAAATGATGGAGTCATTCAGCAGGGTTCCGTCTGATGTAGCCTGGGAAAAACTGAGCCGCAGGATAAATACCGAAAAGCGGAGAAAAAGGTATTTTATTTTTTTCCTGTTGGCAGGATTAGTGGCGACAGGGTTTGTAGTTTATAATTCTACTGGGAAAAATGTAGAAAAAATATCACAGGAAGTTGTTGGAAAAAATAATGTTACTGCACAACCGGAACATCAACTCCTAATTGCTGATTCAAATAAAAATAGACTTTCTACAATACAACCAGGACAACAAATAACAAGCATAAAGCAGAAAGAGAAAATTATTATTTCAAGTGGCCAGAAAAAACCGTTGCAACTTTCAATCAATAAAAAAGAAAACAAAACTATTGTTCTGCAATCTGCCCCAAAGGTTAAATTGAATGATGCTGATAAAGCTGATAAAAACAATGTCAACGAAAGTATTCAGCAGCAACAAATCCAACAGGGGCATTTTGATAATTCGGATGATGGAAGTATAGAAATGAAATCAGAACAGGATTCTTCAACAAAAAAAGATTTTGCAAAAAATAATTTACCTGTGGCAACTGAAAATCTTTTGGAGGATAGTATGCAATCAAAAAATGAAACTGAAAAAAAATCTACATCAACTGTTACAGGTAAAAAAAATAATGAGGCAAAAAAGAAAACATCATCCGATTATACAATTCCTTTATGGCAATGGGGTGTGCAGGCAGGTTATGGAAGAAGCACTTTATTGAAAGGTTTATCCGGTAATGAAAAAAGTTACCCTGCCAGTTTAAACGGACCTACTGCTATTCCGAATAATAATGCAGTCACACCTTCAAAAATTTATACTGCATCTGATGCATTTGCAGTTGGGTTTTCGTTGCAGCGAAAACTGTCAAAAAACAGTGTTATAGGAGCAGGTTTGAATTTCCTTCATTATTCAGTAAAGAATGGTGTCAATGGTTTGGTGAATTCAGGAGCTGTTTATATGCCAAACAATTTGACCGGGCTAAGTATTTATACAGTGTCAAGATATTACAGGCCGGGTAGTGATTCAAGGTATTTGAATGAATATAACTTTATCGAACTGCCTGTATATTTTCGACAAAATATTTTTCATACCAAATCAAAAACGCTTGCATACCAGGCAGGATTTTCTGTAAGGCAATTGTTATCGCAGCAAGCATTGGTTTATGATGCATTTAATAATGTGTATTATGTAGATAATAATTTGATGCGTAAAACACAATTCCAGGTAACCGGCGGATTTAATTTTTCTTTCAATACAGGAAAGAAAACTGCTGTATTTATTGGCCCGGATTTTTCATATAGTCTATCCAATCTCTATAATGATAAGAGTAAAGGAAATTTTCATTTCATACAATATGGCATACAGGCAGGCATGATGTTTCATAAAAAATAAAATGCATCAGGGCAGGCATCAGGATAGTTGTTACGAAATATGCAAAGTATTTTTGCAGTATGCATTACGTTTCTGCTGAAGGAATTACAAAAGGCTTCCGTGCCGATGTTTTATTTCAAAATATTTCATTTCATATTTCTGAAGGTGATAAGATTGCTCTCGTAGCCCGCAATGGTTTTGGTAAAACCACATTGCTTAAAATTCTGGCTGGTAAAGAAACTGTGGACGAAGGAAAGATATGGGTGAATAAAGATGTTACTGTTGCGTTATTTGAGCAAGAGCCTAAGTTTGATGAAAACATAACCGTTCTGGAAAATATATTTCATTACAACCATCCCATAATAAATGCCATCAAAGAATATGAAAATGCAGTAGAGGCGGGAGATGAAAAATTATTATCTCAGGCATTGATAAAAATGGATGAATTAAATGCATGGGGATTTGAAAGTAATGTAAAACAAATTTTAGGTAAGCTCAACATTCATCAACTACAATCTGCAATAAATGAATTAAGTGGAGGTCAGCGAAAAAGGATTGCATTAGCCCAAACACTGATTGATATTGGGTTTGAACATAAACATACTTTGCTGATTATGGATGAACCAACCAACCATCTTGATATAGATATGGTGGAATGGCTGGAACACTACCTCGGTCAACAACATGTTACTTTGTTATTGGTAACACATGATCGGTATTTTCTTGATAATATCTGCGAAGAAATCTGGGAAATTGATACGGGAAATTTATACACTTACAAAGGCGATTATCAAAATTATCTTGAAAAGAAAGCAGCACGTATTGAGAATGAACAGGCCAATATTGATAAAGCAAAAAACCTGTACAGACGCGAACTGGAATGGATGCGCAAACAACCAAGGGCACGCACTACAAAGTCAAGAAGCAGGATAGATGCATTTGCAGAGACTGAGCAAAATGCAAAGAAGAAAATTGTAGATGAGCAGTTGCAACTGCAAATAAAAATGAGCAGGATGGGTGGCAAAGTGGCTGAGATGAAGAAAGTTTATAAATCTTTTGGTGATACAATAATTCTAAGTGGATTTGATTATACATTTAATAAAGGCGAGAGAGTTGGTATCATAGGTAAAAACGGTGTTGGTAAATCCACATTCATTAATATTTTACAAGGGCTTGAGCAGCCGGATAGCGGCAAAATAAATATTGGTGACACCATTGTGTTTGGAAATTTTTCACAACAGGGTCTGGCATTTAAAGAAGATATGCGGGTGATTGAATATGTCAAAACTTTTGCAGAAAATTTTCCGTTGGCAAAAGGTGGCAGCTTAAGCGCAGCACAGTTTCTCGAATTGTTTTTATTTACTCCTGAAAAACAATATACCTATCTCTCATCATTAAGTGGTGGTGAAAAGAAACGACTGCAATTGTTAACTGTTTTATTTCGCAACCCAAATTTTTTAATACTTGATGAACCCACCAATGATCTTGACCTGCCAACATTAAATGTGCTGGAAAATTTTTTATTGGACTATCCTGGATGTGTTGTCATCGTTTCGCATGACCGGTATTTTATGGATAAACTGGTAGATCATTTATTTGTTTTTGAAGGCAATGGAGTTATCAAAGATTTTCCCGGAAATTATACCCAGTACAGATTAACGTCTGTTGCCAATATCCAACAGGTTGCTACAGAACACAAACCAAAACAAAATGATAACAGGCCTTCAACTGCGATACGAAAATTGAGTTACAAAGAAAAAAGGGAGTTTGAACAATTGGAAAAAGACATGCCCGTCCTGGAAACTGAGAGAAAAACACTGACTGAAAAATTAAGCACTGATATCAGTTATGAAGAAATGGCTTCCATCAGCGAAAGGCTGCTTGAAATAAATTCTTTGCTCGATGAAAAAGAGCTGCGGTGGCTGGAGTTGAGCGAGATAGCGGGGTAATTATCCCTGTTCAGTAATATAGTGTTCCCTTCTTGAAAACCGTGGCTATTATGATCCAACAATTGCCATGTTTATTGAAATTCAGGGAGCAAAATTTTGTAAACTGTTACCCAAAATGTTTGTCTTAAGTTAAGAATCTGTATTCATTTTTAACCAAAAATACTAAAAAGGGATGCTGTTCTTAACACCGCAACATAAGGGATAGCCGAAAACCTTTCAACAGAGTAGATAATCATTTCAAAAAATTTAAAATTAAGCAACATGAGAAATATTCTAACTCTTGCTTTGGCATCTTTGTTACTATTGTGTGGCTGGCAACCAGCCAATGCACAGCAATATTGGAAAATGGGTGGCAATACACCCGATACCGATACTACAATCGGTACAAATAATAAAAAGGATTTTATACTTATTTCAAATAAGTTGGAACGCCTGAGAATTACAAAAGACGGGAAAATAGGTATAGGCACATCCAATCCCAACACCATATTCCACGTAGCCGGAACAAAAACTATGGGTGGTAACCTGACCTTCCTGAAAGGCTCACAATCTATCCAGTTTTCAAATCCGGGTTCAAATCCCCATCCAATGATCTTAATGTTTAAGTAAGGTACAGCCAACCCTGACCGCATGGTCATTGCCCAATCTGAAACCTTTTCAGACTGGGGCCTTCAATATAGTGATGCGATAGATCAGTTTAACTTCCTGAGAGCAGGAACCAACAAGTTTGCCATATATCTTTCCAACGGAAATATTGGGATAAATAATGCATCACCAGCATATAAATTAGATGTTGTCGGTGATGAAATGATCAATGGCACATTACGATTTAAAGAATCATAGATGGAATACAGCTTGCCAATCCAGGCTCTTCTTCAACACCTATGTTGACCATGTTTGCATCCGGGACCTCCAATGCTGAGCGTATGGTAATTGCCCACTCTCCAATGGAGAGTATATGTTAGAAGTGAATTTTGGAAATGCAAAAGTGATGAAGAAGATAGTTAAAGGCAATTAGTACATCTTCAATACTTGGTTAACAAACCTCTTCAATTAGAAGAGGTTTGTTTTTTTTAAACCTTCTTTTTAATAATAATATCATTGATAATTTTCTCCGCATGTTCCCTTGAATTTTCTATGAACAATTTATGTGTATCAAAGCCACCACATACTACACCGGCAAGGTAGATTCCTTCCTGGTTGGTCTCCATAGTATCTTGATTATACACTGGAATATGTTTTTCATCAGCGGATATAGTAATATTAAGATTTTCCAGCAATTTGAAATCAGGTTGGTAGCCTGTGAGCGCCAATACGTAATCGTTATCTAATGAAAGTTTTCCATCCGACGTCTGAATATCAACGGAGTGGGTATGGATAGCTGTAATGTTAGAATTAAAATATGCTTTAATACTGCCCTCTTTAATCCTGTTTTCAATATCAGGCCTCACCCAATATTTTACATTTTTCCCGATTGTATCTTTTCTTACAACCATAGTAACGTCAGCGCCTTTGCGCCAGGTTTCCAAAGCTGCATCCACAGACGAATTGCTGGCGCCTACAACCATCACTTTCTGAAATGCATAATAATGCGGGTCATCATAATAATGACGCACTTTGGGTAACTCTTCACCGGGCACATGCAGCAGTTGAGGGATATCGTAAAAACCTGTAGCCACAATTATAAAATCACTTACATAATTGGCTTTTGATGTAGTTGTATTAAATGAATCATTTTCTGATCGCTGTATATTTTCAACTTTTTCAAACAATTTTATATTGAGGTTAAAATCTTTTGCAACCCTGCGGTAATATTCCAAAGCTTCAGCCCTTCTTGGTTTGGGATTGATGCTCATGAAAGGCACACCACCTATTTCCAATCTTTCAGCCGTTGAAAAAAAAGTCATATTAACCGGGTAATTATACAGACTGTTGACGAGGCAACCTTTTTCTACAATAATATAACTGAGATTTGCTTTTTGTGCTGCAATGCCTGCTGCCAGGCCAATTGGCCCTGCCCCGATTATTAATACATCATACCTGCTCATGGCTGCAAGTTAAAACAGTATGGATGATATTTATGATCTCAACATTAACTGTTATCTTTTTTTACATTACTTTCAATAACAAGCTTATGAGCAATTTATCTCAGTTTTTTGTAAATGAAATTTCGATTGTTCATAACAATTTAAATAATCTTTTGCTGAATTATATTGATGAAATAAATTGTTTAATTTTTTTATTCATCCTATACTTCATACATCAATTAAAAAGAAAACCGCAGTTTTTGCTGCGGTCTCACTTTTAATTTATTTCTGTAATTTTTTCTCTAATGCTTTATCCAGTTCATCCAAAAATTCTTCAGTATATAAATAATCTGTGCCATGCTCAACATTTGGTTTGATAGTGATGGCCAGGTCCTTTGTCATCTTGCCGCTTTCAACTGTTTCAACACACACCTGTTCCAAAGCATGACAGAAATCAATCAACGATTGATTGTTGTCCAGCCTGCCACGAAACTCCAAACCACGTGTCCATGCAAAGATGGAAGCAATAGGATTGGTAGAGGTAGGATTGCCTTTCTGGTGCTGACGGTAATGGCGTGTTACAGTTCCGTGTGCTGCTTCTGCTTCCATTGTTTTACCATCGGGTGTTACAAGTGTTGAGGTCATCAAACCTAAACTACCAAAACCCTGCGCCACAGTATCACTCTGCACATCACCATCATAATTTTTACAGGCCCACACAAAATTGCCATTCCATTTTAAAGCACTTGCCACCATATCATCAATCAATCTGTGCTCATAAGTAATACCAATTGCATCCATCTTCACTTTAAATTCATTCTCATAAATTTCCTGGAAGATATCTTTAAACCTGCCATCATATTTTTTAAGGATAGTATTTTTTGTAGAGAGATACAATGGCCATTTCTTTAAGATAGCCTGGTTAAAACAGGCATGTGCAAAACCGCGGATACTCTCATCAGTATTATACATTGCCAAAGCAATACCATCGCCTTTAAACTGGTAAACTTCATGCTTCATCACATTACCATCTTCACCTTCAAATGTTATGGTGAGTTTTCCTTTACCTTTCGTTACAAAATCAGTTGCACGGTATTGGTCGCCAAAAGCGTGACGGCCGATGCAGATGGGTGCAGTCCAGTTGGGCACTAAACGCGGTACATTTTTGCAAACTATTGGTTCGCGGAACACAGTGCCATCAAGGATGTTACGGATGGTGCCATTCGGGCTCTTCCACATTTGTTTCAGGTTAAATTCTTTTACACGGGCTTCATCTGGAGTGATGGTGGCACATTTGATACCAACACCGTATTGTTTAATTGCATTAGCAGCATCTATTGTTACCTGGTCATCTGTAGCATCACGGTGCATCACACTGAGGTCAAAATATTTTATGTCAACATCAATGTAAGGCAATATCAGTTTGTCTTTGATGAATTTCCAGATAATGCGTGTCATTTCATCACCGTCCAATTCAACGACAGGGTTAGCTACTTTAATTTTTTCAGCCATCTTCTATGATTTTTGTTTGCGCAAAAATAGCCTTTTGATTATTTTAAAAAACGGTTACAGCCATCTTCTTTTTTATTTCGTAAATATGGCGTGGATTTATTAAAATTCAACTTTCTATTTTTAACGCATGGTTTGTTATTTTGCCAAAATGGAAAATTCCATGGTTGCACAGGAAATTTTATTCAAAATATCAATACTACAATAATCAAAGGCTCTGCAGATACTATCACATCAAACACCATAAAATATTCCTGGCTTGCACTTGGTGATTCTGATACCATTAGTGATACAGTATATGAAAATGAACGCTTTCCTTCTCAAACTGTTGCCTTGTTGCAAAAAGAAATATGATAATAGACAGGCTGGAATATATTGCTACAACCGGATGAACAACAACCGATCTTTTGAATGTAATCGCAACTAAAAAATTACAGGAGCATTTTGATATTGTTACTCTATTGAAAGGTGTAAATGACCAATACCAGCATTTAGATACTACAGGTTACAAAAAGCGTTTTGAAGAATGCCTCGTCAAAGCCATTCTCTTATCAGGCAAAATAAAAGAGCATGTGTTTGTTTTGTTCATTCCTGATTACAGCGTTATACCTTGTGCGAAGGACAGTGATACTGCTAAAATAAAAATAGAGCTTGATATATTTAATGCTATCAATCAATCACCTTAACCTATAATATTTCTTATACCGGTATTGCTCCACTTTCCAGGCTGGCAGAAAATGATACATCACTTATTGCAGTTGATGGTTTGCACCCATCAGTAAAACAATATGCTACCTGGGCAGCATTGCTGGCGACAACAATAAAAAAGGTTTTGAATAAACTTCATTGATATCTTCATTCATCATCAAAATTTATTTGCTATTCAGTTTTGATTTCAATAATGGCAATAGGCAAACTCATGTAAAACAATAAGCATGATTATTAATTTTATTTTAATTTGTGTGCTTTCATTTTTCACCACATCAAAATTTTTTGCATGAGAAAATATTTATTACTGTTGATTTTATTTATTGCAGTAAAATTATCAGCTCAGTCAATCACAGGCTTTTCACCAAAAGCTGCATCCGCACAATTAGAAACAGAAAAAGCATTTGATGCACAGTTGAATGCACAGCATATTGGAGAAACCATCAAATTACTTTCATCAAAACCTCATAACCTCGGATCACCAGGCAGCAAAGCAGTGGCTGATGAAATATTAAAACGATACCGGTCTTATGGTTTTGATGCACACATTGAAACATTCAAGGTATTATTCCCGACGCCTAAAACAAGGTTGTTGGAGATGACAGCGCCAACAAAATATACAGCATTATTAAAAGAACCTGCTCTGCCTGAAGATGCAACCAGCGGACAAGAAGGTCAGTTACCAACATACAATGCATGGAGCCCCGATGGTGATGTTACTGCCCCACTGGTATTTGTAAATTATGGTTTGCCTGACGACTATGATAAGCTGGCTGAATTGGGTATTGATGTAAAAGGGAAAATTGTAATTGCAAAATATGGGAGAAGCTGGCGGGGTATTAAACCAAAAGTGGCGCAGGAGCATGGAGCCATTGGTTGTATTATTTACAGCGACCCAATGGATGATGGATATTTTGCAGGTGATGTTTATCCAAAAGGTGCATATAAAAATCAATATGGTGTACAAAGGGGCAGTGTAATGGATATGCCGATTTACCCTGGTGATCCGTTGACGCCTGGAGTTGGCGCCGACGCAAATGCCATAAGGTTAGACCGCAGTGCAGTGACCAATCTTTTAAAAATTCCTGTATTGCCCATCAGTTATCATGATGCAAGCCCTTTGCTCGAATCTTTAGGAGGTGTTGTAGTGCCGAATGGATGGCAGGGTGCTTTGCCATTTACTTATCATGTGGGTGATGATAAAACAACAGTACACCTGAAACTGGCTTTTAACTGGGATATGGTGAATTGTTATGATGTAGTTGCAATGATTAAAGGTTCTCAGTATCCCGATGAATGGGTATTGAGAGGTAACCACCATGATGCATGGGTGAATGGTGCCGGAGACCCAATCAGTGGTCAATCGGCAATGCTGGAAGAAGCTAAGTCATTAGGTGAATTGTTGAAAACCGGATGGAAACCCAAACGCACTATTGTATATTGTTCATGGGATGGTGAAGAGCCTGCATTGATTGGCTCAACAGAATTTGCAGAAGAACATGCCAATGAATTACAACAGAAAGCAATTATTTATATCAACAGTGATGGAAATGAAAGAGGATTTTTATTTGCCGGCGGCTCTCATGCATTAACACCATTGATGGATGAAATTTCAAAAACAGTGATTGACCCGGAAACTAATGTTTCTGTTTTTGAGAGACGAAAAGCACTTTCTGCTTCCAATGCATCATCTGCGAAAGCAAAAAAAGAAGCTTATGACAAAAAAGATTTTGAATTGTTTGCATTGGGTAGTGGCTCTGATTATTCTCCATTTTTACAGCATCTCGGGTTACCTGTTTTAGACCTTGGTTTTGGTGGCGAAGGTGGCGGTGGCGAATATCATTCTGTTTATGATTCTTATGATGATTACAGGCTTTTCAAAGACCCGACTTTTGTTTATGGTGTTGCATTGGCTAAAGTTGCAGGCCGTGCTGTTTTGCGTATGGCTGATGCAGATGTATTGCCATTTGATTATTCAATACTTTATACTACTGCCAATGGCTACGCAACAGAGTTAATCAATACTACAGATAATATGCGTGAAGCGACAGCAATTAACAATGAATTGTTGAAACAAAATTTTTATACACTGGCTGCTGACCCCACAAAAACTTTTATTCAACCAACACCAAAATCAGAAGTGCCTTATCTGAATTTTGCACCACTTCAAAATGCAATGGAAGCTTTAAGAAAAAGCGCTGACAGTTTACAATTGGTTTTGAAAAAAGCAAATTATTCAGTGAATGAAAATATGAATCTTGGCCTGGCACATGCAGAACAACAATTATTATTTGACAATGGTTTGCCACGAAGGAGTTGGTATAAACATAGTTTGTATGCACCTGGATTTTATACAGGCTATGGTGTAAAAACATTGCCGGGCATACGTGAAGCCATTGAACAACGCAACTGGTCAGAAGCGCAAACAGAAATTGAACTTACAGCCGGTGCAATTAATAAATTATCTGAATATTTAAACAGACTACACTAATTGTAAATGTGTTTTTTAAATAGTTGTATAATAAAAATGCAGGATCTATGTCCTGCATTTTTATTATTTTATAAATTTGGTTATTTACTCCTGATAGCAACAACAGGATTCATTTTTGCTGCTATGGATGCAGGTATAATACCAGATAAAATGCCTAACACCACACAGATAGAAAATGCGAGGATAATGATACTGGCAGAAATGACAATTTTAAATGGCAGCAATGTATTTAATATGGCGGCAAGGCCCGCGACCATCAGTAAACCGATAATTCCTCCGATGATACACAGGAAAGCGCTTTCCAATAAAAACTCAAGTAGTATAGTCCTGCTTTTGGCGCCGATGGCTTTCTTTAAACCAATCTGGCTTGTTCTTTCCCGCACAGTTACAAACATGATGTTGGCAACACCAAATGCACCGACTATTAAACTCAACCCGGCAATAGCCCAACCTCCAATATTCACTGTTCCAAAAAAACTATTAATGGATGAAGTGCCGATATAATTCACATCATTCAAAGCAAAATTATCTTCCTGCTTAGGACTTAGTTTTCTTACCTGCCTCATCACACCTTCCAGGTCATCCACCAAAGCCTGAGATGGTACATTGGGCTTACCCTGCACCATAATAAAAGGGCTGGAGGTCTCATCATTCACATTAAAAATACTGGCATAATAAAAATATGTAAGCATCAATGAATTGTCGTAATCAAAACCTGGTCCAAAACTCTGCCCCTGTTTTGCTATGACACCAATTATTGTTGCTCTATGTGTACCAAACTGCACGGTTTTACCTACTGCATATTCCGGCCCTCCAAATAAATCAGTTGCGTTTTTATAACCGATTACTGCTACTGGGTTACCATGCATAAAGTCTGAACCACTGAAATACCTGCCAGCAGCAATATCAACTTTCTGGATATGATCATATTCTTCGCTTACACCATAAAGATTGACAAATTGAAGTTCCGTATTTTTATAACTCAGGGTAGTATTGTTTTGAGTGAAGAAAGCAACATTCTTGGCTAATGTACTTCGCTGTTCTATCAACTTCACATCTTCAAATTTGGGAGTAGGCCTGTTGACAAATTTCCACCACGGGTATTCTGCTGTATTTACATATTCCCATTTGTCAACATAAATTGTATTTGTACCAAGGCTATTGATATCATCCTGTATTTTTTGTTGCAGGCTGCCCACCAATGCAAGCACACTGATGATGCAAAATATACCAAATGCAACTCCGGTCAATGAAAGTCCACTCCGGAGTTTATTGTTCTTCAATTCATCCAGGCTCATCTTAAAACTGTTCCAGAGAATATTTACCAAACGGCGCATTGCCCAAAAGTAAAGAACATGATGTTGCCATAGTGCAAATTTTAGATGAGCGGAAAATCCAGGATCATTTTGTTGATATTTTCCTGTTTTTGTAAAGAACAGGAAAATGCTGAAGCAGTTGATTTTTTTTGCCATCAAAATGGCGCTGCTGAACGGCACACATCATTTTTCAAAACATCATCAGTTGCAAAAACAATAAAAGGTATTGCATAAAATTCAGGTGCTTATGTTTTCACTTCGCATCAGCAAATATTTAGCAAAAAAAATGTATCTTCGAAGACCATTCTAAACTTTAAGTTAATCTCTATGAAATATTTTTATGCAATTCTTTTATTACAACTTTGCTGGGGGGGGGGTAAATGCACAGGAAACTGCCACCACCTGTAATTTATCTCAGTTATTTTGCAGCGTGGGGCCATTAGATTCAGGTATTCTTAATGTAGCAGATACGCCCTTAACGCGTACATATTATAAAAGCTTGACACCTGCAGGTTACAGCGATGTACATTATAAACTTAATTATTGCCCGTTTACATGCCCCGTTCCTAATAATCCTACAGGTTGCGATAATACGGCTGATGCGCTATATTATTATGTTTACTATCCTACTAACTATCCCAATTACAATACCTGCCCTTTGCCGGCATTAATATTATTTCATTCGGGTGGTTTCAGTGAATGTAGCAGCCCTGACCAGGATGGGCTTGATTATTTTTGCAGGGCTATGGCCAGCCGAGGCTTCGTTGTATTTAGTGTTTCTTACCGGGTAGGTATTTTGGCAGATCGAAGAAATATACCTGGAACGCCTCCTCCTCCTCCTTCTCATCAGAATGATCCTAAATGGCAATATGTTAGCGCACAGCAAATACTTGGCATTTACAGGGCGGTGCAGGATGCGAGGGGTGCAATAAGGAGCATTATTAAAAGACAGGTGAATGAAACTTCCGGTGACACGTGGAATGACCCTTACAGGATTGATACCAATTATGTTTTTGTTGACGGCATGAGTGCAGGGAGCCACATTGCCATGAACTCCGCTTACTACCCCACTCAAACAATGATTAATAAAGTTTTCCCCAATGTCAGCACGGCTTTAGGCGGTATTGACCCTGATTTTTATTATGCAGCGCCGCCGGCTACCGGCGATGATGATTATTTTCATAATATTGAAGGGGTAGTGAATCTATGGGGCAGTATG
>JAFDXI010000045.1 GCA_018268035.1 Bacteroidota bacterium | reverse complement strand
TGGCAGTAACGGCAGCGCTGCCTGCAAAGACATTTAAAAGGTTGAGCAAAGCGCCGCTTACGGGATAGCTGTTATTGGGCGTTGCACCGCCGCTATGATAAAAGCTTTTTCCAAAGATATCCACCACATCGCCACTCATCACCCGTAAGGTTATTCCCAACCCGGTTTTAACACCTGCAGCCCCGTTCAGCTTATACAGCTTTTCGCTGTTGGCAGAAGTATTGGCCGAAGGGTTATTGTTATACGGCGGGTTACCATTGTTGTTCTGGTATTCATTGGTGGTGGTGCCGTTAAAGGCCGGTATGTCGCCTTCATCTGTAATGTTGCCATCCTGTATATCGTAATATTGTTTTTCAGTATTTAACGCAGCAGTATTGCCGCTCTCCATATCAGCTACGGGATATACATCCTGCTGCAACTGGTCGGTCAATACAACTCTCACATTACCGAGGTGGTCTTTTTCAAAATAATCATAATACATTATCTTAGTAAAAATAAAAAAATGGTTACAAGTATCGTTTTAATAATTATTTCCTTGATTATTGTAATAATAGCCATAAAGCTGCTGATAAATATTAGAAAAATTTCAAAGGAAGGTATAGAAGTTAAAGGAGTGGTTTTTGATGTGGCGAAGGTAGGTGGGACAGAAAACAACATAAGCTATCCAATTATAAGGTTTCTTACAATAGAAAATAATTGGATTACAAAATCGAGTAAGATTGGCACAATTCCGGGTATTTATAAACAAGGAAAGGAAGTTACCATCGTATATCAAAGCAACAATCCCAATAATTTTTATATTAAAGACAAATTCACTTACTTTATCCCGGTTATCATGGTCACAATAGCACTTTTATTACTTTTATACGGAGTATTTGTTTTAATTCGAATATAATTTTAAGGCTTCTTCCATTTCTATGTCTATAGTATCGTCAAAAGAAAATTTATAGATTTCTATTTGTGTCCCGTTATTATAAAATGTAAAAATGAAGCGATAAAATTTTTTGTCATATTTTACCAAATAAGCATATATCCCAATATCATTACCAAGTTCCTTTTTTCGTAATAATCTATATGATTTTAATTTCCCAGATGATCTGTTGATAGCATCAAACTTATTTTCCAAATCTATTGTCAAAGAATCTTGTAAATCAATATTTTCGTTTTTATTTAAAAGATTCATTATTGCAGAATGAGAATCATTCTCTATTGTAAGTGCTTTAAAGAAAAGAGCAATTACAGGCTGAGACTCTCGCTCTAAAAAACTATTACTCTCTTTAATCTTGCTTTCTTGTTTACAACCATATAGTAAAACAAAAATTACACCTATTATAAATTTTAAACGCATACTTCAAATTACTTGATGAATATTATTATTGTTTGTTTGGATGAAAATAATCGTTGGCTTCCTCTTGAACAGTATTAGAAAGCCATTCAGCACCTGCCTTGAAAAAATCCACAACTGCATTTCCGGCTTTTACGACATTAACTGATACTTCGAAACCAACGATTCCGAATTTAGCGCCGACTATAACAGTTGCATTAAGCAGTTTTCCCCCTAAACTTCCGGAAGTATTTTGATCTTTAACATCTTTTGACGTTGATACATTCCCGCTTGCGTTGGCCGCCATGCCATTTGTTGTAATCTCTCCGTCTTTATATTGGACAACCCCAACGTCTGCTCCTGCTTTGATACTTCCAACTGGAGTTGTAATGTCCACCCCTGCACCAGCAGCACTTACAGTTGTCTCAACATTACCACCACTGTTTACTATAACTTGACCTTGCGGACCATTTAAATTTGCTTTTAGCTTTACGTTACCTACTCCGGCAGTTCCTTCCACGCCTACTCCGATAGTTCCTTTAACCTGAACAGCCACTGAACCATCTCGTTTCATAGCTGCTACATCTTTTTGTACATTTTCTTTTAAAGAAGCTTGTAGTTTAGGTGTCATATGAATTGATTCACTTTCTAACCCTTCTAGTTCAATATGACTTGTTACTTTATTCTCACTAAAAGCATAAGTTGAATTATAAACATATTTATTGGCGAGTGGATCTATTTGCCAAAATCTCCCTACCTGAGGGTCGTCCATTCGATATTTAAATTGATAAGTTTCTAAACCGCTTCCATCGCTGAACTCTTTATTCTGCAGCTCCTGTTTTTGGAACTTAATCTTATTTTCACTGCCTCCAAAATTCAACGCTTTACTACTTATCCCCGCCATTGTAAGTCCGAACGGATAATAATGCGTCTCTTCCACCAATGGTCCTCTTGTATGCACAATTTGTAAATTATCAAAATAGACATCTACCGGGCTTTGATTGCTGCAATAGACATAAAGATAACCATTTTGTGTAACACCGATATGCTGCAGGTCTGCAAAATGATCTTTCACAGAACCGCCCGGGCCTACCCGGCTAAAACCGCTTTTTACATACTGAAACTGTTCATCCAGCAAAATATAGTTGATATAAGCCATGGGTTTTGTGTCGCCTTCATTGGGGCTACGGTTCAAAAATGTTTCCGGTATGCTCACGGCATTCGGGCCTGTGGCCAGCCCGTTTACCGTAGCGCCTTTGGATGTGGCCAGTCCATCCGGTGTGGCCAATAAACCTGCTATTATATCAGTCAACAAAAGGTTTTGGTTGGCGCCGGAGTTGTTGTGTTGTGTCCAGAAACTCTTGCCCAGGATATCAATCTTGTCGCCACTCATAACCCTGATGGTGATGCCCAAACCTGTAGCGGCAGCGCTGCCTGTTCCGGTGAGCTTGTACACCTTTGCACTGGTAGCATCCACATCACTGTTGGGATTATTGTTATAGATGCCATTGTTGTTGGGATATTCATCATCGTTGTCCATAGCTGCCGGGTTGTTTACTATACTGGCAGTGTTGATGGTGTAATAATCTTTTTCGGTAAACAATGCATTGGGCTTGCCGCCTGTTGTGCTGCTGCCTTCCAGCGTGGAACTCGTGAAAGAGTTTCTTGATGCGTTTATTTTTAAAGCCGATTTGCAAAAACAACTGACACAGTAAATATTATAAAAGTGATTAGTGATAACAGCGATCTGATTAAGAACATTCAAATATTAAAAGAAATACCGCCTCTTTCAACAAAATCAATTGACTGATTATCTAATAACCTTGGTTTTTGCCTTGCATATTGATTAAACCCAACAGACTTAAAAGATACTTCTCCGTTATTAGTTTCTATTATCCAATCATATTCATTTTCTTCTTTGATATGCACATAATTTTTGGGTTGAACAGGGTTATCTCGATATATATCTTCTATTGTTACTTCAACTAATGAAAAATTGATCTTTAAATCATGTACATTTCTAAAAACTAATGTGGCAGGAACTACCATAAATTTAAAATGGTCTTCAGTTTCCTGGGGATTTATCCATTCTAAAATATAATCAATATCAAAGCATAGTTCGTATTCTTTGATTCCAAATGCAACAGCATATATTTTGCTATCATGCCATCCCATCTGATCAAAATTACTTTCTGTCCATTCAAGTTTTTGCAAGCCATGTGTTTCTATCTTATCCATTTCCATTTGGTTGTTTATTTCTACTTAAATCAGTTTTAGGTACTTCATCGGGGTTTGCTGGTCTTACTTTTTTGCCAGGTTCATGCACATGGGGTGTAGGTACATCATTGTGCGCTTTCCCTTTGGTATCCACTCTTTTTTCTTCTTGAAAACCAGTCGGGTTTTTATCATTCTTTTTATAAGTTGTAGAACCCTTGTCATTACTTACAGTATGATCACCCGTTGCTTCGGGATCGGGTGTACGATTATTCTTTCCTCTACCTTGACCTGAGCCTTGAATGAAGTTTATTATTTGTTGCTTCTCCTTCTGAGTTAGAATAACAGGTTGCTCAGTAGAAGATGTGCCAGAGTTATTTGTGGGAATAATTTTTACGGTTGCAGTTTCCTTAGTTGGAATAGTTTGATTTGTATTACCAAGACCAACTGCATCACCAGCAGCAACGACAGCCGTTGCAATAACTGTAAATGCAGCTATGGGTGTTGCAAAACCTCCACTACCGCCCTCCATAGTTGCTGCGATTGTCAAACCCGCTTTCATATCTTTTCCAGCAGAATTCCAATCACAACAATCACCATCACTCTCATCTGGTTCATCTCCTAAAGGATCATTAAATATAATTGGGTTATTATAATCAGATGAATATGGCGACCACATTTCCTCCCTATCAGTTTCGGGATCTACCTGCCACCACCTTCCAAGTTGTGGATCAAGCATTCTAAACTGGGTAGTATAAGTTTCTAAACCGCTTCCATCACTGAACTCATGATGTTGCAGTTCTGAACCTTTGTTGTAAAGTTTGTTATTCTCCGGAGTTCCAAAGTTCAGCGCCTGTGAGCTAATCCC
>JAFDXI010000044.1 GCA_018268035.1 Bacteroidota bacterium | reverse complement strand
GTGTGAACGCTGTGCGGGCTGTTATTCCATTCCTCAATATCACGCAAAGAGCCTTCAACGATAACATTGTAAGGGATGATTGGCGCTTTTGAAATATCTTCTTCTTTGCTGCTTACAAATGCATTCCTGCGGCCAGCCTGGTTAGCTTCGCTGCGGGCATGTGGACGGGCCAGCCAGCCGGTGCGTTGCTTTTCATTGCCGTAGCGGAGGTTTTGAAAATAGCGCTCAATGCGTTTCCCACGAGCATTATTTGCCTCAATGCGCACTTCGTCGAACATCATTCCGTTGCGCAGAAATGTGTTCGAAAAAGAAGCGTTTAAATTCGATTCACATTCCAGTTCTGCTGGCAGCTTAATACCCCACTGCACATAATTTCGTACCAGTTGCCTGTAGAAATCTATAATGATTCCATCTTTACTTTTCCCATGCACCCAACACACCCACGCCTCACTACCCAGGTCAATGCCGTTGTAAAACCATACGCGGTTGTTGTTGCTGTCATATTTAAACGGCGGCTGCCTATCATCAATAGAAATAATGCTTCCCGCAAATGAAGGCTTATCAAGAGAGTGATATGTCTTAAAGCTACCCATATAGCGCTGACGGTCTCCGCTGCGCATTTTATGTGTCGCAATTTTATCTTTCCATTTGTCTAAATAATTGCGGATAGTACTTTCAGAAAGAGTTGTAAAATCAGCAGGGTTGTAGAGTTCCCCGGTAGTGGTATTGGTAACTTCGAGGTACCCTGCAAGGAAAGAATCGTATTGTCTTACAATTTCGGTGCGGGTTGGTTTATGATCTTGTGTTGCGAAGAGGTCATTCAGGAATTCCAGCAGGTCATCGGTAACGATGCGACGGTTTTCGTTACGCAATTTTCTACTGATCAGAGTAAGATAATCAAAGCTGTTTTCAAATAATTTAAAAGCTTCTTTAAAGCGCTTTTCAGAGGACGGAAGGGTGTGCTTTGTTTTATATTTTGTCTGTAATACCTCGTTGAATAGAATTACATCGCTGCATATAGTTTTCATGATGCATTTAAGTGAACCGCCTTTACTTTTTCGCTCATATTCGCGAGCCGATTTTAATGCGATAGCGGCCCGCAAAACAGATGCGTTAGTTACATACTCTTCGATATGTTTCAAGCTAAGGCCCGATTCATCTTCAAAGCGGAACTCAGAATAAAATTTTCCCGCAGCTTTATCTTCTGAGTAAAACATTTCGAGCGGGTTTGTGATCTTGCGTGGATCACCCAGGGCGTTTTTTATTTCGGGGGGAAGGCTGTCAAAAGCGATGAGCATCTGCCTGCCGTTACCACCCTTTTGAACGCGCTTGATACCATAATCATCATTAATGTGGCGGGCTATATCACTCTGTAATGTTTTAATGCAGTTGTAATAATGAGGCACAAGCTCATCAGCGGTTACAACCATGATGTTATTCCAATCCTGTGGCATTATACAAGTATTTGTTTTAGTTGAGTATATTTTTCTTTGAATGCTTTGCGAATGGCATCGGCTTTACCATAGCTATACTGTTTATTGTTGAGAACCATCCTGACAAGCTCAATGCTGCAATCAAATTGTTTCGCAATCAGCTTGATAGCTTCTGCCCGTTTGTTATCTCTTTTTTTCTGTTTAAGTTTGTCCATTTAATTATTTATTACTGTTTTACGGTAGCAATATTAGAAGATAATTTTCAACTGTTCAAATTTTTTGAAGAAAATTTTCAACGAAATGGAAAATATATTAATACGCATCAACCAACTGGCTGAAAATGAGAATCTGACTATTACTAAACTTGAGAATAAGATAGGAGCCAGTAAGGGAGTCTTGTCAAGGGCGCTTAGCAAAAACACGGACATACAAACTAAATGGCTATCTGTGATAGTTGAAAATTATCCCCAATATAATGCAGATTGGTTGTTAACCGGCACCCCTCCAATGTTGCGGAAAAATATATTTCGGGTAGCGAAAAAAGGAACAAAAAGAGATGCAGGTGATTTAATCCCGTTGTTTGATGATATTGGAACTATTGGCGGGACCAATCTTGTAGCTGATGATAATCCCTTTTACTACCCAACCGAATATATTGATCCCGGTGATTTATTTCCTGGAGCTACTGCCGCAATCAGGCACTACAATGACAGCATGAAAGAGTATATATCCGGATCAATTTTAATACTGCAAGAGCTTCATAAGCCTTTTAATTTTATTTGGGGCGAAGATTACGTGATCGAATACGCGGAATACAGGATAACAAAAAAAATCAGGAAAGGAAAAAATGGATATGTAACAGCTTGTAGTACGAACGAAGATACCTATACCGACGGCAAGCACAAATATGAGCCTATTGATATTCAAATTGACAGCATTAGAAGGTTATTTTTGGTGACCGGTTTTATTATCAAAAGACACAGTAGCGGGATTGTTTTTAATAAAAATAAAGTTGCTTCTAAAAGCAAATGAGATACCATTTGTCCGGAAAAAATGGAGTTAGGTATATACTTTCATATAAATTTTTAATAATATGAAACGCTGAAATGCAGACAGGACGGGTATTCCAGCTTTTTTGTATTTTATGATTAAATGTCCCTAAGGGGGGTCGAAACTGCAAAAAAATGTACTTTTTGCCCCTTTTTTTGTCCTTAAAGGGGGTTGAATCTGTGTTTAAAAACCCGGTTTTGCATACCCAACTGCATACCCAACTGCATACCCAACTTATTTTAGCCTCAAAAATGGGAATCTGATTTTAGGGCCTTTTTAAGCCATTTTAAGGCCCCGTTACCCTTATATATAATTTACCCTATTTCATAGGGAAAACACAGGTTTAAAGCTATATTAAACCCTGGTTAAAAGCGGTTTTCAAATTAGTTATAGAAATAATAGGCAAATCAGTAATAATTCAACATTTTTGGACATTTCGAATTAAAATC
>JAFDXI010000043.1 GCA_018268035.1 Bacteroidota bacterium | reverse complement strand
TGCCTCCTGAAGGATACTGTACTTCTCCTCGGAGCTAAATTGACGTCTTGTTTTCATTGTTCCTAAATTTACTGTGACTAAATTGTTTTACAATTTTTGTCCAGTCTTTTAGGGGGCTAAGACAAATGTAGGTGGATTCTTAAAAGCTTCCCAAAGCGTATTTATTGTATCATAAGGAACTTCATCTTTTAAGGCAAAGTTTGAGTCTATTACATTTTTGTAATCCCGTTTAATTAAAGGTTCCAAATGCACCCAAAATTGTGATATGCGATTTTCTATTTCTAAATCAAGTTGTTTTATTTTGGTTTCCTTTTCGGCATTTGACTTCCTATTTTCCTTGTATTCGTTATAGCTGTAAGTAAACAGTCCAAGAATAATAGTTGATAAGAACCAAATCCCCAATCCGGAATTAAGGAATGTCCAAACTACATTTGACCGATGCTTTTGTTCTTTGAGCAACTTCCTTATTTCATCCCGATAGATTTCTTCAACGTTGATCTTCGATTTTTCTATTTCTGTAGGCATACGACTGGAATTATTTTGAATCGTAATATTTAATATGACACAAACTATTTGACTTAACGGTGTTAATTCCTTTGTTTTTCATCCATATCACTACTCCGGCTTTTCCTCTTTCTTCCCATCATTAGTTGCGGCATCCGATTTCTTTGCAAACGGATTATTGCCGAAGCGAAAACCAATGGTAAAATACAATTCAGGTAACCATACTTTTTCGTGCAGGGCATTAAAATCAAGGTTTTCTTTTATGATCTGACCTTCTTTGTATTTTCCATAGAGCTTATATTTCTGCATCATAGCAATACCGGTACCTACTATCACATTATCACCTATAATCATGGAAAGCCCTGCTTGTCCGGATAGTTCGAGTCCTGCACTCAATCCGAAACCGGCAGTAAATCCGCCATCAAAACCTCTTGGCTCAGAATGGAAGGGATAAGTGAAGTTGATGGTAGCTGAGATATTTTCCCAGGGTCGGGGGCCATTCTTGTTTTCCTTTGTGATAGTGTACCTGTTGGCCACACTGGTATCAGCAAGAGAATAGTAGTGGTTGGTTTTACTAATTACAGATGGTGCGTAGGTGAGTCCATAATGAATCAGCCAGCGGGATTTTTCGGGAGTTTTTAAAACAAAGGTCCATTTGCTATCGCCAACCTGTTTACCGTCTTTGTCTACTTTGGTAACGGTAAGCGTGATGACCTGGTTATCTTTTAATGGAGCATAAGGGATAGGGATGAGTTGCTCTGTTTCGGCAATAGCTGCTTTCAATAAAGCCACACATTTTGGATCAGTTAATGTTTCAAGAAGTGTTCTTCCAAGGTCAACATACTTTTTGATTGTATCTTCAGAGGTGGAAATCTCAAGTTTCTTTTTAATATTTACATAGTCGTCACCACAATCATCAGTACTTTGATTACCTTTTACATCTTTAAATTCTGGAGTTAGATTTTGCATAAAAGCCCATTCAACTTTATATCTATTCTGTTTTGAGCAATTGATTAATCTTATATATTTCTCTTTCGTTAAAATTGTTTGATTGCTCCCGCTTTTAATAGAAAGGTCTAAAGGCACTTGCGCGAAAGTTGCATACACAACTAAAATATTAATAATAGTAAAAAGAGTTTTCATGATATAAAATTTAATTGATTTAAAAATTCTATTCCCTCAAAAATTGGAATAAAGGCTTTTGTTTTTTCATCTGAGAATTCGA
Source organism: Bacteroidota bacterium (assembly GCA_018268035.1). Taxonomy (GTDB): domain Bacteria; phylum Bacteroidota; class Bacteroidia; order Chitinophagales; family Chitinophagaceae; genus Parafilimonas. The sequence continues at coordinate 53,376 of JAFDXI010000043.1, read as the reverse complement.
TTGTATTTAGTTTTGAGAACTTTTCCAACAAAAGATTTGCTTTATCACTTGTCTTTATAGAATTAATACATCGTATTATACAACCTGTCATTATAGCTGTAGCTCCAGAAGTACCATTCGAGTGATCAAATGAATGTTTATCAAAATAGTGATCAGAACACATACTTATTGAAACCCCATCCCAAAAATCAGATTCCACATCTGGTGTCAGATTGTTTTTTATTCCCGCCACAGAAATAGTTTCCTTGTATGCTGCAGGATAATATGGTGGATGAGCATTAAAAAAATTACCTGTTGCACAAACAACCACAATTCCCTTTTGCTTAAGCTTTGAAATCATTTCAATTAACTCCGTTGCGATGGTAAAAGTGTTATGATTTACATCTGAGGCACAAAAGCTTATATTTATTACATTAACCCCCTTTTGCTCCATTGCCTCAAATGCTCTAATGAAGTTTTCAGGATTTGTATTTTCAGGGAGTGAATAGGAATAAATATGCTCAACCCCCGGCGCCAGGCCTATTATACCTTTTTCCGGATCATCTCCAGCGATAATTAAAGCCATGGTTGTTGTATGATTAGTTTCTGCACCACTCTCTTCTGCTTGTTCTTCAATTAACACTCTTGCTGTGCCATCCTGCCCCTGCTGGTCATCCTCTTTCCATTTTAGTATCGTGATACCGGCCTTTATTGCCGGGTGTTTTTTTACATGCCCCTGTTCTATTATCCCCACCTTCAATCCTTCCTGCATCGGCAACTCCCATAGTTTTCCCAAATGGAAGTCTAAAAAAATTTTCGGGATTTTATCATGGTACTTCATCAATTCTGGCGGAATGTCTCCCTCTACAGCAGAAACAAATTTTGCGGAAATCGTGTCCCCTTTTGCATTCACATGCCATAAGCCAAGCTCATTTTCTATTAGGCTGACACTCTCAAAAACCGCATTCTTCTGCAACACCCCCACCACATTTTCTTTATTGTCAAAATCCTTTACCGGCGATGTGCGCACATTGAGCTTATTTACATTTACTTTCAGTGTTGCCATATTTTCTAAATGTTGTTATAGAATATATTTATATAATCTTCCACCACACTTAACCCTTCCTGATCCACGATAAAAACTGCAATACATTGTTGGCATAGTTTTCTGCTTTTGGGCCACTGCCATTGTATGCTTTCACCGTTCCAAACAAATCATTGGTATGCAGAGCCCATTTACTTTTAAGCTCACTCATCACTTTTTCAAGGCAATGCTCCATCTGGTACCATTGTTTTTCTCTGAAAAAGGTTTCATCGGTGAGTATGTGCTGCAGGTCGTATTGAAACAATCCGTAACCTGCATACACCCATTGTTTCGGGCCATATCCCCGCCATACTCGGGTTGCATTTGCTTCTGCTATCAGCATGTCCGCCAGTTCCTTTCCGTAATGTTCAATAAATTCGGCTGTATTTTTTGGAAATGCTTTTCGTGTTCCATTTACATCACCTGATGCATCAAAAACGCATCTGCCTAAAACTTCATCAGGGGAATGTTCCTTCGTCCATTCATAGAAATATATGGCAGTCTCCTGGCAGGCAATTGCATATAATAGCTCATTGGTAAAGGGAGTGCCTTCCACTGCATTTGCAGACTGTTCACCAAAATGCAATTCCATCCATTGTGCAGTTGCCAAACATTGACTTCTCGTTAATGGCAGTTCCTTAGGAGTGGTATGGGGCAATGGAATTACAGCTTTACCCGGTGTGGCAACTATTGGTTGTAATTGCTTTTCCAAAGGATGATCCATACTTAATACTGACAGGCCTCCGCCCCAATAATAATACCCACCTTTGTCTTTATACCATGTACCTAATGCATTGGACTCTTCATCAATACTTGTAAGCAGGTAACCCTTATACACCACGCCACTGATATTTCCCTTGTCGGAAAAATCACTGATGGGCGCCCGCCGCTTGTTTAATTTATTTACTATGACTTTAAGTTGTACCATGATTAACCAACAGCCTCCTGGTCTGTGTTTATGTTTGCAGAAGTTGTTGATGGTGTTGTTGCAGATGCTGACGAAGCTGTTGCTGATGCAGGTGCGGGTTGATTTATATCACCTGTATTAATTTTCGTTCCTGTTCCTCTCAGGCTGATTAATTTGCTCAGCAAATCAAACCAGAATGGAGCACCTAACATTACTGCTAATGCTGTAATGATCCAGCCAAAGAATGTTTCCCAGCCGCCGGCCTGGTTAGGACTGTATAGAAAGCATTTGTCTTTTTGTTTGGCTTTGATATATTCACTTCGGTCTTTAAAGAATTTAATTTTCTGATATTCTATTACAGATGCCGAAAATGTTTTTATTTGTTCTTCTGTTTTCTTTAAACGGTTATTGAGGTTAGCAATTGAGTCTACTATTTTCTTAGATGTGTCTTTCAAAGCTTTTAAATCATTAAGATTCTGATTTAATGCGTTAAGAGTGTTGTTCAATTTTTCAATTTCATCCTTCGCTTCGGATGCTTCTTTTTCAAGACTTGAAAATCGGTTATTATAATCTGCACATTTAATGCTATCATCATACATATCTATTGTATCCTTCCAGGGGCGACCAAGCCCTAACACATTATTTGCCTTCCCGGCATCGGCTGCAACGAGTTTATAGGTTGAATCCAAAAGGGATGAGTCGCCATTAAAAATTTTTGAAGGGTCTAAACGCGACTGGCTTTCTATAGCCATCTGTACCATTTGCTCCCGGGCTGTGCGGTTGGAAGTAAGAATTTTTCTTATAGCCAGGGAATCTACATTAAAAATGATTGCCACTGATAATCCAATTACAAACAATACTATCCGGGTATATTTCTTAAACCAACCTGTAGAGCGTTCCATAGTGTCATTAAACCATTGCTCCAATTTTGCTTTAAAGACTTCTATATCGGCTCCGGAGTCCTTCCAGAGAGATTGGATAAAGAAGGCCGTACTTTCACTCAATTTCACTTCATTCTCATTCAGTCCTGATTCCTCTACTGTACGATCTTCAGCATTCATTTTAATTAAATGCCGAACAGCAGGGTTACCTTTATCCTCCATCCCAATTTTCAACTTCTTAATAACACCTCTCATCACTGAATCATTAACGGACTGTAACGTTTGTGAAGGGGCATTCTCCTTTCCTTTGAGCAGATCGAGAATAACTTTAGAAAAATTAGAAGGTGAAATATATGCAGGCTTACTGTACCAGTTGTCCTCGGCGAGGTATTTAATCAATGGATGCGCATAAAACCAGGGTGCTACTTTCTTCTTTTTAAGTATGCTTTTAAGATTGAACAAATGAAGCAGTCCATTCAACCTGTCAACATAAGTCATACTATTTTTTGAAATCCCGTCTTCCAGCATCCTCACAATGGCCTTCTCCAAAATTTTGGCGCGAAAAGCAAAGCGTGTAGCGATGATTTCCTGGATAATGGTAGCCATCAGACTATATAGAAGAAATACAAATACCAGCCCGATGAATACATCTAAAGCAACATTGTTAAACATAGGTGAGCTTTTTAGTTGACAGTTAATAAAAACAACATGTCAAATTTAAAATCAAACATCACCTTATAGAATGGGAAAATCTACAATACCATCCGTGATTTTTCACAATGGCATAATGGGAAATCTCCCATGCATATCATTCATAAAAAAAGCATGATAAAGATTCAGAAGAAGTAATTCTTCCCGCTATCAATAAAAAGAATAGGAGTAAATGAAGTGAAAATTTTTTATGGGATCTTTTATCTGATCTCACCAAAACATTCATAATGCTGGACTGTGGGTTCCAGCTCTAAAAGGTATTTTTTGTCTTCGGCATAATACTTTGCTTTTTCATAGTTCTTCCCTGCAAATGCTTTAATGCTTTCTACATTTACCCACCATGATACAGACCAGATATGCGTGATATCACCTTCCTGTTTTTGCCATACCTGTGCATTCAGGTTGCCGGGTGTTGCACGATAATCTTTTATGCCTGTTTGCATGACATAATTCATATAAGTTTCTGCGTTTTCTGTGGATGTTTTCCCATGCCAGATCCGGACAATCATAATTATAATTTCAAAAGTTAAAGCCGGATATGAAACTTTCAATTCCGGCTAAAAAATATTTATACCATTTCAATAGGTTCAGCTTTTACACCACTGCGTTTATCATCCCTGAAAAATATTATAAATAATACCAGTACTACAACGGCAATCCCTCCTGGGATGACCCAGATTGCTTTCCAGTCGTGTACTCCATTTACTGTATAATTATCAACAATTTTCCCTGACAGAATAGTTCCGATCAACATACCTACACCATAAGTTGCCAAAGTAATGAAACCCTGTGCAGCGCTTTGAAATTTTACACCAGCATTGTTATCAGTATAAATCTGCCCGGTAACAAAAAAGAAATCATAACAAATACCATGAAGTATAATACCACCGAGCAACATCCAGTCAAGACTTGTAGTATTACCATAAGCGAAGAAAACATAACGGATTGCCCATGCAAGCATAGCAAATGCCAGCATTTTCTTTACTCCCAATCTTGCGAAGAATAAAGGCATCAGAATCATAAACAACACTTCTGACATTTGTCCGAAAGTTTGTTTACCGGCAGCGCCTTTCATTCCTATTTCATTTAAAAAAGGATTGGTGAAATTATAATAAAATGAAAGCGGAATACAAATTGCTATTGATGCAAGAAAGAAAATTAAATAGGAGCGTTTCTTTAATAATCGAATTGCATCCAAACCCATAATTTCTCCAACAGATGTTTTGACACCTTTTTTTGCTGGCGGTGTTTTTGGCAAACTAAAACTATATAATCCTAATAGAGCTGCTGCTCCGGCAGCCATCTTAAATGTGAGCTGCAACTGTGTTAGTTGTGTGGTAGCATCTTTTTGTTCCCAACCCAGCCAGCCTATGATTAACCCTGCAACAATCCAGCCTATACTACCCAAGACACGTATAATCGGGAATTCTGCATTAGGATTACTCATCTGTCTTAAACAAATTGAATTTACTAACGCAAGTGTAGGCATATAAAGGATCATATAAATCATGATATATGTAACAAATGAACTGTAGTCTGTTGCAGTAGAACATAACCACAACATAACTGCTCCTGCAAAATGCAACACACTCAATATTCTTTCAGCATTAAAAAATTTATCAGCAATTAAACCAACAATAAATGGTGCAATTACTGCCCCGATGCTTTGACTTAAATAAGCAGTAGCAATTTCACTTCCATTAGCATTAATAGCTGCACTACCTAAATAAGTACCCATCGTAACAAACCACGCACCCCAGATAAAAAATTGAAAAAACATCATGATAGCGAGCGAAACCCGAGTAGTTGATTTCATACGTTTTTATTTATTCGAATGATTGATTGAGAATTGATTTTATAATACCCTTTGTAAACACAACGAATATATTCAAATGGCTCATAATTATTAAGTAGCAATAATAATTAAATTTTATTTCCCTGCATTAATAATTGTTGAAATTTGATAAATCACTTTCTTTGTAAAAAACAAACGGCTATGTTATCAAAAACAATACAGGATGCATTAAACAAGCAGGTTCTTGTTGAAGCACAATCATCACAGGCATATCTTGCCATGGCAAGTTGGGCCGACATTCAACCAGGTTTAAAAGGTGTTACTCAGTTTTTCTTTAAGCACAGTGATGAAGAAAGGATGCACATGCTGAAGCTCATCCAATACATCAATGAACGCGGTGGCTTTGCAATAATACCAGCACTGGTACAACCTACGCTCACCTTTGTATCACTAAAAAAAGCTTTTGAAGAATTGTTCAGGCATGAAGTAAATGTGAGCAACAGCATCAATGAACTGGTGGATATAGCGCTCAATGAAAAAGATTATGCAACACATAATTTTTTACAGTGGTATGTAAACGAACAAATAGAAGAAGAAAAACTGGCCAGGGAATGTAATGATAAATTGGAATTGATTGGTGACGACAAAAGCGGTTTGTATTTATTCGACCGTGATATCATGTTGATGGGTAATGAATAAAACCTGATATGCATAAAAAACAAGAACGGATGTATATTCATTATCCGTTCCTGATTTTTGTTTGTATATTATCCTTCAAACGAACTATAGAAGTAAGGGGTCTTTGCTTCAAACTCTGCACTGCAGGTATCTACCATTTTATACACCCTTGTAATACCTAAAGCTTTTCGTTTTTCATACACCTGTTCTGAAGTAGTGTTATCCTTTAAGATACGTGCAATTTGTTCATCACTGAAGCCATTGCGCTTGGCTTCTTTCAACAACTCTACAGGCAAATCTTCCAACGTATGATGTGCTAATACTTTTTCGATTCTTACCAATTCCTGTATCTGGTAAATAAACCAACGGTCAATATAAGTTTCCTGCACAATAGTTTTAGCTGTTACCCCCTGCATCAATGCATCTTTGATGCGAAAGATGCGATCCCATTTTGGTGTCTTGATGTATTCAATCAACTCATCACTCTTCATAAGGCTCTTGCCATAATAACCTAAACCCACTGCTTCATTTTCCAAACTCTGACATGCTTTTTGAATGGCTTCGTTGAAGCTCCTGCCGATAGCCATAACCTCGCCTACACTTTTCATTTGTAAACCGAGTGTATCATTAGCGCCTTTGAATTTATCAAAATTCCAGCGCGGCATTTTTACAATCACATAATCCAATGCTGGTTCAAAATATGCAGATGTCGTTTTTGTAATCTGATTTTTTAATTCATCCAGTGAATAACCTATTGCCAGTTTTGCAGCAATCTTAGCGATTGGATATCCTGTGGCCTTGCTTGCCAACGCAGAAGAGCGGCTCACCCTTGGATTTATTTCTACCCCAATAATTTCTTCCGTTTCAGGGTTCAATGCAAACTGCACATTACAACCACCGGCAAAATTGCCAAGGCTGCGCATCATCTTCATAGCCTGGTTGCGCATTTCCTGGTAGGCTGTATCGCTCAACGTCATCGCAGGCGCTACTGTTATGGAATCGCCGGTATGAATTCCCATCGGGTCAAGGTTTTCAACTGTACAGATGATAACAACATTATCATTTTTATCGCGCAACAATTCGAGTTCAAATTCTTTCCACCCCAACACTGCTTTTTCCACCAACACTTCATGAATAGGAGAAGCCTGCAAGCCACGCTGCAACGCATCATCCAATTCTGATTTATCATGTACAAAACCGCCGCCTGTTCCACCTAAAGTAAATGATGGGCGAATCACTAATGGGAAACCAATCTGCTGTGCAAATTCTTTTCCTTCTAAAAAACTATTGGCAACATGGCTTGGAGCGACTTTGATTCCAATTTCAAACATTAATTGTCTGAACTTTTCCCTGTCTTCCGCCACTTTTATCGCATCTACATCCACACCAATCAAACGCACTTTATATTTATCCCAAACACCAAGTTCATCGGCTTCAATACAAAGGTTTAATGCAGTTTGCCCACCCATTGTAGGCAACACAGCATCTATGTCATTTTCTTCTAAAATCTGTTCAAGGCTTTCTACTGTCAATGGTAATAAATAAACTTTATCTGCCATCATCGGATCGGTCATGATAGTAGCAGGGTTGCTGTTGATGAGCACAACTTTTATTCCTTCTTCCCGCAAACTCCGTGCTGCTTGTGAACCACTGTAATCAAACTCGCAAGCCTGTCCAATAATGATGGGTCCTGAACCAATAATTAAAACAGATTTAATAGAATTATCTTTTGGCATATCAAAACAAATTGTGCAAATGTAACGGCCAGCAGGTTATTTTTTGTTGTTAATCTGATAATGTTAATTACATGGTAACAGTTTTTACAAGATGATTGATTGTTTTTGAGTAATGATCCCTCTTACATTTTTTATGAAACGCATGTTTGTTCACCATTGAAATGCTCACCTGATATCAGAAAAGCAAACAGAAAAACGCAATTTCAATATTCCACTTCCCAGGTTATTGATTGAACTCAACTAACGGCTGTAAGTTTGACACTGATGTAAAAAAATCATTTAGAGAAAAGAAATACCATTATACTTTTATTTCTACAAAATGTTTATTTTTCAAACCGAACATTGAATGCTTGTCATACTAATTTATTTTGAAGACAGGGTTAATAAATGTTTATTTCAAAATATTAATCACTATTAAAAAAAATCTGATGCGCAGAAGAACATTCATTAAAAACTCAGGTTATGCAACTTTAGGTTCACTATTAATTTCAAATAAGATGTTCGCAGGTTCTTACCCTTCACAACATGCAATCGGTTTGCAGCTCTTTACTTTCTTTAATATTATTGATGAAGATGTACAGGGCACCTTACAAAAAATTGCTGATGTTGGATACAAAGAAATTGAATCGGCATTCAGCAAAAAAGGAGGTTATTATGGAATGAAGCCAAAAGAATTTGCAGCGATGTTAAGCGGCATGGGAATGAGTTGGAAATCACATCATGTATTGGGTGCACCTTTCAAATTACCAAAAGGTGCAAAATTGCCAACAGATGCAAATGGGAAACCAATCACTATTCCTCCAATGAGGAATCTGAAAGAAAATATGCAGGAACTGGTAGATGAAGCAGCAGACGGAGGCGTGGAATACCTGGTTTGTGCCAATATACCAACAGGCACACTGGATGAAATAAAATCTTCTGTTGAAGTACTAAACAAAACAGATGAAGCTTGTAAAAAGGCAGGCATCACATTTGCCTATCATAACCATGATATGGAATTTCATGAAGTGGAAGGAAAAATTCCTTATGACATACTACTTACAGAAGGTACCATGCAGATGGAACTCGACCTGGCATGGGCAATAAAAGGCAAAAGGGATCCTGTTGAAATGTTTAAGAAAAATCCTGGTCGATTCCCGCTTTGGCACGTCAAAGATCTTGATGCCTCACTTGAAAACATAATGCCCGTTGGAATGGGTACGATTGATTTTAAAAGAATATTTGAAAAAGCATCTGCTGCTGGCATGAAACATTTTTTTGTTGAGCATGATATGCCTAAAGATCCGATGAGCAGCATCAAAGAAAGTTATAATTACCTTGCCAATGTTTTGAAAGTGTGAATGGAAATACATCAATGTTTTAAAATAAAAAAGTGCAGCTGAATGATTGATATCAATTGCACTTTTGATTTATGATGGGTTGAATCAAAATTCACAATACAGTTTCTTAATGTAACTCACCTAACACTTCATCCAGGTTATCTGCCAATGCTTTCGCATTTTCTTTATTAAAAACAATCGGTGGTTTTATTTTTAAAACATTGTGTAATGGCCCGTCAGTACTCAACAAAAATCCACGGCCTTTCATTTTTTCTACAACAAAATCTATTTCAGGGATTGCAGGTTCTTTCGTTTGATGATCTTTTACCATTTCAGCGCCGATGAATAATCCATGCCCACGTACATCACTGATGATCGGGTATTTTTTCATCAACAGCTTTAATGCTTCCATTAAAAAATTACCAGTCTCCAATGCATTTTTCTGTAATTGCTCATCTTTAATTACATTTAAAACAGAAAGGCCTGTTACCATCGAAACCGGGTTACCACCATAAGTGTTGAAATATTCCAAACCATTATTGAAAGCATCAGCAATTGCATCGGTTACGACTACTGCTGCCAATGGATGACCGTTTCCAATCGGCTTACCCAAAACCACAATATCAGGTTCTGCATTTTGCAATTCAAAGCCCCAGAATTTTTCGCCCACACGACCAAAGCCCACCTGCACTTCATCTGCGATACAAACACCACCAAAACTGTGAACATGTTCATACACGTTTTTTAAATAGTTTTCAGGCAATGGTATTTGTCCACCCACACCTAAAATTGTTTCGCAAATAAATGCAGCAGCAGGTGTTTTCTTTTCTTTTAATTGTTGCAAAATTTCCAATACAGAGGCCGCATATTTTTCACCGGCATCTTTATCATCATACTGAAATTTTCCGCGATATAAATCAGGTGATAATGCTTTATGTATATATGGTTTTTGTCCACTTCCACCTTTGCTGTCAAATTTATAAGGGCTCATTTCTATAGCAAGTGTTGAAGTGCCATGATAAGCATGGTCAAGCACAATCACATCATTGCGTTGTGTGTAATGCCGTGCCATGCGGATTGCAAGGTCATTGGCTTCACTACCTGAATTGGTAAAATAACAAACCTTCAGTTTTGATGGTAATGTTGCAGTCAATGCTTTTGCATAATCAATGATGACATCGTTCAGGTACCTTGTGTTGGTGTTGAGCGTTGCAATTTGTTTTTGCATTGCACGAACAACAACAGGATGACAATGCCCTACATGACTAACATTATTTACACAGTCAATAAAAGTATTTCCTTTATCATCATATAAATATTGCAAAGCGCCACGCACAATCTTCAGGTGTTTTTTATAACTGATACTGAGGTTGCGGCCTATAACATCATCCCTATCCTGCAATAAATTTTTATAATCATCATTCACATCAATGAGCGGTGCAAAGCCACACACATTCCTGAAAGCATCAGCTGCTTTGATTGGGTTGATTTGAATAAGTTGAAACAATAATTTCCATGCTGGTTGTTCTGTAATAAAATGATGTTTATTATTACTATTTAATGAAGCAAAATAAGCTGATTGTGTAACGCTGATGCAGAGGCGTGCTGCAATGAGATAATACAGAATATCTGTTTCTTCAACAGTGAGTGGATTAACTTCATGATAACCTTTCACAACCTGTTTTGCAACAGTCAGCGGATCATCTGAATGCAACATAGAATATGTGCAGGCGACAGCTACATTATTGATCAATGCTGAATATACCATATCACCAAAGTCAATCAAACCGGTAACTGCATCATCATTCACCAACACATTATAATCGTTGGCATCATTATGAATGCAGGCTTTGCGAAGGCCTTGTATAACAGGCAAAGCTTCCATTTGATACTGCAATAAAAAATAATTGGCTATCCTTCTCTTTTCATGGTCTTTGATAAAATGCAATTTCTTTTCGGCCAATGTTGCTTCGCTGATGTCCCACAAGTATTGCCTTTCAATTGCCGGATGAAAATATCCTTGCATAACCGCATCCATTTTTCCCAAAAAACTTCCAAGGTTTTCACAGAGTGCTTCTGTTTTATTTTTTTCATCCACCCAAAATTTTCCTTCCAGGAATGAAAGGATCCGAATGAAATATTTTTTCCCATCCCATTCAACAATCGTAATAGTCTCTCCTTTAATATTAGGAATTTGTTTCTGAAAATTATTTCTCAAAGATGATTTTGCGAGCAGATCCAATACTTCAGTCTGTGCTTCAATAAAAGGGAAATTATCCTGGGAAACTTTTAGAATAAATTTTTCCTGTGCAGTGGTTTGTAATAAAAAATTTTGTTCATCATAACCGGCAAGCCAGGTAATGTTGGCATCTATGTTATAGAAATTTTTTACAAGTTGCGAAATCTGTTCGATGTAAAATGTCATTTTATTCATTGTTTAACATCATTAAAATATGTGCAGCAGACCAACTGAAATTTCTTGCATTCAATCCCTGGCCGGTCAACGGATGATAATTTTCAAATATTGGTGTATCGGATAACATTCCTTCACCGTTTTGAAAAAGTTTTTCAACCATCTCTTTTGCTAATTCACTGTATCCATAATTCTTCAAACCTTTTATTCCAAAATAAAACTGGTCCAACCAGACAGGCCCTCGCCAGTACCCGTTTTGAGGATTAAATTTTGGGTGGTCAGCTTCCAATGTGGGCAAAGGCACTTTAGTATTAAACTTTATTTTATCTGCCATAATTTTTTCAACCGCATCAGCATTATCTTTTGTTGCAATGCCCGCCCACAAAGGAATCCAGCCTTCAGGCCCTTCTGCGCTGATGTGTTCTTTTTTATCTAAAAGCCTGTCATAATAATAACCTGTTGATGTATCAAAAAACCTTTCATTGATTCGAGGCGCCAACAGTTTTGCCTGCTCTTTCCACTGGTTGGCATCATCTTGTAACCCTAATGCATTTGCGATGTCAGCAAGAAATAATTTTTCAGCATAGAGATAAGCATTCAAATCAACACTTTCCTGGTTTAGTGACCATGCATGTTCATTATTTTTCACCATCACTGCGCTGTCAAACCGAACAGCATTGTCCATTCCACTTTCCCAGGCAGCTGCAATGCGGGTGCCATCAGTGGAACCATATTCACACAAACCATTTTTATCATGGTCACGGTTCTCATACCACCACTTATGATAAGCTACGAGTTCAGGATACATTTCTTTTAAAAATGATTTATCATGTGATTGTTCATAGACTTTCCACACAGCCCACGCTGCCAAAGGTGGTTTTGTATCTCGCAAGTTATTTTCCGATTTATCTGCATAAATGCAATCAGCCACCATGCCATCTTTATCCTGGTAATCAAACATGCAACGGATATTTTCCTGCGCCAATGTTGTATTGAAATAACTCAGCCCCATAGCCTGTTTCCAGCTATCCCAACTCCATACACCATAAAAGCCCTGGTAATTTACAGATGGAAAAACACCATCATGCAAAATATCTTTGAATGCACTGCGCCAGTTGGTATTGAGTGTAACAATACATTTTACAGCAAGCCTTTTCAATTCATCATTCTTAATACCTGCCAGCGAAAAATATTTTTCCAAATAACCATTCCATCGTGTTTCATTCTTTTTTAATTCCTCATTAAATGAAAGATAATTTTTCGCAGGGCTTTTTTCTGATATTGGGTAATATCCCTGTTCCTGCACAATTGAAAAACTCTTACCAGATGATAATTTCATCGGTTGAAATGCAGTTACATAATCTCCTGATGAAATATTTATTGCTGGTTTTGATACAGCATCATATTGAATATAAAACCTGTCATTGTTTTTCGAAATATCTACATTTATTCTATCAGCATCTTTCGTAATAACAGCATCATCCAAAAGCAATTTACCACTAAACCTAATTTCTATAGCTGCTGCATTTTGTCCATTATTAGTAATTGTTGTATTAATCAATGCCTGGCGATTGGTGACAAAAATCAATTGCATTTTTATTTTCAAAACACCTAACTGTAATTCCTGTTCCAGCATTCCGGGATAGTAATGCATATTGGATTTTGCTTCTGACAAATTCAATTCTTTTCCATTTTCAGCAATTCGGAGTTGTGCAAATTTTGCAGACAACCACCTGCCATTCATATCCATCACCAACGGCCCAATAAATCCACCCAAATCATTTTTATTTGCAGGCAATGCATAAGCATGCCAGGCCCCTAAATCACTGAACACAGAAGGCAAAATATTTTTTACATCTGTTACAGAAGTTTTAAGATTTAATACATCGGGGAATTCCGAACGCTGTGCATCTGAATTTACAGAAATGAAAATAAAAAATGAGAGAATGAAAATTTTAATGAAATGTGCCATGAAAAAATTTCTTTTTATTTTTAAATCAATTGAAAAATGCCATGCATTAACATTAATGAAATTTTACCGCAAAGACACGAAGTCAGAAAGCTTGACAATGGTCTTTTCAATTTGTTTCTTAGTGATACTTTGTGTCTTTGAATATTTGTGGTAAAACATTTGTTTTTCTCAATTTAATCTCAATGCTACTTTGAAGTGATAGACTCAATTATTTAACTTTAGTCACATATAAATATGCTTCTACTTCTTTGCAACTTCCACCACATCTTTTCCTGCAAACACAGGCCTCAACGTAAATGAATATGAATAATTCCTGTAAGGCAACTGGTATTCCGAATGTGGCTTTGCTCCCCAGGCATTATCACCTCCAACTCCACATTGTGCATAATCAATATTCCACCAGATTAAACTATCATTATCCATAGAACCGCCATGATTATTTTCAGGTGCATAACGGTCGAAGTCAAGCCGGTTCATGTTGAAATGCAGAATACCCGTACTAATGAGTGAATCTGCCACAGCCACCAATCCTTCTCCTTGTTTATTGAACAAACCCACCCACCGTGCATCCGTACGATAACCACTTTCCTGAGCACGTGCATAAGGATGAAACAATGAATCAGCGGGCATCGCAAATACATCAACGTTAGCTGCGTATTTCCTGTCGGAATAATTATCAAACGGTCCCCTGCCCAGCCATTTCGCCTCATCATAACCACTATTTAAAATCACCCTCATACCAAAACGCGGCAACTCAGGTAATGAAGAATCACCAGCCAGCATGGTTGCATTTATTTTCACATCGCCATCTGCTTTTATAATGTACGATGTGATATACTGTGCATTAACAGAAGGCAGCAAATGAATTGTTTTTATTTTATACGCCAACTCATTGGATGTATCAATAAAAAATGAAGTAAGCTTTGCATCATCAAACGCATGTTGCCACACAGCACAACGAACCTGCTGACTGTTGCCGATATCATTATCCGTCGCTGCCCGCCAGAAATGTGGTTGCAATGCTTCCTGAATGATTTCATTTTTATTTATACTGTATCCATTTAACAAACCTTTATTCCTGTCAAAAGACACAGAAAATTTTTCTCCTTTTATGATGATACTGTTTCCATCTTTTTCTTCATGCAATGGTTGAAAACCCATTATTGATGGCAATGACGAAGCATCATAATATGGCAACCTGAATTGCTCAGTAGCCACAGTGAACCCTGCAGGAACCAATGGAGCCGCATCTTTTGTAATTGCTTCAAGATTCAAAAAATATTCTGTGCGTGGCTGCACATTTATTTCTGGAAATGGAATGACAACAATCGTTGATTGACCGGGTGATAAATTAATTGAAGGCAATTCACCCTGTGAAATTATTTTACCATCAGCTTTTATATTCCACCGGATGATGTATTTATTTAAGTCAGTAAAATCATACCTGTTGGTGATTTTTATTTCATTATCGCTGAGTGGCACTGTTTCAAAATAAACATTCTGATAAACTTTTTTCAATTCAAAAGCCTGTGGATGAGGAGTGCGGTCTGCAGCAAAAATTGCATCTGCAGGAAAGCTTGTATCACTCGTTGCTCCAACGATGCCCATATCACGTCCATATCCCCATATATCCCTTCCTTTCTTATCTTTTATCTTAAAAGTCTGGTCCACAAAGTCCCAGATAAAACCACCCTGCAACTGGTCATATTTATACATCAAATCCCAATCGTCTTCCAGGTTGCCGCCACTATTTCCCATCATGTGTGCATACTCACATTGAATAAAAGGTTTAGGCCTCCACTCTTTTACATACTCCATCATCACACCCAGGTTTTTATACATCGGGGGAATGATATCAGTGTAAGGTGTATTCTGTGCTTCTTCATATTGCACAGGCCTGGTGTTATCATTCTCTTTTAAATATTTGTAAGTGGCAATAAAATTTTCACCAAAGCGGCTTTCATTTCCCAAAGACCAGGTTACAATGCATGAAAAATTTTTATCTCTTTCAAACATGGCTGAAGTCCTTGCGAGGTATGCAGCTTTCCATTCCGGTTTATCAGATAAAGTTTTTAAAGGTGAAAAACTCATGCCATCACATTCAATGTTGGCTTCATCAACCACATAGATTCCGTATTGGTTACAGAGCTCATACCACTTTTCATTATTTGGATAATGACTGGTACGTACTGCATTGATGTTATATTGTTTCATCAGTTCAATATCTTTCAGCATCAATGCAGGTGTTATCACATTCGCAGTAAACATATCATGCTCATGACGGTTAGCGCCTTTTATTTTTATCGCTTTGCCATTTACCAAAAACAATCCATGTTTTATTTCAACAGTCCTGAAACCGGTTTTATGTGCAATGGATTCTATCACTTTTCCATTTTTGTCTAACAGGTTTATAACAACTGTGTAGAGATTAGGTGTCTCTGCAGTCCATTTCCGGACATCAGCTATTGTTGTATTGAAATGAAAATTTTTTTGTGCAAGAAATTCTTTTCTATCATACAGAGGTTTCCCACTGATATCATCCAACAATATTACCCGCAACGATTTTGATGCATCTTCTTTTTCAAGACGGTTTAATTCTATATCCAGATTGAAAATTCCGTTTGCATAATTTTCATCTAATCCTGCTTTAATAAAAAAATCACGAACGGAAGTTTTTGACCTTGTAATAAGACATACATTTCTTTCAATGCCACTGAGTTTCCACATATCCTGACCTTCAAGGTATGTGCCATCACTAAAACGAAACACCTGCAATGCAACAATATTTTTCCCTGGTATTAAGTATGGTGTTATATCAAATTCTCCGGGTGTTTTACTGTCTTTGTGAAAGCCAACATATTTTCCGTTAATCCATAAATAAAAAAAAGAATTGACTGCACCCAACCTGATGAATACATCTTTTCCATTCCATTTTTTCGGCAACTCAAAATTTCTTTTATAAGAACCAACCGGGTTGAAATCTTTTGGCACATACGGCGGGTTGGGTGGTATAGGATATTCCACATCAGTAAAGATGTAACTATCATATCCTTCAGTCTGCCAGTTGGCAGGCACTTTAATATTTTTCCATCCACTTACATCAAAATCATTTTTATAAAAATCAACCGGGCGGTCTCCGGGATTTTTTACAATATTAAATTTCCATATACCATCCAATGACATGACAAATGCAGATGTGTCTGCTTTCAACGCTGCTTTTTCAGATTCATAAGGAATAAAATATGCATGCGGCTTCACTGTATTGTATGAAGACAGCTCCGGGTTTTCCCAATCATTTTTTTGGGAATGAGCATTGGTAACCGTACATAAGACCGCTACTAACAAATAAAAAAAAGTTCTCATTTTCATTATGGATAGACAAATAAAAAAGTAATAAAATCCTTTTTGAATTTAATACTTCGAAGTATAAATCTCACCTGAATATACAGTATTCAGTGCTAATAATAATTTACAAATAGCTTATTGATTTTATAAAATCAATCAGGAGAAGTAATATAGGCAGGATGCACCCTGCCTATATTCAAGACAGATTTTATTCTTTATTAATTCGCTTCAGGATTATTAATAATTTCCTTTAAAGGCAAAGGATAAAATGCTTTATCAGGTGTATAACTTCTTCCTGCTTCCTGCATGTTTTGTTCAAGTAGCCCCCACCTTCTCAAATCATAAAAGCGGCTGCTTTCCAAAGTGAATTCCATCACCCTTTCATGCATGATGGCATTAAATACATCATCATTTGAACTTATATTCAATGCAGGCATATTGCCCCTCTTACTTCTCAACTGGTTAATATATGTAAGCGCTTCATTCGCCTTTCCCTGGTCATTCAAAACTTCTGCATACAATAACATTACATCAGCAAGTCGCATCAAAGGAACATTGATGGCATTGGAACGGCCTATACGATCAATAGTAGCTGGAGTCCATTTTCTAAATGCAATAACGCCGCTTCCATTACCAAAATAATCATTATAAGTCTGATCATACACCCGCGGGTTTTGCGGATCATTAAAATAACTGTCTTCAAAATATATAGTGCCATATATTCTTGGATCATACAAACCACCTGCTGCTACTTTTCCTTCTTTTGTCATTTCATCAAGCAGGCGTTGTGTTCCATAGATCTCTCCATATCCACCCAATTGCCATGCAGTAACCCAATCACTCAAATAAGAACGGTAATAAGCGCCATTGGATGCATCTGAAGTTTGTTGTAATTCAAAAATTGATTCTACACCATTTTTTGTTGTGCCGTTGAACATATCCATAAAGTCAGGATCAATACTATATTCTCCTGAAGCAATTACATCACTGAGGTTGGTAGCTGCTTCTGCAAGATAAGTTGCAGCATTAGCCTGGTCTTCATCAGCACGATACAAATCAATCTTGCCGATATAAGCTTCCGCAGCGCCTTTGGTTATTCTGCCCAATTCTGTTGCAGGCCGCTGGCTCCTCAATGGTAAATCTGCTACTGCTTCTTTCATATCATTTAGGATCATATTATATGCATCTGCTCTTTCTGACAACGGAGCAGGAAGATCATCACCACCAGTAGGCACTTTATCGCGAAGTATTATTTTTTCAAAGTTGGTCAGCAATTTAAAATGATAATAAGCCCTCAGAAATTTTGCTTCAGCAATAATTTGTTTTTTAGAAACATCATCAATAGAACCGTCAGGCATATTTTCAACTCCTTCAATCACCTGGTTGGCATAATTGATACCACGATAATTATCTCTCCACAATAAATCAATTGCATAATTGCCTGAAGTAAAAGAAAAATTATAATGCTCGGTCCACCATGGATAATTGGCAGCATCAGGGCCGGGCACTACATAATCTTCCCTGTAAAACTCACGCACAGAGCGGGCTTCAACATAATTGTCCCAACCTACAAAATCTTCTAACTGTGAATAAGCAGCAGACAAACCTGATAAAGCTTTTTCTTTTGATGTATAAAAATTATCAGTAGTCAACTGGTCAGGTGCATTCTGATCCAGTACACTTTTTTTGCATGCCACTGATGTGATGGCCAGCATAGTGATACATATTATGAATTTGAAATTTTTCATTTTTCTGATTTTAAAATTTATTTGAAACAGATGAAACTTTTTTGTTTCATCATTATTGTTTTTTATTATGATTCATTAAAGGCTGATCTGCAAACCGGCAATCCATTTTTTATTCTGCGGATACATCATCCTGTCAACACCGGTATTCAACACATTAAAATTTCCAACTTCAGGATCAAGACCTGAATATTTTGTTATGGTAAACATGTTTTGTGCGCCAACATAAATCCTTAATTTTTTCACATAGATTTTTTTCAACACATCATAAGGGAAAGTGTATCCAACCTGCACCATCTTCATGCGGAGGTAAGCGCCACTTTCAAGGAAACGTGTTGACTCGCGGTTGTTGCCATTCGGGTCACCTAAAACTGCACGTGGCATAGAAGTATTTGTATTTTGCGAAGTCCATGCATTTAAAGTTGTTGAAAGAAAATTACGGCCAGCATCCATTCCTTCCATTTCAAAACGGTTGCCATTATAAATTTTATTTCCACCAACACCCTGGATGAAAATGGTGAGGTCAAAACTTTTATAATTGGCTGCTATATTCAATCCATATTCAATCTTTGGAAATCCTGTGCCCTGGTATGTTTTATCAGACTCATCAATAACACCATCACCATTAGCATCTCTGAATTTGATGTCTCCTGCTTTTGCATCAGGCTGCAACATATCACCGTCTTTATTAGTATAAGCTTCAGCTTCTGCATCACTTTGAAATATTCCCATTGCTTCATATAAATAGTAAGCGCCAATTTCTTTGCCCACCATAGTTTGTGTAGGTATATGGTCAGTACCGAATTTTAAACCGGTGCCATATAAAGTTTGTCCTGCATCTGCAAGTTGCACTACTCTATTTTTCAGATAAGTTGCAGAACCTGTAAAACTCAAGTTCCAATCTTTGTTTGAAATATTATAAGTGAATTCCAATTCAAGACCCTTGTTGGAGATTTTACCAACATTCAAAATCGGGTCATCAACTCCTGCAGATGGAGGCACTTCTTTTGTTATCAGCAGTCCATCAGTTATATTATCAAAATAGTTGACAGAGCCTGTAAGCCTGTTGTTCAAAACACCGAAATCAATACCGATGTTGGTTGATTTGCTCGTCTCCCATTTCAGGTCCCTGTTTTGGAGTGTATAGCTTGCAGAACCAGGCCATGTTGAAGCTCCGGATCCCTGCACATAACCTCCCGACCAGTCATTGGCCGTTACTATCAATGCCTGGTGATCATAATAACCTAAAGCACCTTCATTCCCCAATTCACCATAGCTTGCTCTTATCTTTAAGACATTGATCCAATCCACATTCTTCATAAATTTTTCTTTATTGATATTCCATCCCAAAGCAACTGAAGGGAATACACCAAAACGGCTGTTCGCACCAAATACGGATGACCCATCTCTTCTCACTGTTACTTGTAAAAGGTATTTGCCATCATAATCATAATTGATCCTGCCGAAGGTTGATAACCTGACATACTTGTTGTTTGTACCGGCAGCAGAAAAAGTTCCACCAAGCCCGGCGTTGATAGTATTAAAATCAGGATCGGGAAAACCACCTGCCACTTCTGTTTCAACAATACTTCCGTTAACAACAGAACGAACAACGGTTTTTCCATCAGCTGTAACACTTAAATATTCATTTGTTTTCTGAAGAGCTGAATAACCTGCGAGCAAATCAATATTGTGTTTGTTGATTTTTATTTTGTAATTAAGCAGGTGTTCCATCAACTGTTCTTTATAATTGGACCGGCTGTTATAAACATAAGGATATGAAACAGCAGGATCATTTGCATTAGCACGGAAAGGAGGATGGTGCGCATAATCAAAACTGTTGGCAGATATATAACTCAGGTTGGCTGTATATGTAAGGCCTTTAAATAATTGCAATTTGATTTTTAAATTATCAGAGAAGTATTGTGTTTTTGTATATCCCTCAACAAAATGTTGATACCCTACGGGGTTTTGAAATTTAGGCAAACCATTTACAGTAAGCGCATAACCATAAGGCTCAGATGGATCAAAAACCGGTAATAACGGAGATTGAAAATAAGCATCTCTTAAATCAAATTGGAATGGTGTGGATTTGATGTCTGAATACAAAAAAATATTTTCAACACTTAATATGCCTTTATTCAAAGCATTAACTGAACGGATAGATTTCTTACCAAAATCTGATCCGATGAGTGTACCTTTTTCATCATTCAGGTCAGCGCTGAGATTATAAGTTACATATTCTCCACCACCACTAATACCCAGACTATAATTTTGCCCATTACCTTGTTGGTTAACCAGGTCCTGCCAATCAGTATTGACACCTGTACTGGTTGTAATATAATCCGGCAGAGGTGTAGCTCCTGCATTTTCATACATCATGCGATGTACTTTTTTATAACCTTCAGCATCCAGGAGATCGTAAGAATTCGTCGGGTTTATCAAACTGTAATAAGCGCTAAAATTTATTTGCGGTTCACCTTTCTTACCCTTTTTAGTATTAATGATAATAACACCATTAGCACTGTTTGAACCATAAATTGCTGCAGCAGCGCCATCTTTTAATACTTCAATGGAAGCGATATCATCATTAGTCAGATAATAAGGATCACCAGGTGTACCATCAATAATATACAATGGTTGGTGACCGCCGAAAGTACCGATACCCCTCAGACGCACATCAGACATCTGACCGGGATTACCACCGGGACTTGTTACATTCAGTCCGGCAACTTTTCCCTGTAATGCATTGACGGGATTGTTGGTTGCAATTTTTTCTATATCGTCTCCTTTTACTGATGAAACAGCGCCGGTTATGTCACTCTTTTTTTGAGTGCCATAAGCCACTACTACCACATCATCCAGATAGTTATTCCCCCTCGAAAGATGTACTGTAACAGAGTTCTTACCATTAAGAGGTTCTTCTTTATCAGCGAAACCTACAAATGTGATTACCAAAATAGCATCCGGAGATGCATTGATTGAAAAATGTCCTGCTGCATCTGAAATTGTTGCAACACTTGAATTTTTAATATGGACTGTTGCACCGCTAACCGGATTACCTGTTTCATCATACACAGTACCTGTCACATTGGATTGCTGTGCAAGGATTGAACCAGTTGTGAAAAAAACAAACAGGAATGTAAGTGGAATTACCTGTAAATACGTTTTGCATTTTGAAAACAATCGTCTCATAATCATAAAAATTTGAATTTGGAAAATGATTGCTCAAAGCCATTTCATTCATTCAAGGCTTTGAAATTTTTGAGAGGATAAACATAGAGAGATAATCAGGGAAATATTTTTTTGAAGCACCTACAAAACCTATAAAAACACCTCTACACAACCTCTACACAACTTTTGTTTTCAGAGGGAGGAGAAGAAAAATCACAATATGTATTGATTAGAGAAATTGCAAACATCTAATTAAAAAAGATTAGAAACCTGCACAGGCTTTTATCAATATGAATATATTTTTTTATTCATACATGCTATCACAGCCGGATGATTTTTATAAAAGAAAAATATGCAATCAGAAAGCCCGCAGAAATTCGTTCAGGTCTTCTTTTTGATTGAGGCCAAAACGTTTTCGCAAACGGTAACGTGCCATCTCTACAGATTTTACAGAAATATTATTTTCTGAAGCTATTTCTTTTGATGAAAGATTGTGGCGAATCTGCGAACAAAGTTTTTGTTCATTTTCTGAAAGGTCAGGGTACTTCTGCAGCAGGTTATACAAAAAATCAGATTGTATTTCATCAGCCTTCAGATTAAAACCACTTCTTTCCAGGTTCTGTTCATATTTATGTAAGAAATCCCGGATTATTTTTTTATTCTCTGGAAGCAAATAATTTTTCGATTCAATTTTTGAGAAAAGCACTTCAAACTCCTTTATTAATTCATTCACCAATTCATTATTATGCGCTACAAATAATGCAAAGTCTTTAAGGCTGGTGTTTTTATAATCTAATTTTGTGTTTAAATTTTCTTTCTCAATAATTGAGCTTTCCAGTTCTTTCTTTAGCATGAGTTGGTTCATCATCTCCTGCTGTTTTTCCTTTTCCCTTTTATGGCGCATCCTGCTATAAGCAAGCGCAGCAATAATGATTAATAAAATCACTACAGCTATCAAAGCATACAACTGAAAATTCCTTAATTCTTTTTGGGCATTGAGCTCATTGATTTTATTTTCCCTTTCCTGTGTTTCCCGTTTTAAATGTTGTGCGGCTATTACTTCACTTTTGTTTCGAGATATTATTTCTTCACCCACACTGTTATATTCCCGCAAGTCCTGGTAAGCTTTTTTATAATCACCTGTTGCTTCATATAACAAAGCAGAAGTATGCAGGTTGTCCATCAGCTTTTCTTTGCGGGTATTGGATGTTGACTTATTAATTAATTCCCTTGACTGCCGGAGCAATGAATCTGCCTTTTTATAGTCTTTCATTTGCAGGTAAGAAAATGCTTCCTGGTTCAGCACTTCAGCTATTCTCAGTTCATCTCCTGTTGCTGAAGCCTGTGGCAATGCTTGTTTGAAAAGTGAAATTGCCTGTTCAAAATTACCACGGTTATTCTCACAGATGCCCATATTATTAAAGACGGCAGAAACCATCTGGCTCATATTATTTTTCTGTGCCAGTCCAAGCGACTTTTCAAAATAATAATATGCTGAATCATTATTATTCATCTGCTGAAAAACCAACCCAAGCGCATTGAAGGAAACCGATTCTTTATCTTCAAGCATCAGTCGTCTAAAAATCACTGAAGCTTTTTTATGATAGTCAAGAGATAAATTAGGGTTTTCTGAATCATAAAATATCCAACCCAGCATTGTGTTGGCTTCTGCAATAGCAGAATCATTTTTTAAACCTGCAAAAATATCCAGTGCATTATAAGCATACTGTAATGCCTGGTCGTAACTGTCGTTATACAAATATCCTTCTGATAACCTGAGCAATGAAACTCCCTGCCAGAATTGATTATTGTTTTTAATAGATAACAAATAAGCTTCATGTGCAAATGTCAATGCTTCATTCGTGGAATCACGGTTAAGTGTTGCCGCTTTATCATTTAACTCATAAATTTTTCTTATTTCAGATTCACCTTTGAATGAAGAACTATTCTCATGTTGTGCATAAATACATAAAGGATAAAAAATAAAGAATATCATCCAGGTAAAAAACCTGCTTAAAGAGTCATTTATAAAATTTGATTTTATGAGCATCCTTATGGACATATTCAGTTAATACAAAAAAGACTGGGTCAAATTAGCAAGTTTTCAGGATTGCGTTCCAAGAAACTAAAAAAAATTTACATGAATGGTTATTAGTGATTTTTTCAATATTCGTAATCAACAAATCTCACAAGAATGCAAACTGTTATTTGAAATTTTGAATTGCATTTCAAAATCAATCCTTCGGAACACTATTAATAATACAATATTTTTCAAGATATGTTTCATAAAAAATAAACTCTATTGATGTTTTGTAAGTTTCATTATTCGATTTACTTCATATCAACTCTCCCCGATTTTATATCAGGATAAAAAATTATTAAAAACTGTTTACCTATTTTTACTCATAAATATTCAGACATGAAACCAATACACCTTTCTATTTTCTGTGCAGTCCTGTTCATCAGTGCATGTAGCAACCCGAAAGATTCAACATCAACATCAGATTCAACTTCTTCAATTGCTGAAACTTCACCAGCAACAATGATGGCTGCAACTATTGACAGTGGTATCACAGGCAAGAAATGGAAACTTGTTGAATTGATGGGCAAACCTGTTGCAGATTCTGTAAATGGCAAAGAACCATTTATTATGTTTAAAAAAGAAGACAGCAGTTATACTGCAAGTGGTGGTTGCAATGGCCTTGGTGGTAAGTTTGAATGGGATGAACAAACACTGCGTATCCGTTTCAAACAAGGGATGTCAACCATGATGGCCTGTCCTGATATGACTGTGGAAGATGGGCTAAAAAAAGTTTTAAGCGATGTTGATAATTTTTCGCTTGGTGGTGACAGCATCTTAACTTTAAACAAAGCACGGATGGCTCCTCTTGCAAAATTCAGGGCTGAAAAATAATATAGCGACTTACACCTGCAGACCGGAGCTGATAAAAGTTACAGCAGTTGCAGTGATGCGACGCAACGAAGCTGCCATCTGCAATAAGCTGGTCACCAAAAAAACACTGCTTAATTCGTAAATGCCGGTACGTTAGCAAATTTTATTTATTGCTCCACTGGAATTTTTTAATGCCGGCAATAAAAAACACAACTGCGTATCCAACGGTTATAAGCAAAGCTTCAGTGGAAGTGGATGTCCATTTGGAAGGATCAACAGCATCTGCAATGATGGTTTGTACTGTGCCATAAGGCGACCATATAACATATTCTTTGACGTAATCGCCTAATGCACCTAACTGTCCTAACATACCCACCATGATAAAAATAAAATATACCAACCGGGTTGTGGACTGTACCACTTCAGGGTTTTTAATAAGGCCGACAATTACCTGCCCCATTGCGAGGTATGCTGCAGCCCCGACTATAGCAGCTAAAAAAGCTAATACATAACCGGCAGAAGGTATCACAATATGATCAGCAAAATAACCCACCAATAAAACTGTTGCAGTGATAACAAGTATCATCAGCAATTGTACAAACAAACGGCTCACCATGATAGTCCAGGCAGGCAAAGGCGCTACCCTCAATCTTTGAAAGACTCCTTTGTCTCTGTCTCTCGCAACTGAATTGGTATAGCCCATTAAACCTGTAGCCATAAGACCAACGGTGATACAAGTGCCCAGCGCAAATGCGCCGCCAACCTGGTCAATTATTCCCTTCCATGAAAAAAGTATAATTACCGGTACTAATACGGTGAGCAATACTGCTCTTCGGTTGCGCCACTGTGTGCGGAGGTCTGCAAGCAATAATGATTTTAATACAGCAGAGGTGGTTGGCACTGTTACTTCCATACTATTCTTAATTGCGGACTTCGCGTCCTGTTAAACCAATGAATACATCTTCCAATGTTATTTTTCCCTTTCTTGAAGCAGCTATTACTTCAGGATCATTATGGTGTAATTCCATCAAGACCTGCGGTGCATCAATGGCAATAATTTTTCCATGGTCAATGATGGCAATGCGGTCGCAAACTGCTTCTGCTTCTTCCATAGAATGAGTTGTCAATAGAATGCCCCGGCCTTTTGCACGAATAGCTTCCATCCTGTCCCATAACTGCCGGCGAGATTGCGGGTCGAGGCCTGTTGTGGGTTCATCCAGCAACAATAATTTAGGATCGTGCAATACACATAAACTTAATGAAACTCGTTGTTGCTGGCCACCTGAAAGCTGGCTGAACTTTTTATCTTTTGATTCGAGTAAATTATTCTCAGACAAAATTGCATTTAATTTTTCAACTGTTAATTCAACACCATAAATACCTGCATAGAGCTCAATAATTTCTTTAACTTTTAATTCAGGTTGAAAGTTGGTGGATTGTAACTGCACACCCATGGAGGCTTTTGCATGCAAAGGCTTTTCTTTCACGTTATATCCTGCAACTGAAATATTTCCTGATTGTGGTTTTATTAATCCTTCAATAGCACTTAATGTACTTGTTTTACCGGCGCCATTCGGGCCTAATAATCCAAAAATTTCTCCGGGTAAAACATGAAAAGAAACATTGTTAACTGCCTGGAAATTGCCGTAATAAATATTGAGATCATCAACGTCTAAAATAAAATCCTGCTGGTTGTGCATTGAAATAAATTGAGTGCCAAATGTAACTGGTGGTTGAATATGATGCAAACAAATAATCGGTGAATAATTATGTTAGCATCTCCAAATGAAAGTTTTTTGTCGGTAAAATAAATAAAGCGGCCATAATTCTTAAAAAGTTGTGACCACTTTAAAAATACTGCTCAACCATGAAACGTTATTCTTTCACAAACTGCTTTGTAACAACTTCATTATTCATTTCAATCTTTAATAGATAATTACCAGGTTTAAGAGAAGCAATGTTTAAATTGAAAGAAGATGCATTTGCAACTGTCTGCAATTTTATATTACCTGCAATATCAACAACAGTAATTTTAGATTTTTGTGTTGATGATAAGTCACGTATATGCAAACTGTTTGTTGCAGGATTGGGAGCTATTTTTATTTCATTATTTGTAACAACTAACACATTTGAATAATTAACTGTACCATTTACACTTGTTGTTTGCAGGCGATAATAATTTGTATTGTTTAATAGTGAAGGATCTTGATAAGTATAATTAGCATTATTGTTTGCATTTATTCTTGCAACAGAGCTGAAATGAATACCATCATAACTGTGCTGTACTACATAGCTGCTTATATTACTATTATAATCCCATTCAATGCCATTGTGATGTTGTAACCAGCGACGGATTTTAGTGATGATGATTTGTTTTTTGTTTTCAGTATCGTTGTTATAACGTGTAAGTGCAACTTCATATCCGGACGGCCCGGCTTGTGTGCTTAAAGCAAAACCTGCTAAAACTATTTTACCATCATTCTGTATAATTAAACCAGTTGCCTCATCTGATTGATCCATTGCTGTAACCTGATAACCACCATTCCCAAAAGAAGCATCAATGCTTCCATCCGCATTATATCTTTCTGCTAAAAAATGTGGATTAATTCCATCTGAAATATAATCTCCGCCAATAATTATTTTACTATCTTTTTGCAATGCAATGCCAAATGCGTCTGAACTGTATTGTAAAGATCTAACCACAATACCTTTATTACCAAAAGATGTATCAAAGCTTCCATCTGGCATGTAACGCAAAATAATTGTACTGTTAGTCATACCAAACGCATCCACTGTTGTGCCTGTTAATAATAATTTGCCATCTGGCTGTAATACCATATCATACACTTTATTCAGTGGATTAATATTGGTAATATCGGAAATAACCTCTCCATTATTTCCAAAAGTTTCATCCAAACTGCCATCACCATTATATCGTGCCAGCATAATTTTATGGTTATCTCCACCTGCAACTATAATTTTACCATCCGGCTGAATGGTATTAGCATTTGCGGTTTTAGGAGTACCTCCATCAAATATTGTGGTTACGCTACCATTATTACCAAAGCTATTATCTAAATTTCCATCAGGTAAGTAGCGCAGTGTAAGAAAAGCAATTCCTGTTTCTCCGGTAACCAAAATTTTCCCGTCTTGCTGTATAGCTATCTCATGGCAGTTTTTTCCTGCATCGGTTATTATTGTGCCGTTTGTTCCAAAAGTTGAATCTATACTGCCATTAGCATTCAGCCTTCCAAGAGTTATTGCATAATAAGTTCCGAAAAGATCTGCAACATAACCTGCAATGATAATTTTATCATCTGGCTGAATTTTTGCTGTTTGAGCCTCACCTAATCCCTTTATTACAGCTAATCCCTTCTTTCCGAAACTGCTATCGAGTACGCCGTTAGAAGAGTACTTAATTGCAAAAAAATCATCAGAATTAGAATTTACAAAACTCACTCCTCCCGCAGTAATAATTGAACCGTCACTTTGTGAAGCTGCTGCTTCACAAACTAAATAGCCGGTTGGGGAAGATGTAAGCACTTTTCCAACTGTACCAAAACTGCTGTCAAGTGTTCCGGCTTTATTTTGTGTTTGCGCGTATATAACTGAAAAAAATAAAAAACTTAGTAGAGTAAAAAATGTTTTCATAAAATGAATTTATTAATGTTATAGACTAATTTGGGCATTGTGTATCATTACTACAACCTGAATTTGTTGTGCCTGTACATGTAACTCTTTTATTCTCGCATTCTACAAATCTTGATGCAGATATATTTGAAGTAGCGCCACCAAGTATTGTTTGAAAGAAGGTAGTCGCACGTGCAGCTATATAATCATACGTACCTGCGGCAGTATTGTTTTGTGTTCCAAAATTACTTTGATAGCCACATAGTTTACAACCTCCCATTCCATCTGGCTTTACAAATAAATTACTGGGGTCAGCTGTGCAAGTGTGACATAAAGGATCGTCTGTATCAAGACCATGATACATGTCGCAATCTAAATAAAACTCTGTAGGTATAGGTGTTATTCCTGTACCTGGAGTTTTAAGCATGAAATAGATAGTTTGTGAGCCAATACATGTTTCATATTTGATCGGATGGAGTAAATTATTATCAGCAGGAACAGTATAGGGACTATTTGGCAAACATCGTAGTTCAGTATTAAGAGCAATTTTTTTATAGAGTTTTTTAGGAGAAAAATATACTCCTTGAGAATTATAATTAAACACAGTATCATTCTTGCCACAAAACGAAATAATTGGCGGAAGAGAATATCCCTGACCAGAGAAAAAATCATAAGGATGAGAAAGATAAGAATTAGGAATAAAAAGAGCTCCCCAGCAATTTAATATTCCCTTTATTCTATTGAAGTAATCATTCGATGCAATATGTGGAGGGTCTATATAGTAAACACCTTTTGGGTCTATCGGTCCAAGTCCTGTAGTTCCGCCGAATACAATGCTTACATTTGGAAACATCATATCAATTAAACCCTGCCCGGTTGCTCCAGGCCCAAAATAAGCTGCACTTAAAGCTATTAAACTGCCGGCACTAACTCCCCCAAGAAATACGTTATTCGGATCAATTTGATATTTGCCATTATGCAAAAAAGTCCCATCCAATTGCATTGCAATAATGCTTCTTATTGCACCTCTTGCATCCTGAAGTGCACGATAAATTGCCAACATTTGTTGTGCAGAAACATATTTTAAAACAGGATTGTTATCGATTATATTCTGTACAAGTCTTGGGTCTGGAATAACTCCCAATCTATAATTTACATTGAACACTGCATACCCTCTAATTGCTAAATCTTTACTTATTGCAATAATGCCTGCATCATTATAATTACCGCACTCATTATATGCACCACCATGAAATAATATTACTGCATGTAACTTGCAATTAACATCTATGCCTGCCGGATAATAAACATGGATTTTTAAAGCACACAAGCTATCAGAACATAAATCTTGATTAGTTCCACATGAATTCTCTTTATATTGTACATCAAAATCATCAATAGTTGCACTGTTGCAATAAACATTCGTACCGGGCTTGAAATAAGTTAGCTCATCGGTTAAATAAGTTGTTTGTGGTGTACTCAAATCAACAGCGCAAAAATTAGAACAAGGATTAAACTGTTCCTGCGCATCTGCTGAATAAGTGAGGTAAAATAATAGCAGGGTATAAAGTTTTCTCATAAACATTCGGTTAACAGAGTAAGCAATTTATGAAAATTGTTTAGGTTAATGCAAAATTTTCATCAGTAAGAAGCAATTAAAAAAGGTAAGCTTTAACCTGTTGTGTATTAAAACTCTTAGCCGAAAATTAATCTGTAAGTTTTTAGGAGATTGTCATGTCGAGGTAACCAGACATCTCATGAATTTAAAGTTGTTATTATTTCGAGAGATTTATCTCGCTCAAATTTTTTTATTTGTCCCGATGAGTACTTAAGCTATTCGGGCTTTTTCGTAAACAAAACTTCCTTGCCGGCTTGCTTTAGCACAACTGTTTTATTGGTTGTATTAAATTCCAAAACAACACCAACCACTTCAAAAGAAAATTTATCTTTTTCAACAGCTTCCAGTGGAAAAGCTGGTTGGTTGGTTAATTGTGCCATTAACGTGTTTTCTTTTTTTGTGATGGTTAACTGCAATGGTATTTGAGTTGATGTGTAGGAACCAAGATATTGATTTAACGCTTCCGTGGTTATATTAAAAGTTTTAAAATCGGGAATATTAAATGGCATGTTATATACAGCGCTTAACACTGCAATAGAAATATTATTCGTGTTATAGTTGGCACCGTTTGATGTGAGCGCATAAGAAATATTGCCATCATTAAAATGCATGAACACAGAACTAAATCCATCAATACCGCCTGTATGGCCGAAACCTTTTTTATCGTAGAACGGAATAGGGAAAAGACCTGCACCGTAATTACTGATTAAAGTTTCCATTTGCTGAAGGCTTGTTTCATTTACCAGCTTGCGGCTAAACAATGCATCGCTGAATTTCACCAAATCAGAAGGTGTTGAAACAATGCCGCCTGCACCTAACGGTATTGACATATCAGTTTCAGGAGATAGTTGCCATCCTTTAGAAAAAGTGTAAGAATTTGCTTGATCATCATGCACATTTATCTTCTTTCCGAAAAAAGTTTGGGTTAAACCTATAGGTTGTGTGATGTATTGTTTTATTAATTCAGCATACGGTTTATTAAATACTTTTTCCAGCATAATGGTTAATAAAATAAAATTAGAGTTGCTGTAGTCTGATTTACTGCCAGGCTCAAAATCGCTGCCGCCTTTTGCAATAATATTAACCAGTTCTTTTTCAGTTTTAGGCTGTGTATTCCATTGCGTGTAAGAAGAATCGTTGGTAAAATTGTGTATGCCACTTCTGTGGTACAGCAGTTCTGAAATAGTTATTTTATCCGCATTTTTTATAGTGGGGAAGTATTGTTGTATGGTTTCATCCAGCGTTAATTTATTAGCTTCAATGGCCTTAAAAACCAATACCGTTGTAAATGTTTTTGAGATGGAACCAATCCTGTATTTTGTATCAACATCCGCTTTTTTGCCGGTGGCAATATCAGCAAAACCAATTGTTTTTGTATAAACTATATTTCCATTTTGCGTTACAGCCACACTGCCCATGAATTTATTGTGCACTGCCAGCGATTCGAAATAACCATTCAGCTTAACCGTATCCATCACCTGCGAAAATGCGCTGCAACCCATGACCATTGCAACAAAACTTATAATAAATCTAATTTTCATCATATTGAATTATTCGTTCAAAAGTATGACGGTTATTATGTTATATGGTTGCTAAACATTTCTTACCTGTTATTATTCAGCATTCAATATTACATTTGCAGCCTTAATAAAAGTATATGGATTACCGTATAGAAAAAGACACATTAGGCGAAGTAAAAGTTCCTGCCAATGTTTACTGGGGCGCACAAACGCAACGCAGTATTGAAAATTTTAAGATTGCACAGGATATCAATAAAATGCCAAAGCCCATTATTTATGCATTCGCCTATTTGAAAAAAGCCGCGGCGCTTGCCAATAACGAATTAAATGTTTTGCCCGATAATAAATGCAAGGCGATAGGAGCTGTATGTGATGAAATTCTCCAAGGTAAATTAGATGATCAGTTCCCGTTGGTTGTGTGGCAAACAGGCAGCGGCACACAAAGCAACATGAATGTGAACGAAGTGGTGGCTTATCGTGCGCATGTTTTAAATGGCGGTGCATTGACCGATAAAGAAAAATTTTTGCATCCGAATGATGATGTCAACAAATCACAATCATCCAATGACACTTTCCCGACAGCTATGCATATTGCTGCATATAAAATGTTGGCAGAAACAACTATTCCGGGTATAGAAAAATTAAGAGATACTTTAAAGGCAAAAAGCAAAGAATTTATGCATGTGGTGAAAATAGGCCGCACCCATTTTATGGATGCAACACCATTGACTGTAGGGCAGGAATTCAGCGGGTATGCATCACAATTAGACCATGCCTTGAAGGCGATAAAAAATTCTTTATCTCATCTGAGTGAACTGGCATTAGGCGGAACAGCAGTGGGCACCGGTATCAACACACCAAAAGGATATGCAGAACTGGTTGCAAAAAAAATTGCAGCGCTAACAGGGTTGCCTTTCATCACAGCAGAAAATAAATTTGAAAGCCTTGCTGCACATGATGCCATCGTGGAAGCACATGGCGCTTTAAAAACAGCAGCAGTTAGTCTGATGAAAATAGCGAATGATATTCGCATGTTATCATCAGGGCCACGTGCCGGCATTGGCGAAATTTATATACCTGACAATGAGCCCGGATCATCCATCATGCCGGGAAAAGTAAACCCTACTCAATGTGAAGCATTAACGATGATTGCAGCACAGGTGTTAGGGAATGATGTGGCTATAAATATTGGAGGCGCTACCGGTCATTTTGAGCTGAATGTATTTAAACCTGTAATGATTTTTAATTTTTTACATAGCGCCAGGCTGATTGGTGAAGGTTGTATTTCCTTCAACGATAAATGTGCAGTGGGTATGAAACCTATTGAAGAAAATATTAAAAAACACGTTGATAACAGTTTGATGCTGGTAACTGCATTGAATACAAAAATTGGGTATTATAATGCAGCAGCCATTGCACAGGATGCACACAAACGGGGAATCACATTAAAACAGGCAGCGCTGGAATATGAATTGAAAGGGCTTGATTTTAAGCATATCACTGCAGAACAATTTGATGCATGGGTGGTTCCTAAAAACATGGTAGGTGAAATAAAAGCCTGATGCTTCTCTCATTAAAACAATTTATGCAGCAGCCTGACGTTATTAGAGCTGACTAAGTGCATTACCATGAACAAGATTGTTTTTTATATATTTTTTGCATGCTGTATTACTTTTTTTTTCTCCTGCACAAAAGAACTGAGTGAGGAACATACAGAGACACTTCAGGCTGAAGGAAGTTTGTGGGACAGTACAGGCAGTTGTTTACCTTATTCAATTTATGGCACTGTGTATGGCGGCATTACTCCGGGTCAGGATACAGCTTATGTTGAAATTCAGGTGAATGTTTCCTCCACCGGTTCATATAAAATCGAGAGTGATTTGCAAGACGGCTATCAATATTATGACTCTGGATTTTTCAGCAATACAGGATTGAATATTGTTCATTTAAAACCGATAGGCACACCTATCATCCCTGGTACTTTTACTTTTAATATCAGCTACGATAGTACATATTGTTCTTTCACAGTGAATGTACAAGACAGCACAGGCACTGGTTTAGGCGGCCATGACTCTACAGTCACATCAGGTAATTGGCAGTTTACCACAGATGATGGAACTTTCTCTGGTAGTGTTGATACGGCATTTATTGAATCAGACTCAGCAATCTGGGGTACCGGTGGAAAGATGCTCACACTTCAAGGCCTCAAGACGCCTTCTAATGATACTGTGCTTGAACTTCATTTTTATTTACCTACAGGTTCTATACAAACCGGAGCATACAATACTACTGACCTTCCCCCATCCAATTCGGGCTTCTTTGCTTTGGTTCATTACGATTTAAGCACAGGTATTGGCACACCTGTTTACCAGGCTTTGCCCAATGATACAGCGGCTACAATCATTACACTCACTATTAATACGTATGATCCAATAACCCATATTATTTCCGGAACTTTTTTGGGAACTGCAGGCGATGCAAATGATGACCCGAATGTCAATGTTATAAACGGATCATATACCGCAACTGTTACTGAATAATCAAACAGGTAATATTTATTTGAGAGAATTAATCAGATATAAATCCTGTCTTCATTTTTTTTGAAGAATAATTTCCGGCTACTCACATTGGCCTCATTTCATCTTGCATTTCTGATGATTCAACTTCAGTTGTTGAAGGGTTATTTATGGATGGATTGGTATTGTGTTTTGCGGGGAAAAATTTTTTCTGCCAGATCAACAATGCAATCACACCAACTGAAATTGATGAATCGGCCAGATTAAACACCGGGGCAAAAAAATCAAAGTCTTCACCTCTCCACGAAGGGATTGGAAACCATGATGGGTATTGCGTATGAACCAATGGAAAATAGAGCATATCTACAACTTTGCCATGGAAGAAAGATGCATAACCACCACCAGCCGGGAATAAAGTTGCAATAGCAAAAGGGTTGCTATCGGAAAAAATTAAACCATAAAACATACTGTCAATCAGGTTGCCAAAAGCGCCTGCATAAATTAAAGCTGCACAAATAATAAATCCTTTATGGTAATTCTTTTTGATAATCATCCTTAAATAAAATGTACCAAGGATGACTGCAACTAACCTGAACAGAGTAAGGACTATCTTACCAAAACCGCCGCCGAATTTTAAGCCCCATGCCATGCCTTCATTTTCCACAAAATGCAGGCGGAACCAGGAACCGAAAATATTATGTTCCTCGCCAAGCGTGTAATTTAATTTGATATAAAACTTGAGGGCCTGGTCGGCAATTAGTATCAGGATGATTAACAGTGCGACGTTTCTACCTTTCATTGAAATCTTTATTTGGAAAAATTGAGCGCCGCAAATATAGGATTTAAAGATGTGAGGAATTGGTTAAGTTAAAAACCGGGTTTTCGAGCCTGTCTCAGAGAAAGAAAACAGTGCTGATCAAACGAAAATTAAAACCATAATGCATTTCTTAAACCGCTACGTTTGGTGATTATTGATGTATAATTAAACTGACACAACGTCGCCATGATAAGAGAATTATCTCATGTTATTTAGCCGGAAATAATAAAAATGTCAATGCAAATTGATCAAAGTTTTGAACTTGCACACAACATTTAGAAGCAACTTTCTATGCTGGAAAACAAATTGCTGAAAGTATTTATTAAATCAAACCAATTCTTAATGAAAGCATTTACTATATGTAGCGTAAAAAGATAAATTACTTTGCTGAATTAAGAATATGTATGACAGAAAATCAATCGCATTTAAATAAGTATATTTGATTTTAACCGAAACCAAATGTACCTGAATGCTTTAGCGTAGGCTAATTTATAAATCAGTTACACAAAAATATTTTACAATATTGGAGAAAGATCAACCTAACCAGAAAAGAAATAATACTATATCAAAGGCAGGTTTCCTTTCTGACAGGAACAAAAATGAAATATGAATTAAATAAATTGATTCAAGACAAATTAGAAATGATAATTGAAAATGAAAAATGAATGATCGCTTTCACAAAAACAAATAGAAAATCGAATTTTTAAAGTTCGGGGAATTCAGGTAATGCTTGATTTTCATCTGGCAGAGTAGTATGAAATAAAAAAACAAAAGAGTGAATGAGCAGGTAAAACGAAACCACAAAAGGTTTCCAGTTTCTTTTATGTTTAAACTGTCAGCTACTGAATGGGCAGTTTTGCAGTCGCAAACTGCGACCACAATAAGAAGAATGATTCCATTTGTATTTACTGAATAAGATGTTACTATGTTAGCTGCTGTTTTAAATAGTGATACAGCAAGTACAAGCCAGCGTTCAAATTATTAATGCATTTGTCAAAATGAGACATATCCTTTTTGAAAACGCACTCATTCAACAAAGTTTGGAAAAAATTGAAAGTAAATTTTTAGAAACCAACCAAAAGCTTGAAAAAATATTTAAAGCTTTAGATGGCAACATCATCACTACTCAGGGAGTGTTCTTTGATGGGCAGGTATTTGATACTTATGAGTTAGCATCTAAAAGTATCCGCTCTGCGAAAACTGAAATTATACTTATTGACAATTATATGGATGAAACCACATTGATTCATTTAGTCAAAAAGAAAAAACCTGAAAAGGTGTTATTGCTTACCAAAAATATCAGTCAACAAATGGTATCAGATGTTCAAAAAGTCAATACACAAAATGAAAATTTTGAAAAAATTTTTTTCAAAAAGACATGATTGTTTTTTGATTATTGGCAAAAAAGTAATTTTTCATTTAGGCGCCACATTGAAAGATTTAGCCAAAAAATGGTTTGCATTTTCAAAGCCGGATCAGGGAAGTGTGAAAAGTATTATTAGCGAAATAAACAAATGTTTTCCGGGATCTAATCATCAAAAAAATGTTTTATTATCAGTAGCCTGAGAAACTCAGCCAGGCATCTCATGCGTCATTCCGCTGAACGTTATATAACATACTGTTTTCCGCAGTTCAATTTTACTCTTCAATATACACTCTTTTCACCCTTTGACTTACACCGGTGAGGATTTCATAGGGAATAGTACCGCAATTTTTAGCGACCTCTTCTATACTAATGTGGGCGCCAAAAATTTCAACCTCATCCCCTACTTCTACTCCGGGTATATTTGAAATATCCACCATCGTCATATCCATAGCAACAGTCCCGGTAACAGGTGCAAATTTCCCTTTGATATAAACTTTACCAACTCCATTACTCAACATCCTGCGAAATCCGTCAGCGTAACCAATACGCAGTGTAGCAATAACGGAATCAGCAGTTATTTTACCTCTGCGGTTATAACCAACAGTTTCACCAGGTTTTAATTTTCTTATTTGTGCTACGGTTGTTTTTAATGTTACTGCAGGTATCAATTCAAGTGTGTGCAATCCCGTTGGGTCAATGCCATATAAGCCAATACCCAACCTGATCATATCAAATTGCAGTTCAGTTTTACGGAGGGCAGCGGCAGAATTAGAAATATGTTTTATAAAATGATATCCCAGAGCAGGTTCTATTTTATTACAAGCTTCATTCAACCTTTTCGCCTGCAACATTGTAAATGCATCTTCAGCAGGATCTTCACTCGCCGTCAAATGACTGAAAACGGATTTCACTACCATCCTGTTATTATGTTTTAAAAAAACGGCCAGGCTATCTATTTCAGATAAATCAAATCCCAGCCTGTGCATTCCTGTATCTATCTTCAGATGTATTGGATAATAATGCAAACCTTGCTTGTTTAAAAACTCATCAAAGCTTTTTAAAATATGAAAAGAATAAATTTCCGGTTCGAGATTAAATTGTACCACCTGTTCAAAAGCGTTTTCATCAATATTCATCACCATCACCGGCAAACGGATATTTGCTTTTCGTAGTTCAACGCCTTCATCAGCATAAGCTACAGCCAGATAATCTGCTTTATGGTATTGCAACACATTGGCAATTTCAGCACTACCACTTCCATAACCTGATGCTTTTACCATCGCCATTATTTTTACACCCGGTTTTAAAATCCGCCTGTATTCATTCAGGTTATGAATGATGGACGTAAGGTTAATCTCCATCACAGTCCTGTGTACCTTTTGTTGCAAAGCAGCAGCAATATTCTCAAAGCCAAATTTTCTTGCCCCTTTCAATAATATGATTTCATTGCGAAAATGATTGGTCAATAATTTTTCAAGAAAATCCTGTGTGGATGCATAACTGTCCACTTCAATGACTGATGCCTGTAAAAGCGGTAAGTATTTTTTCCATTGCACACCAATAACGATTGCCCGTTTTACATTACAGGCTTTCAGCATAAAAATTAATGCTTCATACCTCCCTGCATTATCATCACCGGACACGTCAGAAAGAATGACTGTTTTATTGAAATACTGATTTTGCTGCTGCATAAAATCAAGTGCAACAGAAAATGAAGCAGTATCAAAACTATAACTGTCATTGATCAAAGCACAATTGTTGATGGCAGGCACTAATTGCAAACGCATATCAACAGGATGCAATGTTTGTATTCTTTCCCTGATTTTCTCAAAATCAGTTTTAAAAAATATTAAACAAACAATACAGGCGATTGCATTTTGAACTGAGGCTTCATCAGTAAACGGGATTAGTATTTTTTGTTTTTGCAGTTGATATGAAATTTCCATCAGCACTTCATTTCCCTGACGATGTTTCGAAATGATAAATTCATTGTTTTCGTTTTCTCCCCAGGTCAACAATTTTGCTTTTGTTGCAGCGCATATTATCTGCATCACTGCAACATTATCGCCATTCACAATCACAGCTTCACAGTGCTTGAACAGCTTACATTTCTCCTCTGTTTTTTGAGCAACAGATGTAAAGTTTTCTTCGTGTGCATTACCAATATTAGTAAGTATCCCTATATTGGGTTGAATGATATCAGCCAGTTGCTGCATCTCTCCCGGCTTTGAAATGCCAGCTTCAAAAACAGCTAAGTTAAACTCATCACTCATTTGCCACACACTTAATGGCACACCTATTTGTGAATTGTAACTCCTCGGGCTACGCACAATTTTAAATTCAGGAGACAGTAATTGGTTCAACCATTCCTTTACAATTGTTTTCCCATTACTGCCGGTGATTGCGATAACAGGATACTGAAACTGCCGGCGGTGAATGGCAACTAAAGTTTGTAATGCTAAAAGCGTGTCATCAACAAAAATAAAATTGGCATTTGCAAAATTTTTAGTATCAAAATTTTGATGTACTACAAAATTGTGCAGGCCTCTGTCATATAAATCATTAATGAATTGATGTGCATCTCTTCGTGCGGTAACTATTGCAAAGAAAATAGTGGTCGAAGGGAAAACAAGTTTCCTGCTGTCAGTAAGCAGTTGCTCAACAACAGCATCACCATTTGAAATAGATGAAGTAGCATTTAATAAAACTGCAATCTGCCGGATGTTGTACATGACATGCAAACGTATAAACGAAATTCTGTTATTAGAAATGCTAACAGCAGGAATTATTCATTTTCTTTTTCACCAAATATGCCTGCTATTTTTTGAGTGATTGAAAGAAAAATACCGCGTTGTTTCTCAGGACAGCATTTTTCAAAAAACTGTGGTGCATAATAGGAAGGATTAATGTATGCTGCTTTTGTTATCATCCACAACCTTGATCCAGGTGCATCATTGATGTTACAGTTTTTATTCCCATCACTGCAAAAGCCATTTCCTGAATCACCTTTAATATTCCATCCTTCATTATCTGAAATATATTTAACCACTGCATCGCAATCTGTACTATTCACATCCTGTGAATGTATTGATGTAGGCGAAGCTGCATTCCCCTGCATCAGGTTGCAGTGATATTTGTATCCCTTCCATCCATTATTATTTTTTGCAATGATGAAATAATCAATTGATTTTACCCAGGCAAAATTTTCTACTGCAAAAGCAATCACCAAATCATTTTCAGTTTGTAGCTTCTTCAACTCCGCATCGTCTATCGTTTGTTGGCTGCCTGTTGAATTGATATTTTGTTCAATCAGGTTTTTTTGTGCACTACAACCAGTATTTACCATCGCCATAAAAAAGAATAATTTTAGAAAATGTTGTTTCATTCAATACCATTTCGTTTTTTATAATAAAATCACCTTTGGATTTGTGATAGATTCTAAATTTTGTTATTGAATTTTACTGCGTTTTATTTCATTCCATGTCTTATACAAAAATTCCTGTGAAGGTTGGAATTCGGGCATTTCATTGGCAGGTTCGCATGGTTTCCAATCTGCTTTCATTTCCGCAGGTAGCTGTTGGTATAATGCTGTGCCTTGTGATTTCCATTCAATCATTTCATCACTTACCTGTTTAATTATTTTTGCAGGGTTCCCGGCAAGTAAACTTCTTCTTTCAATTTTTTCATCTGCTTTTATAAAACTGAGTGCTCCTACAATACATTCATCACCCAACTCCACATTATCCATGATTACACTGTTCATTCCTATGAGGCAATTTCTTCCAATAGTGGCACCATGAATAACAGCACCATGTCCAATATGTGTACCTTGTTTCAACCATACTGTTACACCAGGAAACATGTGTATCACACAATTTTCCTGCACATTACATCCATCTTCAATGATGATCCTTCCCCAGTCGCCACGAATGGCAGCACCAGGGCCAACATAAACATTTTTGCCAATGATAACATTTCCGGTTACTGATGCCTGTGGATGAATAAAAGAAGATTCATCAATTACCGGAATAAAATCTTTAAATGCGTAAATCATATTAAATTGAAGATACAAACTTCGTTGTTTGAGTTTATAGTAATTAAGTTAATTTAAAAAGAACTGTTTTACTTTACCTAACCATCATTCAATATCCAATCATCCATTCAACACTACCAGTAGTGAATTTTTTTTCAATACCGTCCACTTCAATTATCAGTTGCCCGACTCCATCAACCCTTCGAACAATCCCTTGAAAAATTTTTTCATTGGTTTTGAAAAATGATTCCTGATTCAACCTGTACAATTCACTGTTATAATTTCTTTCAATTACAGAATCGCCATCATAAAGCATCAGGCAACCAAGTTTTTCATCAAGTATTTCGCAAAATGTTTTAGCCAATGCAACAACGTCAAATGTTTTCCCTGTAACTTGTTTCAATGAGACAGGGTTGGAAAGTCCTGCATCAAAAACATTTTGATTAATATTCATTCCAAGACCTATTATGGCAAATTGCCAGCTTTTGCCGCGAATAATGTTCTCAATCAAAATACCAGCCGCCTTTCTGTCATTCCAATAAATATCATTGGGCCATTTTATTTTGGCTTTTTCAGTTGTATAGTTGTTAAATAATTGTTGTGCACTCAAAGCCGTAGCCATATTTAAATAAAACATTTTTTCCAGAGAGAGAGCGCTTGTATCTATTACCACAGAGAGAATAATGTTTTCGCCTTTTGCAGTCAGCCATGTTTTATTGAATTGCCCTTTACCTGCAGTTTGTTCGTAGGCAAAATAAGCTTCTCCCCCTTTGGCAGCCCCTTGTTGCACCTGCCGCATGGCATAGTTGTTGGTACTGTCAACACTTAATAATTCTATAAAGCTTTTGCCGATTGTATTATTTATTGGAATGGATGACAAAGGAATTAGTAATTTTGGCGAAACTACATTTTTGATAGTTAGTTACATGCAACAACGCTTTATACCAATAAAAAAATTATTCACTTAAAATAGATGCTTATTTGGAACCTCTTACCGTTTTAGCTTCCCGCAAAAAGAATTCAATAACAAGGCTTAATACAAATTCCAGGATATATAAAACCATCATTAAGGCAATTCAGGAAAAGAAGGGTGAAAATATTATTGCTCTTGACTTGAGGAAGATTCCGGAGGCTGTGAGTGATTATTTTATCATTTGTGAAGCGGGTAGCACAATACAGGTGAGGGCAATTGCTGATTTTGTTGAAGAAAGCGTAAAAAAGCAATTGGGTGAAAACCCATACCGGCATGAAGGATACAGTGCACTGCAATGGATTTTAATAGACTATGTAAACATTGTTGTTCACATTATGCAACCCGCAACAAGAAAATTTTATAAACTGGAAGAAATGTGGAGCGATGCAACTCTACATGAGATTAAATAATAAACTAAAACCGTAATATATAGCATAATATTGCGAAGTTTTTATATAAAATATGGCACAGGAAAATAACAAGATGAAGCCGGAAATGTTTGATAAAGGCGGCGATAAATCACCTCGTCGTGGCGGTCCCCGCTTCAGTATTTATTGGATATATGCATTGATAGCAATAGCACTGATAGCATACAATGTTTTCAATTTAAACCAACCCGATGTACAAAATACCACTGAACAGGATTTCAGGGAAATAATGCTCAAGGGTGGTGATGTCAGCAAGATTGATATTGTCAGCAATAAAAAACTGGTAAGGGTTTATATCAAACAGGATAGCCTTTCAAAAGAGTTTTACCATTCAAAATTTCAGCAACCACTGAAAAAAGATGTTTCAACAAGCCCTTTGTTCGAATTCAGGGTGAGTGACTGGGAGAGCTTCAACAGAAGGCTTGACCAGTTTTATACTACCAATAACTTACAGGAGGTTCCTGAAAATGTATATGATGAAGGAGAGTGGTATGGTCCTTTTGCCAATATCCTTATTACTGTATTATTGTTTGTAGCATTGTGGGTTTTAATCATGCGAAAAATGGGTGGTGGCTCCAGTGGAGGTGGCCCAGGCGGTATTTTCAATATCGGTAAATCAAGGGCGCAGTTGTTTGACAAAGGCACCAAAGTAAATATCACTTTTACCGATGTTGCCGGATTAGATGAAGCCAAGGTGGAAGTCATGGAAATAGTTGACTTCCTAAAAAATCCAAAAAAATATACCGCACTTGGTGGTAAAATTCCGAAAGGCGCCTTACTGATTGGCCCTCCGGGTACTGGTAAAACTTTGTTGGCTAAAGCAATGGCTGGTGAAGCACAGGTACCATTCTTTAGCATGAGTGGTTCTGACTTTGTTGAACTATTTGTTGGTGTGGGTGCAAGCCGTGTCAGGGACCTTTTCAAACAAGCGAGGGAAAAAGCACCCTGTATAATTTTTATTGATGAAATAGATGCTATTGGCCGTGCCCGTGGCAGAAATGCTATTGTTAGTAATGATGAAAGAGAAAATACATTGAACCAGTTATTGGTTGAAATGGATGGTTTTGGTGGAGAGAGTGGTATCATCATCCTTGCAGCTACAAACAGGCCTGATGTTTTGGATAGCGCATTATTAAGGCCCGGACGGTTCGACAGGCAGATCTCTATTGACCGCCCTGATGTAAAAGGCCGCGAAGATATCTTTCGTGTTCACCTGAAACCTATAAAAGTTTCCCAATCACTAAACATTTATAAACTGGCAGAACAGACACCCGGTTTTGCCGGTGCTGATATTGCAAATGTTTGTAATGAAGCAGCATTAATTGCAGCACGTAAAGGAAAAGAGATGGTGGACATGAGTGATTTCCAGGATGCTATTGACCGCGTTATTGGTGGTTTGGAAAAAAAGAACAAGATTATTTCACCTGAAGAAAAAGAAATCATTGCTTATCATGAAGCAGGTCATGCCATCTGTGGCTGGTTTTTGGAGCATGCTTATCCTTTATTAAAAGTAACTATCGTACCACGCGGTACTGCAGCTTTAGGTTATGCTCAATACACTCCTAAAGAGCAATATTTATACAATACTGACCAACTGATGGATCAGATGTGTATGACCTTGGGTGGAAGGGCTTCAGAAGAAATTTTCTTTGGGAAAATATCAACCGGCGCTTCCAATGATTTACAGCAAATCACAAAAACGGCTTATGCCATGATTACTGTTTATGGCATGAATAATAAAGTTGGTAATATCAGTTTCTATGACCCCTCACAGGATAATTCATTCACCAAACCTTACAGTGAAAAAACCGGTGAAATGATTGATGAGGAAGTAAGAAAACTTATCCTGGCAGCGTATGAAAGAACTAAAGCTTTATTGATAGAAAAGAGACATGAGGTAGAAACGCTTGCTAAAGAGCTTTTGGTGAAAGAAGTATTGTTTCAAAGCGATGTTGAAGTATTGATTGGTAAAAGACCATTTGAAGATAAAAGACACGAAGAAAATAAAGATGATCTGGAAATAGGCGAAGGCCATGCTGGTAGCATAAGCGCTGGTGTTCCACCTTATGACAGCAGTGCTTCAACCATTCAGCCATCACCTAAAAAATCAACTTCACAAAATGAATTAAGCAGCTAATAAATGAAAGCAGATGAAAGCATCATCAGCCAGAAAAAATATTCTTAAAAAAATAAAACAGGCACTGGAAAAACCAGTGCCTTTACCTTTTAATGAAGAAAAAGAATGGGGGTTTTCTACCATTGCTGATGACCTCGAAATCTTGTTTGCTGAAAATTTCACATCATTACAGGGAAGGTTTTCATTTTGTTCAGATAAAAAAGAATTGGTTGAACAATTGCAAACATTGTTAACGACAAGAAAATGGAATAAACTCTTCATCAATGAACCGATACTGAAAAATGAATTGAAAGCAAGTGGATTAGAAAATAAACTGGACTCAGGTTTAGCAGAATGTGATGCATCAATTACTACCTGCGAATATTTGATAGCAAGAACTGGCAGCATCGTGCTAAGCAGTGCCCAACAAGGCAGAACTTCAAGTGTTTATGCGCCGGTGCATATTTGTGTTGCATATACCAACCAATTGATGTATGATATCAGAGATGGTCTGGATTCTATTCAAAAGAAATATACAAATGGTTTGCCTTCACTTATCAGTTTTGCCAGCGGCCCCAGCCGCACTGCTGATATTGAAAAAACTTTGGTAACAGGTGTTCATGGGCCAAAAGAGGTATTTTGCTTTTTAGTGCAATCATAAATTTTCCGATGAAATTGTAAAAGAAATCTAAAGTATTAAAAAAAATATAGCATTTTTTTTACTGAATATCAGCAACTTGCAAATGC
Source organism: Bacteroidota bacterium (assembly GCA_018268035.1). Classification (GTDB taxonomy): domain Bacteria; phylum Bacteroidota; class Bacteroidia; order Chitinophagales; family Chitinophagaceae; genus Parafilimonas. The sequence goes on along the minus strand of JAFDXI010000043.1, from coordinate 8,980 downwards.
AAGTATAAAAAACTCTTGTTGATTACAACAGTTTCCCACATCTTTGCGCTCCAAAAATTTTTACCCGGGATGGCGGGTTCACAAAAATCAAATAAATGAGTAAATTACATTTTACAACAAAACATGCGAACGAGGCTACCGTACAGCGTAATTGGTACATTGTTGACGGCACCAATCAAACCGTAGGTCGTATATGTTCAAAAATCGCAGCAGCGTTGCGAGGCAAGAACAAAGCCTATTACACTCCTCATGTAGATTGTGGAGATTACATTATTGTAATAAATGCAGAAAAAGTAAAATTCACCGGCAATAAGTTAGAAGATAAAGTATATCAAAACTTCAGCGGATACCCTGGTGGATTGAGAGAAGAAATTGCCAAAGATTTGTTGAAACGCAGGCCTGAAGCAGTTATTGAACGTGCAGTAAAAGGCATGTTGCCTAAAAACCGTTTGGGCAGAAAGATGTTTAAAAAATTATTCGTGTACAAGGGCGCAGAACATCCACATACCGCACAACAACCAAAAGAATTTAAGTTCTAAATAGCCGAAAGCTAAAAGCAATATAAAATGGAAAAACAAAAAAATGCAGTAGGCCGTCGTAAAGAAGCTGTTACCCGAGTTTTTATTTCAAAAGGCACTGGTAATATCACTATCAACGATAAGAACTACAAAGAATATTTTGCACTTGAATATTTGCAAAACCAGGTGGAAGCACCTTTAAAGACGATTGAATCACTGGACAAATTTGATATTGTAATCAATGCCACAGGTGGAGGCGTAAAAGGTCAGGCAGAAGCAGCAAAACTGGGCATAGCCCGCGTTTTACTGGAAATAAATCCTGAATACCGTCCAGCATTAAAAGCAGCCGGTTATTTAAAGCGTGACCCACGTGGTGTTGAACGTAAGAAATTCGGTCATAAAAAAGCAAGACGTAGCTATCAGTTCTCTAAACGTTAAGCTGTTAGCCATAAGCTTATGGCTTTTGGCTGATTAAACTAAAAAATAATTTATAACAAAACTGCTATCGGTTAAAAGCCAATAGCTAAAAGCTAAAATAAAAATGGAACAAAACACTTCATTACAGCAGCAATTACTCGAAGCAGGTGTACACTTTGGCCACTTGCGTAAGAAGTGGAATCCAAAAATGTTGCCTTACATTTTTGCTGAAAAAAAGGGCATCCACATTATTGACCTGAATAAAACTGTTGACTCTTTACAGGACGCTGCTGCAGCATTGAAACAGGTTGCGAAAAGTGGTAAGAAAATTATGTTTGTTGCCACAAAAAAACAAGCAAAGGAAATCGTTAGTGAATGTGCACGCCGTGTTAATATGCCGTTTGCAACTGAGAGATGGTTAGGTGGCATGCTCACAAATTTCAACACTGTTCGTAAAAGCGTTAAGAAAATGCAGAGCATTGAAAAAATGCTAAACGATGGCAGCGCTGAAAGTCTTACCAAAAAAGAGCGTTTAACTCTAACACGTGATAAAGAAAAGATGGAAAAAGTTTTAGGCGGTATCGCTCAATTGGGTCGTCTGCCTGCAGCTTTATTCATTGTTGATATCGGTCATGAACATATTGCTTTAGCAGAAGCAAAACGCCTGGGTATAACTACTTTTGGAATGGTGGATACAAATTCAGATCCTAACAAAGTTGATTTTCCTATTCCTGCAAATGATGATGCTACAAAATCTATCGCTATAATCACCAATTATATTACATCTGCAATTGCAGAAGGCCTCGAAGAACGTCAGGCAGCAAAAGATGAAGAAATAGCAACAGAAGATGTAGAAAATGAAGCAGAAAAGAAAGCTGCCCGTTTACAGGCAGAAGCGGAATCTGAAGGTGGACATCGCAGGGGTGAAAGACAAAAAGGCGGATCAGGCGGTCCAACTAAACGCCGCATACCCAGCCGCAGACCTGCACCTGGTGGTGGCAGATAAGTTTTTGAATCTTATCTTTTTTAAAACAGGACAATTATCTTTTAACATGAAACTGCTTTATGGCAGTTTTTAATCCGCTCCGGCATTGGAGCAAGGAGGAAAAATGAGTACAGTAGCAATATCAGCAACAGAAATAAATAAATTGCGCCAGGCAACAGGCGCCGGCATGATGGACTGCCGTAAAGCTTTAACTGAAACCAATGGTGATTTTGAAGCAGCCATAGACTGGTTACGTAAACAAGGACAGAAAGTGGCTGCCAAACGCAGCGATCGTGAAGCAAAAGAAGGTGTAGTGATAGCAAAAACAACCAGTGATAATAAAAGTGGTATCATCGTTTGTGTTAGCTGTGAAACAGATTTCGTTTCAAAAAATTCTGACTTTGTTGCCTTTGCTCAAAGCATTGCAGATGCAGCAATAAAAAATAATGTAAAAACTTTAGAAGAATTAAATGCATCTGCCATTGATCAATCAACTGTAGCAGATTTAGTGAATGATAAATTAGCGACTATTGGTGAAAAAATTGGTATCACAAAATTTGTAAGAATAGATGCGCCTTATGTTGCATCATACATTCATGGCGCTTACCGCATGGGTGTTTTAGTTGGATTAAATAAAGATGCTGCAGAAACAGGAAAAAATGTAGCAATGCAAATTGCTGCAATGAACCCTGTTGCGGTGGACGCAGATTCAGTGCCAGCAGAAACAATTGAACGCGAAAGAAATATTGCGATCGAACAAATGAAGCAAGACCCAAGAATGGCTGGCAAAACTGATGATATGCTCGCTAAAATTGCACAGGGCAAATTGAATGCTTTCTTTAAAGAACAAACTTTATTAGCTCAGGTTTTTGTAAAAGGAGAAGGCAACGAATCTGTTGCAGACTATCTGAAAAAAGAAGACAAAGACCTTAAAGTAATTGAATTTGTGAGGGTGGCTTTAGGTTAATAACTTTTTTATTTTTTTTGAAAGGGAATGAGAAACTCATTCCCTTTTTTATTTGAAAATATTTACAGAAATATTGCTTGATTTTTTCTCTAATCAGATCACCAACATTAAAACACTAAATGCACTTGAAATAAACTGTAGATTATTGATTACTTTCAACAAAAAAAATTAATTCCAATAAATGCAAACGCCTGATGAATTATTCGGTGATCTTTTTAAAGATGTTCAGTTAAAGAAAATTTTTCCGGATAATAAAACATTTGTTGACAGCACACCAAATAGAAAACCAGAAGACATTGTTGCTGATTATAAAAAATTACTATCTCCATCCGTTGATACTATCAGACAGTTTGTAAAAGAAAATTTTATGATCCCTGAATCAACATCATCAGGCTATCATGCTACAATAAAAAATAATGTTGTTGACCACATAGAGGAGTTATGGCAGGTATTAAAACGTAGTGCAGATAAACCGGTTGACGGCAGCTCACTGCTTGCATTACCCAAACCTTACATCGTACCAGGTGGAAGGTTCAGGGAAATTTATTACTGGGATTCTTATTTCACCATGCTTGGGCTTGCAGAAAGTGGTTTGTGGGAAGTGATAGAAAATATGATAGAAAATTTTGCTTTCCTCATCAATAGTATTGGATTCATTCCCAATGGTAACAGAAGTTATTTTTTAAGCCGGTCTCAACCACCCTATTTTTCATGTATGGTGGAATTACTTGCATCAAAAAAAGGAGATGAAATTTACCATCGCTACTTTGAAGCAATGATGAAAGAATATGATTACTGGATGGATAAGAGCTATCCGACACTTCATGTTGTTTATCTTGATGAGGGGATGATTTTGAACCGTTATTACGATCAGTTATATACACCAAGGCTTGAATCCTTTATTGAAGATGATGAATTGCAAAAGGAATATAAGGGTGATGCATCTTTACTGTTTAGAAATCTGCGTTCAGCCTGTGAGAGTGGTTGGGATTTCAGCGGACGCTGGTTTACCGATGGTAAAACTTTTACAAATATTGATACAACAAATATTCTTCCTGTTGATTTGAATTGTTTATTGTATCATCTTGAATTATCCATCGCAAAGGCGGCAACAATTTCAGGAGATGCTACATTACAAAACGAATTTGCCATCAGATCTGAAAATAGAAAATCTGCCATCGAAAAGTATTTTTATAATACCAATGATGGCTGGTATTACGATTTCAAAATTGATAAAAATAAATGCAGCCATCAAAAAACTATTGCAGGTATTACACCATTCTTTTTTAATATTCCTGCAAAAGAAAAAATCACCATGGCAGCATCAATGATACAAAAATATTTTTTGCATGCAGGAGGTGTTGTTACTACTTTAATACATACAAAACAACAATGGGACTGGCCTAACGGATGGGCACCATTGCAATGGATTACAATAAAAAGTTTAGATAATTATGGCAGGAAAGATGTAGCAATTGAAATTGCAAAACGATGGTCATCATTAAATATTAAAGTTTATAAAGACACTGGCAAACTGATGGAAAAATATAATGTGATTGAAACAGACATTACAGCAGGTGGAGGCGAATATCCCTCCCAGGATGGCTTTGGCTGGACAAATGGTGTATTGTTGAAATTGATAAAAACTTATCATTTATAAAAACATCTGCGTGTTGCACATGAACAAAAACTCATGCTTGTACCTTTTCTTTTGCACCGGGTAAGTGTTCATCGTTATTTACATTCATTTATGTTTCATCAGTATTATCTATCATATTCATGTGCAGCAAATAATCATAGCCGCCATCCTTTGCAAATTGAATGTAAGATTTCTAAAACCATCTATCCTGACAGGTTAATATTATAACCCATTAAAATAATATAAAGCAGTAAAGAAATTTTTTTCATTTTTATAGTGTTAGAGCGCTATACAATTCTATTTTTTTATTTGAAGCATATTACATTTGTCGCATAATAATTTTCAACAGTGATTACTCCTCAAACAATAGAACAAATTACCAACCGCATTGATATTATTGATGTGGTTGGTGAATTTGTAAAGTTGAAAAAAAGAGGAGCCAACTACCTTGGCCTTTGTCCATTTCATAATGAGAAAACACCGTCATTTACTGTATCGCCATCAAAAGAAATTTATAAATGTTTCGGCTGCGGCAAGAGTGGCAACACCATCTCATTTTTGATGGAGCATGAGAAGTATTCTTATGTAGAAGCATTAAAATGGCTGGCACAACGATACAACATTGAAGTACAGGAGACAGAGGTCAGTGATGAAGTAAAAACAATTCAACAGGCAGCAGAAAGCCTTCATGTATTGAACAATTTTGCTCAAAAATTTTTTACAGGGCAATTATTGGAAACAGAAGAAGGGCTTACCCATGCGCTCACCTATCTTGAAGAAAGAGGTTATGATGAAAACATTATCCGGAAATTTCAGTTGGGGTATAACCCACAATCAAAAAATACATTCACAAATGCTGCATTGCAACATCAATTCAGCAAAGAAATTTTACTTAAGAGTGGCCTTGTAACTGAAAGGAATGCAGTGCAACAGGAAAGTAATGCTGAACTCTTTGATAATTATCGTGGCCGTATCATTTTTCCGATTCACAATACAACTGGAAAGATCATTGGCTTTGGAGCGAGGGTAATTGGTAAAGCAGATAAAACGCCAAAATATATCAACACACCAGAAAACGAAATTTATGTAAAAAGCAAGGTTTTATATGGCTCCTATTTTGCCCGCCATGCTATTGACAAAAACAATGAGTGTTTATTAGTGGAAGGTTACACTGATGTAATCAGCCTGCACCAGGCAGACATTGAAAACGTAGTGGCCAGTGGCGGAACTTCTCTTACCACCGATCAGCTTCGCATCATAAAAAAATATACCACCAACCTCACGATTATTTATGATGGCGACAGTGCCGGCATAAAAGCAGCCATGCGTGGTCTCGATATGGCTTTGGAAGAAGGGTTGAATGTAAAACTGGTTTTAATTCCAGACAATGAAGACCCTGATAGTTATGTAAAAAAAGTTGGCACAACAGAATTTAAAAGGTTCGTTGAAACTAATAAAAAAGATTTTATTCTTTTCCAGTTGGATGTGTTGTTGAATGAAGCAGGAAATGATATTACCAAAAAGAATGAAGCTGTCAACCAGGTTGCAGAAAGTCTGAGCAGAATTAATAAAGCTGAAGATTTTTCAAAACGACAGTCATATATCCACGAGTGTGCTGCAGCTTTAAAAATTGATGAAAATGGTTTAATCAATCTTGTCAATAAATACATTAATGAACGGGTTGCCAAAGAAGAAAAATCAAGGACTGAAAAGCATGAACAACCTACCCGCATTGCCGAAGATAAAAAGGAATCCTTGTTGTTTCAACCCGATGACCTGCAGGAGAAAAACGTTTTGCGGGTACTTCTTGAATATGGTTTGAATACATGGGATGAGAACACAACTATTGCAGGCCATATATTTGAAGATCTTGAACAGTTTGAATTTGATAACCCTGAAATGGCTAACCTCTTCAATGAATATAAACAACAGTATTTCCAGGGAATGAAACCTACAGCAAAAACTTTACTGTATCATGAAAATGAAAAAATAAGATCACTGGTTGTAAATGTTACATTATTCCCCTTTGAATTAAGCCACCGCTGGGATGAAAAACTGGGCATTGAAAAAAACATCAATATTGATAATGGCAACTATGATCCGGACACCAAAAATGATATCAGCATCACCGATGTTATGTTGAGCCTGAGCTATTTCAAACTGCACAAAATCAAAAAAATGTTTGAACAAAACCAGCAGGATATTGAAAATTCAAAAAGCTGGGATGAGACCAAAGAATTAATAGAAGTGCATAAACATTTAAAAGATTTTGAAAGGGAAATTACCATCCAACTGGGTACGGTAATTATAAAATAACCTACTAACACCTCATAAAAAGCATGCTTCGCTAAATACATTTCATTTTTATATCTGATTTTTTCAGCGCATGATTAAAATTCATTTTTTTTATTAATTTTTGTTATTAAAATTTAATCCCTCTGTTATGAAAAAAATTATACAGCTAACATGTTGCCTTTCTATTTTATTAATTTCAGGAAGGCTGTATGCGCAAGTCTCAAAACTTGCCAACAACAAGAATTTTACAATGGCCATTACGCTTGGCAATAAATCCCTGCTGGCAACAGATAAAGATTCTGTTTGGGTAACTGACGGTACCAAAGGTGGCACAACAAAGCTTTTAAGTAATGCTATTACTACGGAACAGGCTGTTGTTTATAAAAATAAAATTTATGCAGGAGTCTATAATGCAGCCAAAGGTGCAGAGCTATGGGTTTCTGACGGCACAACATCCGGCACCAAATTATTTAAAGACATAAACCCTGGACCACAAGGTTCATACCCGATAAATTTCTTTGTATTCAACAACACACTTTTCTTTTTTGCCTATACAAACAAAAACGGTTATGAGTTGTGGAAATCAAATGGCACTGATGCAGGCACTGTGATGGTGAAAGACATTTGGAAAGGGAAAGGCAGCAGCTTTGATTCAACTGCTTCTTATTTCTTTTATCCTGCCAACGGTTATTTATTCTTCCTGGCGAATGATTCTACACATGGCCGTGAACTGTGGAGAACCGATGGTACAGGTGGCGGCACCATATTGGTAAAAGATTTAAACCCCGGCGAAGGCTCTTTTGATATCAATTCTTATAATGCTTTAAATGATCGCCTGATATTTACCGGCAAAGACGGAAACCCGACGGGGTTAAGGGTTTGGAAGAGTAATGGAACACCTGGAGGCACTTCAGTGATTAAAACACTTCTTCCTACCAGTAGCAATTCAAGTGTGTCTGCATTGGGTCTGTCCAAATACGAGGATAAACTGATTTTCGCTGTAGAAGGATATATTTTAGCAATTCCAAATTTCAAAACCATTAATCAATTGTATTCAACAAATGGTACTTCTGCATCACTCATCAAAGACTTAGGCGACAGTAGCCTTAGCTATTTCAGTTTGACATTAACACCAACCATCAATAACAAATTCTATTTTACTACTTACTCTAATAATGGGAGTTTATTATGGCAAAGCAATGGCACAAGTGGTGGCACTAAGGTTACAAAAAATATCGGTACCTCACTTAATCTCGATGCTGGACATATCCCATTCATCATAACTGATTTTATAACCAACTCACCTGATTCTGCAAATTTGAAAAACTTTAATGGCAATTTTTTTATTGCTGCTGATGATGGCGTGCATGGATATGAGCCCTGGATAACCAATGGTACACCTGGTGGAACAAAACTAGTCAAAGACATTTATAAAAACAGTGGATCTTCATTAAGCCTGAGCAACTTTACTTGGGTGTATTCACAACAGGGTTTGTATTTTACTGCCAACGATAATAGCACAGGAAATGAACTGTGGCTTTCAGACGGAACAGGCGCTGGTACCAAAGAAGTATATGATATTAATCCTGGCAGCAAAAGTTCTAACCCAAGAATATTGACAATACTCAACAACCATTTATTAATCAGCGCAGATGATGGAGATAATTCAAAGGGCTTAAAAGATCTTTACAAAGTGAATAAAACTTTTGACACATTAAACCTTGTGCAGGATAACAATGATGACGCAGCAGTTGCTGCCATTGCACCGGATGGAACAAATTATACGGTTTATCCAAACCCTGCAAAAGACCAGTTGAATATCAGAATGAATAAAAATATTTCAACACAAAAACTGTCTTTGATGATATCTGACATGAAGGGCCGCCAGGTGTATGCAAGAGAATTAAACAGCAATCAAATCTCTGCATCATTTTCAATTGATATTTCAAAACTGGAACAGGGAGTATATGAATTGCAAATCATCACAGACAAAGGTGTTTCATCATCCAGGTTTGTGAAAATACAATAAACAATATCACTACCATCCGGACTTTTTTTAAAAACACAGGATAATGTCCATGAAAGTATTGATTTTACTGCATTATTAAATATACTTTTTGGAATAAAAGTCTCCTATCAGAAACTAAAAGATTTCTGAC
>JAFDXI010000042.1 GCA_018268035.1 Bacteroidota bacterium | reverse complement strand
GCTATCAGCAATCACAGAATAAGCAGCATTAACGATGAACAAGGCACAGTAACTTTTGATTACAAAGACTATGCAGATGATGGCAAACGAAAGCAGATGACTCTTTCTGCCGCTGAATTTATCCGTCGTTTTGAGCAACATATTTTACCGGAGAGATTTTGTAAAATAAGATCCTATGGCTACCTGGCCAACCGGAACCGCCATCAGCGCATTAATGAAGTGCTCAGAAAAATGAAGTTGCCTTTGCACAAAGGATTAATAAAAATCCCTTTGCAGGTACGCATGCTGGAGCAATTTGGTATTGATATAGAAGAATGTCCTTGTTGCAAAAACAAAACATTAAAGCTGGTAAAAGTATTTTATCCCTGCCTGTCCGGCAGGCAGGCGTGGAAGCAAACAGAACTTGCCCACCGACCGGCTGATGATGGATAAAACTTACTGAGTGCTGATTTTTTTTATCACAAAATGGCAACGTTTTAAAGACGTAACAGGAAAACTATTTATTGAAAATAAAAAAATGCTGTAAAAATTATCAAGCGGAAAATAGAATCATTACTTTTAAACCATCAAAACATCCGGAAGGCAGCAAAAAATGTTTTGAAGGCTGAAATTTAATTTTAAAATCATCGCAAAGAAAAGAACTGGCTGATACTTTGTACCCAATAGCAGGTTGTAGCCTGCCCTGAGGTATGGAAGGGGCGACATCGGTCAACGCAAAAGTATACCGCAAAGCCCCGCAAACTCATTTTTAATGCGGGGCTTTTTAAGGGGGCTTTTCGGATACTTTTCTGAGTGTTGTGTGTAACCCTATTTTGACAGCTAGCAATTCATAAAGCGGCAGCAAAAAATTCTAAAAGCTTCACAAGCCCACGCACATTGCAGCACTTTTGCAGGCGCACAAAGCCGAAGCACAAAGCCAACCTGCAAAAGACCTGCAATGCCATCGCACAAGAAGTTTACGCTATGAAAATTTCGCCTAAAACGATAATGGCGACAAAAATTAATCTTACGTGTAAAATTTTATAATTAGCTTTAATTTATTATCATGAAACTGCTATTTTCAATACTATTACTAACTCTTTCGATATTTTCTTTTGCACAAAGTGTAGGTCCACTTGATAGCACTATACATAGCTGTAATTACAAATCGACTAATATTCTTTTTACTGATATTGGTATTGATACAGTTTATTATGGCAATGGCGACAGTAGCAATTATTATGACGCAGAATACAGGCAGCAGCAAGGTTGTGGTGATGGACTAAACCGTTGCATACAAACTCAAAATATTGCATTAAAATACTACGCTTATTATCCAAAACAACATAATTATACATTAATGCCATTGCCATGTGTTATAATTGAACACGGCGGCTCATACTCTGATTGCAGCGGCATAAATAATACAACAGATATAAAAACGCTTTGCATGGAGTATGCAAAACGTGGTTGGATAGCAATTTCTTTAGAATATAGAAGAGGCAATCAACAAGATACTACAATTGTTGCAGCAACAAGAACTAATAATCCTGTTCGGTACTATTCAGTTTATACTGTTGCCGCTATTTATAAAGGCAGTCAGGACACAAGAGGTGGTTATAATTCTATTATTAAAAGAGAATTAAACCACAACAGTTTTCCTCAAATGAAGTACCGCATTGATACGAGCGCCATATTTGTTGGCGGCGCTAGTGCAGGCAGTTTGGTTATGCTAAGTGCTGTGTATTACCAGAAACAATACATGATGGATTCTATTTGTCCGGGAGCAAAGCCGGTGTTTGGCAGCATTAATTATCCTTATTATTATGGCGACAGCACAATCAATTACATAAAATATATCAAGGGCTGTATAAACATGTGGGGAGAATGGCAATTGCCTCCAAGTGTTTTAAGCAACTTGGCTGCATTTTTTAGCGGTGATAGAAAACCTTTAGTGCCCATGATTGCTTTTTGTGGTGCAAAAGATTCTACCTTTTACCCATTAACACAAAACTATTATTTTGATACGGCAAGAAATTTTTCATCTCTGCATATAGACATGAAAAAAACTACTTACTGCCTTCCCTTCGCAAGCTCTTATGAATTGTTTCCAAAAAAAACAAAGCCTGATTTAGTTGGTTATGGCTCTCTCAAAATTTACAATCTTTTAAAAAGTGCAAGCATACCGGTAAATCTTTATTATGATTGCGATGCCTTGCATGGTTTTGAAACTGCTTGTGATACCTGTCCCTTTCTTGCAAACTATGGCACTGCTTATACCAATGAGCTTTTAATGGAAAAATATTTTGCTGAACGCTCAATAAATTATTTTCAGCATATTATACTCGATAGTGCTAACCTTACTGATACAAAATTTACTGACTGCGAAAACTACCAGGTTACTTGCCGCACAAAAGATAGCAACAACAATTGTAAAAACAATGATGTTTGCCCAAACAGTTTTGGTATTGACGACGGAGATGATGGCGGTGTTTGGGGAGAAGGCTTTATACAAAACAAAAATTCACAAAATAAAAGTTATGAAACTAATTCTAACTCTATGTTGCTGCCTGCTAATGAGCGCAGCAATAAACGCACAACCCGGAAGCCTTGATTACAGTTTTGGTGATAGCGGAAAAGTTGTAAGCAAATATTTTGGCAATTGCTATTCAATGAAAGTTCAGACAGATGATAAAATTGTTTGCTCTGGTATAAATGATTATAAAATACAAGTAGTAAGATATTTGCCGGATGGTATAATTGATTCTTCTTTTGGCAATAACGGAATTATTTATCCAAATATACCGGAAACGAATCCTCAAACAACTTCAATGTTTTTACAGCCAGACCAAAAAATATTGATAGCAAGTGATTGTTATAAAAATGGCATACCAACTATTGTATTAATGCGGCTTTTACCTAACGGCAGTTTAGATGAGAGTTTCGGAACAAATGGTATAATTGATTCAACATTTGGCATAGGTGAAAGTATTCCAAGTATAGCATTACAACCTAATGGGCAAATACTTTTAGCAGGCTGGTATTATCCTGGTTTTATATTAATTCGCTTTAATGCAGATGGCAGTATTGATGAAAGTTTTGGGGAAGAAGGAAAAGTAATAACTGATTTTGGTTCAAGTACAGTTCCAACAGATGTAAAATTAGATATGCTTGGTAATATTATAGTAAGCGGCGACAAAGGTGGTACAACCTATAGTAAGTTTTTATTAGCAAAATATTCCTCTCAAGGAGTTTTAGATAAAAGTTTTGGAAACAATGGAGTAACTACCACAGATTTTGGAAAATATGGAGATTATCTTGAAGGAATCGCAATACAATCAGATAGTAAAATTATTGGTGTTGGAGTAACTGGTACTGATTTTACATTTGAAAATGAAAACATTGCTGTTGTTCGCTATAATACAGATGGAAGTTTAGATAAATCTTTTGGTTCAGAAGGAAAGATTACGGTTACTTTTGATGGAATTAATTCACAAGCAAATTCTTTGCTTCTTACACCAGACAACAAGGTTTTAATTGGTGGCGGCGTTGGTGGAAGTGCAGAAGGAACATCAACTGATTTTACATTGATTCGGCTTTTAAGTAATGGTGCTTTAGATAGCAGCTTTGGAGTTAATGGAAAAGTTATTACTGATTTTGGATTATATGAAACAGGTGCTCATATTGCTTTTCAAAATAATAAAATAATGTTTGCAGGAACATCTTATACTTCAGACACTCAAAACCAAATCAACTACGCACTTGCACGCTACAATAATGATGGAAAAAATATCAAACAAATCATTATTACCAAAATAAAGAAATGGTTGCAGCATCATAACGGTTTTATATGGGATGCTAATAGTAGTATAAGCAGCTATACAATACAACGCAGTTACGATGGCATTCATTTCAATTCAATAGCAAGAATAAATGCAGGTACTCAATCAAGCTATACTTATGAAGATGCAACACCCCTAAATAGCGATAATTATTATCGCCTGCAAACTACAAGCACAAATGGTGTAATTAACTATTCAAACATTATTGCAGTAACAAACAGTGATGTAAAAATTTCACCCAATCCTGCAACAAATACTTTAGTAATACAAGGCTTACCAACAAACAAAACAAAAATTACAGTTGTTGATTTTACAGGTAATGAAAAACTAAAGGTGGCTGCAAACAACACGTCATACAACTTAAACATAGCTTCACTTAAAGCAGGTAATTATTTATTAAAGATTGAAATGAATGACGAAGTAGTTACAAAGAAATTTTTGAAGGAGTGATAACTTATAAATCAGCCGTGCTACAAGTCAGGTACATAGGGCAGGCACACAGAAGCAACTGCACAAAGCCAACCTGCCCTATCCCCCTGCCTTGTGCGACGCTTCTGTAGCAGCACTACAAAATGCAACATTAAACTTGTGACAGTTCAAAAAGAAGGGCTACACACAATAACTAAGCTTTCGTTGCGTTTGCAGAACGAACAATGAAAGCGATGTTGAACGAAACCTACGGTTGCCGGTGTTGCATTATGGAGTTTCCGTTGTAAGATTTTAAGGCATTCAGCAAACTGTGAGGTTTGGTTTTTTATTTAAGGCTGATTGCAAAATTTTCAGGGTTGTTTTTATAAGAGTTATGGGCAAAAAATGCCTTACCCGTAAAGCTCAGTTCACAGGAAGGGATGGGGTCTTCAATAAATACTGCAGGGGAGGTCCACGTTTACCAAACACTTCAATTGTTATTAATGTGCCGGTTTTACAACAAAGGCATTTTCTGAGTAATGTTTTTACCTGTGCTGTTTTGGGTTTACCTTTTAAGCTACTTTGCAATTGTTGTAGTTTGCCACGTTTCCATGAGCTGCTTAGTATGCCGTAATGCCGTATGCGCACAAATCGGTACGGCAATATGTGCTGTGCAAAGCGACGGGCAAATTCTTCATTGGATAATGTCATCAGCTTTACAGTGCCATTGTCTTTATAATCCCTGTAGGTAAAGCTTACATCGTTGCCTGTTACATTTTGTATGCGGTGGTTGCTGATGGCTACTTTGTGTGTATAACGGCCTAAATATTTTATTACCTGAACGGGTCCGCCAAAAGGACGTTTGGCATACACTACCCAATCTTTTTGAAATAAACTCTCAAGAAGTTGTTTGTCATTTATACCTTTTGCTCTTAACTGTTGCACATACTTTGCCCGAAACACTTTGCTTAAAGCTTTTACAGCAAACAAGTACTTATTGCTTCTAACTTGTTTTTGCCATCTGCCTTTTGAGTCTAAACCACCGCCAGGTACAATGCAATGCAGGTGCGGGTGCAAAGAGAGGTTCTGTCCCCAGGTGTGCAGCACAGCTATCATGCCCAATTGTAATCCGGCAGTTGTACCAAACTGACTAAGTGTAAGCCATACACACCTGAACAATGTATCATACACCATCGCAGGTTGATGCATTGCTAATGCATTCAACTGTGCGGGTAAAGTGAACACTACATGATAATAAGTACAGGGTAATAAATCCTGTTCTCTTTTCTGTATCCACTCTTCCCTTTTATGTCCCTGACATTTAGGGCAATGCCTGTTGCGGCAGCTATTATAGCTGATATGTATTACGCCACAATCTGTACATACATCCACATGGCCTCGTCCTAAAATAGGTTGACCAAAAATTCAACAATTATTGGTCAACATGGATACACAGAAAACACAAGCATGCCGAAAAAGAAACGGCAAACAAGTCAGCTTCGACTTTAAACTTTCTCTCATTGACGAAATTAGTAATGGTCTTATTAGTGCAAATTATGCTTCAAAAAAGTACAATATTTCAAGAAGCACCATTGCTTACTGGATTAAAAAATTATCTTGCTTTGAACAAACAAAAGAAGGCATGAGCAAAAACGATGAAATCAAAAAATTAAAAGAGCGTATTGAAGAGTTGGAGTTCATTAAAGACTTCCAGCAAGACATGATTGCAGAATTTGAAAAGGTTACCGGAGAAGAACTTTCAAAAAAGTTTTTACCCGAACACTTGGCAAAAGAGATACAGCGAAAAAAGAAAAAACTTACAAAATAAAGTGGCTGTATGAAGTGTTCGGGATTAGCAAACAAGCTTATTATAAAAGAATTAAAATCGGTAAACAAAAAGAAATGCAGGCAGAAAAAATTAAAAAATTAGTAGAGCCCATACGCAAAAAAATGCCCAGGTATGGCACAAAAAAATTACATCTTGATATACGGGATGACCTCAAAAACTTACACATTAAAATGGGCAGAGATGCTTTTTTCACCTTTGCCAGGCATCATCGTTTGTTAGTACCCAGAACAAAGCGGTGCTTTATTACAACCGATTCAAAACACTTTTTTTTCAAGTCACCCAATCTTATTAAAAACCTTGCCCCCACTCATTCCGAGCAGGTTTTTGTAAACGATATTACTTACATAAAACTACAGGACGGTTATGTGTATGTAGCCCTGGTTACTGACCTGTATTCAAAGAAAGTATTGGGCTATAAACTGGATAACAACATGAAAGTAACCCTGGTGAAAGATGCTTTAATAATGGCAATATGCAACTGCGAACACAGCCGCGAAAGCATCATTCATCACAGCGACAGAGGCATACAGTATTGTTGTCCTGATTACAGTGAGTTTGCTGAAAGCAAGAGAATGGTTTTAAGCACCACAGAAAAATATGACCCTTATGAAAATGCTGTTGCTGAACGCATCAACGGCATACTAAAATATGAGTTTGGATTAATTAAAACAATTCCTGCAATTGAAATTGCAAATAAAATGCTTGCACAGGCAGTGGAAATTTATAACAATGAAAGAAGGCATTGTTCACTTAACATGCAGACTCCGGCTTTTGCGCATACCTACCAACAGCATAAATATAAGAGCTATAAAAAGCAACAGCCGAATAGTGCACAAAAGATGAACATAAGTACTGCAGCTTTATCCACAAACGACGAAACGGAAATCATACACAGATTGCAGTGAAGCCGTTTAGTGGATAAAGTATTTGAAATACTAAAGATGAAAACACTATTTTTAAACCACATTACATCACCTGAAAAATGGTCAACCTATTTCAGGACAAGACATGACGAGAGTGCTACCTTGACACGACAGAACTTAAACCAGACAGACAACAGTAATTTTGACCAGCGGACAGACATATAAATACGACCAACTCAGACAGCAACGGCTGACTGACTTGCCTACACGACAGCCCGACGCTTCGTGTTTTAATTTTTTTTGCCCCGCACAAAATATTTTTAAATTCTTTGGCAGCCCGCAATCGGCACATTGGCTTTTGCCCTCCCGATTGCTATCGGGACACAAGCCAACCCTTCAGGCAAAAGCCAAAGAGCCGTTTTTTGCCAACCCTCTATTTTAATTCCGATATTCGCTAAATAAATATGCCAGAACCAAATCAAGACCCGGAACAAATAGCAAGAGATAACATTGACAAGCAACTGATTGCTTGCGGCTGGGTTATTCAGGACAAGGACAAAATAAACCTGAATGCTGCCCTTGGTGTGGTAGTTCGCTACTATTTGACACAGGACGGAAAAGAAACAGATTATGTTTTATTCATTGATAAAAAACCAGTTGGAGTAATTGAAGCAAAACGAGAAGAAGAAGGACACCGACTGACAACCGTTGAAGAACAATCAAACGAATACGCTAACAGCAAACTAAAATATCTGAATAACGACCCATTACCTTTTGTATATGAAAGCACCGGCGATGTGACAAGGTTCACGGACTTTCGTGACCCAAAACCACGTTCAAGACCAGTTTTTACTTTTCACAGACCTGAAACTTTCAGGACTTGGCTGAAAACCGAAAAATCGCTTAGAGCAAGTTTACTGGACATTCCTGTTTTACAAACCGAAGGTTTGAGAGATTGCCAAATCAAAGCCATAACGAAACTGGAAAGTTCATTCAAAGAATTTAAGCCCAAAGCTTTAATTCAAATGGCAACGGGTTCAGGCAAAACCTTTACCGCCATTTCTTTCATTTACCGTTTACTGAAATTCACAGAAGCAAAACGCATTTTGTTTTTAGTTGACACCAAAAACCTTGGAGAACAGGCAGAACAAGAGTTCATGTCTTTTCTGCCAAATGATGATAACAGAAAATTTACTGAATTGTATGGAGTGCATCGTTTGAAATCAAGCTTTGTACCTACCGACAATCATGTTTATATCAGCACCATTCAAAGGCTTTATTCTATTCTGAAAGGAACGGAATTAGACGAAACTGCCGAAGAAGAAAATCCGAATGAATCCCGATGGCTATCGGGAGCACCAAAAGAACCCGTGCCAGTGGTTTACAATGAAAAATTGCCAATTGAGTTTTTCGACTTCATTGTAATTGATGAATGTCACCGAAGCATTTACAATTTATGGATGCAGGTAATTCAATACTATGATGCTTTCCAAATAGGATTAACTGCAACACCCGACAACCGAACCTTTGGTTATTTCAATCAAAACATTGTGAGTGAATACACCCACGAACAAGCCATTGCAGACGGGGTGAATGTTGGCTTTGATGTTTTTCTGATTGAAACGCAAATAACCCAACAAGGCGGAACAATCTGGAAAGGTGAATATGTAGAACGCAGAGAAAAACTATCGCGAAAAAAGCGTTGGGAACTGCAAGACGAAAACGAAAACTACACAGCCAATCAACTTGACAAAGATATTGTAAATCCAAATCAAATCAGGCTAATCATAAAAACATTCAAAGAACATTTGCCTGAAATATTTCCAGACCGCTTAACGGAAAACGGAGAATTTGAAATTCCGAAAACGTTAATCTTCGCCAAGACAGATTCACATGCTGACGACATCATCAACATTGTGAGAGAAGAATTTGGGGAAGGAAACAGTTTCTGCAAAAAGATTACTTACAGAAATAAAGACGAAGACCCGAAATCGGTTTTAGCTCAATTTCGTAACGACTATTTTCCAAGAATAGCGGTTACGGTGGATATGATTGCCACAGGCACAGATGTAAAACCTTTGGAATGTTTGCTTTTTATGCGAGATGTAAGAAGCAGAAACTATTACGAGCAGATGAAAGGCAGGGGAACAAGAATTATTACCCTTGACGATTTGCGAAAAGTAACACCAACAGCCAAACACACCAAAGACCACTTTGTAATTGTGGATGCCGTTGGCGTAACCAAAAGTATCAAAAGTGACAGCCGACCTTTGGAGAAAAAGCCAGGTGTTCCTTTAAAAGATTTATTAGGTGCTATTGCCGTTGGAAACCGTGACGAAGATTTGTTTTCATCATTAGCAAACCGTTTATCGAGATTAGAAAAGCAAGTTACAGAGCAGGAAAAGCAACAATTCAGCGAAAAAGCAGAAGGCAAATCAATCAAACAAGTAGTAAATGAATTGCTTCAAGCCTTCAATCCTGATGTGTTGGATGATTTGAAAGCCAAAGTTGAAACAGAATTGCCAGGTGAATCGCCAATGGCAAAAGTAGAAGCATTCAACAAACTACATGATGAACTGAAAGAAAAAGCAGCAGATGTATTTCACAGTTCCGATTTAAGAGAATATATAGAAAATGTTCGCAGGGCACACGAACAAACCATTGACATAACAAACCCTGACACCTTGCTCAATAAAGGATGGGCAACCGACAGCAAAGAAAAAGCTGAAAACCTTGTGGCTGATTTTAAGGCTTGGATTGCACAACATCAAGACGAAATAACAGCATTACAAATATTTTATACGCAACCATATCGCAGACGTGAACTGAATTACAAAATGATTCAGGAAGTGTTGGATAAATTGAAACTGGAAAAACCGAACCTTGCTCCTTTCCAAATTTGGAAAGCCTATGAGCAATTGGAAAAAGCCACAGGAAGCCCAAAATCAGAATTGATTGCTTTGGTATCATTACTTCGCAGAATTTCGGGAGTTGATGCAACATTGATTGATTATTCTAACAAAGTTGATTTGAATTTCCGTGACTGGATTTTGAAAAAGAATGCAGGGCAACACAACCGTTTTACCGAAGAACAAATGCAATGGCTGAGAATGATTAAAGACCATATTGCCACCAGCATACATTTAGATGCAGACGATTTGGACTACACGCCTTTTGATGCCGAAGGTGGCAAAGGCAAAATGTGGCAGTTGTTTGGTGAGCAGATGGACGAAATTATTAACGAACTAAACGAAGCGTTGGCAGCATAAAATGGCAAATAATGTAAAAATAACATCAAGGGGTATTCAAAGAATACTGAAAAACTACAATGAAAAATTGGCTGTTGCTGAGTATATCTGGAATGGCTTTGATGCTAAAGCAAATACAATTTACATTAACTATAGTGCAAATGAATTGGGTCATTTAGAAACTCTATCAATAAAAGATAATGGTTACGGTATAGATTTAAGCAAACTTTCTTCGAAGTTCAATCCATTTTATGATTCAGAAAAGGCGGTTGAAATATCCTCTCCCAAGCATACTTCAATTATGCATGGTAAGAATGGTGTCGGTAGACTTACATTTTTCACTTTTGCCCAAAATGCAAAATGGACAACAACCTATAAAGAAAAAGATGAATTAGTCAGTGGCTCAATTCAAATAAATATTGATGGGTTAAATACATTTCAGCCAACAATTTTTGAGAATCCAATTCAAACTCAAACTGGAACAGAAGTATCATTCTTCAACATAACTATTTCGAAGGAAGATTTAGAGAACTCTATTATTCCATTCCTAATCTGTGAATTTTGTTGGTTCTTGGAATTGAATAAGGCAAAAAACTATTCCATAATAATCAATGGTGAGCCGTTAGACTTTACACAAAACATTCTTGACTTTCAAGATGATATTGAAATTGTTTACGAGCCTTCTAATACCGCATTTAAAGTAAAATATATTCAATGGCAAGCCTCACTTCATAAAGAATTTTCTAAATACTATTTTCTGAATGGAAATGAAATTGAAGTTTACAAAGATTACACTACACTGAATAAAAAAGGTGATGAGTTTTTTCATAGTGTTTTCATTAGAAGCGACTTCTTTAATGACTTTGATTTCAATAGCAACGAAGATGAGATTCAATCAAAACTATTTGGTAAAGTAAAATCATCTCCTGAGTATAAATTTCTCATTAAAGAAGTAAATAAAATACTCCGTGAAAAAAGAAAGCCATTTCTGAGAATTTATGCTTCAAGACTTGTAGAAAAATATGAGCAAGATGGCATAATGCCAATTTACGAGAACGAATGGGAAGAAAAGTATAAAAAACCACAACTAGAAGAAACAATAATTGGACTGTATGAAGCACAACCAAAATTGTTTGCTGCTTTAAACATTGACCAAAAGAAAACATTTGTCAGGCTATTAGACCTTTTGCTAGATTCTAATGAAAGGGAAAACATTTTTAAAATAATCAACGAAGTTGTTGAACTAGAACCCGAAGAAAGAGAAGATTTAGCCAATCTATTTAAAACAACAAAACTTAATCGGATAATTGAAACTATTAAACTTATTGAAGACAGGTATAAAACATTCTACCTACTGAAAGATTTGGTTTTCAATCCTGATTTAAAAGCCAATGAAGTTGACCACCTGCAAAAATTGATTGAAAGCCATTATTGGCTTTTTGGTGAACAGTATCATCTGGTAACAGCAGCTGAACCAAAATTTGAAGAAGCACTTAGAAGATATATTTTTCATCTAACTGAAAAAGACACATCAACGGAAATTGACCATCCGCACAAATTAAAGGAAATGGACATTTTTGCTTGCCGTCAAAATATTTTGGTGAATCGAATTGAAAATATCGTAGTTGAATTAAAGCATCCCTTAATCTCATTGGGGCAAGAACAATACACACAAGTGCATAAATATTTGCAGGTAATTACTTCTCAACCTGAATTCAACGCAAGTAATATGTCTTGGGAATTTTATTTAGTAGGAAAGAAGTTTGATACATCAGGATACATCGAAGACCTAATAGAAACAAATAAAAATCACGGAATTCCACATCTGATACTTTCAAAAGACAATGGTAGAGTAAGAGTATATGCTAAAAAATGGAGTGAGATATTTGCTGACTTTGAAATCAAACACAAATTTTTAAATGACAAATTGAAGCTAGAACGAGAACAATTATCCAATGAATTAAAAACGGCTAAAGAAGTTGTAGAAGCAGCTCAAGAGAATACAGCAATTCAACCAGCAGAAGTAAAAATACCAGATGGAAGTAAATAAAGAGACATTACCAAAAGGCTGGACGATTGCCAAGTTTGAAGATTTGTTGGATTATATCCAACCGACCAACTATATCGTAAAGTCAACTGATTATAAAGGCACTTACCCAACACCAGTATTGACGGCAGGTAAATCATTCATTAAAGGTTACACCAATGAAACAGACGGCATTTTCACCAAATTGCCTACAATAATTTTTGATGACTTCACAACTGCAACACAGTTTGTAAATTTTCCTTTCAAAGTAAAATCATCAGCCATGAAGATTTTACAACCGACTTGTGATTTAGTGAATATCAAGTTGGCATATTATTACATGCAAACCATTCACTTAAAAGGTGAAACACACAAACGATTTTGGATTTCTGAATATTCACAAATTCCTGTTCCACTTGCTCCACTTAACGAGCAAAAACGCATACTTGCCAAACTCGAACAACTACTCACTGACCTTGATAAAGGCATTGAGTATTTAGAAACCACCAAACAGCAATTGAAGGTTTATCGGCATGCTGTCTTGAAATGGGCTTTTGAAGGAAACTGGGAAATAAAACCATTAGGAAAAGTTGCTATTGTAAAACGGGGAAAATCAAAACACAGACCTAGAAATGCTCCTGAATTATTTGGGGGGAAATATCCATTTATACAGACGGGTGATGTAAGAGCAGCCAATGGAAGGGTTGTTAAGGAATATACCGAAACATATTCTGAATTCGGACTAAAGCAAAGCAAATTATGGCCTAAAGGAACACTCTGTTTGACAATTGCAGCAAATATTGCTGATACTGCCTTTTTAGGTTTTGATGCTTGTTTCCCTGATAGTGTTGTAGGAATCACTTCTGACTCGAATATTTTAAATCTTGATTATGTCAATTTTTATATTCAGAAAATCAAACAAGAAATAGAAGGAAAAGCTTCTGCAACTGCACAGAAAAATATTAATGTAGAGTTCTTGGAAGCACTTGAAATACCAGTTCCAAACCCAATGCAGCAGGTAAAAATTGTCCATGATATTGAAAGCCGTCTTTCTGTTTGTGAAAAAATTGAAGAAACGATAGAGAATAGTTTGCAACAGGCAGAAGCCTTGCGTTTGAGCATTATCAAAAAAGCATTTGAAGGCAAACTCGTTCCTCAAGACCCCAATGATGAACCTGCGGAGAAGTTGTTGGAGAGAATAAGAGCAGCAAAAGGAAATGGGAAACCCGAAAAGAAGGAGAAAGCCAAGGCAGAGAAGAAAGTAAATACTACTAAAAAGAAAGTGTTAGTGAATGGGTAAAAAAGCAGCCATACCGAAGAAGGCACAAGCGGTTGCTGCTAAAGTAATTGCAGCAGAAATTGTAAAACCAGAAAAGGAGCAGCTAACCATAATGGTTTCGTCTACTGTTTATGGTTCTCAGTCTGATTTAAAGCAGATTAGCGGTATTCTTAAGGGATTTGGTTACAAAGTCGTGATGTCCATGGAAGGAACGGTATATGTTCCAATAGGAGTTTCTAATGAAGAAGCCTGTATCAAGGCTGTAGAAGATTGCGATTTATTCCTTGGAATTGTTTTCCCTCGCTATGGCTCAGGCATTACACATAAAGAATTTTCTAAAGCGATTGAGATTGACAAGCCAAGATGGTTCATAGCTCATCATTATGTAACGTTTGCAAGAGAGATTTTGAAACAGTATATGTATCGTGGAAGAAGAAGGAATCGACAATTTACATTTAAAAAAACTGATGTCATGGACAAAGCGGAAGTGATTCATATGTATAATGAAGCCATACAAAATCACATTGCTTCCGATAAACGAAAGTCGCATTGGGCTCAGCCATTTTTCAATACTGCTGACATATTCCCTTTCCTTCATGAACAGTTTTCAGACATGACAAGACGAGCAAAAGAGCTTGAAGAATTTAAAAAAAGTAAAAAGAAATGAAAGAAGAACAACTCATAAAAGACCTGATTAAACAGGGCGAAAGCGAACAGCTTGAATTCAAAGAGTCTGTTCGGAAAGAAGATATTGCCAAAGTGCTTTGCAGTTTTTTAAACGGCAAAGGCGGGCGGGTTTTAGCTGGCATTTCCGATAATGGCATCCGGAAAGGAATTGCCAATGCCGAAAAGCATGTGGAGCAATTGAAAATGTTTTTACTTTCTGCAATAGTTCCCGAAGCACCCATTACAATTAGTGTAGAACAGTTAGAAGGTAAGGAACTAATTCTCTTGAAGGTTTACGGTGGTTCCAAACAGCCCTATTTATTTGATGGAAGTATCTTCTATCGCCAAGGAGACAGGACTGTAAAAGCCACATCACAACAAATTGCCGAACTCATCCACGGTCGCCAAAAATCGGAAACCCATTGGGAAAGGCAACCTGCCCTGGGAGTTGACTTAGAAGATTTAGACCAAAAATTGATTCAATCGGTAATCAAGGAATCAAGAGACAACCACAGGAGCAATTTTGATGGAAACAATGTAATGGACTTTCTCACTAATTACGGGCTGTATCAAAATGGCTCATTTACTAACGCCTGTGTAGTATTGTTTGCGAAGACCCCTGCTAAATTTTTACCTCAGATTCGTGTGCAGTTAACCGAATACGCAGAAGGCAAAAATGATAATGCACTTCTAAGAAATGAAGTTTTTGAAGGCAATCTATTTACCATTCAGGACAAACTGGAACGCTATATCTCTAATCTTGGTATTCGCAGTGTTTTCGATAAAAACCAATGGAAACGGATTGATTTTAAATTCCCTGAAAAAGCTTTGCAGGAAGGTGTTATCAATGCTCTGATGCATAGAGATTACAGTAGCCATTCAAGTGGAGTAGCCATTAGCATTTACCCGGATAGCTTTGTGATTTCAAATAGCGGTCATCTTCCTGATGATTTAAAGGTGAGTGAACTAAAGAAAAGTCATCGTTCTCATCCTGTTAATCCTGATATAGCACATGTTGTTTTTCTAAAAGGACTAATTGATAAACTTGGAAGGGGAACTATTCGGGTTGTAGAACTTTGTAGGGCAGAAGGACTTAAAGACCCTGTTTGGAAAGATACTATTGATGGTGTAACACTTACGTTTAATGGTCCTAAGGCATTAGCTGCTAAAAAAGATGCTGCTAAAAGTGATGGTGTAAGTGATGGTGTAAATGATGGTGTAAGTGATGGTGTAAATAGACTTATAGATGATGGTGTAAATGATGGTCTAATTGATGGTGTAAGTGATGGTGTAAGAGTAGAGATAATCAAGATAGTGGAACTGATAATAGCAAAAGAAGGTGCAAATGCTCTGGATGTAGCTACTAAAAGGGGGAAATCCAAGCCTACCATAGAAAGATACCTGAGAACGGCCAAAGAAGTAGGAATAATAGAGTTTAAAGGAGCACCGAAAACGGGGGGATATTATTTATCAAACAAAATGAAGAAGCAGTTAAAATGAGCAACGAAAATACATCAGCGATAGTAAGTAAGGTTTGGAGTTTCTGTAATCCGCTACGAGATATTGGCGTTGGTTATGGCGACTACTTGGAGCAACTTACTTATTTGCTGTTTTTAAAAATGGCTGATGAATTCAGCAAACCACCCTACAATAGAAAACTGCCAATCCCAACAGAACACAATTGGGAAAGCCTCACTTCCAAACGTGGAGATGAACTGGAACAACATTATTCCAAAACTCTGAGTGTGCTTTCAAAACAGAAAGGTGTTTTAGGGCAAATCTTTGTTCAAAGTCAAAACAAGATTAAAGAGCCTGCCATGCTTTACAAAATCATTGACATGATTGATAAAGAGCAATGGGCAACCTTGGGAGCAGACATAAAAGGAACCATTTACGAAGGACTTTTAGAAAAGAACGCAGAAGATACCAAAAGCGGAGCAGGTCAATATTTTACACCAAGGGCTTTGATACGTGCAATGGTAGAATGTGTGCAACCCGAACCCATGAAAACCATTGCTGATCCTGCTTGTGGAACGGGTGGTTTCTTTTTGGCTGCTTATGACTTTATTGCAAAGCAGAAATTAGACAAAACTCAAAAGCACTTTCTAAAGCACGAAACATTTTTCGGAAATGAAATTGTGCCGAACACAAGAAGAATGTGTTTGATGAACTTGTTTTTGCACAACATCGGAGATTTTGAAAGTGAAAACTTCATCTCCCCTGCTGATGCTTTGATTTCAGACAGCGGTTTACGAGTTGATTATGTTTTAGCAAATCCGCCATTCGGTAGAAAAAGTAGCATGACAGCCACTAACGAAGAAGGAGAACAAGAAACAGACGAACTCACTTACAACAGACAAGATTTTTGGGAAACATCCAGCAACAAGCAACTGAACTTTGTGCAGCACATCAGAACAATGATGAAATCAACTGGACAAGCAGCAGTTGTTTTGCCCGACAATGTTTTGTTTGAAGGCGGTGCAGGTGAAACAGTTCGCAAAAAGTTAATGGAGACAACTGACCTGCATACAATTTTACGCCTGCCGACAGGTATTTTTTACAGACAAGGTGTAAAAGCAAATGTGCTTTTCTTCGACAACAAACCTGCATCAAAACAACCTTGGACAAAGGATATTTGGATTTACGATTTCAGAACCAACATTCATTTTACGCTTAAAAAGAATCCGCTAAAACTGGAAGACCTCAGAGACTTCATCGATTGCTACAATCCCGATAATAGACACAAACGTAAAGAAACTTATAATGCAGGCACCAATCCTGAAGGACGTTGGAGAAAGTTCACGTATGATGAAATCATCAACCGTGACAAGACATCGCTTGACATCACTTGGATAAAAGATAAATCACTTGCCGACCTTGACAACTTGCCCGATCCGGATGTATTAGCAGGAGAAATCATTGAAAACCTGGAGGCCGGTCTGGAAAGTTTCAGAGAAATAATGATGACGATAAATGGAAAAGAATAAAAGCCATCGCAGCAGTCACACCCGACTTGTCCCTTTAAGTGCGGTGAGGAAATTTTTGAAATAAAACATTTCATGTTGTCTGTTATTACTGCATCTACGATTGCAACTATTTTACAATTACTTCCCGAATTACATTTTCTTTCAAAGCTTCATTTACCCTTTGGATAATTTTTGGTTTCTGAAAAATCAGTTCTTGCTTTAATGCACCTACAGAAGTATAAATATAGAGGGTGTCTTTTATTATCTGAATTTTATCGGTATATCGGGCAATGGTTTTGCCCATAATTTCTTCCCACACATCTTCAATTTGCACTGCCCTTAAACCATACTTAAGGTTGCTTTTATTAAGAAATTCTTTTAGTGCTTCACCAATATGCATTTGAGCCATGAGCAAATCTAATGAACTTAATCTTTGTTATTGGCCATTTCTTCTTTCCTGGCAGAAGTCTTCAATTTATCTTTAAAGATTCTTTCAAACTTTTCAACTTTAGGCAGGATAACCAAACGGCAATACATCTGGCCAGGGTTGTAATCAAAATAATTCTGATGGTAATCTTCAGCCTTATAAAAATTCTTAAAAGGTTCTATTGCTGTAACAACAGGTTTATTAAATACATTGCTGTCGTTCAATTCCTGTTTGTACTTTTCTGCTAATTCTTTTTGTCTTTCGTTGTGATAAAAAATTACACTGCGATATTGGGGGCCTACATCATTTCCCTGTCTGTTTAAGCTTGTAGGGTCATGTGTTTTCCAAAATACATGCAGCAATTCATCAAAACTGATTACTGAAGGATCATAAATAATCTGGCAACATTCTGCATGGCCTGTTGTACCTGTTGAAACTTCTTCATAAGTGGGGTCAGGTATATTACCACCACTATAACCACTAATTACTTTTACCACGCCATTCAGCCTTTCATAAATTGCTTCGGTGCACCAGAAACAACCGGTTCCAAAACTTGCTGTATCAGTATTAGCTGCTGATATTTTTTGTTCACTCATATTTGTAATTTGTGTACTGTGCTCTGCACAGGATGCGAAAGAAAAAATCCCAGCAACAGTTGCAAGTACCGAAAAATTAAACAGGTAAGGACAATTTAAACGCATGACGCAAATAACACAGACTTTATAATTAAGACAAGTTAATTAACAAATAGTCCACATTAATTTTTCATGATATTTTGAATCACAGTTTAACTTTTCTTTTAAAAAATTATGGTTGAGTAAAATTCAGCTTTTAACAACAAGGCAGGTATTACATTTATCTTTGCCCGCTTATGGCAGAAGAAAAATCTTTAAACTTTTTAGAAGAGATAATAGAAAATGATTTGAAATCAGGGAAACATGCTTCTATCGTGACCCGTTTTCCACCTGAGCCCAATGGTTACCTGCATTTGGGACACGCAGCCAGTATTGTTTTGAATTTTGGTTTATCAAAAAAATATGGCGGCTATACCAACCTTCGCTTTGATGATACCAATCCTTCAACAGAAGAAACAGAATATGTGGAAAGCATAAAAAATGATGTACACTGGCTGGGTTTTGAATGGAAAAATGAATTGTATGCTTCTGATTATTTTGAAGATCTGTACCTGTTTGCGATAAAACTCATCAGGCTTGGCTATGCTTATGTTGATGACAGCGACAGTGAAACAATTGCCCGTGAAAAAGGCACACCAACAATGCCCGGCACCAACAGTAAATTCCGCGACAGGAGTGTGGAAGAAAACATTGAATTGTTTGAAGCTATGAAGGCTGGAAAATTTAAAGATGGTGAAAGGGTGTTGCGTGCAAAAATTGATATGTCGCATATCAATATGCTGATGCGTGATCCTGTGATGTACCGCATCAAACATGCACACCACCATCGCACCTTTGATAAATGGTGCATCTATCCGATGTATGATTTTGCACACGGACAAAGTGATTCATTAGAACACATTACCCATAGTATTTGTACACTGGAGTTTGTGCCACACCGTGAATTGTATAACTGGTTTATTGAAAAACTGGATATCTATCTTTCACATCAATATGAATTTGCAAGGCGCAATATCAGTTATACTGTGATGAGCAAACGCAAACTGTTGCAATTGGTGAATGAAAAATATGTTGATGGTTGGGACGATCCACGTATGCCTACCATCAGTGGCCTGAGAAGAAGAGGTTATACTCCTGAATCCATCCGTGATTTTTGCGATCGTGCAGGTATTGCAAAAAGAGAAAATGTTACTGAGCTCAGCCTGCTTGAATTTTGTGCAAGAGAAGATTTGAATAAAATTGCTTTGCGTCGTATGGTAGTCTTTGACCCGATAAAAGTGGTGCTCACCAATTATTCTGAAGAGAATGAAATGGTAAGTGTGGAAGATAATCCCGAAGATGTAAATGGTGGTTTCCGTGAAGTACCTTTCAGCAAAGAACTGTATATAGAACAAGATGATTTTATGGAGGTGCCTCCTAAAAAATTCTTCCGTTTATTTCCTGGTGGAATGGTACGTTTGAAAGGCGCTTATATTATCAAATGTGATGAGGTGGTAAAAGATGCTGAAGGAAAAATTATTCAATTGAATTGTTCTTTTATATCCGAAAGTAAAAGTGGTAATGATACTTCCAACATTAAAGTAAAAGGTACTTTACATTGGGTGAGCGCTGCTCATGCAATTCCTGTTGAAGTAAGGTTGTATGACCGTTTGTTCAAAGTGGAAGACCCATCATCAGCAGCAGGCGATTTTAAAGATTATATCAATGAAAATTCTCTGGAAATAATTCCTGAAGTATATGCTGAGCCCGCTTTAAAAAATGCAGTTACAGGTGAACACTATCAGTTTTTACGCAAAGGTTATTTTGCTTTAGATAAAAATTCATCTAAAGACAAACTAATCTTCAACAGGACAGTTACGTTAAAAGATACCTGGGCCAAAGAAGTAAAGAAGGGATAATAAAATTATCGCTATGCAAAGCGTTGAATGAAAATTACATTCAGAAATTTTATCAATCAATGCTTAAATTTATTTTATAAAAAAAACGGGTTGTTGATTCAGTAACAACAACCCGTTTTTGTCAAATTTATTTTAAACTTTATTTCAATAAAGCCTTTGCTTTTGCAACAACATTTTCTACACTAAAACCAAATTCTTTCATCACTTCATCACCCGGTGCAGATTCACCAAACCTGTCAATTGCAACTACATCACCTTCATCTGTTACATATTTGTGCCAGCCCAAAGATGATCCGGCTTCAACAGATAAACGTTTTCTTTTTGTTTTAGGCAATACTGATTCTTTATATGCTTCATCCTGTTTTTCAAACAACTCCCATGATGGCATACTCACAACACGTGCTGCAATATTTTCCTGTTGTAATGCTTCCTGTGCTTTTAATGCGAGAGAAACTTCACTCCCTGTTGCAATCAATATCACTGAATAATTTTCTGCATCTGATAAAACATAAGCTCCTTTTTCCAACCCTCTTGCATTTGCATATTTTGTCTGATCTAAAATAGGCAGTTTTTGTCTTGATAAAACCAATACTGCAGGGCCACCTTTATGCTCCAATGCTACCCGCCATGCCTGTGCTGTTTCATTGGAATCAGCAGGACGAATAACTGTGATATTAGGAATAGATCTTAATGATGCCAATTGCTCAACCGGTTGATGTGTTGTTCCATCTTCGCCAAGGCCTATGCTGTCATGTGTATAAACAAAAACCGGTTTTATTTTCATGATTGCAGCCAAACGGATTGGTGGCCGCATGTATTCACTAAAAATTAAAAATGTTGCACCATAAGGTGTGATACCTTTTGTTACTGCCATCCCATTGAGTATAGAACCCATTGCATGTTCGCGGATACCAAAATGAAAATTTCTGCCACCATGATTACCAGGCTCAAACGACTGATATTTTTTTAATAAAGTATTGGTGGAAGGAGCCAGGTCGGCAGCGCCACCAATCAACAATGGAAAATAATCTGCAATAGCATTTAATGTTTTACCTGATGCCGAACGGGTAGCTTCTTTATCACCTGCATTGAATGTTGGTAATTTATCTTTCCATCCTTCAGGCAATTGCCCACTGCTGAATAGTTCATATTCATTTGCAAGCTCAGGATATTTTTCCTTGTATGCAGCAAAGAGTTCATTCCATCTTTTTTCTGTTGCTGCTCCTTTTGCTCCGGCATTCCTGTAAAAATTCAGCACTTCATCAGCCACCACAAATGATTCATCAGGATTGAAACCAAGGTTTTCTTTGGTAGCCCTTAATTCTTTATCACCCAATGGTGCCCCATGAGATTCTGCTGTATCAACGGCATTAGGAGCGCCGAAAGCAATATGCGTCCTCACCAAAATTATTGAAGGCCTGCTTTTTTCATTTTGCGCATTCACAATAGCTGCTTCCATTGCTTCAATATCATTACCATCAGCAACAGATTGTGTATGCCATCCATACGCTTCAAAACGCTTGGCCACATCTTCATCAAAAGCAAGTGATGTGTCACCTTCAATTGAAATATGGTTATTATCATACAGGTAAATGATGTTGCCAAGCTTTAAATGGCCGGCAATAGATGCAGCTTCGGCACTAACACCTTCCATCAAATCGCCATCGCTGCAAATAGCATAAATTTTATAATCAAAAATGTCGAAGTCTTCTTTATTATAACGTGAAGCAAGATATTGCTGAGCGATTGCCATACCTACACCATTTGCAAAACCTTGTCCCAAAGGCCCTGTAGTGATTTCAACGCCCGGCGCTAACCCATATTCAGGATGGCCTGCAGTTTTGCTATGCAACTGCCTGAAATTTTTTATATCATCCAGTGTGAGATCATAACCGGTTAAATACAAATAAGCATATTGCAACATACACGCATGGCCCGCAGATAAAATAAACCTGTCACGGTTTGGCCATTCAGGGTTTTGTGGATTATACTTCATGATTTTGCTCCATAACACATGACCCATTGGAGCAGTAGCCATTGGTGTGCCCGGATGGCCTGAATTGGCTTTTTGTACTGCATCGGCTGCGAGCAACCGAACTGTATTGATACATAATTCAGCTTTATTATCCATTGTTTACTTTTTTTGGATGGGCAAGGTAATTATTATTGAGCAACATTTTAATTGTGAACATGACATTTATTTCCAAAAATTGTTTCCTACATTTCCATTAAAATTGTATTATGGCTTATGAAGTTCCTTCCGGTACCAGGATCGGACATGTGCATTTAAAAGTTGCAGACCTTGAACGTGCTTTATCTTTTTACAGGGATTTGCTTGGCTTCAAAGTGATGGACAGGTTTGGCACTCAGGCTGTTTTTATTGCCGCCGATGGTTATCACCATCACATTGGTTTAAACACCTGGTACAGTAAAAATGCACAACCTGCGCCACTTCTCGCTGCAGGATTATTTCATCTCGCTATACTCTATCCTTCAAGAAAAGAACTGGCTATCATTTTTAAAATTTTACTCAATGCAAAATATCCGTTTACAGGTTTTGCAGATCATGGAGTTTCAGAAGCTTTGTACCTGAACGACCCTGATGGTAACGGCGTGGAATTGTACTGGGATAAACCCCGTGATCAATGGCCGGTGGATGCAGATGGGAATATTAATATGTTTACAAAAGAATTGAACATAGAAGATCTGTTAGCAGAAGCTCCTGCTGAAACAATATAGTGAAGTATTAATTTTTTTTATTGTTTTAAAATGTCCAACGATTATTTCCGGTTTAAACAATTCACTGTTCAACAGGATAAATGTGCCATGAAGGTTTGCACTGATGCCTGTTTGTTTGGTGCATGGGTGGCACAAAGTTCAGATGGTGAGGTTAAACAAATTTTAGATATTGGTACAGGCACAGGTTTGCTTTCTTTAATGCTGGCTCAGACTTATACAACAGCTACAATTGATGCTGTAGAAATAGATATCGAAGCAGCACAACAGGCAAGTGAAAATTTTGAAAGCTCTCCCTGGAAAGAAAGGCTGAGTGTTAATCATTCTTCCATTCAAAAATTTGCATTACATGCATCAAAAAAAAATGACATCATTATTTCAAATCCGCCATTTTATGAGGATGATTTAAAAAGTAAGAACATAAAAAGAAACCTTGCACTACACAGCTCTGATTTAAAGCTGGATGAATTAATTTCGATAGCAGGCCTGTTACTGAATGATGAGGGTTATTTGTTTTTGTTATTGCCCTTTCACAGAATATCAACTTTGGAAAATTTATTATTGAAAAACAAATTATATATCAGGAAAAAATGTTTGGTAAAGCAACATGCAAAAAAAAATTGGTTCAGGGGAATGTTTTGTATCAGAAAAGAATCCGGTGAAATGCTTACTGAAGAAATAATTATTTCAGATGAGAACAACAGGTATAATAATGCGTTTATTCAATTGCTTGATGGTTATTATCTGAATTTATAAAAAGGCAACGTGGATTTTCCCATTATTAAGGGTGAATATTACTCTTGATTTTTGAAAAAAGATATTTGAAATTTATGGTTTAAAAAAAATACTATGTCACAAGCAGCCATCACAAAAGTGATTATTGATCATGCATTAGGTCTTTTGCGTATTGATAATTTTCTTGACAAAAAAGATTTACTTGATCAGGCTTTTCATATTGATCATTTACTGGGTGATCATTCCCGTTACAGGATTAAAGAATTTAAAAAGCTTCTACATAATATTCAAAAAGATGTAGGTGCTGATAATACCGGTGGCATGCGGGTTTATTTTGCCAGCAAAGATGATGATGAAAACCAGATCACATTAATCTATACACCTGTTCATAATAAAAACATTGATATTGAAAAATATTATACCATGGATGAAGGTGGTTATTTAATTAATTTGGATAAAACCACTGCAAATACCTGGGTTACCCAATATCAAACAGTTATTTTACCAATACTTCAAGGTAACGGTTTTATAGAAACAAAATCTATAGTATATACAATAGACTCTGTTAGTGAACTGCTTGATTTTATTAATGCACATACTATAAAAAACCTCATTGCAAACTTTGCCGCTTATTTACCTGCAAACAGCCCATATATCAAAACATTTAATTCTGATGATGATCATTACCCTAAACAATTAACACTAATATTTACTTTAAGAGGACCTGATATTAATCTGGATAATAGTTTAAGTAATAAACATGTAATCGTTATTTTAGGTGGAGCATCAGGTGATACAGGAAATCCCTGCCCGCCACCAAAAGATAAACCATGTCCAGGGTCAAGCCTGCCAATATAAATTTTTCAATTGTTCTTTTATTTATACATATTTATTTTAGGGCTGTCATTTTTAACGAGCCTGGTAAGTTTTAAGTTGAACTATCCAATTCATCTTAAAATTTTTTCTATTCTTTTAGGCATTACATTAATTAATGAAATAATAGCTAATTATTTTTTAACAGCATTACATTTAAGATCTAACCACCCGGTATATAATGTCTTCATGCTAATTGAATTCTGGGTATTTGCATTTTATTATTCCTTCATATTGAAAAGCAGGTTTCAAAAAATTATCAATCGGCTATTCCTCATATTATTTCCTGTATTCTGGTATATAACCACATTCCATTTGTTTAATGGCCTTAACCATTGGAACAGCTACCTGATCTTAGCAGGTTTTTCTTTCACTGTATTTTGGTCGGTGGCGTATTGCTATCAGTTATTTACTTCTGCACAGTTAATAAGGTTCCGCCGTCACAGTGAATTTTGGATTGCTATTGGTTTAATTATTTTTTATAGTTGCAATTTGCCTTATCTTGGTATGTACAATTTTCTTTCAAATAATTTTCCTGAGCTGGCAGAACAATTAAAAAAAGTTTTACAGCCTACAAATTGTATAATGTACTTTTTATTTATTTACGCTTACTTATGCCGAACGACCAATATCATGAAGTCCTTACTGTCATCATCACAGGTATCTTAATATTTGTTTTCTTAACTGGTGGTGTAGTTTTTATTTTATTGTATTATCAAAAAAAACGTTTCCAGCATATCCGGCAATTGGAAGAACTGGAAAAACAATATAATGAACAGTTACTTCAATCTCAACTTGAAACCCAGGAACATACTTTCAAACAGATCAGCCAGGAATTGCACGATAATGTAGGTCAGCTTTTAAGCAGTACAAAAATGTTGTTGAATGTGGGCGTCCGTGAATTACAGCAATCGCCTGAAAGCTTTTTTATTGCCGAACAAACTATTG
This sequence comes from Bacteroidota bacterium, assembly GCA_018268035.1. Taxonomy (GTDB): domain Bacteria; phylum Bacteroidota; class Bacteroidia; order Chitinophagales; family Chitinophagaceae; genus Parafilimonas. The sequence continues at coordinate 70,833 of JAFDXI010000042.1, read as the reverse complement.
GCAAAGCCATCCAGGATTTACGCTCTTTGTCAAAATCACTGAATGAAGAATGGCTGCACCAGTTTAACCTGGTACAAAACTTAGAAGCAGAGAAAAGCCGCATCAATGCTTCAAGAAATATTGAGATGCAATTTGACAGCGATTATAAAATTTTGCCTTTGGAGCCGGGCGCACAGGTCATGCTTTTCCGTGTAGTACAGGAAGCATTACAAAACTGCATCAAACATGCATCGTCCAAAAATATATCCATCCAAATAAAGAAGGTTGACAGTTCTTTTGAACTGATCATCTGTGATGACGGCTGTGGCTTTAATTTTCAATCAGGAAAAACACAAAGCCTCGGTTTGCGCAATATGGAACATCGTACAAAACTTTTAGGGGGCTCCATCCAATGGATGCCGGGAAAAGAAAAGGGAACGATTGTTACAATTAAAATTCCGGTAAGACAGTAAGCAGGATGTTGTTAGTTCCTGAATTATTTCAAATCACCAATCACACAAAAGGCATCTTCACGATTTTCGCCTTTACAGGATTGTTGCGGATCATAATAAAAATTTCATTGTCTAATGATGCCGAATTTAAATCAACATAACCCATTCCGATGGCCTTGCCTAATGTGGGTGATTGGGTGCCACTCGTTACTTTTCCAACTACTTTTCCTTTATCATCGGCAATTGGATAATCGTGTCTTGGGATACCACGGTCTATCATTTCAAAGCCTACCAATTTTCTTTTGACACCATCAGCTTTTTGGTGAGCGAGAGTTTCTTTGGCAGTAAAAGCAACTGTTTTATTTAGTTTGGTAATCCATCCCAATCCTGCTTCAAGTGGTGAAGTGGTATCATCAATATCATTACCATACAAACAATATCCCATTTCCAGCCTCAAAGTATCCCGTGCGCCAAGGCCGATAGGTTGTATGCTTTCATCTTTTCCTGCTTCAAAAATTGCATTCCAGATTTTATCAGCATTGTCATCTTTGTCTTCGAAATAAATTTCAACACCACCTGCGCCTGTATATCCTGTGGCGCTGATGAGCACATTGTCCACTCCAGCAAAATTGCCTTTGACAAAAGTGTAATATTTCAGATTGAGTATATCTTTTTCTGTCAACGGTTGCAAAATCTTTGTAGCATTTGGTCCCTGTATTGCCAGCAGGCAGGTCTTATCACTGATATTGTGCAACTCAACATTATTTATATTGTGTTCATTCACCCAGTTCCAGTCTTTATCTATATTGCCCGCATTCACCACCAGCATATACACTTTATTTGCTTCAATGCAATACACAATCAGGTCATCAATAATTCCAGCGTCGTTGTTGGTAAATGCACTGTATTGTGCCACCCCATCGGTTAGCTTTGAAGCATCATTACTCGTTATGCGCTGAATAAGGTCTAAAGCATTTTCGCCCTTCAGTATAAATTCACCCATGTGGCTTACATCAAACACACCTGCATTGTTGCGCACAGCAGTATGCTCTGCATTGATACCTGTATAACTGATGGGCATATTATATCCTGCAAACTCAGCCATCTTTGCACCCAGTGCAATATGTTTTTGTGTGAAAGGCGTATTTTTCATAAACCAATTTTTCTATCGAAATGAACAATCAATTAAACCTTGCAAAAATAGGTGAGATGAAGTGAGGCTTGCAGAAAAATTAAAAATATTTGTTGAAGGTTGCTATAAGTACTGCTACTCTGAAACAGGTTATTGAATGATTTCTTATAACTATTAATTTCATAAAAATTATATCTACACTTAAAAATGCTTTTACTTTTTAAGAAATAATACCTTGCAAACAAAACCAGGCCGGTATTTAATTCATTTAATTTTTTAAAATGATATGAAAGATACAAGAAGGGAATTTTTAAAAAAATTTACGCTCGCTGCAGGTGGTGCGGCCATCTGGAATGCTTTACCTGCTTCCATTCAAAAAGCTTTTGCAATAAACCCAGATGACAATACAAGTTTTGAAGATGCTGAACATATTGTTTTACTGATGCAGGAGAACAGGTCTTTCGACCATTGTTTCGGTACACTGCAGGGCGTAAGAGGTTTTAATGATCCACGTTTTATTACACTGCCCGGCGGCAACCCGGTATGGTTACAAAACAATAAAAAAGGGCAGGTATTTACACCATTCCGATTAAATATTAAAGACACAAAAATTACATGGATGGGTGGCCTGCCTCATTCATGGGAAGACCAGACTAATGCCCGCAATCATGGTAAACATAATGGCTGGCTGGATGCAAAAAAACCTGGCAACAAAGCATATAAAGACATGCCTTTGACCATGGGTTATTATACCCGTGATGATATACCTTTTTATTATGCACTTGCTGATGCATTTACAGTTTGCGACCAGCATTTTTGTTCTTCACTCACCGGCACTACTGCCAACAGAACTTTTTTCTGGACGGGTAAATTACGTGCATCTCCAGGAGCTCAGGCTGATGTGCGCAACTCAGATTTATATTACAATAGTGAAGCCAGTTGGAAAACTTTTCCTGAACTGCTTGAAGAAAATAATATCCCATGGCGCATTTATCAAAATGAAATAAGCGTTGACTCAGGTTTGGATGATGAAAGTGATAGCTGGCTCACCAATTTTACTGATAACAATATGGAGTGGTTCTCTCAATATCATGTGCGGTTTTATAAAGCTCATTATGATTTTTTGAAAAATAGAACCGGTGAACTTCCATCTGAAATAAATATCCTGGAACAACAGTTAAAAACAGCATCAAAAAATCAGGCTCAAAAAATTTCTAAAACACTTACACAGAAAAAAGAACAACTTGAAAAATTTAAAAATGAGTTATTGGTTTGGAGCCCTGAAAATTTTGACAAACTATCTTCTTTCGAAAAAAATCTTCATCAAAAAGCTTTTACTACTAATCTGGATGATCCGGATTATAGATCAACAGAAAACTTTTCTTATGATGATAATGGTGAACAAAGAAATATTTTATTACCAAAAGGTGATGTGTTGTATCAATTCAGGCAAGATGTCAACAATGGAAAACTTCCTGTAGTTTCCTGGTTGGTAGCGCCTCAATATTTTTCAGATCATCCCAGTGCACCGTGGTTTGGCGCATGGTATATTTCTGAAGTGTTGGACATCCTCACACAAAACCCGGAAGTATGGAAAAAAACAATTTTTATTTTAACCTATGATGAGAATGACGGGTACTTTGACCATGTTCCTCCCTTTACTGCACCAAAACCTGGTGATGAAGAAAGTGGAAAAGTATCAGAAGGAACCAATACTGCAGATGATTATGTAATGCTTGCTGAAGAGCTTAGTAAGAAAGGGCTTGAACCAAATGATGCAAGGGAAGGACCTGTTGGACTTGGATACCGCGTGCCAATGATTATTGCATCGCCCTGGTCGAGGGGCGGCTGGATCAATTCACAGGTTTTTGATCATACTTCTTCACTCAGGTTTTTAGAAAAATTTTTATCTAAAAAAACTGGCAGGGAAATCAGGGAACATAATATCAGCGACTGGAGGCGCATGGTTTGTGGCGATCTTACTTCAGCATTCAGGCCATATAAAAATGAAAAAACAGAGCTGCCAACATTTATAAAACGTGACCATTTTGTGAAAGAAATTTATAATGCAAAATTCAAAAAAGAACCTTCTGTGATGAATGCATTGACTGCAGTTGAAATAAATGAAATCAGGAAAAATATACTCAATAATACATTTTTACCTCAACAGGAAATCGGAACCCGTAACTCCTGTGCTTTGCCTTATGAATTATATGTAAATAGTAAGTTGTCGGATGATAAAAAAAATTGTGTTGTTGATTTTACGGCATCACAAATAATTTTTGGAGCAGCAGCTTTGGGCGCTGCATTTAATGTATATGCACCAGGAAAATACAGAACAGGAAATAACATAATCGAAGAAGTGAAGCTGTGGTCATACTCAGTGAAAGCGGGTGACAAAATCACTGCTCCGTTTCCATTGGAAAATTTTGAAAACAACAAATACCATTTATGTATTTATGGGCCCAATGGTTTTTTCAGGGAGTTCAGTGGTGATGAAAATGACCCGGGTATTTTAATTGGTTTTGAATATGAAATTAAAAAAGAAATATCTCAAAATCCTGCAGGCAACATACTGCTTTCTTTTACTAACAATGATGGCGTGGCATATACAATTTTAATTGAAGACAAGTCGTATAAAAAACCAACACGTATCATTTCATTAAATAATCAACAACAGGTTACTGAGTCATTCAATTTAGAAAACAATTTTAACTGGTATGATCTTTCAATAAAAGTGAAAGGAAAAAATAATTTTGAAAAGAGATATGCCGGACGTGTTGAAACCGGTGAACATGGAATAACAGATCCTGCAATGGGTAAGGTGTAAATATGATTTTTTTTTAGTTCTTATTCATATCCGTTCAAATGTGGATAGAATCAATCAATCAAAGGTAGTTTTTAACACTACACAATCATTCCTTCCAATCTTACTATCCAACAAAGTGGTAGTAGCGAAAAATAAAATTTTGGATTTACAAATTTCTACAGTTGTTAAATAAATCAGTTACCGTATTCACTCAAAAATTTAATCCGCATTATTTTCAATTGTTCCCAGTTATATCCACTATCGGATAATTCTTCCTGTGCCACCTGCAATGATGAATCCTGGCAGTTTTTAAAATAATCAATGATTTCATCTTTATCTTCATCATCAAGGTTCATATCATTGATGGCATAATCAAGGTTAAGTTTTGTGCCACTGGCAACGATGGTTTCCATTTCTTCCAGTAGCCCATCAAGCCTTAAATCTTTGTTGCGGGCAATGGTGAGCAAAGGGATTTTTTTATCAATATTCTGAATAATATAAATTTTATTATTGCTTTTGTTGGCTACTGATTTCATCACAAAATCATCCGGTTTTTCCACATCATTTTCTTCCACATATTTTGCAATGAGTTCAACAAATGGTTTACCGAATTTTAAAGCCTTTCCCTTACTAACGCCCTGGCATTTTTCCAGTTCTGCAAGTGTGGTTGGATACATGGTAGCCATATCCTGCAATGATGATTCAAGGAAGATGACAAAAGGTGGTAATTTTTTTCTTTTGCCTTCCTGCATTCGAAGGTTTTTCAACATTTCAAAAAGTCTTTCATCTGCTGCCGCACCACTACCGCCGGTTTCTGTTTCTTCATCATCTTCATTGGCATCTTCAAACAAATTGTTCAAAACTATTTTAAACGAAACAGGTTTCTTCATAAACTTCAAGCCTGCATCAGTGAATTTCAACAAACCATATTCTTCAATATCTTTCCGGATAATATTTGACAGTAGCATTTGCCTCAAGAGGCTGTTCCAGAAATGTTCATCTTTATCTTTTCCAATTCCAAATTCAGGGAACCCTTCATGGCGGAACATTTGTACCTGCGGCGTCAGTTTGCCCACCAGGATATTGATTGCATATTCTGCAGGGAATTTTTCATCCAAAGCCTTGATCACTTTGAGGGCTTTGACCACTTCATCTTTTGTTTCAATTTTTTCTTTAGGATGAAGACAGTTGTCGCAATTGCCACAGTTTTCATCTTCTCTTTCTTCACCAAAATAATGCAGCAAAATTTTTCTGCGGCAAACAGAACTTTCAGCATAAGCCACTGATTCGTTGATGAGCTGAGCGCCCACTTCACGTTCACTCAAAGGCTTATCACGCATCAGATGTTCCAGTTTGCTTACATCTTTGTGCGAATAATAAAGGATACATTTTCCTTCAAGGCCATCACGACCGGCACGGCCTGTTTCCTGGTAATAATTTTCAATAGATTTTGGAATGTTATAATGAATAACAAACCTGATATCAGGTTTGTCTATCCCCATACCAAAAGCAATAGTCGCCACAATAACCTGCACTTCTTCGCTCAAAAACAAATCTTGTCTTTCAGCCCTAAGTTTAGAATCAAGGCCTGCATGATAAGCAACAGCCTTTATATTATTAGCCACTAAAAGCTCAGCCAGTTCTTCTGTAGTCTTACGGTTGAGTGTATAGATTATCCCACTCTTGCCGGCATTGTTTGAAATAAATCTTACAAGGCTTTTTACTGTCTGTTCTTTTTTTATTTTTGGTTGAATCTCATAATATAAATTGGGGCGGTTAAATGAAGAAATAAAAACATTTGGGTTGCGCAACCCCAGGTTTTTGATAATATCACTCTGCACTTTTGGTGTAGCAGTTGCTGTAAGTGCCACTACAGGAATTTCTTTATTGATGGTATCCATCATTTCACGCAACCGCCTGTATTCAGGTCTGAAATCGTGGCCCCATTCTGAAATACAATGCGCTTCATCCACTGCAAAGAAAGCTATTTCAAGGTCGCGGAAGAAATCAAGGTTTTCCTGTTTAGTCAGGGTTTCCGGTGCAACATATAAAAGTTTTGTAATCCCGTTCTTCAAATCTTCTTTTACTTCTTTTATCTGTCCTTTATTCAAAGAAGAATTTAAGAAGTGAGCCACCTTATCATTTTCATTATAACCCCTCACCAGGTCAACCTGGTTTTTCATCAATGCTATCAACGGACTTACAATTATAGAACAGCCTGGCAGCATCATAGCTGGTAATTGGTAACATAAACTTTTACCGCCACCTGTTGGCATGATTACAAATGTATCTTTCCCATCTAATAAACTATGTATTGCTTCTTCCTGGGCCTGTTTGAAATTTTCAAAACCAAAATGCTCTACCAATGCTGCATGAATATCATGCTTACTGTTTTCTTTTCCTTTTGAAGTTTTTGCTGCCGGTTTTTTGGTTGCAACTTTTTTTTCAACCAGCGCTTCTTTAGAATTTGTTGCAAGTATTTTCTTTGCCATTGTTCACAGATTTCCGCCTCTCATTAAATTGTAGAGCGTAAAAAAATTCTTTTAAGATATCAATTTTTTTTATTTATCAAAAACGCTTTCATGTTACTTCGGCTGTACATGAGCCATGATTAATCAAAACAAACAAAAATATGTTTTAATAACCCTGTTCGCTTTTGTAATTCGTTAAAGTTAATCTTTCCATATCATACAAACAACACAGTTTAATTAATTTATTTTTTACAAACGTGGGTTAATCAGAATAAAAAATTATTTACACTTTCAATGTTACAATCAGACAAGTGATGAACAAAATAATTTTATTAAGAAAAATAATTTTTATTACAGAAAAAACTTTGAACTAATATAATCCTAAAAAAACATTCTCCTGTATTTTTTAAAAGCAACAGAATATATTTGCATCGAATCAACAACAGGTTTTCTTTATTTTATTTGCAAAAAATACTTTGAATAAATAATTTGTTTTGATGTATAACGATTGATTTGCTGATGTAAATTCTAAACATCCCTGGTGATATATTTGCATGATATATTTTTTTAAAAAAATATTTTATAGTTATAATTAATTATGAATAAACATTTTTATGTAGCCATTTTAGCAGGTGGGTTAGGAACAAGATTTTGGCCAAAAAGCAGAGCTGCATTTCCCAAACAATTTTTAGATATCCTCGGCACAGGCGAAACATTGATACAAGCTGCTTATAAACGATATTCAAAATTTATACTACCTGAAAATATTTTTGTAGTAACCTCTGAAGAATATTCAGAAATAGTAAAAGAACAATTACCACAAATAAAACCTGAAAATATTTTAGCTGAACCCAGCCGTAAAAACACAGCCCCCTGCGTTTTGTATATGGCTTTTAAATTACAACAACTCGATCCAGAAGCTGCATTTGTTGTAGCGCCCAGTGATCATATTGTTACTGATACGGAAACCTTTAAAGAATTAAGTATTGCCGGTTTGAATTTTGCACAAAAAAATAATGCTTTTGTAACGTTGGGTATAAAACCAACTTATCCCAATACAGGTTATGGATACATACAGTATGATACAGCTTCAGCAAAAGATGAGCACATTTATGAAGTAAAAACGTTTACTGAAAAACCGGATATTGAGCTGGCTAAAACATTTATTGAAAGTGGTGATTTCCTTTGGAATGCAGGTATCTTTTTGTGGAAAGCTGCTGATGTAGTCAATGCTTTTGAACAATATCAAACAGAAATGTTTGAATTTTTTGCTGCTGAAAAAAATAATTTCAATACCAATGAAGAGAAGCAGGCATTGGAAAGAATATATCCTTTATGTGTAAATATATCCATTGATTATGCCATCATGGAAAAAGCGGAAAATGTTTTTGTTATTCCGGCGCAATTTGGCTGGAGCGACCTTGGCACCTGGAACAGCGCTTATCTTAATCTCGATAAAGATGAAAATGAAAATGCCATCACCAGCGACAACATCATTTGTTTTGATACAACTAACTCAATGATTTCCGCACCTGAAAAAAAATTATTGGTGTTGCAGGGTCTTGAAGATTTTATTGTAGTGGACACCAAAGATGTATTACTTATTTGCAAAAAAGATAAGGAACAAAAAGTAAAAGAATTTTTAGCAGAAGTAAAAAAGAAGAAAGGCGAAAAATATTTGTAATGTTATTTTGACCTTTCATCAACAAATAGCATTTAAACAAAATAATTTTTTTTTTGAGTTCTTCTATTTACAACCCAATTATTTTCTACAACAAAATTTTTATCACAAGCCAGCGGCCTTGCTGATATCAAGCATCCGCTGAATAGGTTTTAATGCAGCAAGACGGATAGCTTCATCAATAATTATTTCTGGTTGTTCATATTTCATACACAGGTATAATTTTTCAAGTGTATTCAATTTCATGTGCGGGCAATCATTGCAGGCACAGGCATTATCCGGTGGTGCAGGTATAAAAGTTTTTTGTGGTGCATCTTTCTGCATCTGGTGCAGGATGCCGGTTTCTGTTGCTACAATAAATTTCATTGCCGGGTCAGTAACAGTATATTTCAACAGTTGAGTGGTGCTGCCAATAAAATCTGCAAGTTGCAATACAGCTTCCTCACATTCGGGGTGTGCAATAATTTTTGCGTCAGGATGTTGGTTTTTAAGTTTTGCTATTTTCTGCCTGCTGAAAATTTCATGCACCATACAGGCTCCATTCCACAACAACATATCCCGGCCTGTTTTTTTCATGAGGTAGGCGCCAAGGTTTCTGTCGGGTGCAAAAATGATAGGTCTGTCTTGTGGAACACTTTCAATTATTTTTTTTGCATTACTGCTGGTGCAAATGATATCACTCATTGCTTTTATCTCTGCTGTACAGTTGATATAAGAAATAACAACATGGTCAGGATGTTTTTGTTTAAAAGCCCTGAAAGCATCGGCGGGAGCGCTATCTGCCAGAGAACATCCGGCATTCAGGTCAGGCAAAACAACCTTTTTTTGAGGATTGATAATTTTAGCCGTTTCTGCCATAAAATGGACGCCGGCAAACACTATCATATCTGCACCGGTTTTAGCCGCCTGTTGCGCAAGCCCGAGGCTGTCACCGATATAATCAGCCACATCCTGTATATCCGGTTCCTGGTAATAATGCGCCAGCAGGATTGCATTCTTTTCTTTTTTCAGTTTTTCAATCTCTTCAAACAAATCCAATGAAGGATCAACTTCAACATCCAAAAAACCTTTTATCGGTAAAGCCGAAATAGCATTGTGTATATCTACCATAATATTTATATTAAATACATTTTTATAAAAGAACCTACTATTATTACGGGTGTGGATTTGGTAAAAACTTTTTTATTCACACAGTGCAAAGTTAATTTAACCATACTTATCCAGTAGTAACCCACGCATAATTCACACTGCTGCCTGTTGCTGCCATTGATTTTTAATTAGATTTTAACAAGCCTTGATAAATGTAGTCTTGATTAATCCACAACATCAATTCACAGAATATTCATGTTAAAATCAATCTTGAAAATTGTGATGAAAAAGAACAAATACCTGAATTTTAGAAAATCGTCCTTTTTTATTCTACCAGTATTAAGATTATGGAAAGCAATTATGCGGGCTTACTAACACTAAAATGATGTTTTCTACAGCTTGTTGTGAATTGATGTTTCACATCAGAAGAATAAAAAATGGCTATAAAAATTATTGCCGGGTCGGGTTGTGTTTTATCCACAATTTGTTCAAACGTTCATTTCCCCTATTTTTGCCATCCTTTAAAAATAAGTATGTCAGTTATTCAGAAAATTCGGGACAGAGCTACCTGGATCGTTATCGGAGCTATTGCCCTTGCTATGATTGCATTTGTGGTTCAGGATGCATTTACTCGTAGAAATAGTTTAACAGGTGGTACAACAATTGGAAAAATAAATGGTCAGTCTATTGATTATGATGTATTTGAACATAAAGTAAGTTTTTATGAGCAAATGAATAATGGCCAGGTACAGCGTAACCAGTTGATTGGCCAGGTTTGGGATTACATGGTGAACCAGACAATATTGGACCAGCAAACAGAAAAACTCGGAATAGATGTTTCATCTGATGAGCTCTCTGATATTTTGTTTGGTAAAAATCCACCACAGTTTATGCAGCAATTATTTGCTGATCCTAAAACAGGACAGTTTGATGCCAATACTGCACGCAAACAATTTGCTTCTATTAAAACAAGGCCTAATGACCCGCAGATCCAGAATTTCAATGAAGCATATATAGAGCCAACTATTATGCAAACCAAGGCTGAAAAATATCAGTCATTGATAACTGGTGCAGTGTATGTGCCAAAGTGGATGAGTGAAAAAATGAATGCTGATGCCAACTCAGTTGCAAAAGCTTCTTTTGTTGTAGTGCCATATTCTACTATTTCAGATAGTACAGTAAAAGTAAATGATGATGAAATAGAAACGTATATAAAAAAGCACGCAGCAGTTTTTAAAAGAGATGAAGAATCCAGGACAATATCTTATGTTTCTTTTAGTGGCGCACCCAGTGCCAATGACTCTGCAGATATACGCAACAACCTTGAACAGTTGAAATCTCAGTTTGCTGCAACAACAGATGAAACCACTTTTCTGAATTCAAAAGGGAATGAGACACCATATTATGATAGTTATATTGGTGGCAAAGAAATTAAACAACAGAAGAAAGATTCATTGTTTAAGCTTGCTCCCGGCCAGGTGTATGGACCATATATTGATGGTAACAATTATACTATTGCAAAAATGGTTGGCAAAGAACAAATACCTGATTCAGCTTCTGTAAGGCATATATTGGTTGCTACTCATCAACAAGACCCTAATTCAGGTCAGTTGATTCCGATAAGAGATGACAGTGCTGCATTAAAAAGATTAGATAGTGCAATAGCTTTAATTAAAGGAGGCGCATCATTTGATTCTGTTTGTGCCCAGTATTCTGACGACCCGGGCAGTAAAGATAAAGGAGGTGTTTATAATGATTTTCCTTCAGGACAAATGGATGCAGCATTTAATGACTTTGCGTTTAATGGCCATGTTGGTGAATCAAAAACTGTTCAGACTGTTTTTGGATATCACTATGTTCAAATCCTCAATCAAAAAGGAAGTGAAACAGGATATAAGATTGCTTATTTATCCAAACCAATAGCAGCCAGCTCTGAGACGGATAATACTGCAAGCAATGCAGCTTCGCAATTTGCAGCTACCAGCAGGAACCAAAAAGATTATGAGGCCAATGCTAAAAAACAAAACCTGCAGATTTTATCATCACAGGAATTTGGTAAGAATGATTTTTCTATACCAGGCCTCGGAGAAAGCAGGGAGCTGGTAAGATGGGCTTATGACAATAAACCCGGAGATGTATCAGAGCCAATGGATGTAAATGATAATTATATTGTAGCTATTATTACCAATATTAGCCCCAAAGGCCTTGCAACACCCAATTCTGTCAGGCAATCTGTTGAACCGCTGGTACGTAATGAAAAGAAGGCACAACTGATCATTGCTCAACAAATAAAAGGTTCAACACTTGATGAAATTGCAAAAAATGCAAAGCAAACTGTTCAGCAGGCTGATAGTGTTGCCTTTTCTGCATTTATCGTTCCGGGTGTAGGCAATGAACCTCAGTTTATAGGCGCTGCATTTAATAAACAATTATTAAATAAAGTAAGCACACCAATAGCCGGCCATTCAGGAGTTTTCGTTGTATCATCAGGAGGTGTTACAGGCGCTGCTAATCTTGGACAGACGGCAGATATTCAAAAACAACAAATTGAACAAAGATTAAAACAACAGGCTACACAGGCAGTATCTGCATTGCGCAAAGCTGCAGATATTGATGATAACCGGTCTAAATTTTATTAATTAAGGGATAGAAAAAAAGAGCAAAGGCTAACCACTGGTTAGCCTTTGTACTTATAAACCGTTCTGTTCGTAATTTCGCCTGGCAAAAATTTTGTGATATGAAGGAAATGATTGTAAACAGGGTTGAAGCCAGCGGTTTGGTATCATTGGTTCTTGAAAGGTTTTACCCGAAAGAAGCAATTAAAATTTTTGACCTGAAAGATTATTTATTTCGCGGGTTGATCATCAGGGAAAAAGAATTCAGGGAGGCATTAAAAAATACTGACTGGGATGAATATAAAAATGCACTTGTGGCAGTAACCTGTTCAGCAGATGCCATCATTCCGGTGTGGGCATTTATGCTGGTTGCTTCTTACCTGCAGCCGGTTGCAAAAAACATTGTACTTGGAGATAAAGAGAAATTAATAGAAACTGTTTTATTAAACAACATCAATGCCATAAACGTTGAAGAATATAAAGATAAACGGATTGTAATAAAAGGTTGTGGCGAAGTAAAAATACCTGATAGTATTTATCTGGCAACTACAGCAATTTTGTTGCCGCATGTAAAAAGCATAATGTATGGAGAACCCTGCAGCACGGTTCCTGTTTATAAAAGAAAATAATCAAACAATATAAATAATCAAACATGATTAAAACCTTAGCGTCAGTATTATTCTTTTCAATGGTGGCCGCTTTTGCTCAGGCTGGCAATGTAGCAGTAAATGCAAGTATTAAAGAACTGCCTGCGGGCAAATGGATTTATTATCGGGAACAGGGAGGAAACGAAAAACAGGATTCTGTGCAAAGCAAACAGGGAGGCTTTACTTTTAATATTGACATCAATGAAGGGGAAGGTAATATCTATATTTTTTCGATTGGCAAAGATTTTAAGGACAGGAATAGTTATATTGTATTATTCCTTGATAATGGTAATGTAAATATTACTGCAGATAGTGCGGACTTTGAAGGTGCAAAACTAAGCGGTGGCGAAAGTGCAACAGACCTGCAGGCTTATAATGATGAAATGGCTTCTAATGAAACGCTTAAAACAGCTCCGGCTTTATATGCAAAAGCAAATGAATTGTATAAACAGGGAGATACTACAGCTTTAGCAGTAATAGAAAAACAATTGGATATCATAGATTCTGTAAGGACAGCATTGAATAAGGCATGGATTGCAGCAAATACTTCTTCACCTGTGAGCGCTTATGTGCTGGCAAGATTAAAATATTCTTTAAGCGACAGCGACCTGGTAGCAACCTATAACAGCCTTACTGAAACGTCAACAAACAATTTTCCTGCAAAGGATATAAAACATGGTATTGATGTTGCATCACTTACTGAAATCGGAAAGCCGGCGTTGGATTTTACACAGGCTGATACAGCAGGAAAACCTGTTTCATTAAAAGATTTCCGTGGGCATTTTGTTTTGCTTGATTTCTGGGCAAGCTGGTGCGGCCCCTGCCGTGCAGAAAACCCAAATGTGGTAGCAGCATTTAATAAATACAAAGACAAAAACTTTACAGTGTTGAGTGTTTCTCTTGATCAGCCTACCGGAAAGGAAAAATGGATGAATGCCATTCACAAAGATGGCCTTACCTGGACCCATGTTTCAGATCTTAAATTCTGGAGCAATGCTGTTGCAAAAAAATATGCTATTGAAAGTATCCCGGCTAATTTTTTAATTGACCCCAATGGAATAATTATCGGGAAAGATTTGCGTGGTGAAGACTTAGAAAATAAACTGGAAGAAGTTTTGAAGTAATATTTGAAAAATATTTACATGAAATCCTGCTGATGAATTTCAGCAGGATTTTTTTTCATAGTATCATTTATTTTTCTGTCAAAATATTTTCATTCCAGAACTTCACAATATCCTGCGCATGTTGTTTGTTTCTTGGTTTTAAAAATACTTTTTGAATGATGCCCTTTTCATCAATCAAAAAAGTAGTACGGTGCAAGCCCATATATTTTCTGCCATATAATTGTTTCTCACCCCAAACGACATAAGTATCAATAATTTTATGTTGCGGGTCTGCGATTAAAGTAAAAGGCAGATTAAATTTTGCTTCAAATTTTTTATGGCTTGTTTCATCATCTGGGCTTACACCCACAACTTCAAAACCGGCTTTTTTTAATAAAGCATAATTATCCCGCAGGTTACAGGCTTCTATTGTGCAGGTGGGAGTATCATCCTGAGGATAAAAATATAGCGCCACTTTTTTGCCTTTATATTCTGCTAACGTAACAGTATTGCCGTCCTGATCTTTTCCTTTGAATGCAGGAGCTTTCATTCCTGCAGTTAATGTTATCATACAGTATATTATTTTATAAAATTAAAAGTTTGCATGGATGTATTGTTGGCTGCATCAGTTGCGATTATTGTCAATTCATGTTTGCCGGGCAAGCAATGTTCGTCAAAAGTATAAATGAAATAATCATTCTTTTTGGCAAACATCAGCCATTTGCCATCCAGTAAAGCTTTGAAAGTCTCTATATCTCCCAAATCATCTGTACATTTCAGTGTTAATATTTTCGATTTGATAACGGCGCCATTGTTCCAGCCCACTGCTTCTGCTTTTGGTGCAATAGTATCCAGCAATAAACGTACATCATCAAGTTTATTAAAGTTACCGGTGAGCCATCCGTCTTTCCACAGGCCTGCAATAACTTTAGTAGAAGTACCACTCTTTAATTCCATGACAATTTTATCTTTTTTATCATTACTGATAATGGCTGGTTTTACAGCTATGTTATAATAATCATGAACAGGAACAGTATAATCACCCACATGGATAGTTGGAGATAACTGGCGGGTTGAAGTTGAAGCAGTTTCATATACCACAAGGGGCAATGCATCATAAAATGCATTTTCATCAAAAGCAATTTTTGAATTTGCAGTTGTTATATTGTTGGGTTCATGCACATCGCATACAATTGCATTATTTGGTATAGTATAATCTTTACCAAGGGCCAATACATATTGTAATTTAAAAGCAATTACCGTTATATTATTTTTTTCATCACTTAATTCAATCCTTATATCATGCACTGATGAATCATTCAATCTTAATGTGCCGTCACCACCTGTGGGAGTAAAAATTTTGAGCTTATTGCCTGGTAGTATGGATAAATATTGTATGCCCTGTTTGGATTTCATCCATTTTGAATAATCCATACAGGCATTTACATAACGGGTGCTGTCATAAGAGAAATTGTTGATTTTAAATTCAAACTTCAATGCACCATCCATATACATGGCAGCGTGATATACCCCGAATTTGAATGGGGAAACATTGTTCATGTCTTCCATCCTCACACCTAAAGTAATTAAAGGCGAACCGGTTTTTACTACCGGCACATTTGATGTAAACACACCATTTTTTTTAATCAATGCAATAGGCTGTGGTTGTGCCGTGTAAACACTGTATCTCCTGTCATACCAGTATAGGCCGTAAAGTATTGGAGCAATATGATCGGGAACATTTAAGCCAAATAATAATGGATTCAAATTATTTCCAGTTTTTGAATCCCTGATTTCAAAATGCAAATGAGGTCCGGCAGAACCACCGGTGTTGCCACTGAATGCTATGAACTGGCCTTTTTTAACAGGAAACAAATTTTCGGGCAGATCAAAATTCTGCTCCCATTGTTCATCTTGGTATTGTTTGTCTTTTAAATATTTCTCCAATGCAGGAAAAAAAGAATTGAGATGGCCATATACTGTTGTGTATCCTGCGGGGTGTTTTATATAGATAGCCCTGCCATAACCATATTTTTCAATTTTAATGTGAGCTATAAAACCATCTGCCGGAGCATAGACGGGCAGGTTTTCCCTTGATTGTGTCCTGATGTCAAGACCCATGTGAAAATGATTGGGCCTGAGCTCACCAAAATTTGCAGCCAATTGTATGGGAATGCCTAAAGGATCCCTGAAATAATCCTGAGGGTATGATTGTGCAAACAAATAAGAGCCGGATAATATTAGTATGGCTGTAGTGATGATGTAAAAAATTCTTTTCATGATAAGCTCAAATGTAAGCATAGCTGATCATGCTTAAAAAAAGATGAAAAGGCTTTTGTAATTTGTTATGATTTTAAGACAATATTTTTGTATTAACTGTTATGAAAGAATTTTTACAACAAATATGGTGGAACAATACCGCTCAGATGTACGCAATTGTATTGGGTGAAATAATACTTGCATGGATTTTTTTCAGGCTTTTCAGGAAGATTATTTTCTCCTTCCTTAAAAAACTTGCTACTCGCACAGCTTCTGATATTGATGATGCAATAGTTGCAGGCTCAGAAAAATTCGTTATTCCATTTTTATATATTCTGGTAAACTATGCCATCATTCAACAGCTTGCTTTAACCGAGCATGCAGAACGTGTTTTAAAAGTTGCTGTTGCTGTTATTGTCACATATTTCATTGTTCGATTCATCAATTATGTAATGCACCTGGCCATCACATTGTATATGCGGCGTAAAAATGAACCAGATGCACGCATCCGCAATTTAAATGGTGTATTATTGGTTGTTAAGGTAATGGTTTGGGTTACCGGTATTTTGATGCTGGTGGATAACCTTGGCTATGACATCACCACCATCATCACCGGCCTCGGTATTGGTGGTATTGCAATAGCGCTTGCTGCACAAAATATTCTCACTGACCTCTTTAGTTATTTCGTAATATTTTTCGATAAACCATTTGAAATCGGTGATTCTATTGCAGTAAATAGTATAGCAGGCACAGTAGAACATATCGGTATAAAAACGTCACACATCAGGAGTGTTACTGGTGAGCAATTGATAATGCCCAATACTGAATTGGTAAAATCAACTATTAAAAATTATAAAAGGCTGGAACGTCGTGGTGTTACTTTTAAGATCAATGTACAATATGATACTCCGGTGGAAAAGCTGAATGAAATTCCACGCCTTTTGCAACAAATTGTTCAGGGCAATTCACAGGCAACACTCGACAGGTGTCATCTTATTGGTTTTGGTGATTATGGTTTAACTTTTGAAACATTATATTTTATTGATTCTGCAGATTATAAAACCTATATGAATATCCAACAAAAGATTTTGCTCGATATAATGCAGTTGTTTAAAGAAAAGAATATAGGTTTTGCATTTCCTGGGCAAGGTCTTGTATTGCAAAATATTGTGCAATCATCAACATCTTCATCAACAAAGTAAAGATAGCTTTCCCCCTCTTTATAAATTATTTTATAAGAAATGATGAATAGAAGATTGGTCATAATATTTTGTTCAGAATTTTTTTTGATGTAATCTTTAAGTGTATAAATTTTCGATTGAGCAAACGGGAGAATCAGCTTAAAATTTTTTGTTTTGCTTAATCGTTTATATCTTTCCCTCCATTAGCTTCATTCATCAATCAAATAATTTAATGCCAAATGGAAAATGATATAAACAATCAAAAAGAAAGTTCACGGAGGAATTTTATAAAAAATGCTTCGCTTGCTGCAGCCGGATTTTATATTGTGCCCCGGCATGTATTAGGTAAAGGTTATGTTGCACCAAGTGATAAACTTTTCGTAGCCGGTATTGGTGCTGGTGGAAAAGGAGAGAGCGATATCAAGAATTTTTTTGATAGCGGCAAAGCTGAAATTTATGCTTTAGTAGATGTTGACGACAGGCAGTCAGTTACAACGAGAAACCGTTTCCCAAAGGCAAAGTATTATAAAGATTACAGGGAAATGCTGGATAAAGAACATAAAAATATTGATGCATGTTCAGTATCCATTCCTGATCATAACCATGCAGTAGCTGCTATGGCAGCGATGCAGTTGGGCAAACATGTGTATGTTCAAAAACCTTTGACACATGATATATATGAAGCCCGTATGCTCACACAGGCAGCACACCGGTATAAAGTGGTTACACAAATGGGCAATCAGGGAGCCAGTGGTGATGGTGTAAGACAATTGATTGATTGGTATAAAGCCGGAATCATTGGAGATGTAAAAGAAATATTTTGTTATACAGACAGGCCGGTATGGCCCCAGGGTATTGAATGGTCTTCAGAAAAACCACCTGTTCCAAAAGAATTAGACTGGAATCTTTGGTTGGGCACTGCTGAATACAAAGATTATATTGATAACCTCGTGCCGTTTAACTGGCGCGGCTGGTGGGATTATGGTACAGGTGCTTTAGGCGATATGGCTTGTCATATTATGCAACCGGCTTTTGCAGTATTAGGTTTGGGTTATCCTGTTGGTGCTGAGTGTAGTGTTTCTACAAGATACATAGCCAACTGGCAACAGGCATATTATCCTGACAGCGGCCCTGTTTCTTCTCATATCATCCTTACTTTTAAACAGGCAGGTAAACCAGATTTAAAACTGCATTGGATGGATGGTGGCATACAACCACAACGACCTGCAGAGTTGTTGCCAAATGAATTGATGGGTGATGGTGGTAATGGAATTATTTTCATTGGAACAAAAGGAAATATGATGGCTGGAACTTATGGTATCAATCCACAATTGTTGCCTACTTCAAAGACTAAAGAAACAATAGTGCCGCAAACAATTGCCAGGGTGCCCGGTGGTGATGATGGCCATTATGCTGCCTGGGTTAATGCAGCTATTGCCGGTTATGGCAGTACTGCAGCAAATGATTTGAGTTCAAGATTTGACGTGGCAGGGCCTTTGACTGAAAGTGTTTTAATGGGTAACCTCGCCATCAGAAGTTATAATATAAGAAATAAAAAAGGAGATGACTGGGATTATCCGGGCCGTCATATACAATTGGTATGGGATGGTGAAAATATGAAGATTACTAATTTTGATGGTGCCAACCAATTTGTAAAAAGGACGTATCGAGATGGATGGAGTTTGGGTATTTAAAATTTAAGAACTGTAAATATTTTAAAACGGTAACAAAAAAAATTGTTACCGTTTTTTATTTACGGCAATAGTTGTAATGCTGTATTATTTTTTGTTCATGTATTTTGATAAAATTCTTTAATCATTAATTAAATGCGTCAATGCCTGATATGTTTGTTTGGTGAAGAATTTTTGCTAAATAATGCTTTAACCATCATTGATATTTACTCATTTGGGAAAATGTATTTTCTTTCTATATGAATCATATTTATTCTCATTATAATTGAGTATATTACAGCAGTTGGGAAATGTGATTTATTTAATTGATGCAGTGATATGAAGCGGTATTTATTATATTTTGTTATTGTTCTCCTTCCTCTTATTACGTTTGGGCAAAAGGTAATTTCCATTCAGATAGAAGGCGCTATTAATCCTGCTTCAGCCGATTTTATTCATCAGGCAATAGAAAAAGCTGGTAATGAAAATGCTGCCTGTCTTATCATACAACTCAACACACCTGGCGGATTGTTAACTTCAACAAGGAGCATAGTAGGCAACCTGCTTGAATCGCAGGTTCCGGTGATTGTATATGTTTCTCCAGGTGGTGCTCATGCAGGGTCAGCAGGTGTTTTTGTAACACTTGCAGCTAACATAGCAGCAATGGCTCCGGCTACCAATATTGGTGCAGCTCATCCTGTGGCTATGCAAGGGAGTATGGATAGTACAATAAGTATGAAAGCAACCAATGATGCAGCAGCATTTATAAGGAGTATTGCAGACAAAAGACATCGTAACCTGGAATGGGCAGAACAAGCTGTCAGATATAGTGTATCAATTACTGATTCTGAAGCTTTGCAAAAAAATATCATTGATATTATCGCTGAGAATGTAAATGACCTGTTGTCGCAGGCTGATGGAAGAACAGTGCAACTACCCGGTGGTGAAAAAGTGTTGCATCTTAAAAATGCAACAGTGGAAGAATATAAGATGAGCAGTTGGGAAAAAATGTTAAACATTATCAGCGACCCCAGCATAGCTTATATTTTATTGTTATTAGGATTTTTCGGAATAGTGTTTGAGTTGTACAACCCAGGTGCCATTCTTCCCGGCATTGTTGGTGTCATTAGCCTCATACTTGCTTTTTATTCTATGTATTCCCTTCCTGTAAATTATGCAGGTCTTGCCCTGATCATTTTTGGAATAGTTCTGTTTATTCTTGAAATAAAAATTGTGAGCCACGGATTATTAACTATTGGAGGAATTGTGTCTTTGTTGTTGGGTTCAATGATGCTCATCCGCACCACATCAGACCTTGAAATGGCCAGCATCTCCAAAACAGTTATATTCACTGCTACAGGTGTTACTGCTTTATTTTTTCTTTTTATTGTAGGGTTTGGATTGAAAGCGCAACGTCGTAAAGTGGTTACTGGCCGCGAAGGGTTGGGCGGGAGCACAGGCATTGTTATGGAGACACTTAACCTGGAAGGTATCATCATGCTTGATGGAGAAATATGGAATGCTGTAGCTGTGGGCGATGAAATTCAGGAGGGAGAAAATGTGCGGGTAGTTGAAATGAAAGACCTGAAAGTTTATGTTGAAAAAATCAATGATTCATTCAAAAATAAATTATAAATCATGCAACAATTTCCAGTGGGCCTCGTAGTGCTTATCGTTTTTATTATTTTTATTCTTTTTAATGCTATCCGCATATTACGGGAATATGAGAGAGGGGTTATTTTCAGGCTTGGCCGTTTAATTGGAGGAGATGGTGTAAAAGGGCCCGGATTAATTTTTCTGGTACCGGTAATTGATAAAATGGTAAAAGTAAGTCTGCGTGTGGTGGTGATGGATGTGCCAACACAGGATATCATTACAAGGGATAATGTTTCAGTAAAAGTGAGCGCTGTTGTGTATTGCCGGGTGGTAGAGCCACAAAAAGCTGTGGTGGCTGTTGAAAATTATTTAATGGCGACATCACAGTTTTCGCAAACAACATTGCGTAGTGTATTGGGCCAATCAGAACTCGATGACCTGTTGTCGCAACGTGAAAAAATTAATATCAAACTGCAGCAGATCATAGATACCCATACTGAACCCTGGGGTGTAAAAGTGTCTAATGTGGAAGTAAAACAAATAGACCTGCCACAGGAAATGCAAAGAGCGATGGCAAAACAGGCGGAAGCAGAAAGAGAGAGAAGAAGTAAAGTGATTGCCGCAGAAGGTGAATTCCAGGCATCACAGCGCCTTGCCGATGCTGCAAAAGTTTTATCTGATCAACCCAGCGCTTTGACTTTACGTTACCTGCAGACTTTGAGGGAGATAGCTACTGAAAATAATTCAACCACACTATTTCCAATACCTATTGATATTTTAAAACCTTTTTTGCAAAAGCCTGAAGAAAAGTAATACCGTTTTTATCAGTATGAAAGAAACAATTAACAATAGATTTTTAGTGCCACAATCATTTTTGCATTTGCATCCTCGCTTTACAGGGAATCAATGTGGATATATTGACCTTACACAAAAGATAATAGATAATCTTGAGCCGTGTGTGATTCAGAATATAGCTATGTCACTTGGCTTAAGTTTTGTAAATCAGAAAGAAAAAGAGAGTGAAGTTTGTTTTCTTAACAGTGAAGATGTGCGGCCTGAATTCAGACTCAGCTTTGCACCTATTGATTTGGCTGATTATATCTATGCAATTTTAATTGATCCTGCTATTAAAAAACAACCTGAAAAATCAAACGATGCGATGTATTTGGAAATACCTTATCCAAACGATGATGTAACTTTTTGGACATTGGTGAAAGCTGGTGAAAAACTAAGGCAGGCACTATAGGAATTTCTCTGGCTTTCTCTTTTTTTTTGAATTTTAATAATTTCTACAAAGTGATATAATAGGATAACAACTTTTCCTCAAAACATTTTTATATAGCAGCGCTTTCTTTTGTGTTGTATATGATCGTAATTTTTCCAGTTTGAAATAGCATTATTATTGGTTTCAAAAATGCCGGTGGTTTCAATGTAATTAATCCCTTTGTTTACCATTTCTTTCTGCAGTTCAGCCATCAATACTACACCTGCACCTGTTGACATCGCATCTTTTTTTACACCTGTTAGCAACTGCTCTATTACGTCTTTGCCTTTCTTCATTTTTAAAATATGAAGAAATCCAAAAGGAAATAAACTGCCATTAGCTTTTTGCAACGCTTCTGATAAACTTGGAAGTCCAATAACAAAACCTACAGGCTCATCTTTTATTTTCACCATTTTTACAAATTCAGGGTTTAAGAGTTTTATATATTTCTCTTTATAATATTCTACCATGAGTGGTGAAAATGCTGAGACAAAAGGCAGGTCGCTAAATGCATCATTCAGGATGTCAAATATTGTTTTTGTATATGGTAATAGTTCTGAAATCTTTTTAAAATGGATTACCTCTATTCCAAATCTTTTCTGAATTAATGCAGCCCCGCGGTTTGCTTTTTCAACAGCTTGCGATCCTAAAGTTAACCTGAATTCTACCCAATCAATTTCTTTGATATAACCCAAATTTTCCAGGTATTTATGATAATAAGCATGATGATAAACAGAACCGACTGCCTGCAAATGATCGAAACCTTCAACCAATAAACCCTGTGTGTCCAGATTAGCAAATCCAAGAGGCCCATGTATTCCAATGCAACCCTGTTGTTTTGCCCATTCTTCTGCAGTTTTAATCAATGCAGAAACCACAGCTTCGTCGTCAAAAAATTCAAGCCTGGTAAACCGGGCCATCTTTTCTCCTGTTTTTTTATTGTATGCATTATTAATAATAGCGCCAATGCGGCCAACACATTTTCCATTTTTATAAGCCATCCAAAATTTTGCTTTGCAAAAATCAAAAGCGGGATTTGTCGCAGGGAAGAGTGATTTCATTTCACCTTTCTTTAAAGGAGGAACCCAGTAAGGACACTCTTTATAAATTGAAAAAGGTAAATTCACAAACAGCTTCGCGTCACTATTTGTTTTAAGTTCTTTTATTTCAACTGGCATTAATTAGAGAATTTTTTAAATATTAAAATTTCTAAGTGATGAAGTTCATTTCCAGAAAAGAATACAGTGAAGGTCTATTGGTTGCATCTCATCTGAATGTTTCAATTATACTTAATAAACTGCGGGAAGTAACAGTTTTTTTGTTGACGGACAAAAAACAAATTCAAAAATTTTTTTTATCAGTTATTAATTCAAATGCAGTTGATCAGTGTTTGATAAAAAGATGTGGGATTATTTAAAAAAATTTTCATTCATTATTCAGCAAGTATTTTTTCTGAATCACTGAAATTGTTCAATGACATTTTCATTTTATTATAATCAAATTCTTTTTCATTGTTGGAAATCCAAATGGTGGCAACACCATTGCCAATAAAATTAGTGAGGGCGCGTGCTTCACTCATAAATCTGTCAACGCCTAATAAGAATGCCAAACCTTCCATAGGAATAACTTTTACTGCAGATAAAGTAGAAGCAAGAACAATAAATCCACTACCTGTTACACCTGCAGCGCCTTTTGAAGTAATTAGTAATACACCAATAATGACAAATGCCTGATGCAGGGTTAAATCAATATGATATACCTGTGCGAGAAACATTATGGCCATTGAAAGATAGATAGTAGTGCCATCAAGATTAAATGAATACCCTGCAGGTACCACTAAACCTGTTACTGATTTGGAACAGCCAAATCTTTCCAGCTTTTCTATCAATGAAGGCAATGCTACTTCTGATGATGACGTACCCAATACAATCAGTAATTCTTCACGGATATACTTTAAATATTTTAAAATGCTGATTTTATAATGCATCAACAAGAGTCCGAGTATAATGAAAATAAAACAGAGGCAGGTGATATAAACTGTTATCATGAGTTTTCCCAAAGGGAGCAAGGTTTGTAAACCAAATTTACTAACAGTAGATGCCATGCCACCAAATGCACCTATTGGTGCCAGCAACATTGCAAAGTGTAAAGCTTTGAAAACATATTTGGATATAACTGTTAGCGGCTTTACGATGCTTTCTTTTTTTTCATAACCACTGAGCCATATCCCAAAAATTATTGAAATAATCAATATTTGTAATGTGGGGTTTTCTTTCAGGAAGCCTAACCAGGTAAATGTCTCTGCCTGTTTTAAATAATTGCTGATATCACCTGCTTTTACTTCTGAAATATTTACTCCACTTCCCGGTTGAATGAGATGTGAAACAATCATACCTGTCAGTAAGGCAAATGTTGTAATGATTTCAAAATACAAAATAGCTTTACCACCCACACGGCCGGCCTTTTTTATGTTGCCCATATTGCTGATGCCGAGTGATATGGTAAAAAAGATGATGGGGTAAATGAAATATTTGATGAGTTCAATGAATGTTTTGCCCAGCCATTCGGTTTTAATTGCTGTGTCCGGATAGAAATTGCCCAGTAATGCACCGGCAGTAATAGCCACCAATACCCAGAACGTTAGATTGGTAAAAACTTTTTTCATCTGATTTGTTCTGCAACCACTACTGTTTAAATTTTATTATGATGTAATGGATTACTCAGAGCTGAATTGAATTCTGTCCAGATTTCCTGTACAATTTCAGCTGCAGGTTTTATCTCATTTATAAGTGAACTAACCGCGCCTATTTCCAGTTCACCTTCATTAAGATCACCTTCAAACATACCTTTTTTTGCACGGCCTCTCCCTAAGATTGTTGAGAGTTCTTCCTTTGATGCGCCACTTGCTTCTGCCTGTTGTATTGTTTCAAAAAACTTATTTCTCAACAAGCGGACAGGAACAACTTTTTTCAGGCTGAGCATGGTATCCCCTTCTTTACTGTTTAAAATTGCCTCTTTGAAATTGATATGGTTTGATGCTTCATCGCTGCAGACAAAACGGGTACCTATCTGTACACCATCAGCGCCTAAGATCATTGATGCGAGCATTTGTCTTCCATTAGCTATACCGCCTGCTGCAAGAACAGGAATTTTAACAGCATCACGCACAGCAGGTAATAAAACCATTGTTGTTGTTTCTTCACGGCCATTATGACCGCCCGCTTCAAAACCTTCTGCTACTACTGCATCGCATCCTGCTGATTCTGCTTTTTTGGCAAACAAACTACTGCTCACTACATGGACTACGGTGATACCATGTTTTTTTAAAACAGGTGTCCATGTCTTTGGATTACCTGCACTTGTAAAAACAATTTTAACTCCTTCGTCTATTACAATTTGTATGTGTTTTTCAATATCGGGATAGAGCAATGGAATATTGACACCAAAAGGCTTAGTTGTTGCAGCTTTACATTTGTGTATATGCTCGGTTAAAACGTGTGGATACATACTGCCACTTCCAATCAAACCCAATGCACCTGCGTTGCTGACTGCGCTGGCAAGTTTCCATCCACTTGTCCAGATCATACCTGCCTGGACAATAGGAAAATCTATATTAAATATTTCTGTTACCGGATTTTTAAATGATGACATCAGTTTTCAAAACTAAGCGCTTTGAAAGAAAAGAAGAAGATAATAGCAGTATAAAATATTATTTCAAAGTAAGCCTGCTAGTATTGGTATAGGAGATAAATTTCCGCAACATCAGATTTTGTTTTGCCTCGTCCTGAAATTTCCTGTCACAAGAGGCTTGTCCATGATCCTGCTGAGGCGTTGAAGCAGATTGTTTTGTTGAAGTAGTTAACCTAAATGCAGTGATAGCAATTGCTAACACAGTAAACAATATCAATATTTTTTTTATGTAGCGGATATAACCTGGTTTTGAATTACGAATATAATCGTAAATCGTTTAATTATTTTTTGTTGGGTGTTAAATAATATTAAAACAAAATATGCATCATTTATATTACCAATGAAAAAATATTTGAATTGTACTACGTTTGCTGTTATAAACTATAGTTATGAATGAAAATTTTGTGAAAAGAATTTTTTCTGAACTGGAAGAAATAGAAGCTTCCGGTTTATTTAAGAAAGAACGTATCATCACAAGCCCACAGGGAGCAGAGATTACAGTTAATGGAAAAACAGTACTGAATTTTTGTGCCAACAATTATCTGGGGCTTTCATCACATCCTAAGGTGATAGAAGCTGCCCATCAGGCAATAGAAACACATGGATATGGTTTAAGCAGTGTGCGTTTTATCTGTGGCACACAGGATATTCATAAACAACTGGAGCAAAAAATTTCAACATTCTTAGGTACGGAAGATACCATCTTGTACTGTGCAGCTTTTGATGCTAACGGTGGAGTATTTGAACCCTTGTTTAATGAGCAGGATGCAATCATCAGTGATGCTCTCAACCATGCTTCAGTAATTGATGGCGTACGTTTATGTAAAGCGCAACGTTACCGGTATGAACATAATAATATGGCAGACTTAGAAGCAAAATTGATTGATGCTTCTCATTTGCGTAGCCGCATTATTGTTACTGATGGTTCGTTCAGTATGGATGGGACTATAGCACAGTTGGATATTATCTGTGAACTGGCAGATAAATATGATGCTATAGTGATGGTTGATGACAGCCATTCTACTGGTTTCCTCGGTAAGTCAGGTCGTGGCACTCATGAATTAAAAAATGTAATGGGCAAAATAGATATTATTACAGGTACATTGGGAAAAGCACTTGGTGGTGCTAATGGTGGATTTACCAGTGGCAGAAAAGAAATTATTGAAATGCTGCGGCAACGTTCAAGGCCTTATCTTTTTTCAAATACTTTATCACCTTCAATTGTTGGCGCTTCAATAGCTGTATTCGATATGCTTACAGAAACCACCGCATTACGTGATAAACTGGAAAATAATACACTTTACTTCAGGTCAAAAATGACAGAAGCAGGATTTGATATTAAAACTGGTGTACATCCTATTGTTCCAATTATGTTGTATGATGCTGTGATTGCACAAAACTTTGCATCTAAATTATTGGATGAAGGAATCTATGTGATTGGATTTTTCTACCCTGTTGTTCCCAAAGGCCAGGCACGCATCCGTGTGCAGTTAAGCGCCGGCCATGAAATGCACCATATTGATAAAGCCATTGCGGCTTTCACAAAAGTGGGAAAAGAGTTGGGGGTCATTAAAAATTAAAATCATAGTTTAAAAATGTTTCTAAAAACTTCTGTACGAATAGTAACCTGTTTGATATTTATTGCCTGTTTTTTTTCTTCTTGTTCTGACAATATCACTGTGGATAATGACCTGAAGCAATATTTTGATGAGTATCATGTTACAGGCACATTTGCGATGTTGAATAATGGACAGGCACAGTTCACAGTGTATAACCTTCCAGAATATACAGATAGTGCTTACCTGCCTGCTTCAACTTTTAAAATTGTGAATGCACTGATTGGTTTGCAGAAGGGCGTTATTTCAGGAAAGAACATGGTAATACCCTGGGACCACATAGTGCGTGCAGATACCAACTGGAATAAGGATTTGACCATGGAGCAGGCATTTAAGCTTTCTGCAGTTCCCTATTTTCAGGAAGTAGCAAGAAGGATAGGAAAAGATACGATGCAGCTATGGCTGGATAGTTTGGGGTATGCTTCTAAATACGGACGGGCTGTTATTAAAAATGACCTTGACTCTTTTTGGTTGGATAATAATATTAAAATTACAGCCGATGAACAGTTGGGGTTGGTAAAGAAATTATATTTTGATCAGTTGCCATTTCAAAACAGGGTTCAGGATGTGGTGAAAGATGTCATGTTGCAGGAAGATAATTCCAATTACAAACTCAGTTATAAAACAGGATGGGGGTTTAAAGAAAATGGTAACTCAATCGGTTGGATTGTTGGTTGGGAAGAGGAAAATAAACATCCCTATTTTTTTGTATTGCAGATTGAAGGGCCGCATGATATGGATATGAAAAATATCCGTATCAGTATTTTGAAAAATATTCTTGCACACTATGGTTTCTTTAAAGGCACTAAATAAAAGGCTATTAATCATTATATAATTTTTACCTGGATTTTTCAATTGGCTCAATGCTTGTAGCTTGCAATATCTATGCTTTCTTTTGAACATACAGATTATCTTTTGGGGCTGTTGGTTGTAATTCCGCTGGCATTGCTTTTCTTATATGTATTATACTGGAAAAGAAAAACAACAAAGATTTTAGGTGATGAAAAATTGGTTGAACAACTCACCGGTGACTTTTCTAAGAAAAAGTTCCAGTTAAAATTTTTGATGGTGATGGTTGGAATTGTTTTATTGATTGTGGCAGCAGCTAACTTAAGAAAACCGGAAAGTGGTAGCAAAGAAAAAAAGGCGGGTATTGATGTAATGATAGCGCTTGATGTGAGCAAGAGTATGTGGGCAGAAGATATAAAACCTTCAAGGCTTGATGTTGCTAAGCAGTTCATCAATAACATGATTGACCAGATGGGAGATAACCGGGTAGGTTTGGTATTGTTTGCAGGCAGGGCTTTTTTGCAAATGCCACTTACTTCTGATTTTGCTGAAGCTAAATTATATGTTTCCAATGCTTCGCCTGATGCAGTTCCTGTGCAAGGCACTGTTATTGGAGATGCATTGCAGCTTTGTTCCAATTCACTTGATATCAAAGAAAAAAAATTCAAATCTGTTGTGTTGATTTCTGATGGCGAAGACCATGACCCACACTCTAAAGAAATTTTGCAGGAATTATCTGATAATGGTGTAGTGGTGAATACTGTTGGAGTTGGCACAGTGCAGGGCTCACCAATATTGGTACCCGGTACCAATTCATTTAAAGTGGATGCAAATGGCCAGACAGTTGTCAGTAAACTCAATGAAGGTGAATTGATGCAGATTGCAATTCAAACAGGAGGAATATATCAACACCTGGATAATGCTGAAACAACAGCCGGTAAAATTGCAGATCACTTAAATGGTATGGAGAAAAAAGCAATTGAAGGCAATGGTGATACAAAACAATATGCCAGTTTTTACTACTTGTTTGTAATATTGGCTTTGTTTATTTTACTTACAGAAATATTTATTCCTGAAACAAAAAGTAATTCAAACTGAAATACATTTTTCTCATATCAATGATGTTTGCAGGGTTGCTCATTCAGGCGCAGCCTGCTAATAAAAATATTGAAAAAGGGAATGATGCTTATCGAAAAGGGGATTATAGCAATGCAATTGAAATGTATAAAGAAGTTTTGAGAAAAGACCCTGCCAATACTATTGCCCGTTTCAATCTTGCCAATGCCTTGCAGAAGAGAAATGAAATGGATGATGCGAATAAAAATTATGATTTGGTCATAAAAGAATCAGGGAATAATGTGCTGGCTGCTGAGTCAAACTACAATAAAGGGTTGGCTTTTGTAAAAGAAAAAAACCTGGAAGAGGCAATAGCTGCATTCAAACAATCTTTAAGGGAAAATTCTTCTGATGATGATACAAGGGAAAACCTTCAAAAAGCATTAAATGATTTGAAAAAACAGCAGCAACAAAACCAGCCAAATAGACAACAACAAAATCAGCAGCAAAAACCAAAACAACAAAAACAGCCACCCCTGAATAAGGATATGATGCAGCAAAAATTTAATGAGCTGCGCAACCAGGAAAAACAGTTGCAACAAAAATTACTGAGCAAAAACAATACTGCACAACCTGATAAAGACTGGTAATGTGCAGGGGGAAGTAATAAACCAAAGTTGCTGCAATTAAAACTTTGCCGGTTAATAAAGTACGGTTATCTTTGCGCTCCGAATTTATTCGGCCGGTTCGTCTATCGGCTAGGACATCTCCCTTTCACGGAGGAAAGACGGGTTCGATTCCCGTACCGGCTACAAAGGAAAGGTTAAGTTTTAAACCCACGTTTAGCAATAAATGTGGGTTTTTTATTTTGTAATCCTATAAAAGGAAATCAATGTGATGTTGGATTAAATATGATTGCCACAAAGTTTCCCTGATCTTAAGGATTGATTAATCCTGTTTTGCCTGTTACAAGCAAGAGTGAAACTTTGTGGCAATAAATTTTTTAGAATAGATATTGTCAGTTTTTATTATTACTGATAACCCTGCCTCAATACTTTCATCCACTGATTTTTTAGTTTCTTTTCATCAGGTGTTAACTGGTTATCTGGTATTGGGCTTTTTTCATAAACATCAGTTCTGATATTATAAAAGTTGCCTCCATTCAATGAATCGTACAATTTATAATTATAATCTGTGACATAACTAAGATCAATTTTTCTTTGATAATCTCTTGGCCAGTAACAATAGATTTTTTTATTCTGACCGGTAAGAGTGCCCAATAAGTTATCGTAGAATGTTACTCCATCCAAAGGTTTGAAGGGTGCTAATGGGGTCTTTGCAATATTTCCTATTGTTGGGAAGAAATCCTGCATACCAATTAACGAAGTATCCACACTGCCGGGGGCGATAGTGCCTGGACAATAAGCTAAAAATGGAACATTAATGCCATCAAAAACAGTACTGTCTTTTGCTCCTTTTACTTTTCTGCCTTTATACATTGATGTAATGCCACCATAAGTTGCATTGTCGCTTACATATAAGATAATTGTTTTCCTGGCAAGCCCTGCATCATTTATTTTACTGACTAATTTTCCTACAGTCTTATCCATATAAGCTACCATATCAGGAAAATATTTTTTATCGTTTCTGGTGTTGTCATCTGTAGCAGGATCCCAACCTGCATAATCAGGATTATCTGGTGTTGGTACCCACGGCTTTTGAACTAAGTTGCAGGAATAAACTAACAGGAAGGGTTTCTTTTTACTGCTATCAATAAATTTACTTGCATAATCATAAAACATATCTTCAGAATATTGACCTTCTACTTCTGAGTCTGTTAAATAACGTGCATCCTGGTATAAATATGGATTTTTATATCTTCTGTAAAATTGATCATGTCCATTATTATTGTCAGGATTAAATGGCATAAAAACCCTGTATTTATCAAAGCCATGACTTTTAATTGAATTATCTCCGCCATCAAATTGCCATTTTCCCACATAACAGGTTTTGTACCCGCCATTCTGTAGCATATTGGCAAATGTTGGTGATGAAGGCGGCAGATATCCAAACTTTACCCAGTTGCGATAATTATAAACACCGGTAAACATTGCCAGTCTTGATGGAGGTCCGTCAGGATGTGCCAGGAAGTTGGGGAATTGCTTCCCATGAGCTGCAATGTAATCAAGATTAGGAGTGCTATATGATTGGCCTCCGTTGTAAGTTGGTATTTCACGGCCAACATCATCGCCGATAATCAGGATAATATTTGGTTTTACCGATTGGCTACCAAAATCTTCTGACATATCGTTTACAGGTTGGCTTTGTTTGAAATCTTTTGTACAAGACGCCATCAATAAGACAAAACCAACTGTTTTTAAAATCGAAACAGAAAAAGTAACTCTCATACTATTGAGTTTTAGAATCAATAAAAAATTATATCAAAAGGGTAAAGATGATAAAGATTTGCATTTGATGTGTATTTAATTAATGAGCTATTATAATTTTCTCGGGAACGTTTCCTGTATATTGGCACAATTTTTAAATTGTAGATAAAAATGTGTTATATGAAAAGGTTTGTTGCTTACGGATTTTTGATGCTTGCAATTTCTGTATTTGGCGCTTGCGTTGCAAAAAGCAAATTGATTGATGCGCAGATGCAATACAGGACACTCCAAACCGATAGCTCTATCATGGCTTCAAAAATTATTGGGCAAGAGGATTTAATCAATAAATTAAAGAATGATATCAATGCACTTAACCAACAAAATACTCAGTTAAATACAGATGCATCCAATAAAGTAAATTCATTACAACAAAACCTGCAGGATCAACAAAAAAAATTACAGGATCTTCAGAATCTTTTGAATCAACAACGTAATAAAACAGCAGACCTGAAAAATAAAATGATGAATGCTTTAAAAGGTTTTAGTGATAGTGATCTTACAATCACACAGAAAAATGGGAAAGTCTATATTAGCCTGAGTGAGAAATTTTTATTTCCATCTGCCAGCGCTGTTGTGAATGATTCTGGAAAAGTTGCTTTAAATAAACTGGCTACTGTTTTGATAGCGAACCCTGATATTTCAGTGGATATAGAAGGACACACAGATTCAATTCCTATCCGCGGAAAATTTAAAGATAACTGGGATTTAAGTACCGCCCGTGCTGTTAGTGTGGTGAGAATTTTGGTCAACGATTATAAAGTTGACCCCACACGTGTTATTGCATCTGGTCATTCATGGTTTGATCCTGTTGATACCAATGTAACTCCTGAAGGAAGAGCTCATAACAGGAGAACAGAAATTATCCTTTCACCAAAACTGGATGAGATTTATAAATTACTCGAGCAGTAATAATATTCCTTGAAACCAGTTTACCTGTCAAAGATTGAAAAATATTTTATGACAGGTAAGCCATAATCTTATACTTTGTAAATTCTATCAATTACATCTTTAAATTTTTCTAACACCACTTTTCTTTTCAAACTCATTTTTGGCGTCATTTCACCTGTATCAAGACTCCATTCAACGGGAAGTAATTCAAACTTTTTTATTTGCTCAACGTGATTGAATTGCTGATTAATTGTTTCAATTTCCGTTGTATACCGTTTTAATACTTCTGCATTTTTAATTGCATCTTCGTTAGTAGTATATACCAGGTTATGCAATTGCATCCATGATTTTAAATATGCAAAAGCAGGAACAATCAATGCGCTTACAAATTTCTTCCCTTCACCCACTACCATTATCTGTTCAATAAAAGGACTGCCTTTAAAGACATTTTCCAAAGCCTGTGGAGCAACATACTTTCCACCACTTGTTTTAAAGATTTCTTTTTTACGGTCTGTGATTTTTAAATATTTATTATCTATCCACACTCCAATATCACCTGTATGCAACCAACCGTCAATGACAGTATCGGCAGTCAGGTCAGATCTTTTGTAATACCCTTTCATAACCGTTGAGCCCTTCACACAGATTTCTCCATCATCAGCAAGTTTTACTTCAATGCCTTCAATTGGTGGGCCAACTGTACCTAACCTGGAGCCATCGGGTGAACCCCATCTGTTTACTGCAATTACCGGGCTGTTTTCTGTCGGACCATACCCCTCATATACAGGAATTTTTGCTGCATTAAAAATGCGTAATAATTTTAACTGGCAGGCAGCGCCTCCTGTAATAATAAATTTTATGTTGCCGCCTAATGCTAATCTCCATTTTTTAAATACCAGTTTGTTTGCGATAGAAAGTTGGAATTTATATAAAACAGATTTGGAGGCATCGGTATCAAATTTTTCAGCAAGAGCAACACTCCAGAAAAAAAGTTTTCTTTTTATTCCGATAAGTTCATGGCCCGCTGCCATGATGCGTTCAAAAACTTTTTCCAATAAACGGGGCACAGTTGTGAAACCATCAGGTTGTATCTCTTTTAAATTAGCGCCAATAGTTTCGAGGCTTTCTGCATAATAAATACCATTGCCACTAAACAAATAAATATAAGTTACACACTTTTCAAAAATATGATTGAGCGGAAGAAAGCTGAGTACTTTGTATTGAGGTGCATCAATAAATGGAAAACTCTTTTTAGAAAATATTACATCAGTATAAATATTCCTGTGGGTTAGCATAACACCTTTTGGTGTACCTGTTGTACCTGATGTATAAATAATGGTAGCAAGATGATCGGGCAGAATAGCATTTTTGATTTGCTCTAATTTTATTTTGGATGATGGTGTAGCCAGTTTGGAAATGGATGTCCAGCTTTCTACTCCGGATATTTCATCAAACGAAAATATTTTCTTTAATGTGGGAACAGATGGTTTTATGCTATTGATTTTTTCAAATAATTCTTTGCTGCTTACAAAGATGTATTTTACCAAGGCATCATTCAAAATGAATTGTATTTCATTTGTGCTTGTTGTAGGATATAAGGGTACCAAAACTGCACCGGTTTGCTGCACTGCGAGGTCGGTAAAAATCCATTCAGGCCTGTTATTGCTGATGATAGCAATTTTATCAGCACCTTCATCACTCATATCATTACCTCCAACGCCAAGTTCTATCAGTCCGGCACTAAATTCTTCTACTATTTGTTTTACTACTTCAGTACTGTAACTTTTCCAGTTTCCATTTTCTTTTGCATTGAGCATGTCCTGCTTTGGAAATTTTTGCAATTGATGATCTACGCAGTCGAAAAGACGTTTTACTACCATGTTTTTATTTCAATCGTTGAAAAATAAAAATAGATAAATTCTCTGTTTGTTCAATATAATGTATCTAACAAAACTTGTAAAGTTTAATGATAATGCTGAATAAAAGATAATTATAGACTTTTGATAAGAAGAGGGCTAATTAATTGCAATTTGCAAAAATGATGTATCATCATGTTTGTGCTACGAGAAAAAATTCACCGCTTGCCGGAAGAAGGTTGTCTGTCCTGTTTTTAAAATATTTTTCAGTCATATCCTTTGTTGAAATTGTTTTGATATTTTTTAATCCAACTGTTTTCGCCTGCTCTGCAATCTCAACTTCAGTGTAAAAACTTAAAAAGGGGGTGCCTGAAGCTGCTGCTCCTTTAATTGCCATTTCCATTAAAGGTTTGTCTTCTTCTTCAAGATTTTCCAATGATAAATAAAATGCTATTGCTATCGTTGAACCTGGTGAGAATAGCATGGTTTTTCTAAGCATATCAGTTATTGACTTTTTAGTAAGATAGAGTGTAACGCCTGTACACGAAACAATAGCGGGCTGGTGTATATCAAATCCATTTTTCAACAGCTCTTCCCACCATGATGTTGTTTCAAAGTCAACAGGAACGAAATGAAGGTTACCGGGTATATGGTAATTACTTTCAATAAGTTTTTTTTCTTTCCAGAATAAAGTGCCAGGTTGGTCAATTTCATAAAGATTAACCTGCTCGGTTATTTCCGGGTTACGTTGGGCAAAACTATCAAGCCCGGCTCCGAGTAGGACATATTGATTTATGCCCATTCTTATTTGTTCTTTTGCAA
This sequence comes from Bacteroidota bacterium, assembly GCA_018268035.1. Taxonomy (GTDB): domain Bacteria; phylum Bacteroidota; class Bacteroidia; order Chitinophagales; family Chitinophagaceae; genus Parafilimonas. The sequence goes on along the minus strand of JAFDXI010000042.1, from coordinate 35,721 downwards.
GATCTTCAATAAAGCGGGCACGTGCAACAATGGATGCACGCAGTCGCTTTGTATATTTCATATCGGGATATTCTTCCCATCCTTGTTTTGGTTTGATTAATTTATATCCTATTGTATCTTCAATTATAAATGGTTTTTCATCCTGCAAAACATGTAATGCTCTCCATAAAGCTGTTCTTACTGCTGTGTTATCAGGTTGCATTGTTATCATATTTTTATTTTATGAAGAATATAAAATCAGACTTTAAAGAAAACAGCATAATGTTAAGAATAAATTATGAGAACCATTATTTAAAAAAACCGTTTAACAAAAGAATTAAACAAGTGTTTAAATTCATTTATTACATTTGTTTCTCTTTAATCAAAAGGTTTTTATATATTAATGTATTAACCTCAGTTCTCAGAAAGTTTTATGATTGTATGAGCAAGCACCCGGTAATTAATTTTTTATTTTTTATTTTTTTAGCTTTTTCAGCCAGGGCACAGCAAAAGCAGGATTCAATTTTAACTAATGCCACACTTAATCAATGTGTGCAATATGCATTAATACATTTACCTGCAATCAATCAGTCTTTGATTGATGAAAAAATAGTGAATGCTGAAATAAAAACAAGATTGGCTGACTGGTATCCGCAGCTTAACCTCAACTATACATTACAGCATTATTTTCAGACACCTGTTACTGTTATTAATGGTACTCCTACTACAACAGCACAGAAGAATTTTTCTACTGCTTATTTTGGAGTAACTCAAAATATATTTAACCGTGATGTTTTGCTTGCTTCTAAAACTGCAAATAATGTGCGTTCGCAAGTGAATCAATTTACAACAGAGAATAAAATTTTTGTAGCCTTAAATGTAAGTAAAGCGTTTTATGGCGTATTGCTTTCACAGCAACAAATTGATTTAGTTGAGCAGGATATTGTGCGTTTAGAAAGAAGTTTAAAAGATGCAAAAAATCAATACAAAGCAGGCATTGTTGATAAAACAGATTATCAACGAGCACAAATTTCTTTGAACAATGCTTTGGCAGAAAAAAAGCAATACCAGGAATCATTGCAGTCCAGGTTTTCTGTATTAAAATTATTGATGGGCTATCCGCAGAATGATTCTTTTCAACTCAGGTATGACAGTATGCAATTGAAAAATGAAATATTTTTTGATACTACTCAGGAGGTTAATTTTTCTAATCGTATCGAATATAAAATTCTTCAGACACAGAAGAGTTTATTGCAATCCAATCTTAATTATTATAAATGGAGTTTTATTCCTTCCATTTCAGCTTATGGCAATTATAACCTCACTTTTGCGAATAACAATTTTGGAAAATTATATAGCAGGGAGTTTCCATCATCTTATATTGGATTGTCTTTGGACTTCCCGATTTTCCAGGGAGGGAAACGAACCTGGCAAATAAGAAGTGCCAACCTGCAGTTGGACAGATTAGATTATAATTTCACATCGCTGCGTGATTCAATCCAATCGGAATACACACAGGCGCTTTCAACATATAAATCATTTTTGAGTGATTATTATACACAACAGGAAAATCTTGAATTAGCAACTGATGTCTATAATACCATCAACCTGCAATATAAAGCCGGAGTAAAAGCTTACCTTGAAGTGATAGTTGCAGAAAGTGATTTACGAACCACACAGATAAATTATCTCAATGCATTGTATATTGTTTTAAGCAGTAAACTTGATGTTGAAAAAGCATTAGGTATTTTAAATTATTAAAGGGAAAAAATAAGTTTGGGAGTATGAAACTTACAATACATAACATTATCATTTCTTCTGTTTTACTGCTTGCATCCTGCGGTGAAAAAAATACAAAAATGCAACAGCAGGCACCACCACCAATTGATGTGAATGTTGATACAGCGAAACAAGTCAATGCTGTTTATTTTGAAGAATACCCAGGCACAGTGAATGCATTGAACCAGGTGGATATACATGCACAGGTAAGTGGTTATATTACTGAAATATATTTTGAGGATGGGCAGCATGTAGCCAAAGGGCAAAAATTATATAAGATAGATGCACAGCAATATGCGGGCAATTATAACCAGTCTGTTGCAGACTTAAATGTAGCAAAAGCGAATCTTGAAAAAGCACAAAAAAATGCAGACCGCTACATAGAGTTGGATAAAGATGATGCGATTGCCAAACAAATTGTAGATAATGCTATGGCAGATCTTGATGCTGCTAAGATGCAGGTAAAAGCAGCGGAGGCTAATGTATCAGCAGTGCAAACGAATTTAAGATATACTACAATTTATGCACCTTTTGATGGTGTGATTGGTATATCACAGGTAAAACTTGGTTCAGCGGTGGCACCTGGTAGTACTGTATTAAATACAATTTCAGCCGAGAAATTGCTTGCTGTTGATTTTGCACTTGATGAAAAAGAAATTCCACGGTTTACCAAATTACAAAGGGAAGGAACTAATCCTGCCGACTCTGTTTTTACCATTCAACTGCCTGATGGGAGTATTTATGATGAACCAGGGAAGATTGTACTGATTGACAGGGCAGTTGATCCACAAACTGGTACAATAAAAGCAAGGCTTGAATTTGACAACCCTCAAAATATGCTGAAGCCTGGAATGACTTGTAATGTGAGGGTGAAAACCGATGCTATTAACGCTTTAATGATTCCTACAAAAGCAATTATGGAACAAATGGGTGAAAACTTTGTTTTTGTTGTTGGTGATAGTAATAGAGTTGCTCAAACAAAAATTGTAAAGGGAAAGAATATTGATGGCAATACTATTATTCAAAGTGGTTTACAACCAGGAGAAATAATAATTACAGATGGTGTGCAAAAAGTAAGGGATGGTGCAGTTGTGAAATTAACTAATTCTTTAGATGGGCATTGATGTATGTTATGAATCAAAAGGTAAAATGTTCCACTGTTCTGGTGAAAGGAAAATATACAAAAGAATAATGCTTCATTTTTTTAATTGAAGACAAATAAGAAAGAAAGGCTATGATTGCAGATACTTTTATTCGAAGGCCTGTTACAGCGATTGTTGTTTCAATTGTTATTGTATTAGTAGGTGTATTGGCAATCACAAATTTACCTGTGGGGCAATATCCTGAGATTACTCCTCCTCAGATACAGATAACCGGAAATTTTACAGGTGCAGATGCATTAACAGTTGAACAAACTGTGACAACACCTATTGAAACACAAGTAAATGGTTCACCGGGTATGATGTATATGCAAAGCAATAGTACCAGTGATGGCCGGTCTTCTATTAATGCATATTTTTCTATTGGAACCAATCCGGATATTGCAACACTTGATGTTCAAAACCGTGTGAGTTTTGCAACGCCCCGTTTACCTGAAGAAGTGAGACAATTAGGTATAACAGTACGTAAAAGGAACCCAAGTATTTTAATGGTACTTGCACTCTATTCACCAAATGGTACACATGGCATTTCATTTCTAAATAACTATACTAATATTTATATTAGAGATGCTTTGTTACGTGTTCCTGGGGTTGGGGATATTTTTACTGTTGCAGATGATTTTAGTATGCGTGTATGGTTGCAACCCGATAAACTTGCACAACTTGGGTTAACTACAAAAGATGTTATAGCATCATTGCAACAACAAAATATTCAATTGGCTGCAGGAAGTGTTGGCGCTCCGCCACAAGACAACAACCAGGCTTTTGAATATACCGTTCTTACTAATAGCCGGCTGAGTACTGCAGATGAGTTTAATAAAGTTGTAGTTCGTTCCAATCCTGCTACCGGAGCTATTGTTTATTTAAAAGATGTTGCCAGAGTGGAATTAGGAAAATTCAGGTATGCCAGTAATTCTTTTGTGGATGGTAATCCTGCATCAATCTTGTTGGTATATCAGGCTCCTGGTAGTAATGCTTTACAAGTAGCAGATGGTATTTATAAAGAGATGGATGTTTTGAAAAAAACATTGCCAAAAGACATGGATTACATAGTGTCGTTTGAATCATTTTCTGTTGTAAAAGTTTCTATCAGTGAGGTGGTAAGAACATTGCTGGAAGCTCTACTATTGGTAACACTGGTGGTATTTCTTTTTCTACAAAACTGGAGGGCAACATTAATACCTGTATTAGCAATTCCGGTTTCCATCATTGGCACTTTTGCATTTTTTATTCCACTTGGATTTACCATTAACACATTAACCATGTTTGGTTTTGTATTGGCAATAGGCATTGTAGTGGATGATGCAATTGTTGTAGTAGAAGCCGTTCAACATTATATTGATAATGAAAAGCTATCTGCAAAAGAAGCTACTCAAAAAGCCATGAATGATATATCTGGGCCAGTAGTAGCCATTGCATTGATTCTCGCTGCCGTATTTGTACCGGTTGGATTTATACCGGGAATAGTGGGCAGGTTATATCAGCAGTTTGCCATCACTATTGCAATATCTGTTTTGATTTCAGCCTTTGTTGCTTTATCATTAACACCGGCATTGTGTTCAATACTTTTAAAACCACATGATCAACAAAGAAAACCCAAGGGTATTTTTGAAAAGTTTTTTAATGTTTTCAACACCAGGTTTGACAGCTTTACCAATCGTTATACCAGGTGGGTTAATTATTTTATTAAATATGCCCGGTATATAGTGATCTTATTAATTTGCATTTTTGTTGGAACATTTCTATTGTTTAAAACAAAGCCCACAGCATTTATTCCTAAGGAAGATGATGGCAGGTTATATGTTACCTACGAAATACCTGAAGCGTCATCAACAACAAGAAGCCTGGATGTGTTGGATTCAATGATGAGGATTATGAAATCTACACCAGGTATAGCACATTTTGCTGGTATTGGAGGTTTGAATGTGGTTACTTTTTCAAATAAAAGTAACAGTGGTACTTTATTTACCATGTTAAAGCCATGGGATGAAAGAAAAGATAAAAGCCAGCAGTTGGATGCAATTATTGCAACTCTACAGAAAAAATTTGCATCCATTAAACAAGCTCGAATTGTGGTGATACCACCGCCTGCAATACCGGGTTTGGGGCAAACTGGCGGTTTCACTTTTGAGTTGCAGCAACAACAAAGTACAGACAGCATAGAACAGTTTGAGAATGTAGTTCAGAATTTTGTTGCGGCTTTAAATAAACGGCCGGAAATAGACAGGGCATTTACATTTTTCACTGCTAAAACACCAGGATATAAAGTTACTGTTGACCGAGATAAATGTGAGAAGATGGGTGTAAATGTATCTGATGTTTATTCCACACTGGCAACTTATTTAGGCAGTAGTTATGTGAATGATTTTACTATTTATGGAAGAAATTTCAGGGTGGTTGCGCAGGCAGATACCGCATACAGAAAAAATATCCAGGAAATAGGAAGTTATTATGTGCGTAACCAGCAAGGAGCTATGGTGCCTTTAAGTACATTAGTAAGTTATAAAAATATACAGAATGCTCCTGTGATTTCGCATTTTAATTTATTCCGTACTGCTGAAATAAATGGAAATGCTGCACCCGGATATAGTAGTGGTGATGCAATTAATGCATTAAGAGAAACTGCAGCAAAAGTTTTACCTGAAGGCTATGGATATGAATTTGGTGGGCTAACAAGAGAAGAAGTTAGTGCAGGAAGTAAACAAATCATTATTTTTTCGCTGTCTATTGTATTTACTTTTCTTTTTCTTGCCGCTCTTTATGAAAGTTGGAGTGTGCCCTTTTCTGTTTTACTTGCCGTGCCTTTGAGTGCTTTTGGTGCCATATTAATTTTAAACTTACTTCCTGGTCTATCCAATAACATTTATGCTCAGATTGGTCTGATAACTTTAATCGGACTGGCAGCTAAAAATGCAATCCTGATTGTTGAGTTTGCTAAAGAACGTGTAGATAAAGGTATGGATGTTATTCAGGCTACATTGGCTGCTGTGAAACTAAGGCTGCGACCGATATTGATGACTTCATTGGCTTTTATTTTTGGTGTGGCACCATTGGCCTTTGCTACTGGAGCAGGTGCTGCAGCTCGTTCAACAATAGGCTGGACTGTTTTGGGGGGTATGTTTGCTGCTACATTTTTGGGAATATTTATTATTCCTGTATTATATGTAATAATCACTAAAATTGCTTACAGGAAAAGATTGAAAAAACAAAACCAAGGAGTTTAATTGACTTTTGTCTATTTATGGTTTTTCAAAAACTCATAGTTTTTAAAACATTGCTCAATATAATAACCTAATTCAAGATCATTCATCATGAGTATTTCGTCATATCCTGGCCTATAGAAGTCCATAAATTTAGTGAGCTCTTCGCCATCAAGATTGGTAAGTCTTTTTACTAGGTATTTAGTGTAACGATGGTCTATATATTTATTTTGTTCGTCTGATATAAGTCTTTGTTGAAAAGCAAGCATTTGCCTGTTTCTTTTAAACCGAAAAGCATTGATAAGTTCATCAAGGTCTAAGCCTACTGCACTGGGAATGCCTGTGTTGTTATATGCGTTATCAGGTTTAACTATTTTTAAAGTGGGTTTGTGATAATTAAAAGCTTTTGCATAAGTCTGCCTGTTTTCAATTGAATCCAGTTTATAGTTTGGTGTCCTTACTTTTACATCCGGTAACCATCGTACATCTACATATAAAGCGATATCAAAATTATTTGGATGTGTAATTGTGTCAACTGTATATTTCCTCGTTTGTTTATTAAGGTAAGAAAACCAGATTGAGTCTTTAGCTTCTGTAGTGATATGGTATCTTCCTAATGTATCACTGATAGAATAATGACCAGAACTTGTTTGAACAGTTACTGCAGTAAGAGGTTGTTTGCTAAAATAATCGGAAACTGTACCACTGATAGTTGTTTGACTATTAGCGGCAATAGATAAAAAAATTAAACCAAAGAGAAAATACAGTGGCTTCAAATTATTAAGTTGAGTTGTAATATTACAAACAGCTCAAGATTTCTATGTAACTAAAAGGTTAAAGATATTATTACCTGCCCATATATACCATTAGGATTTGCACATCACTTGGATTGACACCTGAAATTCTACTGGCCTGGCCTAAAGTCCTGGGTTTAATTTTTTTAAATTTTTGAAGAGCTTCTGCACTCAACGCAGATATTTTGTCATAATTAAAAGTATCTGGTATCAAAATATTTTCCATCGTTGACATACGGTTTGCCAGTTCCTGCTCCTTTTCAATATACCTTTCGTATTTTACTTGTATTTCTGCCTGTTCTATTGAATCTTTTGGAAAAGTTTTAAGGTGCATTGAAATAGCATCAATATGTTTGATCATCTCAGTGAGAGCAACATCAGGTCTCAATAAAAGTTTTAATGCTTTTTGTTTTTCTTCAATTGCAGATGAACCAACTTTTTGAAGGTAGGTGTTGACTTCATCCGGGCTGAGAGTAATGTTTTGGAGAAGTGATTTAATGTTTAGTACTGCGTCCCTTTTTTCAATCACTTTATTCATTCTTTCCTGACTGGCCAAACCCATCCTATAGCTCTTTTCTGTTAAGCGAAGGTCTGCATTATCCTGTCTTAATAAAGTTCTGAATTCAGCCCTGCTGGTAAACATCCTATAAGGTTCGTCAGTGCCTTTACTGATGAGGTCATCTATTAATACTCCGATATAAGCTTCATCTCTGTTTAATATAAATGATTGATTATCAATGATTTTTAAGTGTGCATTGATACCAGCCATTATGCCCTGGCAGGCGGCTTCTTCGTATCCGGTAGTACCATTTATTTGACCTGCAAAAAATAAATTATCAATAAGTTTTGTTTCTAAACTGTGCTTAAGTTGAGTTGGCGGGAAATAATCATATTCGATGGCATAACCAGGTCTGAACATTTTAGCTTGTTCAAACCCCGGCATTTTCCTGATGGCTTCGTATTGTATTTCTTCAGGCAGTGAGGTAGAAAAACCGTTCACATAAATTTCAACTGTATTAAATCCTTCGGGTTCTACGAAAATCTGATGCCTGTCTCTTTCTGCAAACCGGTTGATTTTATCTTCAATACTTGGACAATATCTTGGACCACGGCCTTCTATCCTGCCTGCAAACATGGGGCTTTTATCAAAACCTTTTTTAAGACTTTCATGGACAGCAGCATTCGTGTAAGTTATATGACAGGGTAATTGTTTGCTTGCTTCAATCTTAGGGATATTTAAGTATGAAAATCCGGTTATCTGCTTATCCCCTTCCTGCAGCTCCATTGCTTCATAGTTCAAACTTCTGCCATCAATTCTTGGTGGTGTACCTGTTTTTAAGCGATTGCTTTCAAAACCTAATTCAACTAACTGCTCTGTAATGCCTGTGGAGTTTTTTTCTGCAATTCTGCCACCTCCAAAGTTTTTTTCTCCAATATGAATTTTACCATTCAGAAATGTACCACTCGTAAGTATTACAGATTTGCAATAGATGGTATGCCCCAGGCCAGTAATTACACCAATAGCTTTTTTGTTTTTTACAATAATGTTCTTTACAGTATCCTGATAAAAATCAATATTTTGTATTTTTTCAAGTTGGCTTCTCCATTCTGCTGCAAATAACATTCTATCACTTTGAGCTCTTGGGCTCCACATGGCTGGACCCTTACTTTTATTCAACATCCTGAATTGAATAAGGCTTTTATCAGTTATGATGGCACTGTATCCGCCTAAGGCATCTATTTCTCTTACAATCTGGCCTTTAGCTATTCCTCCCATTGCCGGGTTGCAACTCATTTGGGCGATAGTTTGCAAGTTCATTGTAACTAAAAGAACTCTGCTACCCATATTGGCAGCAGCTGCAGCAGCCTCACAACCGGCGTGTCCTGCACCCACTACTATTGCATCATATTCTGGAAACATCTGGCAAAGATAAAAGGCTGTTATTTCACGTGGAACTAATTCTGAGAACAGGCAAAATCTTCTACTATAAATGTGTCACCATTTTTATAATAGCTTGCACCAATCCCGGTAAGAACATATTTTGGGTCTAAAAGCGTTTTCCTGTGGCCAAGGTTTTGCACATTAATATCAAGATATAATAGTACCAACATAAAAAGTGGGTCTCCATCACCACCTGAGGAGCTGATATTTTCACTTCCACAATTTTTCAAAGCTAAATTCATGAATCTTTGACCAAATGTTAAGCCGTTGGTTGAGTTATGTGATGGCTTTGAATTATGCTCTGTTATGTCGATTGCATGCGCCTGACTCATCTTTATCAATGTATCAGACAAGGATAAAAGAGGAAGATTTCCAGTGTTTTGTAAATCTATTACAAGGCTATTTAAATTATTACCCTTCAGTTGGGGATAAATATTGACTATTGGTAAAACTACTTCTTTGTAAAATTTTGAAGGGTTTGCCCTGCTAAAATTGACCCAATAGTAAAAATCCTTTGCCTTTTGTTTTAACTTATTAAAGTTGGGCTGGTGCTCATTCCAGGATTTTATTTTTTCATTAATGGGTGGTTTTGGTAGTGTTGTATCAGAAAACAGTAACGTTTGCTGGCTAAACCCAATGGAGCAAACTAAATAAAAAATTGAAATGCATACAATCTGCTTCACGTGGAACATCATCATAATTTGAGATAATAATTTTCACGCTCATGCATCATTTTCTTTCTTGACTTAGAGTTGTCTTCATAACCACATAAATGCAAGGCGCTATGAATCATAACTCTAAGAAGTTCATTTTGGTATGGTACATTATAGATTTTTGCATTTTCTTTTATTCTTTCTATGCTGATGTAAATTTCTCCTATAATAGGTTGTTGCTTTTCTGATAAGGTAAAAGTTATTGTGTCGGTAAACTCATCATGTTGAAGAAATTGCCTGTTAATATCAAGCAGGTATTTGTCTGAACAAAAAATATAATCAACTCTGTTGAGTGTGGTTTTTTCTTTATCAAAAATTGATTTGATTTTCTTTTTAACCAAATTGGACTGTTTCAGGTTTGATTTTATACCTATATTATGAAAGAAAACAGTATTCATATTTGTTACAAAAATCGCAACTTATTGGGAAGGTTTAATTTTTTAGCTTTGCTAAATAAAATTTTTCATGAAACTTTCAGAATTGGAAATTGGCCAACAGGCGACTATTATAAATTTTTCACAGGATGAAATTTCTATTAAGCTAATGGAAATGGGTCTTGTGCCGGGCGAGATAGTTTATATTGAAAAATTTGCACCACTGGGTGACCCTATTTCTATCGCTGTTGCGGGTTATAGCTTAAGTTTAAGAATTAATGAAGCCGATAGCATTAATGTAGAAAAGATTGGCGCATAACCTTTTAATCTTCGTTTATGAAAATAGGTTTGCTGTTTGGATCTTTCAATCCTATTCACACAGGACATCTTATCATCGCAAATTATATTGCTAACTTCTATACAGATGAAGTTTGGTTTGTAATTTCACCACAAAATCCTTTTAAAAACAGTTATGAACTGCTTGATGCAGAGAAAAGATTGGAACTAACAGAACTAGCAACTCAAAATGATAAAAGGTTCAAAGTTTGCGATATTGAATTCAGGCTTCCCCGGCCTTCATATACTTTCAACACAGTTTGTGAATTGTATAAAATTTATAAGGAAGCTGATTTTCAAATAGTTATTGGCTCAGATAACCTTCAAACAATTTCAAAATGGAAATCTTCAGAAGAATTAATTAGTAAAAATAAATTTCTGGTGTATGAAAGGCCAGGCTCACCGATAGATAATAAATTACTTCATCCAAATTTTACTGTTACTAATACAGAATTAATTGATATTTCTGCAACAACAATCAGGAAATTAATAATTCAAAATAAAAGTATTCGTTATCTCACACCAGAGCCAGTGAGGTTAAGAATAGAAGAGAAGAATTATTATAAATGAAAATAACTTACTATCACTCCTATAATAAAACAAAATAAGGGTACAAACTGTGCTCGTACTTTAGTGAAAGTCAATAAGATAAATGTTCCGATGATAACAAGGAGGTTTACCAGTGGTGTCACTAATCCTGTAGTGATATCTACAGAAATATCTTTCATTAAAAAAATCGTTGAACCGATCATAATGCCTACAACTGCAGCATTAATCCCTTCTAATGAACGATAAATTGCAGCATATCTTTTTAGGTTATGCCATACCGGGAAAAAGAATAAAACCAATAATAAACTTGGGAGAAATAAAGCAAAAGAACCAATAAGACAACCAATAATTTGCATGATGGTACCCTGTGAACTCATAGCCGCACCGCCCACAAATGCACCAACTGAAAATACAGGCCCTGGAATTGCTCTTACCAGGCCAGAACCGGTTAGAAAATCTTCTTTATCAACTCTAAGAACATTAGGATTTTGTTGTTCAATTTTTTCAGTTACAGGTCTTACCACATATTGTTGATACATCATGGGTATTAATACATCACCACCACCAAAAACAAGACTTCCAAAACGATATGAGTTTTCAAAAAGATTGTATGGGCCACGGTCTTTCCAGTTATCTTTTCTGGCTGTTTCACTCAACGAAGCAGCAATTCCAAATACTGCAAAAAATATTAATATGTTTGCCCACTTAATTTTTTTAGGTGGATCTCCCTTTTGAGGTATTCTTTTATTACTGAAATTGGTGGCTATACCTCCGGCAATGATAATTGCCGGTAAAGACCAGGGAGTTTTAAAAAGGAAATATGCCAATATTGCCCCCAGTACCATTATTACTTTTGTAATTGTATTGGTAATGGCGGCTTTAGACATTTTATATGCAGTAAATGCAATAAAGCCAACTGACATTGGCTGAATAAAATTGAATATCCCTGCTACTGTTTTCCTGTCATTCACATAATGGAGTAAAAAGGAAAATGAACCCATCAAAATACTCGCCGGAGTGATCCAGATTAATAAAGTAATGATTGCCAATAAGATACCTCCCCTTTTGTAACCAATCAAAGTAAGGGTTTGTGTGGATGATGCCCCAGGTAGCATTTGACAAAAAGCATTATATTCCAATAACTCATTTTCTGTGACATCATGCCTTTTCTGAACGAAATTCTTAATCATCATTCCAAAATGACCTTGAGGGCCACCAAATGCGGTAAGGCTATGCATCAGTACTGCCTTCAGGAACGGAATATGGCGATGCAGAATAAGCCAGTATTTTTTGGTAATGCTTTGCAAGAATTTATTTCTTTAATCCAATTTCTTTTAATCTTTCATTCAGGTAACCACCGGCAGTAATATCTTCATAAGCCTTAGGATGTGTTACATCAATACAATTATCTAAACAGGCAAGGTTCATTTCACTTCGCGGATGTAAAAAGAAAGGCATTGAAAAACGGCTAGTATGCCACAATTCTTTTGGCGGATTTACAACGCGGTGAGTAGTACTTTTTAATTTATTGTTTGTCAACCGTTGAAGCATGTCACCTACGTTTACAACAATTTGTTCCGGAAGTGAGGTAACACCTACCCATTCTCCCTGCCGGGTCAATATTTGTAAACCATCTGCTGAAGCGCCAACTAATAAAGTTATCAGATTTATATCTTCATGTTGTTCTGAACGAATTGCAGATTTAGGCTCCTGTGTGATGGGTGGATAATGAATACAACGTAAGATGGAATTGCCTTTATTAATAAAAGGCTCAAAATAATTTTCTTCCAGGCGCAAGTATAAAGCGATTGCCCTTAACAGTGCTGCACCAGATGTTTCAAAATGTCTGAAAGCATTTTCTATCGTTTCATTAAAACCGGGAATTTCTGAAACAGTAATATTATCAGGATAATCTGCTTTTGAAAATGATTTTTTTTCTTCTTCAGAAAGAATTTGCCCATATTGAAAAAACTCTTTCAAGTCTGGGGCTATGCTGCCTTTTGCATGTTCCTTGCCAAAACTTGTATAACCCCTTTGTCCTGACAGTTCAGGTATATCATATTTTTCTTTTTTTATAAGAGGCAAAGCAAAAAAGCGCTGAACAAAATCATATAATTTTTGGATAAGCTCACTGGGTATTGTATGGTTTTTTACTGCAACAAATCCAACAGTTTCATAAGCTTTTCCCAACTGTTCAACAAAGCAAAGCTTTGTTTTTTCATCTCCGTTTAAAAATTGGGCGAGGTCCACTACAGGTATCGTTTCCACCATAGCAAAATTGTTAAAGAGGCAAAGTACAAAACTGTGGTAACTATTCAAAAAAAGAACCCCGCTTACGAAAAGCAAGGGTTCTGTTTAGTCCCAACCTTAACCTAATTTATAATGAAAGCCTATCTAAAAATGCAGTGCTGAAATCCCTTATTTTGAAAGAATTTTTTATCACATTTTTTGTTTGAACACTTATTGAATTACTGATTGTTGCGGCATTTTCTAAAGCGGATGTTTGTTGATAATGATATCTTGTTGAGTCTTTCCTGCTGGTATCAACAGGCAGGTTCTGTCTTTGTTGTTCGATTTTATTTTCATTACCATCTTCGTCATCTTCAGTTGGATGAGTGGGTCTTAACCCATCTTTTGTCATAATGTATTCAGTATTATCGTCCCAGTTATAACCATCATTATCATTTCTCCAACGCCAATCATCAACATCACCCCCAAAACTGATATGCATATCATTTCCCCATCCAACATCATTGCCGATGAAAATTCTTTTACCTATGGGAACATAAATGGTAACATATATTGACTGATTTCGGAATTTATCATTTTTAGTAATGGCAATTCCTTTGTTAAATAAAAGTGTTGAATCTTTTTGAGCAATATCAAACACAATTTTGTTTGCTCTTGATTGTGCTAATTGTTTGGAAGAACCATAAGCAAGTTTTAAAGATGTAACTTTAAAGCTATCATTGTCTGATTGGCGGATACGAAGATGAATGTTTTTAACAAATGCTGTATCTTCTTTGATAGATGCGAATGGCTCAAAATGTAAAAACCTGTTATCAAAATAATACCTGTCATTTCTGTCAAATTTTACCTCTAATTTATTTACACCCGGATTGGTTAATTCAACATTTGTTTCAGTAGGAGTATTATGATATGAAAAATCATTTGCTAAAGATGCAATCAATCCAATAACACAAAACCATCCTAATATCCACATTGCAATGAAGCTAAATCGGATTGCACTGCTGTTGCTCCTGCTTTTTGCAATTCTTCTGACAATCCAGGTGATAATGCCAATAACCGGAACCCAGATGAAGAAAATTAGCGTTCCCCACATCAGGATAGTTTGCCAGCCATCATTTAACAAATAAGATTTAAGAGGTAAAAGTCCGGTGAGTATTATACCAGTACCGAACAAAGCACCCACAACACTTATCAGTACAATGCCCAGGATGAAATAAAGAAATATTTTGACTAAAAGTGCAATTAAGTTACCAATTGAACTACCTGATCTTTTTGCTGCCTGTGAAGCTTCAGTACTTATTTTTTTACCACTTTTCCCAATCTCTGCACCCATTTGTGCTGCCTTTTCTCCTACTTCTTTTCCAAATTCTTTTGCTCTTTCACCAAATCCTTCCATATCTTTTTGAATAGTATTTTTAATACTGTTCAAATCAATTTTCTCTCCTTTCATTTCCAATTTATCAGAAGTTGTTGATGCTTCCGGAATAATTAACCAAAGTATTATATATATAATAGTAGCGCCAGGGCTGAATGATAAATTAATAAAATTTGGAAAATTAAATGCCCCCCAATGATTCCATCTTGCCACAAATGATAAAAAAGGTATTAAGAATAAAACCCTTGGAATCCAGACGTTGACTCCAAAATAAGCTGCTAAACCTCCACAAACACCACTGATAATTTTGTTATCCGGGTCGCGGAATAGCCTTTTGCGATAAGAGCCAACCTGGGTAGAAGCTGTGCTGGGGACAGCAGCCCAAAGAATGAGATAAGCTAATATCCCAAATCCGAATCCCAGTGTAAACAGAACAAATAATATCCTGATTACAAGTTTGTCAATACCAAAATAATTGCCTAAACCGGCACAAACACCACCAAGAAACTTGTTGTTCTCATCCCGGAAGAATTTTTGTTGCCTTGGGCCATATTGAAATTGTTGTCCTCCATTTGAAAATGTTTCACTTTCTGATTCCTTTTTTTGATTGCTCTGTGTTTGATAATCAGCATCCTCAGCAGCAAAATCTTCAGGACGGCCAATACTGTGTTTGATGGTTTCTACATCTTCATCTGTGATACAGGAAGCCCCCTTTTTCAGTATTTCACTAAACAATTCTCCAATCCTGCTTTCAATATCATTGATAATCTCATCTCTTCCTTCTTCATTGGAAAAGAATTGGCGGAGGCTTTCAATATATTGCTTCATGATTTCGTAGGCGCTTTCCTCAATTGGGATTACACGGCCCTGAAAGTTTATATTAATTACCTTTTTCATTGTTTATTAATTTATTGGTTATTGTTGGGAGTTCCTTCTGAAATATTAATATTTATTTCAGAAGAAGTGAGTTTTTTAACTGCGTCTGCAAGCTCATTCCAGGTCCTTTCTAATTCTGTATAGAACTGCAACCCTTTTTCAGTCATTAAAAAATATTTGCGAGGTGGGCCCGAATTGCTTTCAACCCATCTATATGTCAGGTAACCGGCATTCTTGAGCCTGGTTAACAGTGGATAAAGTGTCCCTTCCAGGATATTTAAATTGGCTCCTTTCATTTTATCTACTATATCACTCGGGTAAACTTCACCTTGTCTGATAATAGATAAAATGCAAAACTCCAATACACCTTTTCGCATCTGGCTTTGTGTGTTTTGTATATCCATACTAGAGTTTTTTTCAATTATGATACAAAGTAAAGTGTTATTTTAATACTATGCAATACATAATACCAAGTTTTTTAAAGTAATTGCTATTGCTAAGAAAGTTGATCCATATAATTACTTGATTATAAGTATTATATGAAATTCAGTAAATTTTAGAAATTTATGAGCGGTTAATTTCAGGGATGAAAATGTATTATTTTCTGCTTAAACTATCCAAATATCTGAAAGTGCTTTGGTTAGACTCACTGTTTAATGAAAGAGGTATCCCCTTTTTTTCAGCAGCAGTTAAATGAAAACTTAAGGAAGCGGGGTTTGAGCTTTGTGTTACATCATAGCTGAAGCCGATTTTGGACAGGCCAGGACCGTAAGCCTGCAGTGAATAATTTATCTCATCTTTCTGATAAAAGTCCTGAAGGTTAAACCAGTTGCTTTGTAGTAAAAACATAGGTTTTGTTACCAATCCTATAATAGAGTTGATATCATAAGGTCTTGACCAATCGCCCATTGGCCGGTCACGAATTTCAATGATTACTACCTGTGAAGTATTTGCTTTTAGCCAATCCTGGAATTTATCAATAAATCGCAATGTAGTTTCATGGCCATAATTATCCCTGAAACCAGCATCCATTACATCTACATCTGGCTCTGTTGGCATTTCAATATTCGGTAAAACAAATGGGAATGTTGCATTCATACGCAACACTGTTAATAGATCTATTTTTTCAGCACCAAGATTTTTAAAATAGGATTGAAAATCTAATGCATCAATATCATAATTACTTAAATAGTTTTCATTCTTTAATGCCTGCATCATAAAACGCATCGGGTGGGTTGCTATAATCATTTTTCTTCCATCTCTTGTGATTGATGCATTAAAAATCATGGATGGTATCAATGCTTTTTCTTCAGCATTTTTATAATCAGTTAGTTTTTTATTTAGAAGCCCTTTAGTGTTGGTATTAAGTTTTTGTTCAAAAGCATAGCCGCGGTCTTTAATGTATTCTTCTCCGTCATATTTGAAAGTGCTTATTGGCCCAATCATATCTCTTGTAACCAGCGATGTAAATATGGGATTCAGCAAGTCTCTTGATATATTTTCAATGTACCTACTTTTTTGCAGAGTGCTTATTTTTCCTAATTCTTTTTGCCAATACAACTCCCTGAAATATGCGGCTCCAATCATGCCACCAGAAGCGCCTGTCATTATAAAACATTTTGGAAAGAATTTTCCATCTGTAATCGTATCAAGTCTTGTCAAAACATTCATTACAAATGCTGCACTTCTACTGCCACCTCCACTTACATCTAAAAAAAACATAACAGGTTTTTCTTCACCCTGTCTTGCCTTCCAGTTATTCAACATTGAAATATATTCAAGACTATCAGCAGTTACATCTTTCTGGTTGCTCAGTTGTTTCAGGCTTTGTTCATTGTATGATTGTTGAAGTTTTGAATTTGTGTAATTTAAACCGTAAGCTTTGTTTCTTGGATCAATAATATGTTGCTGAAACATCCAGTTAACTAACAGGTAAATCACTAAAACCACTGGGATACTCCAACTCCTGAGAAAAAGTGATAGTGCGCCTGCTGCGGCGATTAATATGGTAAAAAATAATGTAATGCTTGCTGCGGCTGGGATTTGGAAATATTTATTTTCTGCAAAAACGCCAAACATTATCAAAAACGCAAATGCAAGAAAAACTGCTTTGATGGCTGCAAAATGATGCCGCTTAAAAATAGAATCAAGAAATTCCTGGCTGTAATGTTTGATGTTTCTTGGTTTTCGCAAATGAAGAGTGGCACTCAGAAACCAGTCAACACGAATTTCACCTTTTTCCTTTTTTGAATTTTTTATCATGCGACTGGCACGTTCATATTTTTCATTAGCAGTGTTGAAATCTGTTGCCATTTTTCGATAAATATTCCTGTCTGTCCTGAAAAAATAACCAAATGCAAATGCCAGTGATAAGATAAAACCACCCAGGAATCCACCACACAGCTCAAGGATTACTATTCCTGATGAAAGCTCTTCATAATGCTGGTAGTTAATTGCAAATAACAAATAGCTTAATAAAAAAATTATCGGTATAACAGCATTATTGATACAATATTTTAAAAATGGTTGTGCTGTTGTTGCCAGAAATTTTATGTGTTTACTATGCAAAATGAATGTGGTAATATTCCAGCTCATTATATACGCAGCTACAGTAAAACCTGCAAAAGCAGTGCTAAGTGCATTTACTTTTCCTAAATATTCTGGTGCCAGCATTAAAGAATCTGCGCCATAAGGTTTTAAAAAATGACCACTGATGGTTGCAAATAAAATAACCCAGAATAATAACAACACCTGGAATTTACGGAAATGTAATAATAGCAATTGTACTGGCAGAGAATAAAAGAAACCCATTAAATATTTTTTCATGCAGTGTTGTTCTTAAACTTATGAAGACAGGTTATTTTACAGTTATGCTGTTTGCTTATTGGTAAAAATACAAAAACAGGTTTGTTGTGGATTACAGTTTGGGAAGATAGAAAAATTTTACAGATATAAAAAAGTAAAACCCTGTGTAAAATAAATACACAGGGTTTTATATAAAGCGGACTATTAAAAATTAAAACTCACAATTCTTTGGAGTGCGTGCAAAAGGTATCACGTCGCGGATATTTGTCATGCCTGTTACAAATTGAACCATGCGTTCAAATCCTAAACCAAAACCTGAATGCGGAACAGAACCAAAACGACGGATATCAAGATACCATTGCATTTCTTCAACAGGCACATGCATGGCTGCCATTCTTTCAATGAGTTTATTATATCTTTCTTCACGTTGTGATCCACCAACAATTTCACCAATGCCTGGCGCAAGGATGTCCATTGCAGCTACTGTCTTTCCGTCTTCATTCATTCGCATATAAAAAGCTTTAATGGCTGCAGGATATCCAGTAACGATTACTGGTTTTTTAAAGTGTTTTTCAACCAGATAACGTTCATGTTCACTTTGAAGATCAATACCCCATTTCACTTCATATTGAAATTTTTTCTTTTTATAATGGTTACTATTTAATAAAATATCAATTGCTTCTGTATAGGTGATTCTCTCAAATGAATTATTTAAAACAAACTCCAGTTTTTCAATTAATCCCAGTTCGCTGCGTTTATCCTGTGGCAATTGTTTTTCTTCTTCAATCAGGCGTTGAGCAAGTAATTCAAGGTCTTCACGGTTATGGTCAATAGCATATTGAATGATGTATTTAATAAATTCTTCTGCAAGATCCATGTTGTCTTCAATATCATAAAAAGCCATTTCAGGTTCTATCATCCAGAACTCTGCAAGGTGCCTTGTAGTATTGGAATTTTCTGCACGAAATGTGGGGCCAAAAGTATAAACATCGCTAAAAGCTGTTGCGCCTAATTCAGCCTCCAGTTGTCCACTTACTGTAAGATTGGTGCTTTTGCCAAAAAAATCTTCTTTAAAGTTTACACTGCCATCATCATTTCTTGGTGTTTTATCAAAAGGTAAAGTTGTAACACGAAACATTTCTCCTGCACCTTCAGCATCACTGGCTGATATAATTGGGGTATGGATATAAACAAACCCCTTATCATTAAAAAATTTATGAATGGCATAAGCTATGGAATGACGAACACGGAATACTGCTCCAAATGTATTGGTGCGAAAACGCAGGTGTGCATTCTCTCTCAGGTATTCGAGTGTAGGCCTGTTTTTTAATTGCAAAGGATATTTTTCCGGATCACAATCACCTAAAATTTCAACTGTGTTTGCTTTCAGTTCAACCTTTTGACCTTTGCCTAAACTTGCAACCATTTCTCCTGTTACTTTCAATGAAGCGCCGGCTGTAATGCGTTTTAATGTTTCATCATTCAATAAACCTAAGGATACAACAACCTGCAAATTCTGGTGAGTGCTGCCATCATTGACAGCAATAAACTGGTTGTTGCGGAAACTACGCACCCAACCCATCACGGTTACTTCCCGCCCATCAGGCTCAATGGATAATAACTCTTTAATTTTTGTTCTCTTGTTAAACATAATATTCAAAAAAAAGGAGCGCAAAGATAAAGTTTAAGACGCAGACGATGAATAAGTTTGTACAGAGTAGCAAAGGTGGTATTTAGTGCTACTAAAAAATTTTATGCTGGTTTTAATCACTGTACTTACTTTACAGGATGAGTTATTACGAAGTGAATTTTTCAGGCATATCAAAAGATACAGGTGAAATATTGATAGCACTGCTATCTGATCAACAGTATGAAGGTTTTGAAGAAACTGATAACCAACTGAAAGCTTATATTGATTCAGCTTTGTTTGATGAAGCGGAAATTCAATTACTCGCTTTGCAATTCAAACTTCAATTCGAGATTAATAAAATCGCTGATACCAACTGGAATGCAATATGGGAATCAAATTTTCAACCTATTGTTATTAATGACTGGGTTATCAGGGCGGCATTCCATCCACCAATAAAAGAGATTGCTCATGAAATAATTATTACCCCAAAGATGAGTTTTGGAACCGGTCATCATGCAACAACATTTTTGATGGTGCAGCAAATGCAACAAACTAATTTTTCTGATAAAATGGTTTTGGATTTTGGAACCGGTACAGGTGTATTGGCAATCCTTGCACATAAACTTGGGGCCGCTGCAATCACTGCAATAGATAATGATCCTTCAAGCATTGAAAACGCAGCAGAAAATTGAAAAGAAATAATGCCGGAGCAATTGATCTTTTTTTGGCGGATCATATTGCAACTGATAAAGTTTTTGACATTATTCTGGCCAATATTACCCGTAATATTATCCTCGACAATTTTCCAGCTTTCGGGATACATCTTAACAGCAGAGGGTTACTTTTATTAAGTGGTTTACTGGCAAAAGATGAAGAAATTGTCCTTCAGGTTGCATCGTTTCATCAATTTAATATATGTAAGAAACTGAAAAAGGATAACTGGATTTTTTTGATGTTGGAGAAAAATTAAATACTGTAAAATTTTTATACAGGTAAATAGTACAATTTAGTATTATCTCTGCTCTGCTATATCGTTTTATAAATTATCAAATTTCTATCTGTTTTTTGTGAACGAATATTGTTTCAGAAATTGATATATACGGCATAATTCTTGATTGTGGATGCCAAAATTGCCGAAGGGAAAATTGAGCAGCATAGTTGATAGATTTTATAGTTATAAAAATTTGTTTGAAGAATTGCTTTTTATTTGATCATTTCCTGCATTACACTCAATGATTTTTTCTTTGGTTTTTAAAACCACTTTTATGTTAAACCGCAAAGCCAGCATTTTTTTATTTGCTATTTTATGCTTTATTGCCTGCACTAAACAGGAAAGTTTGCCCCTGCAAAATGGTAGTGTTGCATCCCAGTCAATTGAACAGGCACAAAAAGCTGTTGTTACAACTTATGGATTGGCTGAAGATGATACAAATTATGATGATACCAAATCAGATATGAGTTTAGCGGGCGTCAATACCATAAGGTTAGGAATTTCACTTTCTACAAATACAGTTAATAAGCTAATTGATAAATACATGAATGATGGATACAATGTGCAGGTCATTGTGAATTGGGAAAATGATATTAATGGATACAGGGATTTTCCAAATGGGAAAGATACAGTCATGTTGAAATCACAGGCAGATGCATTCTTTAAATATTATTCAGATCGAAAAAGCAAAGTTCCTTTTATCGCTGTTGAAAACGAATGGGATTACCAGGTGCAGCATGGATCTAATTTGCAGGATTATATTAAGGAGCTTTCTATCATTACAACAGTGGGACATAAATATGGTTTTAAGATTGCCGATGGAGGTATTACTTCAGGATCATTGCAACGTTGGACGTATTCCCAGTTATCCGGAACAGCCCAAATGCAATGGAGTAAAAAATACTATGTTGGTTTAAATAATGATTATAACGGGCTGCTCAATATTGTCAATACATTTATTGCCGGGGCTAAGAAAATAAATTACGATTATAGCAATGTACATTGGTACAACACAATCAGGTGTGGTAATGGATTTGCAACAGCATCACAGGCTTATATGAATGCATGTAATAAAAAACAGGTGATGTGTAATGAGATAGGTATCAGAACCAACTCTTATACATTATTTACTCAAACTGTAAATGAAATTACCGGTAATACTCCCTGGGCAATTTTTTATAATGGCTCAAATATAAAAGGGAAGGCTATAAAACTTTCTGACCAGATGCTACAGGTTTTGCAATAGACCGGATGTATTGCAGCAAACTTTATTTAAAAAATATTGATGTCTTTATTTGATGTCAATATTTTTTTTCACAACCCGTATTTATCAATTAAATAAATCAATGCGGCCATGTTGATAGCGCCTAATTTCATTTCTCTGATATCAACGTTTTCAAACACATCTGATGGGGCATGATGAATAAAAAAATAACGTTGACTGTCTGGCATCAACCCTGCAGTTATAGTTCCAAAAATTTCCCTGAGGTATCCAATATCTGCACCATCTCCCCCTCTTTGAAAACGATCTCCATAATAAGGAGTAAATAAAGGCCTCCAGCTATTTATTTTTTCCCAAACAACATCATTGCATTCAAAGCCAAAACCTCTTGGCGTGAAACCACCGGCATCACTTTCAAGTGCGAAGATGTGTTGTTCATTATTTAGTTTGGCAGCTTCTGCATATTTTATTCCACCACGGGTTCCATTTTCTTCATTGGCAAAAAACACAAAATGAATGGTGTGTTTTGGCTGATAATGTAATGCTTTGAATACTCTTAAAATTTCAATTGTCTGCACTATACCTGTTCCATCATCATTAGCACCTTCTGCAGGATCCCAGCTATCAAGATGGCCACCGATGGTAATAATTTGTTCTGGATGTTCGCTGCCTGTTAATACTCCAATTACATTATGTGCTATTGTATCGGGCAACATCTTACCATTAGTTATAATTGTAGCAGTCAGTGAAATATTTTTGTCAAGTAATGCATTTAATTTTTTCACATCATCTAATCCCATTGCGACAGCAGGTATCTTTTTTATTGAATCAAGATAATGCATAGAGCCGGTGTGAGGAAAATTACCAGGTGTATTGCTCATGCTCCGCATCATCATACCAATAGCGCCATATT
The DNA here is from genome assembly GCA_018268035.1 of Bacteroidota bacterium. Classification (GTDB taxonomy): domain Bacteria; phylum Bacteroidota; class Bacteroidia; order Chitinophagales; family Chitinophagaceae; genus Parafilimonas. The sequence goes on along the minus strand of JAFDXI010000042.1, from coordinate 12,833 downwards.
TGGCAGCACGGCTTGCACCTATACTACGATAAATTACATTCTTGCCATAAGTCTGAAAGGTGTTGATTATTGTGTCATCAAACGAAACATTGTAAAAAACAATTTTGCCTTTCAGTTCATTTTTCTTTGCTTCCAGGTCGTCAAAATTATTTACCCTTACTACAGGTGCAGTAACACCTTTTGGCCCGCTGCCTTCTGAATTACCTAAGGCAAGCACATTCAGGTCATAGCGCTGTTGTTGCCCTTTTTCATTTTTATAAGTGATGAATGTTTTATCTGTACCACCTCGTATCCAATGGGGAACCAAACATTCCTGCATGATTACATTATCTGCACCTGTCTCAGTTAAAACTTTTTTGCCCCATTGTTCAGCTTTGTACATGTTAGTTGAACCTGAAAGCCTGCCACCTATTTTTTTGGTGAGATAAAAAAGATTGTTATATGCTGCATCACTACTTAAAATATCCACTGCTATTTTATGTATAAACAATGAATCATCCACGGTAGTTTGAGCAAAATTGAAAAGCGGCAAAAAAATAAAAACGAAAAATATTTTTTTCATAAAATGTTGAATTCAAAATATTGTAATGGCACGATTATTCTTGCAAAGTCATAACCGGAATATGGCTATGAAAAGCCAGTGCTTTGGTATGGCTTGGTTTAAATATGCCTTCAAATAAACCATGTTTTTTTGGTATTACAATGATTAAGTCTGTTTTGTTTTCAATGGCGAATGAGTCAATTGCTTCGGTAAAACTATTTCCTTTTACAAAATGAAACTGCGGGTTATAATCATTAAATAAAGATTCAAATGTCTCATGATCGCTTGCAGTAGTTTCATGTGATTTATTGATTTCAACATGTAGCACATCAAGGCTGGCATTTGTATCAGTCAAAAGTTTTTTGATAGCTGCTGCAGCAGTTTCACCTGCTGTCTTTTTGAAATCGAGGGCCAATAAAACTTTTTTCAATTTAGAAAATGAAGCATCTGCAGGTACGATGATTACCGGTGTTTTACTTTCTCTTGCCACATCAATAGAAGTGCTGCCGATGATAGCTTCTTCCAGTTTTGTACCTGCACCTCTGATACCCATTACTATTAAATCAGCCTGATGTCTTTTACAGGCAGAGATAATACCTGTTGTAACTAAATTATATTCACTTTCGCAAACTAATTCTAAAGAGGCTGGTAATCTTTGCTCCAATACCTCTTTCATTTTTGCCAGGCCTGAAGTACTTATTTTTCTGAATTCTTCTAAATCCATTTGTATAGGCATACCAAGCTCGGGGTCTTCTGCCACATAAGGTTCATACGCATTGTACAAAATGATTTTTGATGATTGGATATCCTCTGCCAATGCAATTGCATATAAGGCAGCATTATAAGCATTCTTTGAAAAATCTGTTGGTACCAGCAAGGTTTGCATGATGGGATTTTTAGTACACTAAAATACTTTTTTCAAATCAGATAATTTCAAAATTGCGATAAAATAAATCAGGATACAATTTCAATTTTATACCTCTGAAAATGTCGAATAAAAATGGTTGATTTTTCCATGATCCTGTTTAATACAGGAATTCTCTTACGCGCTGCAACTATAGGCAAGTTCACTGATATTTATTTTCCCACTTTCTAATTCCACATCTTTATATTGTGCACTTATCTCATCCAGTAATTCAAAAATCATTTCTGGTTCTTTCAGTGTTACCAGTTTTGTCCTGTATTCTTTAATATGTGGGATACCTTTCAGGTAGTTGGCATAATGCCTGCGCATTTCGAGTATGCCTAATGTCTGTCCCTTCCATTCCAAGCTGCGTTGAAGGTGTTTTTTTATTACTGATATTCTTTGTTCGATAGTAGGTGGTGATAAATGTTTTCCTGTTGACAAAAAATATTTTATCTCATTAAACACCCAGGGATAACCAATGGCTGCACGGCCAATCATGATGCCATCAACACCATAACGGTTTTTATATTCCAATGCTTTATCCGGTGAATCAATATCTCCATTACCAAAAATAGGAATATGAATGCGTGGATTATTTTTTACTGCTGCAATCAGTGTCCAATCTGCTTCGCCTTTATACAACTGGCTCCGTGTTCTGCCGTGTATGGATAAAGCTTTTATGCCAGTATCCTGCAAACGCTCAGCCACTTCCACAATATTTTTGCTGTTATCATCCCAACCCAACCTTGTTTTCACAGTAACCGGTAAAGTGGTAGAATCAACACAGGCTTTAGTTAATCTTACCATCAAATCCACATCTTTCAATACTGCAGCGCCTGCACCTTTGCTCACAACTTTTTTTACAGGGCAACCAAAATTGATATCAAGTAAATCAGGGCTCACTGTATCTACAATTTTTGCACTCATTGCCATCGCTTCTTCATCACCGCCAAAAATCTGTATGCCTATTGGTTTTTCATAGTCAAAGACATCGAGTTTTTGCCTGCTCTTGATGGCATCGCGTATCAGGCCTTCACTTGAAATAAATTCTGTAAACATTAAATCAGCTCCATTGTCTTTACACACTGCACGAAAAGGTGGGTCGCTCACATCTTCCATTGGTGCCAGGAGTAATGGAAATTCCGGTAATGTTATGTTGCCGATTTTAATCATATTCTATTCACTGATCAAATTAATTATAGTGGTATGCGCTTACTCCTATAAATTTGAACGGCAAATTTAAGCTATACAATTTTTATGTTTGATTATGATTCGCAAAAACCACAATATCCGGCATGGTCACAGCTTGCTTATTTATTAATGTTGTGTGGTGTCGGTTTAATTTTAGGTAGTTTTATTTCGATTGGCCTCGCAAAACTGATGTTGAATGTTCCTTTTATGAGTGTTCCGGATGCATTAAAAGATCCCAAAAATGTTAATGTTTCAAGACTGATTCAGATTGCCAGCACCTTCTTTGCGATGCCTTTACCTGTTTTCATTTTTGCAAAAATCATGAGTAAAAAACCAGTGAACTTTATTGGTTTTAACAACGGTATCAGTGGTAAACAGGTTTTCATCATTATTGGTATTATGCTGATGGGTTCATTGCTGAGCAATGTTTTAAGTGAAGTGAATACTATGATACCACTTTCAAAGCCAACAGAAGCTTATTTCAAAAATCTCGAGAATGAATACACAAAAGAAATGATGGTGTTGGCAGATATGAAAAATGTGCAGGATTATATTGTATCCCTTATCATCATCGCATTGTTGCCTGCTATTTTTGAAGAGATGTTGTTCCGCGGTGCTTTGCAACAGGTAATGATAAAGCTTACAAAAAATGTTTTTATTGGTATCATCATTACAAGTATCCTGTTCAGCGCTTTTCATTTTTCCTATTATGGTTTTTTATCAAGGCTTGCTTTGGGGTTAATTATCGGGTATATTTTTTATTACAGTAAAAATTTATGGCTTGCATCCATTGCGCATTTTTTATATAATGCTTTTGGAGTAACACAATTGTATGCTTTGAGCAGACAGGGATTGCTTACTGAAGATGCATTAAAAGATAGTGGCTCTGTCCCAATATACTGGGGTCTGATTGCTGTTTCTTCTCTTTATTTTCTTTTTATTTTTTTCAAGCAGGAAAGCCAGGTAGTCAGGTCAATGCATACACTCTCCAATAATTTCAATAATGAAAATGAAATATGAGCAGTGTAATATTTTGCATCATTGAAAAAGTATTTTGTTGATGATTTCTTCTCAACTATATTTTCACTTTCTTTAGAAATTAAATTGATGTCTATTGGATCTATGTTTTTAGCAATAATAATTTCATTAGAATCATTTCGTAATTTTTCAAAAATTTTATTTATTGAAAATCCTGATCGTAGAAGATGAAAAAGAATTGAGTGAGAGTATTTACACTTACCTTTCTTCACAGGACTATATCTGTGAAACAGCTACCGATTATGCTGCTGCTGTTGATAAAATTGAATTTAGTGAATATGATTGTATCCTGTTAGACATCAATTTGCCGGGCGGTAATGGTTTGAAGATTCTTGAACTCTTAAAAGCTGATAAGAAGACCGATGGCGTACTTATTATTTCTGCAAAAAATTCTTTGGACGACAAAATAAAAGGCTTAAATCTCGGAGCTGATGATTATCTATCGAAACCCTTTCATCTTTCTGAAATGAATGCGAGGATAGCTGCTATCATCCGCAGAAAAAAATTTGAAGGAAACAGTATCATTCAATTTCATCAGCTTAATATTGATACCCTGAGTAAAATAGTTACCATAAAAAACAATCCGGTAGAGCTTACCAGAAAAGAATATGAGTTGCTCCTCTATTTTGTATCGAATAAAAACAGGATCATCTCCAAAGAAGCAATTGCAGAACATCTTTGGGGCTATGATATGACCGGTAACCTGGATTTCATTTATACACATATCAAAAACCTCAGAAAAAAATTAATGGATGCAGGAGGTGCAGACTATGTCAAATCTATTTATGGGATGGGCTATAAATTTACCCTTCAATAAAATGAAGCCGGTTAATGTTTTTTAAACAGTGGGGCGTTTTGCAGAACTTACAAAAAAAGCAGATAAGCTATATGACAATAATCAAATAAAGCTATACGGATGAAATTAATTGCAAAATATAATCGCGTTAATATCCCAATAATCATTATTACTCTTGTAATCAGCAGCATCGCTTTCTATTTTATGATCCGTTATGTGTTGGTGCATCAACTTGATAAAGATCTGCAAATCGAAAAAGAAGAAATTATCCATTACGTAAATGAGAAAGGCACTTTACCTGAAGCTACTAAATATAAAGACCAGCAAATAGAATTTTATCCTGCTGTTGATAATCATTTCAAGACAAAATACTTTACTGAAGATGATTATGACCATCCTGAAGGTGAAATCAAATCCTTCAGAAAACTTGAATTTCCGGTAAGTGCAAACGGAATTAATTATAAAGCTGTTGTAAAAAAATCAATGCAGGAAACAGAGGATATCATTCAGATGATTCTTTTGATTGTGTTGGTGGTTATTGTTTTTTTGCTCCTGGTTTTATTTGTTGCCAATCGTTTTTTATTGGCAAAATTGTGGAAACCTTTTAATCAAACTTTAGATCAGTTAAAACAGTTTAATCTTTCTTCAAAAAATAAAATAACATTGGGTGATACTGATATCAATGAATTTAAAGAACTGAATGAAACAGCATTGATAATGACTCAAAAAGTGATGAACGATTATGGAGCATTGAAAAAATTTACTGAAAATGCTTCACATGAAATTCAAACGCCGCTTGCTATCATTAAAAATAAAATTGAAATATTATCGCAATCTGAAAACCTGGAAAGATCACAGCTACATCTGATACAAACCATAAACGACGCAGCTACCAGGCTTTCAAAACTCAATCAATCTTTGCTGCTTCTCACAAAAATTGAAAACAATCAATTTGATAGTAATACCAGCGTGGATATTTCTTTAATTGTAAACCGATGTATCGAGAACTATGAAGAACTTGCCGGAATAAAAGGAATCATCATTGAAAAAAATATACAGGATCATATTTTTCTTAAAGTAAATGATTCGCTTGCAGAAATATTAATTTCAAATATTGTTCTCAATGCCATCAGGCATAATGATCAAAATGGAAAAATCCAAATTGAACTCAACCCAAAACAACTGGAAGCAAGGAATACAGGAAATGAACCTCAGGTAAATACAACAATCTTATTTGAACGGTTTAGAAAGGATACTGCTTCCAATGATTCCATCGGACTTGGCTTATCCATTGTAAAAACAATTTGTGATACTTATGGATTTGAAATCATCTATCGCTATTCTGAAGGATGGCATCTGATAAAAATTGCTTTCGGGAATCAATAATGCTTCTTTCTTCAAATTTTCTACAGATTCCGGTTTTAGGTTTGTAAAATTATACTACAAATTTTTAAAAATCTAAAATCATGAAAAAAGTAATTAGTATTGTATGTGTACTTGTTTTCGCTTTAGGAGTTATTTCATTTGCACAGGAAAATGAAGGAAGCAATAAACATGTAAATGTTCCTGAAGCAGTGAAAAATGCGAATATGAAAAAGTATCCTGAATCAAAAAATTATCGGATTACATGGGAAAAGGAGAATGGAAATTATGAAGCCAACTGGGGTGGAAAAGATGGAGAAGCCAATTCTGTAACTTATACGCCTACCGGTGAATTCATTGAAATCGTAAAAGAAATACCAACATCTGATTTGCCAAAAGGTGTGCTTGAATATATTAAAGAACATTACAAAGCGTCAAAGTTTGGTGATGTTGGAAAAGTATTAGACGCCCGGGGAATCACAACTTATGAAGTTGAAATCAACAGACGTGATGTAATCTTTGACGAGAACGGAAAATTTGTAAAAGAAGAAAAATAATCTAATTAAAAGCTTCCGGTTTATTAACCGGAAGCTTTTATTCTTTAAATATGAATAAAAACTTTTTCATAATATTTCTCCTATCGGGATTGCCTTTGCTTGCCATCTCTCAAAATAATAATCTCAATTATTTTATTACTAACTCAATCAGAAACGATCCGAAAATTTCTGAATTTCAAAACTTGATTTCTTCAAACAAATTGGACAGCGCCCTGATTGTTGCCGGAAATAAATTCCAGGTTACCGGAAATGGGAATGCTTACTATGCACCTGTAATCAATGGCTACGGATATGATGCTGCTATTACAAATGGACAACAACTTGCTGCGCTCGTTTCAATAAGCAAAACAATTTATAATAAAAGAAACCTTAACCTTCAATACCATAGTATTCAATTGCAAAATGATTCCCTGGCAAATTCATCTGCGATCTACCGGCAGGATATTAAAAAAGCAGTTACTACTCAATATATCATTACTTATGGTGATCAGCTTCAACTCGAATTGAATGATTCATTGATTGCACTTTTGAAAAAAGAAGAAGTATTATTAAAAACGCTTACACAAAAAAATGTTTACAGGCAGGCAGATTATTTATCTTTCCTCGTGACCCTGCAACAACAGCAATTAACCAGGAATCAATTATTGGTTCAATACAAAAATAATTTTGCAACACTCAATTACCTCGCAGGCATTACAGACACAGCCACTCAAAGCCTATCAGCGCCTGAAATAGAATTGCAATCAACTTATCAGGACTGGCAGGATTTACCTTTCTTTTTAAATTATAAAATTGACAGCCTGAGAATAGAAAATGATCGTTCCATGGCAGCCGTACAATACAGGCCAAAAGTGAACTTGTTTGCAGATGCAGGTTATCAATCTTCATTTATTCTTACTCCTTATAAAAATTTCGGATACAACTTCGGTATTAATCTTTCAATACCAATCTATGATGGCCATCAAAAAGCATTGCAATTTTCAAAATTAGATATTGAAGAAAGAACACGTCAAAAGAACCAGGAATATTTTCAAAATCAATACCGGCAACAGGTGCTGCAATTGCAACAACAATTAAACTCACTTGAAAACCTTTCAGGGCCTGTGCAAAAACAAATTGAATATCTTGAAACATTGATAAATGTGGATGGGAAATTATTGGAAACAGGAGATATCAGGATTGCCGATTATGTGCTGGCGTTGAACAATTATATCACCGCAAAAAGTTTGGTTGTTCAAAACCAGGTTACAAAATACCTGGTAATACAACAACTTAATTACTGGAATATGAAATGATAAATACAGCATCAATGATAAAATATTTTTTTAAATGGAATTTTTCAATATTTGTTGCTTTACTGTTCTGCAGTTGCAATTCAACACCTGCAGAAAGTGATACTGAAACACCTGAAGTACGCACACCCGTAACTGTTACCTCTGTTGCATATCAGCCATTGGAAGATGCCATTGTATTAAATGCAACATCCACTTATCTGCAGAGAGATTTTGTAAAATCAAACCTGAACGGCTATATACAAAAAGCAGAAATAAAATTCGGTGATTATGTACACAAAGGGCAAATCCTTTTTGTATTAAAAACCAAAGAAGCACAGGCCATCGGAAACGAAGTGAACCAGTTAGACCCCAACTTTAAATTTTCAGGAATCAACACCATCCATGCAGAAGCAACAGGATATGTGGCAGAGATCAACCACCAGGCAGGTGATTATGTGCAGGATGGTGAACAGCTTGCTGTAATCAATGATTCAAAAAGTTTTGTTTTTACTATGAATGTGCCATATCAATATATACAATTTGCAAAAGTTGGAAAGCAGGTGCAGCTTACATTACCTGACGGTGAACAATTAATGGCCACTGTAAAATCTTCCTTACCTGTCATGGATTCTGTTTCTCAAACCCAGTCTGTTTCATTAAGTATCCAATCTCTTCACACAATCCCTATGAATTTGATTGCAACTGCAAAAATTATTAAATCATCAAAACCTGCCGCTGCTGTTATTGATAAAAAGGCAGTACTGTCTGATGAGTCCTTAAATGAATTTTGGGTAATGAAAATGATCAATGACAGCATTGCGATAAAAGTGCCTGTAAAAACAGGAATAGAGACAGGTGATAAAATTGAAATTGATTCACCCCTGTTTTCCAATAATGATAAAATATTATTGACAGGGAATTATGGTTTAGGCGACACAGCATTGGTGAAGGTGCAGGGTGAATAAGAAATAAATAATTTGAAATAAAAAAGATAACACTGAAAAATTTTTTCAACACATACAAAAATCCAATCGCGATTACACTGGCGCTCATCATTATAGCAGGGCTTTTTACTTATAGTAAAATGCAGGTTTCGCTTTTTCCTGAAATAACTTTTCCAAAAATAAAAATCATTGCAGATGCAGGCCTGCAGCCTGTTGACAAAATGATGGTAACTGTAACAAGGCCGCTTGAACTGGCAATAAAAAAAATCCCTGACTTAACAGATATCCGGAGTACAACAAGCAGGGGAAGTTGCGAGATATCCGCATTTATTAACTGGGATGCAAATGTGGATTTAAGCCAGCAAAGAATAGAATCAAGAATTGCTGAGATCAGAAATACTTTACCACCGGAAGTAAACATTACCGTAGAAAAAATGAACCCATCAATTTTGCCGGTGATGGGGTATTCATTACAAAGCCATTCTTTGTCGCCAATTCAATTAAAAGAACTTGCAGAATATACTATCAAACCCTATCTCAGCCAGGTGTCCGGCGTATCTGAAGTAAGGGTTATCGGAGGAAAAACAAAAGAATACTGGGTGCAATTAGACCTGCAAAAAATGAGCGCACTTTCATTAACACCTGAAACGGTGAGTACAGTTTTGAATCAAACAAATTTTATAAAGTCAAACGGATATTTATCTGACTACCGGTTTTTATATCTTACAGTTACTGATGCTACCGCACATACAGTCCAGGATTTGAAAAATATTATAGTCAGTAACAATGGTAAGCGTATTATTCAATTGCAGGATATAGCCAGTGTGCAGGCAAAAGAAGCAGTTGAATACATAAAAGTAAATGCTGATGGCCGGGAAAGTGTTTTGATAGCAGTAATAAAACAACCGAATGCCAATCTGATTGAACTGTCAAAGATGATAGATCAAAAGATAGTTGGTCTGAAAAATATTTTACCGAAAGATGTAACGATCAAACCCTATTATAAACAGGCCGATTTTGTAAATCAAACCATCAAAAGCGTAACAGATAGTTTGTGGATTGGGCTTTTGCTGGCAATCATCGTTGCTATTATTTTTCTTCGCTCGTTCAAGGCAAGCGCCACTATTTTGGTTACCATACCGGTAACCCTTGCTGCTACATTAATTGTGTTGCATGCTGTTGGTTATACTTTAAACATCATGACCCTTGGGGCGATAGCAGCAGCGATAGCTTTGATTATTGATGATGCCATTGTAGTGATGGAACAAATCCATCGTTCGCATGAAGAAAATCCCGGCGACAATTATAAATCCATTGTACAAAAAGCTATCCGATTTTTATTGCCGGCAATGGTAGGCTCATCTATCAGTACTATTGTTATATTTCTTCCTTTTGTTTTGATGAGCGGTGTGGCAGGGGCATATTTTAATGTGCTTACCAATACAATGATCATTACGTTAGTATGTTCATTTTTTGTAACATGGATAGGGCTTCCGGTAATATATCTCCTGTTTTCAAATGAAAGAAAAAAGATAAGAACAGTTGCAAAAAAAGAAATAACACATCATGTAAAAAAACAAACATGGGTTTCATTTTTTATTTATCGTCCCTGGATCAGTTTGATTTTTGTAGCGCTGTTGATTGCATCAATTATTTTTATCATACCGAGGTTAGAAACCGGTTTCTTACCTGAAATGGATGAGGGAAGCATTGTGCTTGATTATGTATCTCCGCCCGGAACTTCATTAGAAGAAACAAACAGGGAATTAATTGAAGTAGAAAAAATTATTACTTCCACTCCTGAAGTATCAGCTTATTCAAGACGTACAGGAACTCAAATGGGATTTTTCATTACTGAGCCAAATACAGGGGATTATCTGATACAATTAAAAAAGGACAGAGAAAAAACTACCGATGAAGTAATTGATGAGATAAGAAAAAAAATTGAAGCCACACAGCCTGCATTAAGAGTGGACTTCGGCCAGGTTATTGGCGATATGCTTGGCGACCTGATGACTTCCGTTCAACCAATAGAAATAAAAATATTTGGCGACGACCAAAACAAACTACATGAATTATCCACTCAAATAGGCAACCTGGTTGAAAATATAAAAGGCACTGCAGATGTGTTTAATGGAATTACTATTACAGGTCCTTCCCTTTCCGTCATTCCTGATTATGTAAAACTGGCTCAATTTGGAATTACACCTGCTAACTTTCAATTTCAATTGCAAACTTCACTGGAAGGAAATCCTGTTGGAAATATTTTTGAAAACGATCGTATCTATCCGGTACGTTTAGTTTATACACGTAATACAAAAATGAGTATTGATGATGTCAGAAATTTACAGATTGCTTCACCTGACGGAAGGTTGAAACCAATCAGTGAATTAGCAGATGTAATACTGAGCGAAGGCGATGCAGAAATACAAAGAGAAAATCTCCAGTCTATGGGTGTTGTTACTGCAAGGCTTGAAAACAGGGATATTGGCAGTACGATGAAAGATATTCAAAATAAAATTTCAAGCCAGGTACATTTACCACAGGGTTATCATATTGAATATGGCGGCGATTATGAACAACAGCAAAAATCATTTGCAGAGCTTTTAATGATCCTCATTTCTTCAAGCCTGCTGGTATTTGGTGTGATACTTTTTTTATACAAAGACATTAAAATTGCCCTTACAATTTTGATCATCGCTGTGCTGGGTATTTCAGGAAGCTACCTCGCATTATTTTTAACCGGTACACCATTGAATGTAGGAAGTTATACAGGAATTATTATGATCGTTGGGATTATCGGTGAAAATTCAATTTTTACATTCTTGCAATACCGGGAAAACCTGCATTTGCAATCTGTTGATGAATCTATAGTATATGCAATATCCACAAGGTTACGCCCAAAGTTAATGACAGCGCTCGGCGCCATCATTGCATTAATGCCTCTTGCTTTGGGCATTGGTACCGGCGCTAAGTTGCATCAACCTCTTGCTATTGCTGTTATCGGCGGATTTGTAATTGCATTGCCACTGTTATTGATTGTATTGCCTTCTGCAATAAGGTTGTTGTATAAGGGTACCAGAAAGAAAAAAGAAAATTTTTCTACTGAATGAGATGATGGAGTTAAGAAGTTAGACATCAATCAGTCTTTGAGCTATTGACTTACTTCAGTTTGTCTTCAGAATTGCATTTTAGATTTGCCAATAAAATAAAACTATCATGAAAAAACTTCTCAATATTGTTTCACTATTGGTATTGATAAACCTCAGCCTTAATGCGCAATCATCCGGATACCGGGTTACCGATACTTTCCATATTGCGAGCAATGGCTGGTGGGATTATCTTGCTGTAAACAATAATAAATTGTATGTTTCGCATGGCACACAGGTAAATATCCTGGATGAAAATAATGGTGATTCTGTAGGAGTAATCCATAATACTTCAGGCGTTCATGGTATTGCATTTGTGAATAGCCTGGATAAAGGATATACAAGTAATGGTGGTTTGAATAATGTAACCGTATTCAATCTGAATACGAACAAAATATTAGGACAAATCGCAACTGGAAATGACCCTGATGCTATTTTTTATGATGATTATTCAAAGAAAATAATCACCTGTAATGGCCACAGCCAGAGCCTCTCCATCATTGATCCCAATACGGATAAAATAGTGCACACAATACCTTTAAGTGGCAAACCTGAGACTGCTGTTAGCGATGGTAACGGTCATGTATTTGTGAATATTGAAGATAAAAGTGCGATCAGTAAGATTAATATGAAAACGTATCAAGTTGAAAAAACATGGTCAATTGCCCCCGGCGAATCTCCCTCCGGATTATCAATTGACAGAAAGACAAACAGGTTGTTTGCAGGATGTGATAATAAGATGCTTGTTGTATTAAATGCTGAAACCGGTAAAGTAATAAGCACTCCTGCAATTGGTGAAGGCTGCGACGGCACTTCTTTTGATCCTGAATTACACTTTGTATATTCATCAAACGGAGAAGGCACGCTTACGATCATCAAAGAAGTATCAAAAGATAAATTTGAAGTGATAGATAATGTGCCAACAAAAAGTGGCGCAAGAACGAATACACTTGACACAAACACGCATACAGTTTATTTATCAACTGCAGATTTCGGCCCTAAAGTAAATGGCGAAAGAAGGCCGCCGATGATACCCGGCAGTTTCCAGGTGTTGGTTGTAAAAAAGAGTTTATG
>JAFDXI010000041.1 GCA_018268035.1 Bacteroidota bacterium | reverse complement strand
TTAATGTTACTAACAATCAGCGCAGGTGCCCAGCTTTATTATTCGTTTGATGCTCGTTATGAGCCGTATGTCCCGTTAAGCAGTGGTGCTACAAACTTAAGCGGCAGCATCCCATGGGACGGCGACAGCAGCTATTATGTACCTATTCCGTTTATTTTTAAAATTAATGAAGTCCCCAAAACAGTGTTTAAAATTTTCGGTTGTCAGGTTATGCCTGCGTCGGATACAAATTCGCTAGGGTATGTTTCCGGTTTTCTACCAACGTCTTTGGGATTGACAGATAGGGGGAGCGGCACGGGCACATCCCAATCGCCCATTCGGTATCGCACGGATGGGGTAGCACCCCGTAGAATATTCAAATTGGAATATGCAAATGCCGGAATTTTTAATGAGGGCTCGGCTTTCGGTTCGCTGGACGACTACGTTAATTTCCAGATTTGGGTGTATGAGGATACCAATATTGTTGAGCTTCGATACGGAAGTGCTAAGCTTTCTTACCCTTCAGTATATTTTATCAATTCCCTTGCACCGCATATAGGCTTCTTTGATAAGATTGAAATGCAAAATGGCAGTTCGGGTTCTTTTTTTTATTTAAAGGGAGATCCCGGTGCCCCTACATTGGATAGTGTAGCAGCAAGTAGTTTTGATTTTATGATGACAACCCTAATGAGCTATCCGGATTCTAGCACCGTTTATCGGTTCACACCTAAAGCTAATCCAAGTGGTATCTCCGCGGCAGCATCGGCCTTGCAGGCGGTACGCATTAGTCCGACGGTTACGAATGGTCTAGTTATGTTGGACAATCCGCAACATTGCCGGATAAGCTATTCCGTACGGACAATGAGCGGTGCTACAACAAATTTGGAAGGGAGTTTTGAGTCTGCGCAACAGGATATCAATTTGAGTGGCTTGGCTTCAGGAGTTTATTATATTGAACTGCAAGCGGAAGGAAGTAAAGTATTAAAAGAGCTTCTACGGCAATAGTTTGGGAGTCATAGAGTTTTAGTCTTTTCTATTTGGGTTACGATCAAAACAGATATTGGTACTGTCATTTGGGTCGTATTTCACGGCTACATTTTGTCCGGGCTGAATTTTTGGAATATCTATTAACTGAGCCATCTCTTTGAAAGTTACTGGCCATGACTTACCTTCTTTGGTAACAATATCTGCATCAATAATTACTTGATAATAAGTGACAGTACCATACGTGATTTTCTTATTGCCTTGTTGCAATTGCTTGACGTAGGCAATAGCAGGAATACCATCCTTAATGTCTTTCTCCACTTGGCAAGAGCCGAGCAGTGCGAGTGCAAGTGCAAGAACTAATGTCTTTGTTGCTTTATGTATCGTTACTTTTATGTTCATATTAGTATTAATATTTGGCTTGATCAAAAACTACTTTCGATTTATCATTGGGGTCATATAAAACGTTGAAACTTACAACGGGCTGAAAAATGCCCACTTGTGTTACCGGAAGCATTTCCCTCATTGTTGCCTGCCAAGTTTCACCCTGGGAATTGGTAATATTGACTTCAATAATCAGTTGGTAATGTGTTGCAACGCGCCCTGAAAGAAGCGCCTGTCCGCTTTGATAACTTTGGATAACAGTAGCAATTGCAGGAAGCCCGTTTGCAATAGTATTAAGTTTTGCTTCAGCTTTGAGGATTTTGTTGGCAAATAAAACCAACAATAAAATGAGCACAACAGTTCCAACAATGGCTGTAATAAATTGAGGGCTTTCTTCGTCATAATACATTCCCATCATCACAACAATGAAAATAGCAACTGCCATCAATATAATGCCTCCGATAATAGTCAATAGATATTTCATACAGTTAATTCTTAAATTTCAACTGTACTATTCACCTTATCCGTTCCACTGATACATACTCTTCTTGGATTTTTTGGATCGTAGAGAATATGAACGGTATCATTGGGCTCAAACTTGTGCATAGAAGTAGCAGGTGCAATAAGGAAAATATCACTTTCAAAAGTATCTATCATCGTATTTTTTACTTCAATAGCAACTTTTAGGATATTGATGCCGGGCATAAAATCCTTTAGAGCTACTTCACTGTTTATTACTGTGGAAGTGGAAGCCGTGCCAGTGTTTAATAGCTCTTTCAACAAATCGGAATGATACTGTACTTTTTGCATGATATCGGTCGGTGCAGCTTGTTTGGCATTCAGCACATCTTGATTGGTATAATTAGCGCTAGGATTATTCATGGCTTTGTTGATATTGCTAGCCTGATTGGCTTGATTTTGGGTTGGTGCCGATTGGTCAAAAACCACTTTTGACTTATCATTAGGGTCGTATTTCACGGCAAATTGTACTCCGGGTTGAAAAACGCTGATTTGGGTAATGTTGATCATTTCCTTCATGGTTGTCTGCCAGGTTTCGCCTTGCGGATTGCTTACATTTACTTCAATAATTAATTGAAAATTCTGATTAACTCCTACTGACATACTCATACTTCCTTGACGACAGCTTATTACGGTAGCTGTTGCCGGTAAGCCGTTTGGAATATCTTTGGGTTTCAGTCCACCCAGAAGCCAGCGTTGCCCAAAATATATGAGGCCTAAGATGAAAGCGATGAAGACAAGCACTCCAATTGTTCCAGCTCCTCCTAAAAGACTGAATATTCCATTCATCCAAAAGATGATAAGTAGTAAGGCTACAATTCCCAATCCCATTAATAGAGAGGTATTGGTAAATTTTTTTGAGAAGTTATTGTTTTCCATATTTTGAAGTATTAATTATATAACTCGGTTTTTTGAGCAATCGTTCCTTTATCCAAATCAATACTCATCAGGTAATCGTTGTTGGTTACGAGCAGTTGGTTGCCTTTGATATAAAAGCGTTCAAAACTGTAATTCGGGATAAATGTTTTCAATTCCTTTTGGGGAAGTTGTATTTTCCATACGGTTTGCAATGTGGCTTTATC
>JAFDXI010000040.1 GCA_018268035.1 Bacteroidota bacterium | reverse complement strand
CTCCTAATCCTGAGCAGAATCCGGTTATACAGGGTTTATTATTTTAAATCAGTTTTTGGCAGCCTGTAACTCAATAGAATCAATAATTTTATTTTAGATTAAAAACGTTTAGGACAGTATTGATTGAAAACTAAAAATTTGTTACTGTTGTTATACTTCATCAATGCTGATGTTGACTGACCTAAATCAAATGGTTAATTATGAATGGTGTCATATTTCTCCACACTACTTAATAAAGCATTACTCTTTCATTCATATTCTCAACTAAAACTGCATCATCATCTATTAAGCAATAAAACCAAAATGCTCATCAACGTAAGTATGAAATAAATCAGGTAACTCTTCGCAACAAAATAAACGTTGCCTTCAAACATGATATTTTGAATTGCAAAGAATCACAACATTAGCTGTACCTTATTGAAAACTGTATGGGAGTGCAATAAATTTCCAAACAAAATTTTCAGAAATAATTCAATCCTTCACACAAATGTTTAAGCTATAATTTTTTGAAGGCAATTAAAAATTGATGTTGTTGCGCCTTCATGTTGTTTTACAAAATCACCTGTTGTTTTGCATGCGCCTGAATATAAGTTTTCATCACCAAACAATTCATCCAATTGTGCTTCCAGTTCAATCGCATCTTCAACATCAAATGCGCCACCTTTTTCAATCAACTCGTTTGCTGCGGGAAAATTTTCATAAGCAGGGCCAAACACAACTGGTTTGTTATATACAACAGCTTCCAGCATATTGTGTATGCCGTCATTACCAAAACCACCACCAATAAAACATATTGTCGCATACCGGTATAAAAATTTCAACATACCAACATTATCAATAATGAGAGTATTGATATTTTCATCAATCAATTTATTTTCTTCGATGAGCCTCACATAATCAGAATAAAGAACAGCATGTTTATACAAAGCTTTACACTCCTCCAGTCTTGCCTTGCTGATATCTTGTGGCACAATAATAAATTTCAATCCCGGATGTGTGTTAGCATAATGATCCAACACTTCATCATCATCAATCCATGTGCTGCCTGCAACAATTGTTTTCGCATTGCTGATAAAGTTTTCAATTTCGGGAATTGGCTTCCATTCAGCAGCAATTTCCAAAACACGATCAAATCTTGTATCGCCCGTTACCATTACATTTTCAACATGAGCCTTTAATAATAATTCCTGAGATTGTTTTGTCTGAACAAAAATTTTGGAAAAATAACCCAGCAATTCACGATGGATACTTCCATACCATTTCAAAAATGTGGAATTGGGAAAAAATATCCCTGCAACAAGAAAAACCGGTATTTTTCTTTGGTTCAATTCTTTTAAATAAAAATACCAATAACCATCCTGGATGAAGAACGCAACAGATGGTTGGGTAATATCAAGAAATGTTTTTGCATTCACCGGTGTATCCATAGGAATATAAAATACATAGTCGGCAACTTTGGTGTTTTTCTTTGCTTCGTAACCTGATGATGAAAAAAAAGTGAGTACAATTTTTTTATCCGGATAGTTTGATTTCAGTTTTTTCAATAATGGCCTGCCCTGCTCAAATTCACTTAGTGAAGCACAATGCATCCATAATTTTTGTGAGCCATCTTTAGCCAGTGCATTGCTTATATTTTCAAAAATGTTTCTCCTGCCTGTCAACCACAATTTTGCTTTATTGCTTAGTGGCGACACTAAAGCAGCTATCACAGGATAAAGCCTTACATAAATGATATAGATAAGTTTTTGCATGCAGCAATTGCAAAGAAATCAAAATTTAAAAAGTATATCCGATATTCATCCACAAAAAATAATGACATGAAATTATTTTTTGTATCAAAAAACAAATCACTCCTTCGCCCATAACCTTGCACCACCCTTTATACCTTCCCGGTTATTGGCAATAATCATATTATCATCCAATGACATAGTAAGGTTTTTTGCATTGCCACCACTGATGTACAACCTGTCATAATTGAATACAGTTTTTAAAATAGCAAATACTTTTTCCATTCTATAATTCCAGTGTTCTTTTCCTTTTTTCTGATAGGCTTTTTCACCCACATATTCATCATAGTCCTTTCCTGTTTTTACAGGATGGTGAGCAATTTCAAAATGAGGTAACAATACACCATCTTTCAACAATGCGGTACCAACACCTGTACCCAAAGTAATTACCATCTCCAACCCTTTACCACTTGCAATACCAATGCCCTGCAAGTCTGCATCATTCACCACTTTTGCAGGCCTGCTTAATAAAACAGAAAGATTAGTCTGCAATGGAAAATCTTTCCAGGCTGCTGTGTCAAGGTTAGGCGCTGTTTTCACAACACCATCACGCACATAACCCGGAAAGCCTGCTGAAACTTTTTCATACCCTTTAAAATTCTTTACCAACTCTTTGATCAGATCGAGGACATTCATCGGCGTTGGTGGTTGTGGTGTTGGCATCCGTGCATAATCTGCAACCTGGTTTCCATCACCATCAAGGATAGTTGCTTTAATATGTGAGCCGCCAATATCAATCGTTAAAATATTCATCTTTGATTTCATTACTTTTATTGCAACAGGTTTTAATAATTAAGCTTCACAAATAATTTTAATACCAACAAATGTATATTATGAATGCAGGTGTATAAATTATTTTTATTCACCATTGTTATCCTTTGAATGCTGCCATTTTTTTGCTGACATCACCATTTTTATTTCGCCATAACTGACGGCATCACCAAGTTTCTCTTTGATGGATGAAATAGAAATTTCTCCATCAATATAAGATTCAATCAAAATAATTTTTTCTGATCGCACCAATTCATTCACTGAAATCAATCCACGTTCGATGTAGCATGCAAGATGCGATTCAATTGTAGAAACAGCAAAATTTCTAATCTTTGAAATTTCAGCAACAGAATGTCCTTCTTTATATAAGTTGTAGCTGATTTGTTTTGTATCTTCTTTAGTTGATGATTTTATACTTCTTTTTTTTACATCTTTTTTTGTATGTATGAAAGAAGACAAGTGATGCTCTTCACAATATGCTTTGATCACATCAAGAAATGGTTTTCCGTATTGTTTTGCTTTGGCGTTACCAAAACCTTTTATCATCACAATTTCATTCATATCCTGGGGCAGGTATTCTGCCATTTCATCAATGGTGGCGGTACTGACAACCATATAAACCGGCAGGTTTTTCTGTTCACAGATTTTATTTCTCAGCTCCCGCAACTGTTTATGCAATATTGGATGCGGGCTGTCTTTTTTATTTTCAGTTGCTGCAGTAGCATAAGCATTCATTCCAAATGCAGGTGCAACAAAACTTTTTTTATTTTGAAAATATTGCCCGACAGTAAATTTTGGCAAACAGGATTGCAATAAATATTTTTTTTCCGCTATCAAAATAAACAGGTCCTTCAATAAATCATTGTATGCTTTTGCATGTTGCTTACTGTCGGTGATGGCAGGTGATTGCTTTAAAGTCTCCATTAATTCATCTGCCTGTTTTATAAAATAACCAGCTGCCGCTGCTAACCTTTGTAGTGTTGTTTCATGCTGTTCAGGTAATTCATCACTGTTGAAAAACTTTTGTAATTGCAATTTGAATTTATCAACAACAACCTGCTGCTCCCCTACTTTTGATTCAACATCATTTATCCAGGGCAACAATTCATGGTTGAATGCTGCAACATTGTCTTTCACTAAAGTTTTTAATTCCCCGATTTGTTTTTTTATAGTAACTAAATCAAACAAAGCAAGCAATAAACTTTCCTGGTAAGTTTTTTTTGAACGGAACAATTCATTCCTCAACTTTTCTTCCTGATGATCACGTTTGGAAAATTCAACTATACTGGCATCCGTCTGTAATCCTGAAGCTGATATCTGGCTTTTCAAAACGATACCATCCAAAGTAGTGCAACGGCTCAATGCTACATACACCTGGCCAGGCGCAAATGCACGTCCGGCATCAATTACAGCCTTTTCAAAAGTCAATCCCTGGCTCTTATGTATGGTAACAGCCCAGGCCAATCTTAAAGGGAACTGCATAAATTTTCCAATCACATCTTCTTCCAATTGTTGCGTCTGCTTATCAACTGTATAACGGATATTTTCCCAGGTCTCCACATTTACTTCTATCTCATCTTCATCATCACCACACTGCACATAAATAGCATCATCATCAAACCTTGTTATGACACCAATCTTACCATTAAAATATCTTTTTATTTTTTCACGATCATTTTTTATAAACATCACCTGCGCTCCTGTCTTTAATTCCAACAACTCTTCTGCAGGAAATGACTTTTCATTGAAATCTCCTTCAACTATTGCTTTAAAAATTTGTGGCTTAGATTTTAATTTACTAAGCTCAGTGTTGTTGATTTTGTCTGATTGATAATTATGCGTTGTCAAAAAAATATAACCGTCATTACCGCTTAATTCAAACCAGGGATCATAACGGCTGTTCAATATCTCCAGCCCTTTTTCACTTAAAGCATTATGCCGCACTTCATTCAACACATGGATAAAACCAGAATCAGATTGCCTGTAAATTTTTTGGAACTCAATATATGCAGGCGGGAATTGTTGCATCACCTGGCTATCAAAAAAATAAGCACTCCTGTAATATTGTGATAACAAAT
>JAFDXI010000003.1 GCA_018268035.1 Bacteroidota bacterium | reverse complement strand
CTTCGGCAATACCCAAACCGTTGTACGTCACCCTATTGAACATCCTACACATATACAATCATACATGACTTTGCCGACACGACCCCACGCTATTTTTAGCACATTGCAAGGCACACAAAACCCCGACACAAAGCCAACCTTGCAAAGAGCTAAAAATGCCAACGCACAGCCTACCCACCCCGGCTGACGAATATCAATCATCAGTAGCAATACATTTCAGCAATATATCTTTACTCGACACCAAGCCCACCTCACCCTTCAGGTGGATAAGTGAATTATCAGCTAACAACAACAGATTGAACAACAGTATTATAGCTTAACTTTGAAAATCGGAAAATTAAAGTAGTAAATGGCGACAAAAACAGAAGCAAAACAGTTTCAATATGAAATACAAGTCTATCAAGAGGACTGCGTAAATAATATTATCAGTCTTTTTGAAAGCCTTCACCAAAAAGCAAATTTTGGTGAAGTGCTGACGGCACACCATAAGAAGAATAAATACAATTTTCCAGTTCAAGACACCAAAAACATTGACATTATGATGGAAACGGGAACCGGTAAAACGTTCACGTTTATTAAAACCATTTTTGAACTGAGTAAGCATTTCGGATACAAAAAATTTATTGTTCTTATTCCGACAGTTCCAATCAGAGAGGGAACAAAAACAAACCTTGAAGACACAAAAGATTACTTCAAAAGCTTTTACGCCAACGAGAAAGAAAAAGAAATTGAAACCTTTGTTTACGAAGGAGGAAACATTTCAGCCGTTAGACAATTTATCGGCACTTCGCATTTATCGGTTTTAGTAATGACACCAAGCTCATTCAGCCACAAAGACAATATCTTAAACCGACCATTAGAAAAAGACATTAACACACCTGAATTATTCGTAAACAATCAGGAACCGCCTAAATCATATTTGGAATGTTTAAAACGCCTAAATCCAATCGTGATAATGGACGAGCCTCACCGATTTGAGGGTAACGCTTTTAAAACCTATTTTGAAGGTTTTGAAAATTACTTTTTACGTTTTGGTGCTACATTCCCAAAAAAGAAAGACAGTTTGCCTTTATCCAATGTTGCCTATGTTTTAGACAGCATTTCTTCATTCCGACAAAGTTTGGTAAAGAAAATTGTGGTTTACACGCAAGATGTAGTTGAGAATACAGACACACTTATTGGTATTGACAACAAAAAAGCTATTGTAAGCACTTTAACCAATGGAATTATTGCCAGACGAGAATTAGGAGTTGGAGCAGTTTTCAACGGAAAAAGCATAAAGAAAATAAACAAAGACACGATTGTTTTAGCGGACGATACTATTGAAAAAGTTGATTATTCTTTGTCGGACGAATCATTGCGGGCAATGATTAAGGAAACAATCAAAATTCACTTTGAAAAAGAAAAAGGTTTGTTTGAGCAAGGAATAAAAGCTTTGACCTTGTTTTTTATGGAGAGCGACACCAGTTTATTTCGTGGAAGCAATCCCAAAATCAAGAACTTTTTTGAAGAAGAATATAAAAAGCAATACACGGAAATTGTAAGCAAACTTGACGAAGAAAGCGACTATTACAAATTCTTGCAGAACGATTTTGATAGCGAAAACACTTTGCAGGTTCACAAAGGATATTTTTCAGGTGACAAAGGAAACGCAGACGAAAAAGTAAAAGCAGGAGTTGACGAAATTCTGAAAGACAAAAAGAAATTGCTTTCGTTTGAAAGTCCTACTCGTTTCATTTTTTCCATTTGGGCATTGCAGGAAGGTTGGGACAATCCGAATGTTTTCACAATCTGTAAACTTTCCAATCAAGGAAGCGAAATATCAAAATTGCAACAGATTGGAAGAGGTTTACGCATTTGCGTAAATCAAAACTTACAGCGGAACACGCTTAAAAATCTCAATGACGACCAAGAAGCTTTTTGGAAAATCAACAACCTTGATGTAGTTGTATCAAGCAAAGAACACGGTTTTGTAGAAGCAATTCAAAATGAAATTTTAAGCAACTCATTCTTGATTTCTGAAACATTTACAGAACAAGAACTCATTAAGACACTCAAAGAAAAATCAGGCTTTGATGATGATACGGTAGTTACTTTGGTGGACGATATTTTGAAAGACAAGAAAATGATTGTTCGCAAGGCAATTGTTGACGGACAAAAGATTTACGAAAAATCGTCTGAGTTTTCTGCTATTCTAAAAGAACAAAATTTGCCCGAAGAACAAGTGAAAGCCATTGAAAGCTTGTTTGCAACCGATACAAACACTTACGTTCAAAAAGCGGAGAAGAAAAAAGAGAAAAAGAAAGTTTTCATAAAGGCAACGCATTTGCAAGAGTTTCAAAACCTTTGGAACGCTATCAATAAAAATGCTTTTTATGTGTTAGAAACTTTGACCGCAGAGCAGGAAAGCCAACTGATACAAAATATAAAATCACAAATTGAAGCCGTAAACATTGAGGAAATTCTATTGCAAACCATTCGTGCCGAACTAAACGTGAATAACATTGGCGAACAAGGAGCAATTACAGAAAAGCTAACCGACACCGTTTCATATAAAAGCAAAGTTGATTATTTGGAATTGGTTCGCACTTTGTCCAACAACACCAAAACGCCTATTTCATTTGTGGTTAAGGTTTTCAATGCGTTGAGTGATTATTTCAAAACCAAAATGCTCTGCAACAATCCTGAACAGGCACAAAGAGAAATTTCCGAAATAATCAACAAGAACTTAATTGCAATGCTCAAAGCAAATATTAAGTATGACGGAATTAACGGAAAAGGTTTGCCAAATGTATTCAAAACCGATGTTTCGTCAGGCTCAACACAGGGGAAAACCTATTTAGACACAGGAAGCGTAGGCAAATTTCAAAAAGACATTGCAGGCGATTTCAATTTGAAAACCAAATGGGTATTTGAAGAAGTGATTGAATACGATAGTGATTTTGAATTGGAAATTGTGGAGCAAGACCCCGACATTGATAGCATTGAAATTTTCGGCAAACTTCCACGCCTGAAAGTCAAAACACCATTGGGGGATTACAATCCCGATTTTTGCTATGCTATCAAAAGCACCGAAGGAAACAAAATATTTCTTGTAGTAGAAGCCAAAGGTTATAAATCGTCAACTGCTATTCCAGTAGATGAAAAAGGAAAGATTGACTTTGCCAAAAAGTATTTTGAAGCATTGGGCGAGCACTACAAAGACCAAAACATTAAAATTTCATTTAAAGAACGTATCAATAAAACGCAATTAGCGGCATTGATAAACAACGCATAATACAATGGCAGAACAAGATTTTATAAACGCAGGATTTACGGTTGTTGGAACAGAAAACAACGAAAACAAATTGTTGAGTTTTCTGAAAGAGAACTACCCCAATGTAATCCGTGACACCGAAATAAATTTAGAAGAACTAAAGACCGTTTTGAGTTTGCCCATTGACGAAAAAGTAAACGGTTACGGCTTAAACTTTGTAGGCAGAAACTTTGCCAGGGCTAAATATGCTCAGAAAACAGAAAAGGAATTACGCCTGAATAACACATTGAGCAAGAATATTGACACAACAGAAAATTT
>JAFDXI010000039.1 GCA_018268035.1 Bacteroidota bacterium | reverse complement strand
TTTATCAATTGAAAAATAGTCGTAGGAAAATGGCAATCGTCTTGAATATACTACGTCAAATCTTAGTTCGTTAGCGGGGAAAACTAAAGGAGATATATTATTTTTCAACTGGATTTCTGACTTCAAAATGCTTAAACGATTTAAAGCTTTTGGGCTTTCGGAAATTACTTTTTCCAAATATTCACTATGCCAAATTTCAATTGGAAATGAAAAAAGTTTTTGTTCAAGTAAATGATATAGGTCATTACTGATTCCATTAACTGATACAATAACAAATTTATCTATAGATAGACTGTCAATATGCCAAACGAGTTTAGGGGCTATGTCGTTAATTGTCGCTTCCGAGTTTAAATTTTTACATTCTGCTTTCCAACATTTATTTTCTTTATACCCAATAATATCATAACCATATTGACTTCCACTTTTTTGTTTTCTAACATTTATAAAATTCATGTCGTTAAACACATCCTCAATAAGTAGCTCTAATAAGCTTCCTTTATTATCGGCGGTAGTTATTTTTTTTAAAATCCTTGACATCTGCTATTACCTTGATTTTGAAGCTTGGCTATCTCAATAAGTAGCCTTTGAATCGTCATTTGTTGGATATTTTGTATGGCTGCGAATTGAAAATAAAATAAATATACAAACAATTCCTAGTTAGCCCTACCTCACTTACCTCTCAAAATCTTTACTTGGTAGCATAATTGCAGATTATACAATTGTGAGTTTGAAAAAGTGTTCATGATGTTTCAGAAAACAAAAAATATAGATACTGCTTTCGGGTATATCCGTTTCTTTAGCCTGGCATTTTTGGCGGCTTGCGTACTCGTATCAGTTTTTATCGCCTACAAGAGCTATCAGCTTTCATCCCAATCACAAAATAAAGTTTTCATTCTGGCAAATGGAAAAGCATTGGAAGCTTATGCCGCCGAACGAAAAGATAATATACCTGTTGAAGCAAAAGACCATATAAAAATGTTTCATCATTTCTTTTTTACACTCGACCCTGATGATAAGGTAATTCAGGCAAACATTACTAAAGCACTGTACCTGGCAGACAATTCCGCAAAACAGCAATACGATAACCTAAAAGAGAATGGCTATTATTCCAATCTAATCAGTGGCAACATCAGCCAGGAAATATCAGCAGACAGCATCATCATTAATACCGATGTTTATCCTTTTTATTTCCGTTATAAGGGTACTCAAAGAATAATCAGGCCAACCACTGTCGCTACAAGAACCCTTGTTACTGAAGGGTATTTAAGAAACGTTTCCAGAAGCGATAATAACTCTCATGGCTTTCTTATTGAAAAATGGAAGACTCTGGAAAATACTGACATCAATATTCAAAACAGGTAGTATGTGGATGTTCAGGAAAAAAAAGAAGGAAACAATATCAGGGGATAAAACCACTGTATCAGATAAAGTGGCTGGTAAAATTGCAGGTGTTGGAATAAAAGCGCAACGGCTATTTGCAGACAAAATGAACAGGCTATTTATGAATACAGATTTTAAAAGGCTTAAACTTATACTAATCGGCTTTTGCATTTGCGCTGGCGGGTATAGCCTATACCTGATAATAAACAGTATCATTTCTCCTGATAAAAAGCAAAAGGCATTTGAAGTGCAGCAGGTGGATGTACCAAAGCATTTCAATAAATCGGGTGATGAAAGTGTAACGGCAGGGCCTATGGTTGACGAAGTAACCTGGCAGCAAATAAAAGATTTCAGGCACTATATGGATAGCTTAAAACAAAATAAGAAAGTTGAATACGACAGCATCCTGCAAGCCCGGCCGGGTTTGATGGATAGTGTGCAGATGCTGGAACAAATTTATTTATCACAACAACAAAAATGAGTGTATGAACAGTGTGCAAAGGTCTTCCAGCCTGATTGCGGGACGGAAACAGAAAATGATGCTGATGTTGCCATTACTGGTAATACCATTTCTCACAATGGCATTTTGGGCATTGGGTGGCGGTAACGGAAAAGAAGCTGTTGCCTCAACAGAACAAAAAGGATTGAACCTAAATCTTCCTGATGCTAAGCTGAAAGAGGATAACCTTACAGACAAACTTAGCTTCTATGATAAGGCTGATAAAGATTCTGCAAAGATGGAAGAATGGATGCGGACCGACCCATATTATCATCAAAAAAAAGACACCGGGCTTGTACAGATGAATGAACTGGAACTGCTTACTCAAAACTCTGCCAATAAATATAACCAGAG
Source organism: Bacteroidota bacterium (assembly GCA_018268035.1). Classification (GTDB taxonomy): domain Bacteria; phylum Bacteroidota; class Bacteroidia; order Chitinophagales; family Chitinophagaceae; genus Parafilimonas. The sequence goes on along the minus strand of JAFDXI010000039.1, from coordinate 1,522 downwards.
ACTAAATACCTCACCTTATGAATATTCTTCTAACAATCCTGAGCAAAAGCTGATGGAAAAACTTTCAATGCTTCAGAAAGAAATTAATAAGCAACCGGAAAGTGAAACAGTAACTAATAATAATGACACTGATTCTAACCGGGAGAATGAATTTACAAACGAAGTTGACAGGTTAGAAAACATGCTGCTTACCATGAACAAAACCAACACTGGCGACCCCGAGATGCAGCAACTCAACGGAACGTTGGAAAAAATTTTAGATATACAACATCCGCAACGAGTAAAAGACAAACTGAAAGAAAAATCCTTGCAGCAAAAACAAGTTGTGTTTGCGGTAGTTACTGAGCCTAAGCTGGCAAATGTAACGATGATTGATACGATGAAGAAAAAAGTAAACACCGGCAATCAATTTTACGGAGTAACAAACGAGAGTGAAGAGGCTACTGAAGGATTTGCTATTGAGGCTGTGGTGCAAAGTAATCAGTCATTGGTAAACGGTGCTGTTATTCAGTTACGGCTTTCTACAGATGTTTTTATAAATGGAATTCTCATACCCAAAGGAACACTTGCTAACGGAATTGCATCACTAAATAATGAGCGGTTGGAAGCAGAAATAAATTCCATCCGTTATAAAAATCAATTGTTCCCGGTAAAGTTAGAACTCTACGATTTAGATGGTTTACCTGGCATTTACATTCCCGGTTCCATCAGCCGGGATGTAGCGAAAAATTCCGCTGATAACAGTTTACAGTTAATGGAGCTTACCACACTTGACCCATCATTAAAAGCTCAGGCTGCAGCTGCAGGCATTAATACAGCAAAACAATTACTAACCCGTAAAGTGAAACAGGTTAAAGTGATGATTAAAGAAGGATATAAAGTTCTGCTGAAAGATAAAAATACTGAAACCGATTAATGAACATAAAATAGTAAAGCAATGAAAAGAATAGTGAGTATGATTTGTGGGTGCCTTATAGTAATGTTTAGTCTTGCACAAACAAAGTTGAATATTACAACTGACAAAACAACAAGCCTTGTATTTCCTTTCGCCATTAAACATGTTGACAGGGGTACAAGTTCTGTATTGGCGCAGCAGGTAAAAGAAGCACCTGAAATATTATTGGTAAAAGCTGCCGCAAAAGATTTTACAGAAACAAATTTAAGTGTTGTTACAGATGATGGCAGCGTATATGCCTTTACAGTTAATTATGATGCTAAGCCTGCTGTGTGGGTGCATTATTTACCCGTAAACAGAACAGCTACAATCAGTTCTTATGCCAATATGATATTGGATAATGAACGCATAGTAAAGAAAATAAAGGATAAGAAATACAACATGCAGGCAGGCATCAGGGGAATTTACATTAAAGACAATATCATTTACTATCAGTTATACATCAAAAATGATGGCACAGTAGATTACGATATGGACTTGCTTCGTTTTTTTATTAAAGATAAGAAGCGAAGTAAAAGAACAGCTGTACAAGAAGTGGAACAAAAGCCTGTTTATATCACAGGTAAT
>JAFDXI010000038.1 GCA_018268035.1 Bacteroidota bacterium | reverse complement strand
GAAATAATTTGATAATTTTACAGCCAGCCTTTTCAGCCACATGAATTTCCGATGGTGTCATACAGCCAGGTATCCAACACATTTTCTGCTGGTAAACTTCTTCACATATGGCATTATCAAAATAAGGGCTTATCAAAAAATCAGCTCCTGCGTCAATGAATTGTTTGGCCTGAACGGGGGTTTTTATCGTCCCTGTGGCGAGCAACATACCTTTCATTTCAGCATCCCGGAGTTGAACGAGTTGCTTAAAATTGTGTATGGCCAGCGGACCTCTGTTAGTAAACTCAACACAACGAACACCGGCTTCATACAAAGCCTTCATGACAGCAATACAAGTGCTACTGTCATCATGATAAAACAGGGGTAATAACCCGTGTTGCTCTACTTTATTTATGACCTGCTGTTCTTTCTCCATTACATTTTTGCTTTTATCTGTTCAACCGTCTGCCTCGTCGCATCGCCTGGTTCATGCAACTTACCCACAGCTGCTGCCGCTGCAAAGTTTATTATATCCTTCGGCTTATGTTTGTAGTAAATTCCATAGATCAATCCGGCCATAAAACAATCTCCACTACCTGCCTTATCTGCTACCTGACCAATTAAAAAAGGCTTTGAAACAGCCTTCTCAGGCCCATACTGCAACACGGCCCAGTATTCGTTTTGCAAACGAAATGTGTAGGCAAAACTTTTTGCTTTAGGGTATCCCTTATGCAATTTCATCATGCTTATGCCGGCAGCATTCAGCAATTCATCATTGTCTTTTCCTTCACTGTTATTAATGGGTGATTCGAGTCCCAACAGGCTTTCTACCGCCCAAAGATTTCCCATGATTACATCACAATACTGTACCAACTCAGGCATGACATCTACTGGTTGTTTCCCATATTTCCAAAGTTTTGCACGGTAATTCAAATCAACAGAGATCATTATTCCCTTTGATGAAGCTGCCTTTACTGCTTCTTTACAAACCAGTGCGGCGTTCTCATTTAATGCAGGGCTAATAGCAGAAAAATGAAACCAACTGCAATCTCTCAATGCTTCATTCCAATCGATCGTTCCGGGCTTCAATTCAGCAAATGAGGACCCCACCCTGTCATAAATAACACCTACGCTTTTCAGGTCAGCACCTTGGGGAAGATAATAAATCCCAATTCTGTTACCAGAGATATGAATCGCAGAAGTATTGATTTTTTTTGATTTAAGTTCCCCGATGATTTCCCGGCTGAGGTAATGATCGGGCAAAACGCTTCCATATTTCACAGGCATACTCCACTGAGCAAGGGCAGTAGCCACATTCAATTCAGCACCCCCAATGTACACCGGGAGCATTCCGTTACGAATCCATTGCCTACTCAACATTGGTGACATCCGCAACAATAATTCACCAAAACAAAATATACTTGCCATTCAAAATATACGGAATTTTAATTTGTGATATTTTCTCATCATCCAGACACCCGATCTATCTGAACATCCCAAAAAAATATTAATAGCACCATTATGTATTAATTGGGTCGAGATTTACGGCGAGCACTTCGGTTTACATTTTCTAATTGTCTGATAATTATATAAGCCATTAAACCCATGCTAAGTTCCAGCACTGCTTCATCAATATTAAAAGTTGGTGTATGCAAAGAGGAAACAATTCCATTTTCTTTATTACCAACACCCAAAAGATAAAAACAGGAATCGACCTCCTGTGAATAGTAGGCAAAGTCTTCTGCGGCCATCCATATATCCATATCCAATACATTGTCTTCGCCACGATAATCTTTGGCTAAAACTTCTACCTGACCGCTTAGCTTTTCGTTGTTTATCAGGAATGGATAGCCACGGCGGATAATAAACTCACAACTGCCGCCCATGCTTTCAGCGATTTGCTCCGCCATTTTTTTCATTCTTTGATGCGCTTCATTGCGCCAGTCTTCATCAAGGGTGCGAAAAGTTCCTTCTATATAGACTTCATCAGGTATTATATTAATGCCGCCATTGGCTATTAACTTTCCAAATGATAAAACAGTAGGCGTATGCGGATTGGCCATGCGGCTTACGATTTGCTGTAGTGCAATAATAATATGTGAAGTAATTAACACCGGGTCAATATTCTGATGCGGCTGAGCGCCATGCCCGCCTTTACCACGCACTGTTATTGCTATTTCATCCAATGATGCCATGTGTTTTCCTATGCGAATACCGATCTTGCCGCATTCTATGGAAGGCATTACATGCTGTCCAATGACGGCATGTGGGCGGGGGTTTTCCAATACTCCTTCTTTTATCATCAGGCTGGCGCCTCCGGGAAGCTTTTCTTCCCCCGGCTGAAAAATGAGTTTTACAGTTCCGCCGAATTTACCCTTTAGCGATTGCAGAATTTTTGCAGTACCGAGCAACGATGAAGTATGCACATCATGACCGCATGCATGCATCACCCCTTTGTGCTTTGATGCATATTCAATTTTATTTCCTTCTGTTATAGACAGAGCATCCATATCGGCACGCAAAGCAATAACACTGCCCCCGGGTTTTTCGCCTTTTATAAGCGCCACTATGCCAGTATTTGCCATGGCAATCCATTCAATGTCCATTTCGTCCAACCTGGCTTTTACATACGCAGAGGTTTCATATTCACAAAAGGATAATTCCGGATGGGCATGCAATTGCCTTCGGACATCAACAACTGTTTTAAAATTTTTCGCCGCCAATTGTTTAATTTCATCTTTAACCATACATTCCTTTTTTGATGCCAATATTATGTACTATCGGTACTAAATTTTTATCTCCTTTTTCACAATATATTGGTGTGACATTTTATGCGATTTGGTTTGCAGGCAGTAAAACGATTTCAGTTCACCAGCTTTATCATTAATTAGGGGAGTGCTCCGAAAAGATCCGACAATACAACAATTAAGTTCAAAAATAAAACGCCTAATTTTTATCTTGTAAAAATCAGTTGCTCTTATGATATTTCACAAACCCAAATGGTCAATGTAGCGCTATCTTCCTTGTTTCTTCCTCACTTAATTGTTTTACAAACGCTTCATCGGTTAAATGCGGGTAATTTTTACACACCCGGTCAATCTCTATCATCTGTCCGTAGGACAGTTCTTCTTCGGGATTTAAACAAAACCGACCCTCGAGCAATCCCTGCCTCCGCAACACTTCATGAATACCGGCGATGCATCCTTTAAACGAATGTTGCACATCAAAAAGAACAGCATTCATATCAGTGACTTCAATACCTTTGGATAATAAT
>JAFDXI010000037.1 GCA_018268035.1 Bacteroidota bacterium | reverse complement strand
GTTTTCCCTTGTCCGGCGAATAAATCATCCCACTGGTGTTCTACTGTAATTCCTGCAAATTGTGCAAAGGCATAATTGGTATGAAAAAGATGCCCTGCTATGTATTTAATATGATTCATTTTCGGATGAATGCGTTGATTAGTTTCTTCATCCGTTAAATCGGCTAATGAATTTTTAAACCACCTGTCCAATAAATCAAACTGCTTTAAGAGTTGTTTTTTACTATCCATTTTATTTTTTCATTTTATTTTTTTTTGCTTTAGTGCATATTTCTGCTTTGATGTTTTTGCCTCTTTATTAAATGCCAAACATTCATTTATCCAAAACTCAAAATCCTTTTTAGTTCTAATTCCTTTTGGTTCCACATAACAATATCCACGATAAATTTTTCCGCGCATTACCATTTGCAAAAACCCGGCCTTTTTTGAAAGTTCCTCTGTTTTGATCGGGCTAAATCTACACATTAGATTATCGCCACTTACATTCACACACATTCTACCATTGACAAGAAATGCCAGGCCGCCAAACATTCTCTTTTCTTCAATTTTGAGATTTGGAAATTGAGCAATGTAGGCTCTTACTCTATCTGCAAGTTGAATGTCGTATGCCATAGTGTATCCTTATTTTTTTGAATTAGCAACAAAGGTTTGTGTATCAAAATAAATTCTCAACGACTGAAGTTTGTCATCTTTAATCGTCCAGATTTCAGCCACATTTCCATTGATTAATTTTCCATTCGGGAATCGGAAATCATAGTTCCCGATCACGCAGGCTCTCTCGCCTTCAATCATCATATTCACCACCCGCATAGCGGTAAAAACCTGCGAAAATCGTTTAATGACTTCAATATAAGCTGCTTTCCCAATCAATGGTTTTGTGTTGGTCATATCGCCACCAATGTATTCAAAATCATCGGCAATAGTATGCTCCCAGCCTGACTTTTCTGCAAATCCTTTGTAATACGATTCAAGTAATTGTTTTGTTTTTTCCTGGTTATTCATTTCTTTTAAATTTTGTTTATAAATTTGTTGTTGCAATATGCAATAACAAATATAAAATAGTTATTGCAAAATGCAATACGATTTTAAAATGGAAACAAGAAGATCAAATTGCCCGATAAGTTGTTCGTTAGAAGTTTTTGGCGACAGGTGGTCGTTGTTAATCATTCGTGACATAATGTTGCGCGACAAAGTGTCTTTCAGTGAATTTTTAAATTCAGAAGAAAAAATAGCCACCAATATTTTGGTAAACAGATTGAAAATACTTGAGGCTGAAAAAATAGTGGTAAAGGAAGTTTCGCCAGAAAATAAATCAAAATATTTGTACAGCCTCACACAAAAGGGGCTGGATTTACTTCCCATCGTCATTGAAATAATGGATTGGGGAGCCAAATACAATAAAAACTGTCCGCGCAGAACCCTGGGTAAAAAGATTAAAGAGAATAAAGCAAAGGTGGTCAAAGAATTGAGTAAATCGTTGCAATCAAAGGTCAAATAGGATTGTAGGTGTGTTGAAACACATTGAAGCATAAACCCTCGTGAACACCCTGAAAATCTAAATCCATATCTAATCCATCTTACTTATTCCAAGATTTTTATTTACGAATAGTTCAACCGGAGATGGTATTTTTATATCACCAAAGTTCATAGCATTGCCTTCGATCACTTTTGCATTTCCGGGATTTGAAATCCGGTTTTTTCATATTGCAAAAAGGGTCAACTACACATCACTTTGTTTTAGTGTTACTCTATGATTACGGTAGCCAAACTTCCATTTGTCCCGATAATGATTACTTTTTTGTTCATTCTCTTTCTTGTAGAATGCTTTTTTTTTATCCTTATTTTTTATCCGTTTGAAGCGGACCATAGAAATAAGAAGCCGTGGCGCCTCCATCAATCAAAATATCCGAACCGGTGATGAATGCACCTCTGTCAGATAACAACAATTCTGCTACATTGGCCACTTCATCAGCCATTCCCGGGCGACCTGCAGGGCATTTGGCAAACATATTCTTGTAAAAATCGCCTCTTGGACCATTGATTTCATCCAATGCCAAAGGTGTGATGATGATGCCGGGCGAAATGGAATTGACCCTGGCTCCTCGTTCACCCCATTTTACCGCTTCTGACATTACACGCTTTACGTTGCAGCGCTTTGCCATCTGGTATGCGTGCAGGGTGTCCCTGATGTTGTCGGGTTGCAGTATTTCCAAATGCAGCAATTCCTCTGTGGGCGTGGTGGCTAATAGCCGGTCTTCTTCCGGTGTTAAAGCAGGCATTCTATGACCTGATTGACTGGAAATGGTTACGGCTGTTCCACCAGGTTTGATGACCTTTCCAAATTCTTCCAGCAATACTGCTGTTCCGTATAAATCTACTTCCAAAATATGCTCTTTGGTACTCTGACTTGGCGACAACCCTGCCGCATTGACGAATATTTCGATTTCACCTTCTTTTTGTGCAGCACTGATTAATTCCAAAATAGATGCTCTTGAAGAAATATCTGTTTTAAAAGGAACGGCATCAAATCCTGCCTCTATCAAAGTTTGGGTGATGGCTTGTGCATTTTCAAGTTTCCAATCGGCAACAAAAATTTTCTTTCCGTAAGCCATTCTTCTTATAATGGCCATTCCGAGCTGGCCTGCACCGGTGAGTGCAATGATGTCTTTATTATTCATAACTTATAATTTTAAATTGCTCCACAAAGTTGCAACACCCTGGCGGTATGGTTGGGATATGGATTACTGTTTTGCCTACCAATATTACGGATTGAAAATCTTTCAGGCAGGTCACGCAATGTTTATCTTCTTAACCACTTATACCCATTACTTTTTTACCTACCATTATTACTGAATGAGGTTGCCTGCTGTAGAATATAGCGATTTATTCAGGTACATTTGTGAGGTAAAAATATTTGCCAATGGAAATCATAAAAATAAAATCAGTAAGCGAATACAGCGCATTAAGGGGGGCGGAAACGTTGCATCCTTTAATCAATGTGCTGGATTATTCTGATCTGAAACTATTGGATCCGGCTTCGTACAATTTCGGATTCTTCAGTATTTTTCTGAAAGAAACAAAGTGTGGAGATTTGCGCTATGGCAAGGAAACTTACGATTATCAGGAAGAAAGCTTAGTGTTTGTAGCTCCGGGACAAATTCTGACCATTGAAAAATATTCACCTAAAGTAAAACCAAAAGGAAAAGTATTGATTTTCCATCCCGATTTTCTGAAGGGAACCGCACTGACTAATATTTTGAATGATTACAGTTTCTTTTCTTACGCTTCCAATGAGGCATTGCATTTATCTAAAAAAGAAAAGGAACAAATATTGCACGTCTTTGCAACGATTGAAGAAGAGCTTCAACAAAATATTGACAAGCACAGCAAAACACTGGTCATCTCCAATTTGTTTTTACTGCTGAATTATTCTACTCGTTTTTACGACCGCCAGTTCATCACCCGCGAACATGTGAACAAGGGAATTTTAGAACGTTTTGAATCCATCATCAACAATTATTTTACTTCCCGCAAACCTGCAGAACTTGGCCTTCCCTCCGTGGCATGGTGTGCCGGTGAACTGAATCTTTCTCCCAATTATTTTGGCGACCTTATTAAAAAAGAAACAGGCAGTTCAGCACAGGAATATATCCAGACTAAAGTGATGGATATTGCCAAAGAAAGGATTTTTGACATGGATAAATCCATCAGTGAAATCGCTTATGATTTAGGTTTCAAATATCCGCAACATTTTACAAGGTTGTTTAAACAGAAAACGGGAATAACACCTAACGTGTATAGAAATTTGAATTGAAAAGTTTTGATATGGCAACTCAATTTTCATTCTACCTTATTTTAGTTGTCGCCATGTTACTGTTGATTATGTTAGCCAACAAAATCAAAGTAGCCTATCCCATTCTGCTTGTTGTAGCTGGTTTGTTGTTTAGTTTTATTCCCGGTATTCCGGTGTTGAGCATTAATCCGGAACTTATCTTAATTATCTTTTTGCCACCAATATTGTACGAAGCTGCCTGGGCTATTTCCTGGAAAGAATTATGGCACTGGCGCCGGATTATCACAAGTTTTGCTTTTATCGTAGTGTTTATTACCGCATTGTTGGTAGCCTTAGTGTCGTATGCTTTTATTCCCGGTTTTACACTGGCATTAGGATTTTTATTGGGCGGCATCGTATCGCCACCGGATGCGGTAAGCGCCAATGCCATCCTCAGATTTGTAAAATTACCCAAAGCGATGTCCTCCATATTAGAAGGCGAAAGCCTGCTCAATGATGCTACTTCGCTGATAATTTTTCAGTTTGCGGTAATCGCTGTGGCTACCGGCCAATTTGTGTGGTACCATGCGGCTGTAAATTTTATTTGGATGGTAGTGGGAGGAGTGGGTATCGGATTATTGGTAGGTTGGTTGTTTATGAAAGTACATCAATACCTGCCGACAGATACTCAAATGGACGTGGTACTGACCTTTGTAACACCCTATATCATGTATCTCGCAGCGGAAGAAACGCATAGTTCCGGCGTTTTAGCTGTAGTCAGTGGCGGATTGTTTCTCTCTGCCAAAAGGCATGTTTTTTTGAGCAGCGCCTCCAGAGTGCAAGGCTATGGGGTCTGGGGAAGTCTGATATTCCTTTTGAATGGTTTGATATTTTTGATGATTGGTCTTGACCTTCCTGAAATCACTTCGGGCCTTCACGGGGTAAGTCTTTCCGGGGCCATAGGTTATGGATTATTGATTTCTGCGGTATTGATTTTTGGAAGAATCATCATTGCTTATGGCGCAGTGGCCTTCACCATGATTGCCAAACATTTCATCACAGTAGCCGAAACCCGAAACCCCGGATTAAAAGCGCCGTTTGTATTGGGCTGGGCAGGAATGCGCGGGGTGGTATCGCTCGCGGCAGCGCTCTCTATTCCGTTGTACCTTAGCGACGGCAGTGCTTTCCCGCATCGCAACCTTATTTTATTCATCACTTTTGTGGTTATCCTTACCACGCTGATTGTACAGGGATTGACACTGCCCTTTATCATCAGGGCTTTCAAATTAGAAAACAGGTACAACCCGTTCAATGAAAAAGAAACAGAAAGACAAATTAAAAAGGAATTGGCAAAACACACTCTTGCCTATATTTCCGAAACCTATCCTGAAGTACTGAAGCACAACCCTTATTTGCAACAGTTAAGCGACAAATGGAAGGATAAAACTGATGATAAAACTGAAACGGCTATTCCTGAAAAAATAAAACCCATTTTTCTGGATGTACTCAACCACCAAAGGCAATGGCTGATGGAAAAGAATAACGCTGATGTGCACTTAGATGAAAATATCATCCGAAGATACCTGTATCAGATAGATATGGAAGAAACAAGATTGCTTTCAATATAACAACGATGCGGATTAAGTGACAGAGCAACAGATTGGCAGGCTTTATAGAATCAGTATTTGCAAACATTGTATTTCCTCCCCTGCAATCTCACAACAGCACCTTTTCATTACTAAGTTTTGTACAAAAAAGAGTGACTTTTTTTTTACCTCTGCTGTTACTTTTATTTTTGCAAAAAATTTATTGAGATTGAAACCGGGTGATCTGTTTCTACTAAATCAATAGTTAACCAACAATTTTTTTGTTATGCAGAAATATTTTGTCGTCTGTTGCTTACTTGTCTTTTGGGGCAAATATTCCCGGGCTCAGCATACGGATATCTCTTTAAAACAATGTTTTGAAATCGCTGCGCAAAACAATATAGCGATACAGCAGATGAAGCAATCGCTTGCTACCAGTAAGTTTCAACAGGCTGCCGCTAAAAAAAATAATTTACCCGAAGTGGATTTATTGGGAGCCTACTCCTATCTGGGGGACCCTTTACGCATTAACTTACAAACAGTGCGTGACGGTATTATCAATGGCACTTCGCAGCAAAATGTGGATGCTGCCAACCAGGTATATCATGAGATTACGGGCAACAACCTCTCACAACAGGCACAGGACGCCATTTACCAGAGTTCAAAAAATATAATAAATGGTATCTACCCCAATTACAACCCTGCTTTGAGTGAACAACAATATTTTACCGCAGGTATGGCGCTGCGTATGCCTGTCTATCTGGGCGGCAAGCTAAAAGCTGCCCAAAATGTAGCCGATAAACAAGTGGCTTCGGGCGAACTCAATTTACAGTTTGTCAACAATACCCTTCATCTTGAAATTGCTTCGCAATATTTTACGGTATTGTTTTATAATACCATGCTCAGCAGTCAGCAGCAAATTTTAGGTCTTTATCAAAAAATGAAAGACAATGCTACCGAATTGGTGAAAAATGAAATCATTCCGCCATACCAGGCACATTGGGCGAATGTAGCGTTGGGACAGGCAGAAACAGGTTTGCAAAATTTTCAGATGGAAAAAGAAAATGCCCTGTTGTTGCTGCAAAATTTTCTGGGTATTGATTCTGCTTTTAACCTGAACGATACGTTAAAGCCGGTGAATTATTTACCATCGCCCGGAAATGAAATGGATGTGGAAAAAAATACAGGTTATCAATGGTTGCAGGCAAAATCTGAAGAGGCACTATCGGCTGTTACAGTCAGCAAGTCATTATCGCTGCCCAATATTTATGGTGTAGCCAATTATCAGTTTCTGCGAAAAGATTTGCCGGTGATAACTCCGCCCTGGATGGTGGGTGTGATGTTTCAATGGAATTTGTTCAGCGGGTTTGAAAACCGGCAACACGTAAAAGCTGCACAGTCTTTAGTAAAGGAAAGTGAGCTGCTGGCTGAAAAGAAAAAGAAAGATTTGAATACGCAAATAAGTATTGCGGCAAACAAACTGCAATCTTTTCGCAACCAGATGCAAACCCTGGATGCTGCACGTAAGGAAGCAGCAAATACCACTGAGATGATTCGCCGCAGAATGCAAAATCAACTCTCATCCGTGAAGGATGTGGACGATGCGCTTAAAGTACAGTTAGAGGCTGACAAAGCATACTATACTTCTGTGCTGGCATATAACATTGCGGTGGCAACCTATTTAAATATTATTGGTAAAACAGATCAGGTAACCAATTATTATTAATTATTTACACGCATCAGATAAGATGACCATTTTTCTAAAGTTTGAAATTATTTTAAGATGAAGAAATTTATCAAAAACTATTGGGCACTTTCCATTCCATTGGTGATATTGATTATTGCACTGATATTTCTATTCAAAAAATCATCTCCCAATCAAAACCGGGTGATAGGAATGGCCGATGCCGATTTTACGGATGTGGCAGCCAGTGTGCCCGGGCGGCTTGACAGCCTGATGGTGCATCAGGGCGATACCGTACAGCAGGGACAGTTGCTGGCCGTATTGACGGCTACTGAAATCAATATTGTAAAAGACCAGGCTTTGTCGGCTATAACCACGGCACAAAGCCAGTTGGATTTGCTGAAAAGCGGACCGGGCACAGAAAGTATTCAGGCTTCAAACAATTTATACCAGATAGCAGAGGAACAATACAAACTGGCCAATGTAACTTATCAGCGGATGCTCAACCTGTATCAGGACAGTATTATTTCCGGCCAGGAAAAGGATATGATGTACTTCAAAATGCAGGCAGCCAAAAAAGAAATGGAAATGGCACGGCTGCATCAGCAGTCTTTAGAAAAAGGAAGCCGCCCGGAAATGATTCAGGCCGCCACGGCTATTCTCAACCAGGCCGAAAAAGCATACGACCTGAGCAATGCCATTGCCAAACATACACGCATTTATGCACCGGCAGTGGGCGTCATTTCTACTCTGGTTATCCATCAGGGCGAGGTGGTTGCGGTCGGTTACCCGATGATGACGATTCAGAAAAGCAATTCTTATTTTATTCAGTTTAATGTAAGGCAGGACCAGATGAAGAATTTACAAAAGGGTGATAAGGTGCAGTTGACGATACCCGGTTGCCAGCCGGAAGTAGTTGCAGCAGTGGTGAATGATATAGCGCCCGCACTGAGCTTTGCCAACTGGGTGCCACAGGAAGAGTCCGGAAAATTTGAATTGCGCACTTTTACCATTAAATGTAAACCCGCAGTGGATGTACAGGGACTAAGGCCCGGAATGACTGCAGCGCTTAACTTACCAGAATAGTTTAGTAACGCATGATTTGGAAAATTTTTATTCGCGAATGGAAAAGGATTGCTTCATTACCGGCACACTTTATCGTGTTGCTGGTAATGCCCCCTGTGCTGTTCTTTTTCTTTGCATTCATTTACCAGAAACAGCATGCAGAGAAATTGCCCGTAGCGGTTTGGAATGAAGATGGTTCTGCACTTTCACGCCAGTTGATTTTTATGCTGGAAGAAACACCCGGTATTCATATCACAGAGCAGGTAAACAGTCAACAGGAATTAGAGCAAAGTATCCGCTCCGGAAAAGTGTTGGGGGCTGTTCATTTCCCCAAAAATTTTGAAAGTGATATAAAAAGCAATCAACCGGTGTCGGTAACGCTCTATACCAATTCTGCTGCGCTGGTTCCGGCAAAACTGATTTATAAAGATGCAGCGAGAGTCATTATCATGGGTGGTTCCGGTGTCATTGTACAGAAGCTTACAAGAAAAGGAATGAACAGCGATAAAGCAATGGCGCTTGTACAACCCATCCGGTTAACGACTTATCCACTCTATAATCCCAGTTACAATTATCAGCAGTATTTAGCGCCCGGACTCATAACCGTGGCATTGCAGATGATGATTATTATGATAGCTGTGTTGCTGCTGAACTATGAATGGAAGACCGGCACCATGGAAGAGTTGATAAGACTTTCCGGTGGCTCTGCCTGGAAAATCATTATAGGAAAAACGCTGGCACATCTTTCTGTTTCCTGGGTAAATTTTGTTTTGATAGCAGGTATCATTTTCCCCTATTTCGGCCTCAGCCATGCAGGAACAAATTTTTCTTTCTTCATAATTTTCTCTTTGCTGGCGCTGGCTTGTATTGGATTTGGCGTGCTCGTTTCTGCGCTGTTCAAAGATGTGATGTTTGCCAGCGATGTAGCTTTGTTTTATACATCTCCGGCCTTTGTATTCAGCGGATATACTTTCCCGCGATGGGCTATGCCCTGGTACGACCGGGTATATGCGCACCTGTTGCCTTATACACCGTTTTTGGATGGATTTTTCAAAGTGTATTTTATGAAATTGCCTCTGAGGTACGTATTGCCGGAGATAGGTGTGTTGTTGATATTTATTGCGCTAACCTTTCCGTTAGCCATACTTGTTTTTCAAAACAAAATAAAAAAGAGCAACTATGCGAGCCTTTACTGATTTGCTGAAGCGTGAACTGCGCCTGATTACCAGCGACCATTCGCTGTTGCTGACTTTACTGATAGCGCCGGTGCTGTATGCTTTTTTTTATGGAAGTATTTATATCCACAAAGAAGAAGAAAAAGTAAAAATAGCAGTGGTAGATGCTGACGGCAGCTCCCTGTCGCGGTTGATCACAAAAGAAATCAATACCACTAAAATTGCGGATGTGGTGCCGGTGGCCAATCTGGAACAAGCCAGAGAGAAAATGTACCAGGGTGATGTGGAAGGATATTTTTATATAGAAAACGGGTTAGAGTCCAAAGTGCTTTCTCTGCAGCAGGGCAATGTGGTACTGGCGTTGAATGCTTCCCGCTTTTTACCATCCAGCGATTTAACCAGCGCCATCACCAAAATATGCCTCACTTTAAGTGCAGGTGTACGGCTCAATTATTTTAAGATGCAGGGCAAAGGCAATGAAGTAGCCATGCAGGAAACCAATCCTGTGAAGCTGGATTACCGTCCTCTGTTTAATGAAAGCGGCAGCTATGGCGGTTTTTTGTTGCCCGGATTGCTGGCATTGATATTACAACAAACCCTATTGATTGGATTATCAGAAAGTATGTCGGCAGAGCGTGAAGAGAAGAAACTATCCGAACTGCTACGCCTTGGTAGGGGCAGCCTTTCTGCCATGCTTTGGGGAAAAGGCTTGTGGTATTTTTTGTTGTATAGCTGCTATGCTTTATTTTTTCTGACAGTGAATTTCCAGGTTTTGAATTTGCCTTTGAGAGGCAGCGGTTGGGATATCAGCGTGTTAATGGTATTGTTTTTATTGACGTTGATACCAATGGGTTTGTGGATAGGCTCCCTGTTTAAATCCCAGATTGTAGCCATGCAGGTTTTGGCTTTTTCAACCTATCCTATTTTTTTGATTACAGGCTATTCATTGCCCTACGAATCTCTTCCCAAAGCAATTCAGTGGATTTCTGCCCTGTTGCCCACTACGCCATTTCTAAAAGCTTACCAGTCTGTCACGCAGGCAGGCGGCAACCTGATGGAGAACCGCGGCGCTATAATACACCTGATATTGTTGTGGATGTTTTTTGCGGGGTTGTTTATCTTTCGTTTTAGAAGACTGGAGAAAAAAGAAGGTAAAATGGTTGTTTAACTCATCGCATTTTGTGCAATGACTACACCAGCACAGCGCCCTTAACCTCCGGTTCTTTACCATTGATGAGGGAATGAATATTATTGCAGGTGATGGCGACAATTTGCTCCAGGGCTTCTTTGGTAAAGAAAGCCTGGTGGGCGGTGACCAACACATTCGGAAAGCTCATGAGCCTTTGTATCACATCGTCCTGGATAATATCGGCCGAAAGATCCTTAAAAAAAAGCTGCTCCTCCTGTTCATATACATCAATACCGAGGTATCCGATATGTCCGGTTTTTAAAGCATCTATGGCTGCTCTGGTGTCAATAAGTTTTCCTCTTCCGGTATTGATAATCATTACGCCCTTTTTCATCAGGTCAATGGTTTCTTTTTTAATCAGGTGAAAAGTATCGTCTGTCAATGGGCAATGCAGGGAAATGATATCGCTTTGCCGCAGCACATCTTCCAAGGGAAGATAGTTTACTCCGGTTGCCTCCAGTGCTTTATCAGGGTATTTATCAAAAGCCACTATCCGGCAGCCCATCCCGAGCATGATGCGGATGAATGCTTTGCCAATATTACCTGTGCCGATCACGCCCACAGTCTTACCATTCACATCAAAACCGAGTAATCCCTGTAAAGAAAAATTCTGCTCCCGCACGCGGTTGTATGCCTTATGGGTCTTGCGGTTGAGCGTCATGATCATGGCGAGTGCATGCTCTGCCACCGCCTGTGGAGAATAGGCCGGCACACGGCACACCCTGATGCCTAATTCTTTTGCCGCTTCCATGTCTAAGTTATTAAAACCCGCACAGCGCAAGGCTACTATTTTTACATTTTTGGCAGCAAGTGCTTCCAATACTGAACGGTTCAGATTGTCATTCACAAACACGCAGACAGCCGCTGCATTTTTAACCATCTCCACGGAATGAGGGCCTAAATGAGTTTCAAAAAATTCAAACTCAAAATTATAGGAGGCATTGGCATTGTTGAAACTGTCTTTGTCGTATGGCTTTGTAGAAAAAAAAGTAATCTTCATCTGCTTATTTTATTTTTCTTATCACAAGGTGCATAAATCCATTCAAAAAAACCAAATGATATTTTCTTTTCCTATCATTCTTTATAATATTGTGCCTTGAGCCAACATATCTTTTTATTCCTGATTGATCTTCCACATAACCGATAGTATCTTTTCGATCATTCAATTCAATCTGTGATACTGGAAAATGAAAATCAACACATCAGGTAATCTTAAAAATAGCAGTCAGCTTTATACTCTATTCAAAAAAGAACAAAAAACTGCTGTTACACTTTACCAACAAGGAACTATGGCAATTAATAATTGAAAACCAATAGCGTCCTAAACGTTTTAAAAAAAATAGAGAAAGTTGTCTGTATCTCAAATAGCTTTGAGTTGCACAACAAAACCAACTTTCTCTATGTCAAAAATAGCTTTATTCGCCCAAATCAT
>JAFDXI010000036.1 GCA_018268035.1 Bacteroidota bacterium | reverse complement strand
GCAACCTGTTCACTGATGTTGAATGGTTGCCTGTTTCTTAATTTTATTTCAATTGAATTATCAAAAGGCAACTTTTTTTTCACTTCCACTTTGGTACCAATGATGATTTGGTTATTACTTAAAAATGCAAGCAGCTCACTCGACTGGTTTTGAACCGATGTAACGACAGCCTGTTTATTCAGTGGTAAATTTGATAATGGCAATTCATGCTGTGGATTTATTTTACCATTGGCATCAGGGATGGGATCGCCATGTGGGTCAAATTTTGGAATGCCTAAAAATTCATCTAATTTATCTACCAGTTTTTTACTTCTGATATGCTCCAGCTCTTCCGCCACATCATGCACTTCTTCCCAACTGAATTTTAATTTATCCACCAAAAATGTTTCCCACAAACGATGCCTTCTGATAATCATTAATGCAGCTTTTACACCTTCTTTGCTCAGCCTGGAACCCTTATAGGGATTGTAATTGACAAGATTTTTTGCATGCAACTTTTTCAACATGTCTGTAATGGATGCAGGCTTTGCTTTTAAATATTCAGCAAGCGCGTTGGTACTGACTGATTCATTAAACTGCTGCAAGTGATAAGCAGACTTGATATAATTTTCTTCAGAGATAGAAAGATTAGCCAAAACTTAATTTATTTTTAGGCTAAGCTAAAAAATTATTTTCAATTTTTATTTTTAATCAATTTATTTTTAACCAAAGTTTCAGTATGAAGAAATCTTTTTTTTCCCTGTTGTTTTTGGCCCTGATTATTAGCTGCAGCCACCAATCTCCCGACCTGGGTGGCACTGAGAAAATAAAACCTGAAGATTTCCTGAAGGCTTTTCATGTATTTACATTGCCCACAACGATAGCTGACACTTCATTGAAAACAATCTCAGATACAACTTCTATCAGCAAAATAGTATTTACACAATTTATTGCTGATACAGCTTTGAAAGCATATTATGTCAAATCAAAAATTCATCCCGCAGGTATCATCCACAAAAAAGATAAAGATTATTTGCTGGCAACTTTCACATTAGGTAAAAAAATACAATTGGGTGTTTTTGTTCTGGATGATAAACACAAGTTTCTTGCATCATATCCATTACTGGACAATTCAAAAAAAGACAGTTATGACCACAGCGTAAGCATTACTGAAGAACCAACTTTTATCGTAAAAAGAGAAAAATTATCGGCAGACAAAACAAGTTTGTACAGCAGGAATGGTTATGCCTATAGTGCTTCTTCCAATACATTTTCTGAAGTGCTGCACGATTCCAATGAAGACACTGCACGCCTCAATCAAATCATTAACCCCATTGACACATTACCAAAGACTTTTAAATACAGTGGTGATTATGTGGCTGACAAGAAAAATTTTATTTCAGTCCGTGATGGTAAAAAAGCACAATCTTATCTTTTTTTCATCCACTTTGAAAATAATAACGGTGACTGTACTGGTGAATTAAAAGGTGAAATGATAATGACAAATGATAAAGAAGCAGTCTTTACTGAAAATGGAGACCCCTGTGTTATTAATTTTACATTTTCAACCAACTCTATCAAAATTAAAGAACAAGGCAATTGTGGAAACCATCGCGGGATAACCTGTCTTTTTGATTTTAGTTTCAGAAAAAAAACTGAACCGCATAAAAAGAATCAAAAGTAAACACACGAGAAAAATTATAAACATAACTTACACATTCTCGCCTTTTACAATGCGTAAAAAATACATTTAAGTATTTAACATTATATTGCGCCCCGTTTTCAAAACAAGCAACTATGGATTTTAAAAATTTTCATGTTCCTTATACTATAGATGACAGGTATTCAAAAAAAGTAGCATATTTCTCTATGGAGTTTGCTATCCATCAACCCCTGAAGATTTATAGTGGGGGTTTAGGATTTCTTTCTGGTTCTCATTTACGCAGCGCTTATGAGCTCAGACAAAATCTTATCGGTATAGGCATTTTGTGGAAATATGGTTACTATGACCAGGCACGCAACCAGGATCAGACTTTACAGGTAACCTGGATGGAAAAAATTTATTCTTTCTTAGAAGATACCAATATCAAATTTCAGATTACTGTGCATGATACACCGGTTTGGGTAAAAGCTTATTATCTCAATCCGGAGACTTTTAATTCAGCACCCTTGTTTTTATTGAGTACAGATTTACCGGAGAATGATTATGTGTCACAAACTATATGTCACAGATTATATGACGCCAACGTGTCAACAAAAGTTGCACAGTTTATGTTGTTGGGTATCGGTGGTGCAAAACTGGTAGATGAATTAAATTTCAATCCTGACTTTTATCATTTGAATGAAGCGCATGGCATTTCTTCTGCATTTTATTTATTGAATAAATTTAAAAGTGCAGAAAAATTAAAAAGTAAACTGGTGTTTACAACACATACACCTGAAGAAGCAGGCAACGAAAAACATGATATTTATCTGTGCGAGAAAATGAGTTATTTCTGCGGCTTTAGCATTGATGAAGTGAGAAAACTTACCGGCATCATTGACAACCAGTTCAATCATTCTTTGGCAGCATTGCGTTTTGCAAAAATTGCAAATGGTGTTTCAAAGTTGCATGGGGAAGTGTCTAATGAGATGTGGGGAAAATATAAGGACATCTGTCCCATCACTTCTATCACCAATGCACAAAACTGGAAATACTGGGCCGACAAACAATTGTATTCATCCATGGATGAAAGCAATGACTGGCGCTTTGATGACCGCAAATGGTATTTAAAAAAACGTGCATTTGAAATAGTAGCAGACCAAACGGGAAAACTTTTTAATCCCAGCATCCTGACGATTGTATGGGCAAGACGTTTTGCTGGATATAAAAGAGCGGATATGCTTTCTTGGGATTTAGAACGATTTAATAAACTGGTGAACAATAAAAAACACCCGGTACAAATTATTTGGGCAGGCAAACCATACCCTGTTGATTATCCTGCTATCAACCAGTTCAATCATCTTGTTCAGCTTAGTAAGAATTATAAAAACGTTGCAGTACTGATTGGCTATGAATTGGGGCTGAGCAAAAGATTGAAACAGGCAGCAGATGTGTGGCTGAATAACCCGCGTGTGCCAAGAGAAGCTTCCGGCACCAGCGGTATGACAGCTTCTATGAATGGCGCCGTCAATTTTTCAACGGATGACGGATGGATCCCGG
Source organism: Bacteroidota bacterium (assembly GCA_018268035.1). Lineage (GTDB taxonomy): Bacteria > Bacteroidota > Bacteroidia > Chitinophagales > Chitinophagaceae > Parafilimonas. The sequence goes on along the minus strand of JAFDXI010000036.1, from coordinate 36,029 downwards.
AATTTATTGATAATGGCAACAATGGTTTTGTGGTGCCAAAAGCTGATTATGAAAATATGAATGTACAGGAACAGGATGCTTATGACCTGGATAAACTCTATGAGATACTCGAAGATCAAATTTTGCCATTATATTATGAGGAACCTGACACCTGGAGGCAGATCAGAAAGAATGGTATGCGTGATGTGCGGGTGCAGTTTGACAGCAACAGGATGGCACATGAATATTATGAAAAGATGTATCAGTAAAAACCTTCCTGTTATTGATTGCAGAAGGTTTCTCCCACTCTCTTCTGCAAAACAGAAACAGAAAGAATATTCACAAAAAAGCTGTTTGATAAAAAATCTCAAACAACTTTTTTAAATTAAAATTTTATTGCCTGCTTTTTATTCCCGCCCGTTTCTTTGAATATATAACCACCATAAAAAGAAAAAAGAGTACACCCGTAATCAGACCTTCCATAACAATGCTTTTAAATGAGCGGTTACCTAAATCAAAAAAATTATATTTTTGGAAGAGCAGGAATGTTATAACAAAACCGATAGAAAATATTATAGCGCCTGACAAGCTTTTAATAAGGATACTTTTATTTTTCATTGTAATATATTTTGATGGACTAAACGCTTTAACCAAATCGAATTATCAAATTGCTTTCAGCAATAATTAATTGCCATATAAAAATTTTTCTTTCAGTTAAACCCCTATTGAATTATAAGTGAAATGGCTGCATTAAAACCGGTTGCGTTCACTTTGGGGGACTCATTTAAGCTATATCCGCTATTTAACTGCATCGCTTTTGAATTAAGCCCTACATGAAATTCCGTGTGAATGCCCAATAAAAAATTATCGGTTTTATCGAGCGCATAACTATAAGTAGCTTCCAAATTAAGATAAGACAAAATACCCGACCCAACGGATCTTTCTCCGGAGAAATTTTGCAAAGCTTCAGGAAATGAGGATGGGTCATCCGATTCATCAACAAAACTGTATTTATAATTGAGCCAGCCAAAGCCTATACCTGGAAAGAGGTATTGCCGGTCATGCCCCAATAATATATAATCCACATTGTAACTATTATTTATTTCTCTCGCGGTGAGGTGAATATTCCCTTCATCACTTTCCTGCATAGCAACACCAAGTGCAAGATTATATATGAGCTTACGTTGTGATGATATGGAACCAAAAAACATGTTTATCTCATAACAGAAAGGCCATTTGTTCAATGCTGCAGGGAGTTTTTGTTACCGAAAAGAATGATTAATCTTATTTACAGAAAGTTTTGCAACACCAAAATTTCCACCCAAAGCAAGGTTGAACAGGTTTGTGTGTCTTTGAGTTGAATCTTGTCCATGAACAGAACAAGTAATGCAGGCAGCAATACACCAACAAGAAACGAGTTTTATTTTCATATCCAATTCAATTAAAGAAAAAAAACATGAGTATCAAAATGATATCATGGCTTCTTTGCAAAAGTCAATTTTCTCAGTAACGATGAATTAACTCTTAGCACTTTCCCATTTTCTACAGTAGTCCCCTGTGACTGATTATACATTACTCTTTGCAGTATAATGCCAGTGGGTTTGTCAATAATGATTGTGCCTGAAATTGTGCCTGTCATTCTTGTTGGTGTACCGTCTCTTGCTGTATCACCAGTAGAATTTATTCCTGCCTTTGCCTCTATCAAAATTGAATCGCGTGAGAAACTTTTCAACTGGTAATGATAAATTTCATCTTCCGGCTCATAAACTCCTGTAATAATTTCTTTTTGCCATTTGCTGCCAATCGCCACAGGTGCATCGGCATATACATTAAAAAGATCATTCATCGCCCTTCGGATACTTTCATTACTTATGTTTTTCCTGGCATCATCAATATTGGCTTTTTTTTGGGTAGCAGATAAATGCGGGGCATTATTGATGTGCTTTTCGTATGCATCCACAATTGCATCAATTCCTGAAACAGAAATACATTGTCCTGAAGAAGAAACAACTACGGTAAACGGTTGATGCAGATATGCAGCAAACCGTGCTTTATAAGCTTCATCATAAGAAGGCATAAAAACTTCTTTATCAGAATTCATACTATCAGAATTATACTCAACATCTCCTATGCCAGGCATCTTTGATTTTACTATCTGTTGAATATATTCTGTCCTTAAAATGTAATTGCCGTTTGAGTCTGTGCCGGATACAACCATCTGCAACTTATCAATTTGGGTCTCTTTTTCTTTTGGGTTACTTCCAAATAAAAAAGATAAAGCAGGAACTTTATACTCAATTGTATCTAATATCATATAAGTACATTCTAATGTGTCTCCCTTTTCCAGATTTAATTTTAAAATGATACTGTCCTGTTGAGCTATTGTTGTTGCGCAAGGAAACAATAAAAAAAACAAAAAAAAGAATTTCATGAGTCCATATCAATATGGTACAGGTAATAAAACAATTGCAGCAAGAATAAATACTAAGGCAATTATCTTTTCATGACCAAGGTTTTAGTAATTTGAAAAAACTTCGATAGGCTAAAGTTCACTAACCAAATCGAATTATCAATTTTTTTTTTGCAGAACATAATTATCATCAATAAATTTTTTATTCCTGTAAATAAATTCAGGGTGTCATTTGAATGATATGAAAAGATGTTTCAGCAGATGGAAAAGCCATGAAAATTTTTCGGAATTTTTTATTGCCTGCCGAAACCAAATATTTTTATTCATTGCAACCTATTTCATTCAACCTTACATTTGTTGATAAGCTTTTGATGATGAAAAATAATATAGGCTATTTATTTTTTGGACTTTCTGATGATAGTGAAATAGCAACCTTCTTACAATAACAAGTTGTTGTACTTGAATTACAACAAGCATAATATCCATCACCACAACTTACACTACAACTTACATCAGGCCATGAACCTATAGAGCAAGAAGTTGCTCCTTCACCTCCTGATGTGCATTCTTTCTTATTAGGATCCCGTAATCCATTTTTATTAATATTTCGATTTATTGTAGAAGCAATTTCTAACCCATCAAACGCAGAAAATGATCCAGATTTTATAAATTTATCAAAATTCCATTTTCCGCTTAATACAGAAATCCCATAACCTAAAATAATTTTAAAACCTTTTGTTTTTAAATTGGGGTTTTGTCTCAAAAGTTCAATTTTGTCCTTGCTCTGAATTTCATTAAGTCCCAATAAATAAATGGTATTATTTTTTTTAGAATGAAGTATTAAAGATCTTTTGTCTTTAAAATATATGGCATCTACATAATTAATATCACCTGGATCTATAGATATGTCAACTTCTTTTTCAAATGCCACAACAACTACTTTGTCAAATTCAGATTTAATACCAGAAGTGTTTTGCATAAATACAACTTCATTATTAAGTGTTTTGAAAAGATAACCTGTTCCCGATGTGGCTTTATCCTGAACCTGTAAAAGTGATTTTGAGACCTCAGAAGAAGTCCTATGAAAATACATTTCTTTACTACAGCTACAAAATAATATTATAGTGCAAAAGAGCGAAATAAATGATGTTTTCATGATTAAAAAATTTTAGTGAAAAAATAATTTAAAATTAACTAAAGCTATTTTTAAAATAATTTATTAACAAATAATATTTTTATTCAATCTGACAGTAACCGGATAGCATATAAATGTTATAAAAAGATATATCAGTAAAAATTTGTTTTAATATTTTGAGAAGCCATGAAAATTTTTCGGAATTTTTTATTGCCTGCCGAAACCAAATATTTTTATTCATTGCCACCTATTTCATTCAACCTTACATTTGTTGATAAGCTTTTGATGATGAAAAATAAATTCCTGCTCATTCTTACACTCTTTTTTTGTATTTCCGGGTTTTCACAAAATGTTGCCAACGAAATAAAAAGGCCAAAGCTTGTTGTGGGCATAGTTGTTGACCAGATGCGCTGGGATTACCTGTATAAATATTATGCCTTATACAGTGAGACCGGCGGCTTCAAACGTTTCCTCAACAAAGGCTTTAGCTGCGAAAACACTTTGATCCCTTATACACCCACAGTAACAGCAGCGGGGCATACAAGTATATTCACGGGCTCCGTGCCTGCCATCAATGGCATTGTGGGAAATAATTGGTATGACAGGGTAAAAAATAAAAAAGTTTATTGCGCCGGTGATGATGCCGTTACAACTGTTGGCGCTGATGATAACAACGGAGTGATGAGCCCCCGCAACCTAATGGTAACAACGATAACAGATGAATTGAGGCTTGCTACCAATTTCAAATCCAAAGTGATTGGAATTTCTATGAAAGACAGGGCTGCTATTTTTCCTGCAGGGCATGCAGCCAATGCAGCTTATTGGTATGATTCAGAAACGGGAAATTTCATTACCAGTTCTTATTACATGAATCAATTACCACAATGGGTAAATAATTTCAACAACAGGAAAATTCCTGATTCACTTTTCAGGTTAAACTGGGACTTATCACTACCCACATCTGTGTATCAACAATATTGTGGCGCTGATGATGAAAGCTGGGAAGGAAAACCTTTTGGCAAGAATCAAAAACAATTTCCATATTCACTCAGCCAATATGCGCAAAAAGATTATTCAAGGATAACTTATACACCATACGCCAATACATTATTAGAATCACTGGCGGAAGCTGCTGTGATCAATGAGAACCTTGGCCACAATGATGTAACAGATTTTCTCACTGTAAGTTTTTCAGCGCCGGATTATATCGGACACACTTATGGTCCTGAATCATGGGAGCAACTGGATGATTATATCAGGTTGGATAAAACATTAGGCAGGTTGTTTGAATTTTTAGATAATGAAATAGGCGATGGTAATTATCTTGTTTTCTTATCAGCAGACCATGGCGCTGCCAACAGCCCTGGCTTTGCAATAAAACATAATTTACCTGGTGGAGCTTTTGATGAAAGTGATTTGAGCAAAGGATTAAAGCAATTGTTGCAGGACAAATACAAAACAAAGAATCTTGTTGAAGCACATGAAGAATACGAGATTACTTTAAATGATGCTCTAATTGATTCTTTGAATCTTAATAAAGATGAAATAGAAAAAGCAATTATTGATTATGCTGAAAAAACGCCTGGAATCGCGAGGGCTGTTTCAATGCAGCATATCAGCACAACCACATTAACTGCTATACAGAAAAAGATGTTTACCAATTCATATTTTCCGCAACGCAGCGGTGATATCATGTTTGTATTGCAACCGGGATATGTGTCCGGCGATGGCAAAGGCACATCACATGGTTTGTGGAATCCTTATGATGCACACATTCCTTTATTATGGTATGGCTGGAATATTAAACAAGGCAAAACAAACCGCGAAACTTATATGACTGATATCGCTGCAACATTAGCTGCATTATTACATATTCAAATGCCAAGTGGCTGTGTGGGAACAGTGATTGAAGAAGTGATGAAATGAAAATTGAAAGAAAAAAAAATCTGAATATAATTATCCGACAAATAATGATAAATTTTTGTTGAACAAGACCTCACCCCAACCCCTCTCCAAAGGAGAGGGGAGCTTGAAACCATTACCAGTAAAGAATTTCAATAGAAGGCGGGCAGGCCCCCAAATCCAAAGGAGAGGGGAGCCTGAAAGCCTTACCAGTAAAGGATTTCAATAGTGTTCAATAATTTTCCGTTGGAAAAACAAAACGCTCCATGAAATTTCATGGAGCGTTTTGTTTTTATAAAAGTATTCAAATGAATTATGGCGCTACCAACCTGAAACCGTTGCCATGGATATTGACAATTTCAATCTGTTCATCGTCTTTCAGGTATTTACGCAACTTGGCAATATATACATCCATGCTACGTCCATTGAAATATGTGTCGCTGCCCCATATTTTTTTCAATGCTCTTTCACGAGGTAATAAATCATTCTTATGTTCAGCTAACATTTTCAACAACTCATTTTCTTTGGGTGATAAAGTTTGCGTTTTACCATCATGAGCGAGTTCACGCAATTTTGGATTAAAATGAAAACGTCCGAGGTCAAATTCAATGTTTTCACTTTCTTTATTCAGCTCTTCATTGCGTTTCAGGATTGCTTTAATCTTTAACAACAATACTTCACTGTCAAATGGTTTGGTGATATAATCATCAGCGCCGAGTTTATAACCCTGAATAATATCTTCCTTCATTGTTTTGGCGCTTAAAAAGAACAACGGCACTTCAGGGTCAATATCACGGATTTCTTCAGCAAGAGTAAATCCGTCCATATTTGGCATCATCACATCGAGCAGGCAGATGTCATATTTTTCACGTTGAAATGCAGCGAGGCCCAGCCTTCCGTCTCTCTCAAGTGTTACTTCATAGTCATTGAGTTCGAGATAGTTTTTCAAAACCATACCAAGATTTGTATCGTCTTCGCACAATAAAATCTTGTATTTTTTTCCTTCCATATTTTTATTTTTTAATGAACATTATAGCAATTAAAATGCCTTGTTTTATTGATAATTGATTAAAGATAAGAACGATTAAATGAATTTTAATATATGAAATCAGTTTAACCAATGTTTATATTTTTACAAACAAATTTTTAAACTATTTCAATGATTGTAATATAGGATAATAAATTGAAAAAACTGATAGTAATCGGCGACAGGGTTTTAATACGTATATCAAAACCAAATGAACAAACGCCAAGTGGTTTATACCTGCCACCCGGTGTGCAGGAAAAAGAAAAAGTGCAGCAGGGTTATATAATAAAAACAGGTCCGGGTTATGCTATTCCATTGCCTGTAGAAAATGAACCCTGGAAGAGTGAAGAAGATCAGGTGAAATATATTCCACTACAGGCAAGGGAAGGCGACCTTGCTATTTTTTTATTGAGTGGTGCAACAGAAGTGATGTATGAAGGTGAGAAATATTACATCGTTCCGCAAAGCGCTATATTAATGCTTGAACGTGATGAAGACTTATAGCATTTCGAGATGTTGAAAAAAAATAAACCTGTTGAAACAGCAGCCAGCAGATGATCAAGGATATGTAGTACAAGTGTTGCGACGCAAGGATGTATCATCGGAGACACTTTGCCCGTAACCCAAAAAATTCAACAATAAATTTTTGAAAAAAATTTATTGCCTGTTCCTGCTGTTGGAATAAATAAAAATGTATTGAAGCAAAGTAGCAAGTGAGGCCAATGCTGCGACCACATAAGTGAGCGCTGCCCAATGCAAAGCGTCTTTTGCTTTTTCATGTTCCTGTGGCAAAGCTACCTGGCTATTGTTGAGCCAGACCAAAGCCCGCCTGCTTGCGTCAAACTCAACAGGCAATGTTACAAATGCGAATATTGTTGTGAGTGCAAACAAAACGATACCTGCCAATAGCAACATGGGAAATACATTGATTAATATGATGCCTGCCAGCAGTACCCATTGTAAAATATTGCTGCTGAACTGAACAAAAGGAACAAGCCTGCTTCTGAGCATAAGCCATTGGTAAGAAGTTGCATGTTGCACAGCATGGCCACATTCATGTGCAGCCACTGCAGCGGAAGCAATGCTTCGGCCATTATAAACATCAGGGCTGAGGTTTACTGTTTTATTAAAAGGATTATAGTGGTCTGAAAGAAAACCGTTTACTGAAGTAACCTTCACATCATAGATGCCGTTGTCGCGCAACATCTTTTCGGCTACTTCCTTACCAGACAATCCCCGGGATAAAGGAATCTGGGCATATCGGGAGAATTTTGATTTCAGGGTGGAAGAAACCAAAAAACTAATGCCAAGAAATAATATAGAAACCAGAAATATTGAACTCATTAAATAATGCTTTATGCAAGAAAAGCAAATTTGTAACCACTTAAAAATCAGGCCGATTTCGGGCAAACCAAGTACACTTTCCCGACAGAATGGCGCTTTGATATTAGCATTATGAATAATATAGGACAGAATGACTTTAAATTAAAATATAGATTTCATCAAAAGTTTTCAACAACAGCAAAAATTTATTTTGTTATGAAGCCCATTATTGTAATTTAGTGGCTGAATTTAATGGGTTAGTAAGTAAAAAAAGAGGCCGGTTTTTACCGGTCTTTTTTTATTATGTTTCTTTCGCTTTCCATTTATATTCAATCATGGATTTATCATTGATGTTTTTATTTTTATAAGATGAGTAAAGTTAAAACAGCATTTTTTTGTTCAAGCTGCGGATATGAAAGTGCAAAATGGTTAGGCAAGTGTCCGGCCTGTAACCAATGGAATACTTTTATAGAAGAAGTGATCGAAAGAAGTCAGCGTGAAAAAAATTTATGGAAAGATTCTTCATCAAAGCGCCAAACAGCAAAAGCAAAATTGTTGGACGAAGTTGAAAACACAAAAGAAGAAAGATTAATTACAAGTGATACAGAATTGAACAGGACGTTGGGTGGAGGAATAGTAAGCGGAAGTATTGTGTTGCTCGCTGGTGAACCCGGAATTGGTAAAAGCACTTTGTTATTGCAGGATGCTTTACATCTTAAAAATATTCTTACCTTATATATTAGTGGAGAAGAAAGTGAGCAACAAATTAAGATGCGTGCCAACAGGTTGGAAATTCAAAATGAAAATTTTTACATCCTCACTGAAACTTCACTATCAGTAATTTTTTCTGAGATAAAAAAATTACAACCATCGTTAGTAGTTATTGATTCCATTCAAACATTGCAATCAGAAAATATAGAAGCAGCTCCGGGCAGCATTGCACAAGTGCGTGAATGTGCAGCAGCCTTGCAACGTTTTGCAAAAGAGACCTACACTCCAGTTTTTTTGATAGGTCACATTACCAAAGATGGCAGCATTGCCGGCCCAAAAATTTTAGAACACATTGTTGATACGGTACTGCAGTTTGAAGGTGACCAACATTATTCATATCGCATTTTAAGAACTTTAAAAAACCGTTTTGGCAGTACATCTGAATTAGGCATTTATGAAATGATGGGCAATGGTATGCGCATGGTGCACAACCCTTCAGAAATTTTAATCCATCAGAAAGAAGAAATACTTAGCGGCAGTGCAATTGCTGCAGGCATGGAAGGGCTGAGGCCTTTATTAATTGAAACGCAGGCATTGGTAACACAAAGCGTTTATGGCACACCACAAAGAACAGTGAGTGGATTAGACTCAAGACGTTTGCAATTGTTATTGGCTGTGTTGGAAAAACGGGGCGGTTTTCAATTTGGGATGAAAGATGTATTTGTAAATATTGCAGGGGGCCTGCGTATTGATGACCCATCAACAGACCTTGCCATCATTTGTGCATTGTTGTCGTCGTATGATGATGCACCGCTTTCACCCAATGTTTGTTTTGCTGGTGAAGTAGGTTTAAATGGTGAGATAAGAGCTGTCAACCGTGTAGAGCAAAGAATAGCTGAAGCAGAAAAACTGGGACTGGAAAAAATATTCATTTCACCTTTTAATAAAAAAGCTTTGAATAAAAACCAGTTTAAAATTGAAGTAGTGGCGGTAAGCAAAGTAGATGAATTGTACAGGTTGTTATTTTGATTCACTATTGCCCAACAAAAGATGATAACCCTTGCTTTTATAACCTCATCCGCCTATGGCGGACTTATAACCCTTACTGGTAAAGGATTCCAGATAATTTGAATAATATTAATCTGACAACGATGATTTTAATTATTTTAGTAGAACAAAAAATAATCCTTGAACCCGGCAGCACGATACATCAATGATTTCTTACATCTCTTCTTTCCGCATGTTTGCATCGGTTGTGGTATTGATATTTTAAATAATGAAGATGAACTCTGTGCTCAATGTATAAGCCAATTACCAGAGACCGGTTTTCTTTCAACACCCGGCAATCTTGTTGAGAAAAAATTTTATGGAAGGCTAAAAATTGAAAAAGGGGGCAGCGCATTTTATTTTAATAAAGCTTCCGCCATCAGGGAAACCATCTTAGAATTAAAATACAAATCAAATCAACAGGCAGGGAAATTTTTAGGAAAGTTATTGGGCTACCGTATTGCAACAAGTGCAAGGTTTAATGACGTGGATGCAATCATACCATTGCCATTGAACGAAAAAAAATTATACCAGCGCGGTTACAACCAAAGTTATCTTATTGCTGAAGGAATAGTTTCAGTGTGGAAAAGACCCATTATTGATAACGCTGTGACGAGATATATTTTTACCGAAACACAAACGAAAAAAGACCGCATTGCGCGTTGGCAAACCATGGAAAAAGTTTTTGTGGTCAATAACCCAGCACCTTTACAAAACAAACATATTTTATTAGTGGATGATGTGATTACAACAGGCGCTACTCTGGAAGCCTGCGGCACTGCACTGTTGCAAATGCCCGGTTTGAAAATTAGTGTGGCCACAGTTGCCTGCACCATTTAAATTCCTGTTTTATGACAGCCCCGATTGTAAATTTGCATTATGAATAATATTTCATTGCTGGCAGCTTCATTAAAAAAATACCAGGATACATTTCACACCGTGGTTCCATTTACTGCATCGAAAGATAAACTGGTGCGTATGGATTTTACATCTGCCAATAAAGAATTAACTACCGAGATCACAAATGATACAAACTTGTTTTCAAAATATATCAACCAAAAAATAATTGACACAGGCGCATTGTATGGAATTGGCGGATATAATGAATACAGGGAATTTTACAGCAGGAGTGAAATGTTTAATGGCAGTGTGCCAAGACGACTACATATTGGCATTGATATTTGGGGAGAAGCAGGCACACCTGTATTTGCATTCTTGGGCGGGATGATCCACAGCTTTGCTTTCAATAATAAATTTGGTGATTATGGTGCCACCATGATTGTATTGCATCAGATTGATGGTATTGCATTTTACAGTTTGTATGGCCACCTTTCATTAAATGATATTAATACAATACAGGCTGGGGAATATATAACACGAGGCAAAGAGATTGGTCATTTTGGTAAACCTTCTGAAAATGGTAACTGGCCACCTCATCTGCATTTTCAACTGATACAGGATATGGAAATGAATGAAGGAGATTACCCGGGTGTTTGCAGCCTGAACGACAAAGACAAGTATTTAATCAATTGTCCTGACCCCAATCTTGTTTTAAATATGATGCAATTTGCCCGGTAGGATTAATTAGATAAAAATAATCAGTGGATTTATTATTTTTGACCCGAATTACAAAACAAAAAATTATGTCTGCACCAGTTACGCCAAATGATCCAAAAAAATTTACAGTACTTGCATTCACTTCATTTGTGGTTGCATTTGTCTTTGCTATGTTGATGATGTTGTGGCATGGCGATTTCACACAGTTGGAAAATGGTAAAATGCATTACAATACAAAGATTGTTGAACCGTAAGTTATCTTTCTCTTTATCCTGATATTGACATCACGGTGCTTATGATGTAAAGGTCTCCCATGCCTATACGGGCAATAATTTTTTATAAATTTAATCTCAAAAATAGTTGGTTAAATCTCAAAGGATTATTTGTTGACATGAGTTTGCAGGAAGTTTAGGGAAAACTTCTTCAGTCAACTTTTTTCGTTTATGAATAAAAATCAAAAAGCTATTAAGGAGTGGTAAATTTTTTATGGCTGAATTGATTATGGCCTGAAACCGACAGCTCAAATTTGTATCGTCATCTCAACCTACTCATTCAAAGCCCTACAGGATAATTTTCTTTTCAAATGCCACAAACCTTTTATAACAGGAATAAACTTCCTGTCATAAAACGAATGATGTCCATTCAGGAATATACAAGTAAAGCCTCAACAATATTTTTCCATTCATCAGATAAAGATGTTACCTGCCTGTTTTTTTTGGCGCGCCTGTACCAGTAATCTGCATTTCCTAAATCACCTTCTTTCCTATGCAGATAAGCGTGTACCCAACATGAATTAAGATCATCAAGTGAATCAATGAGTGAATGCGCTTTGTCCCAATTTCCTTTTGCATCATACCATAGAGCCTGTAAATATAAAGGCAACACCGGAGGAAGCTCATTGTTTTCAATGGTTAGTTTAAATTCTTCGTAGTTCATTATTTTAATGAAAGTTAAATAGAAAAGCCAAGTCCGCAGGAGATACCACTTAGCAATAACAGGATACCTGCGCTTAATAAAAGGCCTTTACCGTTTTCTTTATAAGAAGCAATAAATGCAATTAAACTAATCACAAAACAAAGCAATGCACCAAGGAGACAAACAATGCCAAGCGCAATTCCATATTCAGGTCCATTGAGGATGGCAACAATCACACCGATAATAAACACAATGACTGTAACTATAAATGCAACACGATATGGTTGTTTCCAGTTTTTCATCTGAGTGTCTTTAAATTTAATTTGTAGAATGCTTTCATAAGTCTTTTCAACTGTGGTGAAAATATTTTGACCATTTAGTATCAACCGCAGCTAACGCAATTTAGCTGAAACTGCAATCTGTTGTTGTAAATTTTTTACTTTTTCTTCTTTATCATCCCTGTAAAACATATTCATCGTTTCAAAAGGGATAATACGTCCATCTTTATGTACAATGTGCACACAACTTTTTTTAATAGCCCGCACATCAAAATCATAAGCATCAATAAAGCGCATGATGATTATACGAAACAGGTTATCATACTGTAAGCCCGGTGCATAAATTTCTGGTAGGCAACACAGTAATTCTTTGAAATTATTTTCTACACGGTCAACAGAAATTCCAGTACTGAAAATTTTCAGCATGTGTGTATGCAATGCTTCATCCTGTTCATACACGATTGTATTGCGGCTATTGTTTAAGAGATGTGCAGGGTCTATATAACGTGTCATTGGGAAAACCTGGCCTGCTAATTTTAATGCATAGCCCATCACCAATGCGTCAGGGTTACAAGGGACAGGAATCAAATCATTGGGTTGAAAAATTTTTGTCTGTTCTAAAATTTTCTGTCGCACTTCTGTCAATGTAATCCTGTCTGTGGCAGCATCAAAGTTTTCAAGCCTTCCTGCAATTTGTACAGGTTGAAAAGTTACACCTCTGACGCAGGGTTGTTGCAAGGCAAATTCAATGATCTCACCAACCTCATCATCATTCACTCCTTTCTGTAAGGTAACCACCAACGTTGTGGACAGATTGAATTCATTCAAATGATTAATGGCTTTTTTTCTTACATCCGTTAAATCTTTACCACGCAATTGAAGCAAAGCATTTTCTTTAAAAGAATCAAATTGAAGATAGATTTCAAAGTCGGGCATGTATGATGCCAGTTGCCTGACGAATGATTTATCTTTTGCAATCCTTATACCATTTGTATTTACCATTAAATGGCGGATGGGTTTTGATTTTGCCAAGTCAAGTATTGCAAAAAAATCAGGATGGACGGTAGGTTCACCACCACTGATTTGCACCACATCCGGTTTGCCTTCATTAGCAACAATTATATCCAGCATTTTCTCTACTTCATCCAAAGACCTATGCCTGCCATAATGCGGCGAACTCATTGCATAACAGGTGGGGCAGGAAAGATTGCAACGGTCTGTTATTTCAAGAACGGTTAAACAACTGTGTTGTTCATGATCAACACAAAGACCACAATCATAAGGACAACCATATAATGTTTGCGTATTGAAGTGCAAAGGCATTTCACTTGGCTTATTATAGTTGCGGATGTTTTTATAATATTCAACATCAGTTGCAATCAAAACTTTTTGAAACCCATGTTCATTACAATTCTTCAACATGAAAACATTATCATTTTCAAAAACAATTTTCGCATCAACCCGCTTTAAACAAACTGGACAGAGACTGATTGTAAAATCGTAGTAGGTATATGGTCTTTCCGGCATAGCAATTTATTTTTTTGTTTGCAGCAAAAGTTTAAAGCTAAGATGAATAAAGTTTTTTTAAATGAATCTTATTTAAACAAAAAACTATTTTGTTATCAACAACTTTTTTGGGGCAATGATATAACGGTAATAATATATCAAACCTGCCAGGCAGACCACTTGTATTGTTGATAATCCAAAACTGAAAATAAAATGCGGTTTTATAAAGTCGAGCAAAAAACGAAAAAATAAATAACCAATCATAAAAATTTTAAACATGGCGCCATTTTGTAAAACATTTTTTTTTCGAATCACATTTATGAAAAACCATAACATGATTAAAAAAACAATTTCATATAAACTCACAGGGTGCCTTGGAATATCATCACCTAAATTCATTGCCCAGGGCAAAGATGATGGCAGGCCATAAGTGGCTTCATGCACGCCCATGCTAAAACAACCCAGCCGCCCAATGATCATTGCAAGTATGAGCGGATAAGTAAACAAATCACCAGATGCTGTTTTTTCATGAATAGCTTTTTTAGTTAGTTCAACACAAATCAAACCACCCAATAGACCACCAACGATTGTTTTATTAGAATAGAAATAATCGAGTAAATGATTAGTTTGAAAAACAGCAGGCGGGTTTTCAAAACCACCCAATAAATGACTGCCGAAAAATGCGCCGATTGTTGCAGCGATGACAAGCCATAAGCGGTTAGCAGCATTTATCTGATCACCTTGTTTTTTCTTCAGGAAAAGATAATACCTGAAACCCACAAACAAACCTGCTGCTTCTGTGATAGCATGCAGCAGAATTTGTGTGCCAAATAATGATATAGTAACAGGAAAATGCAGGGAAATAATTTAAAAGACAATTTTATCTTTTTTCCACCTTATCATAAAAGCCTCCGTAAGTATTTGTTTTCACCGATTCTTCTTTAAAAAATTTCATCGGGAATCCCATATCAATAGCGCTGACTTCATCGAGGTGTTGCATATCTTCATCAGGAATGTTTACGTTAATGGTTTGCAGATTTTCATCCAACTGTTCAGGTTTGGTTGCACCCACCACCGGAATTACAGACTGTTGTTGCTGCATAGTCCATTTTAATGCAACCTGTGATGGCTCTACACCTAATTTTTTTGCAATAGTCACTACTTCATTAGTTATGCGTTGACTGTTTTCATTGAGCCTGTTGCTTTCTGGTTTTATCCTCCCTTTTTCGCCACGCAGATATTTACCTGTTAATGCACCGCCAGCCAATGGCGCCCAGGGTATCACTGACATATTGAAATGTTTTGCCATCGGCAAGAGTTCCCTTTCAGTTGTGCGTTGTAACAAGCTATACTCTACCTGCAAAGCAATAAACTGGCTCCATCCCATACACTCAGCAAGTGTGTTTCCTTTTGCAACAATCCATGCAGGTGTATCGCTGATGGCCGGATATAAAATTTTTCCCTGTTTGATTAAATCATCCAATCCATGCAACACTTCATCAATTGGTGTAATATCATCCCAGATATGCAAATACAAAACATCTATAAAATCAGTTTGCAACCGTTTCAAGCTTTCTTCTACACTGCGCATCATATTTTTGCGGTTGTTGCCACTTGCATTTGGATTGGTTTTATTATCAAACAAAGTATATTTAGTAGCCAGCACAAAATAATCACGGTCACGTTGCGACATGAATTCACCAATAATTTTTTCGCTGGTACCTAATTTGTAAAAATTAGCAGTGTCTAAAAAATTACCGCCTGCTTCTGCAAATTTTTCCATGATTTGAAAACTGGTATCACGGTCAGCGCCCCAACCGTTTTCTGTGCCAAATCCCATTGTGCCTAAACACAATTCAGAAACTTTCAAACCGCTTCTGCCTAATAATTTATATTTCATGAGATATTGATTGAATGTTTACGAAGTCAATTAGGATACGCATTTATTTTCCACAACAAAAGAGTAATAGATTTTGGTTTTTCAATTTTCATTTCGAGCAATGAAGATAATAAAATCAGGAAATAAAAATAATGAAATATGAATAAACTCGTTTACAGTTTCAAATTTTCCTATAGCTTAAAAAATACAAACCAAATATAAAATGCATCATTTAAATGCATAACGTTATAAAAAAACTATTCCCCAAAAAATCTAAACCCCATCAGGGTGACATTATTATAAAACATATCCATGCAAAAAAAACCAAACCCCATCGGGGTGACATTATTATAACTATAAAACACAATCAACAGAAGCAACCAAACCCCATCGGGGTGACATTATTATATAAAAAAACCGCCATTAAAAAACAGCGGTTTATTAGCACATGAGAAAAAAAATATCAGAGATCTATAGTCTTCAAATCTTTTGGAATCTTTACATCAACAGATTGTGTTTGACTGTTGCGTTTAAACGCAACCTTTACCGTATCACCCTGCTTGATATCTTTCACACTTTCCCTGAGATCATCAGTTGATGCGATGGCTTTACCATTTACCTGTGTAATAATATCATCTTCTTTTAAACCGGCCTTTGCTGCAGGTGAATCTTCATCTATATCGAGGACTTTCACCCCATTACCATCTTCAGTGTCCTGTGCAGAAATACCGATACGTGGTTTATTATTCCATGAAAAAGAAAAATTGCGGGGACCGAAATTTCTCAGATCCAGATTATTATTCGGTGAGTTCCATGAATACACACGCATTTGTTTAGATTTATCCAATGTAACATTTGCTGTCATTATCTTTCCATCCCTCAAATAAGTGATAGTGATTTTATCATCGGGTTTATATTTACCAACTGCTTTATATAAATCATCAGGCCCACCGATTGCATCATTATTCACTTTAGTAATTACATCACTTTCTTGAAGACCGGCTTTTGCTGCAGCACTGCCATCAGTAACGTCTGTAACCTTTGCACCCTTATCATCTTTACTTGTCATAACGCCCAACAGCGCAGGGTTGGTTTTTACGCCAAGCATCACTTCTCCCTGCAAAGAACGTAACTGCTGATTCAGCCTTGGCGCAAGCGCGGGCATATCACCATTAAAACTAAATTCCCTTGCAAACCCATCAGCATTATTCCTGATAATATCTATATCAGCGCTTTTAAAATCATCTACCGGTTTCCCATTCACGGTGATGTTATCACCATCTACTACTATTGTCAACTTTTCTTTTGTAGGATTTTTTTTATGAATGATGATGTCTTCATTTGACCCTTTGTTAACCTCAGTGTCTTGTGCCTGCACAGAAGTAAACCCTATTGAGAATGTAAGGACTGCTGCAAGCATTTTAATTGTTGTATTCATAACGATATAATTTTTATTCTACGAAGAATTTAGTAGTTCAAATATAGAGAGAAATTTTAATTACGAAACCCTTCGGAAATGTTAAACCTGCAAAGCAATTTTTTTACAACCAACATACCATAAGCCAAAAATTACGTTTCTAAGGTGTAATAACAATTCAAATGTCTTTTATTTGCAAAAAACTTTTTATGAGGAGATATTGGCTACTGCTTACCTGCATTTTATTTTCAACTTTATTACAAGCTCAGTTTGGATTTTATGCTGAGGGCGGCCCTAATTACAGTATGATCCGGGCAACCAGAAGTGCAGGTATAGTGAATGGTAAAAGTGAAGTAGGTTGGCAACTGGGTGGCGGAGTAGAGTACCATTTCATGAATGATTTTTTTATGTACCTGGGTACAAACTTTTCAAGTCAGACATTTTTAAAAGATTCTTCTTCTATCAATGACACTGTTGTGAGCAAGTATAATATTCATCCTTATTTTATTAATATTCCATTTGGTTTTGCTTACCAGTTTAATTTTACTAAGACACTTGGTTTAAAAGTTTATGCCGGATTAAATACACAGGTAGGCATAACAGGTAAATTAAAACGCCACACAGATTTTTATACTACCAATGGCAATACTACACCACCTGAACATGTGCGCTCTGAATTTGATGAACACAAAATCAATTTTGGTCGTACAATCAATGTAGCGACAGACTACAGGAATGACTTAGGCAATACAATTTGGGGGCTCAATATTGGCGCTGGCTTAAACATCAATAAACGAATTGAAGCCAATATATTTTACCAGGAAGGATTAAATAATATTTTACCCGGTGGTGATGGGGCGCCAGAAATAAATAAACTCAGAACTGTAACTGTAAACCTTCGTTTTTATTTCCCCGGAAAATATTATAATGAAGGTTACAAAGAATAAATATACTGTTGAAATTACTGGTCAATATATTTTAGCAGCTCTTTACTATCAGGTGTAACCCTGCTATCAAAATGCTTGAGCAGGTTACCATTTTCATCAATGATAAATTTGTTAAAGTTCCAGGAGATGGTAGCATCCAACACACCATTCTCGCTTTTATTACACAGGTATTTAAATACGGGTGTAGCATTCGGTCCTTTTACATCCACCCTTGTTGTTAATGGGAAAGTAACGCCATGATCTTTTCTGCAAAAAGTTTTGATAGAATCATTATCATGAAATTCCTGGTTGCCAAAATTATCAGAAGGGAACCCTACAATCACCAATTTATCTTTATGGCTTTCATATAATTTTTCCAGCCCTTCATATTGTGGAGTAAAACCACACATAGATGCAGTATTTACAATCAGGATTTTTTTCCCACTAAAAATAGAGAAATCTATAATGCCGCCATCAAGAGATGTAATTTTAAAATCATAGATACTCATTGGGGCAGGATTAAAAGAACTGAACATCAAAACGGCAAGAACTGCGATTATCGTTTTCATAAAAAATATTTTTTAAACATCAGTGAAAGAGTGTTACCAAAGGTAGGGAATTGGGGTATTGATAGAATATTAATATTGTATCAACGGAAATACGGTGATGCATTCATACCTTTTATTTATAGAGAAAACCTGAGACATACACTAAAATTTATCTTCAAGTCTGAAGGATGCGATATGAAAAAACTTTGATAAATATATGTAGTGCAAAATGAACTGTATCAAATTTTATATTTTGAAAAAACTACCTCTCTGAACAACACATACTATACGAAATGAAAAGCAGTGAAGCGATGTGCCTCACTTGAAAAAGCAATGGTTAGTAAAGAACAAAATAGTTCCAATCTTAATCCTTGTTGTAATGCCTGCCGCCCAAAATGAAATGGAGGGTGGGATGCTTCTCTCTTTACTTTCAGAAAGGGAGGGAAAAAAAAAGCACATTCCCGTCTTAATCCTTGTTGTAATGCCTGCCACCCCACAATGAAATGAAGTGGGTGGGATGACCTTCTCTGACACCGGTCGCATCATCTTTTCCGAATTTGAAGGTCGGTCTTAATCCTTGTTATGATGGATGTGCCTCTCCGGCTTTATTGGGAAAAAAAGAATGGAGAGTTAATACCCGTGTCTTAATCCTTGTTATGATGGATGTGCCTCTCCGGCTTTAAAAATGCTGGCAATAAAAAATATATTAAATTAAGTCTTAATCCTTGTTATGATGGATGTGCCTCTCCGGCTGAACAGAAACAACCGGAGCATTTTTATGATAGTGGTCTTAATCCTTGTTATGATGGATGTGCCTCTCCGGCCTATCATAGTCACATTGTATGCAAAGGCGAAAAATTTGTCTTAATCCTTGTTATGATGGATGTGCCTCTCCGGCTAGAAGCAAAACTGACTATGTCTTGGTTGAAAAAAATGTCTTAATCCTTGTTATGATGGATGTGCCTCTCCGGCAGTACCTGCTTATAGCTGATGACTCAGAGTACATACTGTCTTAATCCTTGTTATGATGGATGTGCCTCTCCGGCATTTACACGAGTCTTTCGGTACACGAAAGGCACTAATGGTCTTAATCCTTGTTATGATGGATGTGCCTCTCCGGCCAGGGCATTACGACAATGATTGTATGGTGGAAATGTCTTAATCCTTGTTATGATGGATGTGCCTCTCCGGCCGGGATGAACGTGTGTGTAAGCACAGAAGAGGAAAGTCTTAATCCTTGTTATGATGGATGTGCCTCTCCGGCCTGGACAGCAACCAGAAGTACAGCATCAAACAGGGATGTCTTAATCCTTGTTATGATGGATGTGCCTCTCCGGCTAACATCTAAAAAAAAGTAACAAGTTCGCTCAAAACAGTCTTAATCCTTGTTATGATGGATGTGCCTCTCCGGCATTCGGGAAATCAAACGTTATAATTTTTTAAACATCGTCTTAATCCTTGTTATGATGGATGTGCCTCTCCGGCTTAACCTATCAGGCCGATTAAATGTGTGTGGTGCAGGTCTTAATCCTTGTTATGATGGATGTGCCTCTCCGGCACAGGCTGATATAAAGTCAAAGCATATATACCTTTCAGTCTTAATCCTTGTTATGATGGATGTGCCTCTCCGGCTTTATGCTAAAATTTTTATTAACTTGGTATGTAGTGTCTTAATCCTTGTTATGATGGATGTGCCTCTCCGGCTAGTAAATATTTTGGAGTATGAGAGCTATTCACCTCATGTCTTAATCCTTGTTATGATGGATGTGCCTCTCCGGCGGTATCTGTCTTTCATATAAATTTAATAACCCATCAGTCTTAATCCTTGTTATGATGGATGTGCCTCTCCGGCGGTGATCCTAATGAAGTCTGGGCGTACTTACACGAGTCTTAATCCTTGTTATGATGGATGTGCCTCTCCGGCTTTCCAAATGATAACTCCCCTGAACTTAACAGGGTAGCGTCTTAATCCTTGTTATGATGGATGTGCCTCTCCGGCGCCGGAGGCTACAGAAGGGCGGGAATAACAGGCTAAAGTCTTAATCCTTGTTATGATGGATGTGCCTCTCCGGCCCTATCCGGCGATTAAATGTGTGTGGTGCAGGGATTAGTCTTAATCCTTGTTATGATGGATGTGCCTCTCCGGCGCTACAGAAGGGCGGGAATAACAGGCTAAAAAATCGTCTTAATCCTTGTTATGATGGATGTGCCTCTCCGGCTTCCAAAAATCATGTAAAGTCTATGGACTTCATAGTCTTAATCCTTGTTATGATGGATGTGCCTCTCCGGCTTTTTAGTATTGAAAGCGGAGCGTGCATTTTACCGTGTCTTAATCCTTGTTATGATGGATGTGCCTCTCCGGCAAAACAAAAAATTCTCTATAGCAGTCCTACCCGGATAGTCTTAATCCTTGTTATGATGGATGTGCCTCTCCGGCAACACAGGTTTCGTTTTTAAATGAAGCATTTGGAGGTCTTAATCCTTGTTATGATGGATGTGCCTCTCCGGCCACAAACAACATGACTGTACAAGAATTTAAAGCTCAGTCTTAATCCTTGTTATGATGGATGTGCCTCTCCGGCAAAATCAGGAATTTGGCTTGAGAACAAATCTTATCCTGTCTTAATCCTTGTTATGATGGATGTGCCTCTCCGGCACAGCATGGCTTACCGGAAACATACACGTTCGGAATGTCTTAATCCTTGTTATGATGGATGTGCCTCTCCGGCTAAAACCTTTTTAGGTGTAACCCCGATAGGGGAATGTCTTAATCCTTGTTATGATGGATGTGCCTCTCCGGCTTATATTGATAATTGTATTTACGAAAATGATAAAAGGTCTTAATCCTTGTTATGATGGATGTGCCTCTCCGGCTAATCAGAAAGACAAAAATGCTTATGAAATACAATTGTCTTAATCCTTGTTATGATGGATGTGCCTCTCCGGCAGGGCTTGAGGTTGACAAAGCATTTGATGTTACCTTGTCTTAATCCTTGTTATGATGGATGTGCCTCTCCGGCCTCAAGGTTTAGAGTCGTTGCGCACAGAGATGTGCTGTCTTAATCCTTGTTATGATGGATGTGCCTCTCCGGCTACACATATGATTTATATTCAGGGTATGAAAATCAGGTCTTAATCCTTGTTATGATGGATGTGCCTCTCCGGCTTTAAATGTGTCAAACACAAAAGAAAGAACTGAATTAAGTCTTAATCCTTGTTATGATGGATGTGCCTCTCCGGCAGGGCAGATAAAATATTAAGAATAACGAAGTCAGTGGTCTTAATCCTTGTTATGATGGATGTGCCTCTCCGGCACTTAACAAGGGAAGGCTTTAGGATAAAAGCAACGCAAGTCTTAATCCTTGTTATGATGGATGTGCCTCTCCGGCTTGAAATAGATCGGCCATTCGATGTTACCTTGACAGGTCTTAATCCTTGTTATGATGGATGTGCCTCTCCGGCCCATTGCATTAGGTAATGGGTTGAACGGTTTAACGAGTCTTAATCCTTGTTATGATGGATGTGCCTCTCCGGCTTGATGTTACCCTTACGGGTAAGTATCAAATTGAAAAGTCTTAATCCTTGTTATGATGGATGTGCCTCTCCGGCTTCTGTCAGAACAGATGGAGGAGGTGTTATTAAATTGTCTTAATCCTTGTTATGATGGATGTGCCTCTCCGGCGTTATAGCTTTTACTGTAAATTTTTTCTTCACACTGTCTTAATCCTTGTTATGATGGATGTGCCTCTCCGGCTTTCATTTATGAATGAAGGATATGGAGCAGGTGCAAAGGTCTTAATCCTTGTTATGATGGATGTGCCTCTCCGGCTATTTTAGAAATCTGCCTTTCGCAGAAGAAGCCAGAGTCTTAATCCTTGTTATGATGGATGTGCCTCTCCGGCAAAGACTCTTAGCGTCACTGACGCTAAACAAAAGAAGTCTTAATCCTTGTTATGATGGATGTGCCTCTCCGGCGTTTAGGGTGAAATCTTCTCAGGTTTCATTTATGAAGTCTTAATCCTTGTTATGATGGATGTGCCTCTCCGGCAGAGACGGTAAACCCGTTTCATACAGGTATTTGTGCTTGTCTTAATCCTTGTTATGATGGATGTGCCTCTCCGGCTAAGCAAAAGAGAGAGTTAGAGTCTATAAAAAACTGTCTTAATCCTTGTTATGATGGATGTGCCTCTCCGGCTTCTTCAGTTTGACCGAAAGAGAGGATGAAGATAAGTCTTAATCCTTGTTATGATGGATGTGCCTCTCCGGCCCGGCAATTATCTTAATTTAAAAAACATAGATTTAGTCTTAATCCTTGTTATGATGGATGTGCCTCTCCGGCATTAGGAACGAAGATGAAAATGTTACCTGGAAGGTAGGTCTTAATCCTTGTTATGATGGATGTGCCTCTCCGGCTCATCAGGAAGAAGCGAGAGACAAAATAGTGTCTGTCTTAATCCTTGTTATGATGGATGTGCCTCTCCGGCCTTGAGTCTCCTTTTGTATGGGAAAATGAACCAATGTCTTAATCCTTGTTATGATGGATGTGCCTCTCCGGCTGTTTCATTTAAAAGTCTTAATAACCCATCACATTTATGTCTTAATCCTTGTTATGATGGATGTGCCTCTCCGGCAGTACTTTTTGTAAACTATTTAGGACGAATTAATTACACGTAATTTTACCAAAATTTTCTTCATTTTCATGCTTAATAAATTATTCAGTTCTTAAATAAAAACAGTATTGGGTGGATCTATAATCTGATCTATATTCACATTCTGCCCAATCAGTTTCATGCTTCTTGCATCACTTACATTTAATGGCACCAGGATGATGCTGTCTTTGTTTTCATACACTTCATTAATCTCAGCCAATGTGGTTTTGATGACATCAAATTTCTTGTGATCTGTATGTGCCAAAAATACTGATTTCTGAATCCGGATACAACCCATGGATATCAAATATTTTGATATCAAACTTCTTATCTTGTTCTTTTCAATATCATATAAAATCAAATAATTCATAGTTGTAGATTTTATGGGTTCACTTCTGATGATTCCAAGTATCATTTGAATCCGTTCAGGTAATGGCTTTAACGCATCTTCTTCATTCAAAGCAACCTCCTTCTCTTCAATACAATTAAACCCGGCTGCTTTTAATTTCTCAATCCTCGCCTTCAGATTAAACTCTTTGTTGGGTGGTTTTGGCATCTTATTTTTTAATGACAATCAAAATGGCTTTTCAACAGCAATACTATTTGATCACACAGTTCTTTGTTACTACCCGTTTTCGTGGTAGGCACAATGCTCACACCGCGTTGCCCATAAAATAAATTGATTTCGGCCCAATATTTACCGGCTCCTATCTTTACCTGCCTTCCATAGGATATCGGTTTTGAACTAATAACTGTAGCTCCTACCTGGTCCAATTGCTCTGCCAATTCCTTCATCAGGGTATCAAGTTGTTCTGGTTGTTCATATTCTTTGATGCGGGGCGCTTTTACCCGCATACCAATTTTTTGTTTTATAGTATTTAATACTTCATCCGGGATTTCATCATTTGCACCTGCTGTTGGATTATCATTTTTTTTACCATTTGAAATTTCTTTCTCTTCTTTTTGAAGTGCTTTCAGAAAAATATCAGGACCAGAAGATGACACTTCAGGCATATATTCCGCTGCAATAATTTTTTCTGGTGCAGGGTTATAATAGGCTGTTGCATCATGACTGGTAAAACAACATCTTGTTACATCATTTGTCTTGGTATCTACTGTATCGCCTAACCGGTATTCCGAAGCAAGCCGCAGGCAAAATGATTTGTAAAACATTGCATAATATGCACTGTCGCTAATCTTTTCTCTAAGGGCAAAAAATACTTTTAATCCATCACCCCCCGGAGAGGTAAACATAAATTCAACACGCGGGTCTTCCTTCAATTTGTTTTTCACAGTCATCACATCCAAATCAGATGCGGACAAATGATCTATATCTACTATAAACCTTTCGGTATAAAGGAAATTTTCTTTCTTCCTGATTTTAGGTTGAAACTGAGCGCAAACAATATAAGGCAGACCAGTTTTCAGTTTTCGGTATTGTTGCAGATCAAGCATCTTTACAGCCTGCAACCTTCTTTGAAGTGTAGCCACTTCACTATCAGCATTGATAGTGGCTTTGTAAAGTTTATCCATTGCAACAGGCTGAAGCGGATCTGCAATGGTGGTGATGTGTTTACCTATCAGTACCATTGTTTTCTTCTTTTAAAAATGTATTGGCAAGTTTGTATGCATCGGCTTCAATATGTGATTGCCGGCTCAGGGGTTTTCCCAAAACAATTATTTCTTCCAAAAAATCATTGACAGATTGAATCAAAATCCGTTTGGCCAATGGCAGCAACCTGATGGCTCCGGTATCTCCCACTTTTTCAAATGCTTCCTGTGGTATAGCTTCTGATTTACAAAGCTGAAAAACCACATAATCCATCCACGACCTATAATATTCAATACAATCAAACACCAGTGCAGGCCTGTTGTATTCATCCCTGTGAAAAATTCCGAGATAGGGATCTATCCCTGCTTTGATCAATGCACCTTCCACTTTGCCATACAATATGCCATAAGCATAATTGAGCAATGCATTAAATGGATCTTTGGCCGGCATCCTGTCTCGGTTTTCAAACTTGTAAAACGGGGGCATTAATCTACTGATACAGAAAAAATATTTCTTTCCTGCAGCGCCTTCCCAGCCCCGCAACGATGGCGCTACATCACTGATGACTTCACCCTCAGCATTTTCAATTTTTCTTTTATAATCCTCCATGCTATTGATGGCATATTTAAAAACATTGTGTTGTTTTAAATTGTTTTCTTCATCTGGTTGCAGTCCTAAAAGCAATGCAATCTGGCGGTCAATTTTTTCAATGATTAAATCTTTGACCCATTGCACAGCAGCTTTTGAATAGAGAAAATTTACCTGGCATTTACGAATGTTACTGACCGAACCATATTGTACGCTCCATACCCTGCCTTCGGGTTCGCCCATATCATTTACAAAAAGCACTTCTACCTGGTTTTTGATGGCGAGCAAAATGGCATCACTTGTGATCCTTGCACTTTTATTAATAGAAATTGTCCGCACCACATCCGGCGGAAAAGTTTGCTTTCCCTCGGCAGTAGTGATCACAAAAAGATTGTTTTCCCTTTGCAGCGTGGCGCCATAAGAGTTGATGATTAGATTCATGGTTCAATTGCGAATTATCAATTATCAATTAAGAATTAAAAATTACGAATTACGAATTATCAATTGTGCATATCAATTTTCAATTTTTCAAAGCCTGGTTTGTTTGAATTATTATTGATTTGATATTAAAGCATTAAACTACTTCTATTTTAATAGCCATCATACCCATTCTTTTTTTCTTCTGATCATAACTGTTTATTACTTCAAAGACAACTTTATCCCCGGGCTTTATTTTACCTTCTAACTTACCGGTTTTAAAAAAATATTTTTGATTCCCTGTTTTAATAAACCCGCTTTTATTATTGGAGAAGATTATATCAACTATTCCATTCATTCTTTTCCGGACTGCTATAAACTTTTTCCAGAAAGGAGTTAATTTCTCTATTATTACCGTTGATGAAACTACTTTATCAGGGTCTATACCCATCTTCACTGCTTCATCCCTAAAGCCAGTTTGCACAGGCCAGTCATTCTCTTCACGGATGGCTGCAACCAGGCAGAAAAGCAATGCTGATTCATTTGGATGTTTATCTTTCAATAACTTTTGTAAAGCAACATACAGTTTAATTTTCATTTCTCTCTTTCCCGGCGCCAATGCAGCTTCTGACATGAGTTGTAATTGTTCATCTTTATTCCCCACTGTTTCTGCCAAATCAAGCAAAAGAAACCATTCCCTTTTTTGATTTACTATCTTACGAAGAATTTTTTCAGCTTCTGAATTTTTCCCAAGTTCTCTAAGGGCAAAAGCTTCTTTACGGGCAAACCAGATATCATTATTATAATGCCATTTAATATTTTGTTTACGGGCCGTTTCCAGAATTTTCAATAATTCCAAAGGTTGTTTCAGTCCACCTTTCACTCTTATCATATTTGCATACCATTCTTCCCGTGGCGATGCAAGTTGCATTGACTTGCCTTTTGTATTTGTAATTTCCCAGGGGTTATTATCAAGCAAATCCGGATCCATTTTTTCAAGCCAGGTTTCAATTCCTTTCCAGTCAATGGACTGTTGTTCCATCAATCTTTTAATCAATTTAAAAATTGCTCTTGTTGTAAAAGAATAAGGAGTATGTGGTGGCGAAAGCTGATACATTGCCTGTACTGCCTTTTGTAACACAGGAAGAGTTGTTGAAGTTTGGAAATCAAATTGTGTATAATAAATACATTTCGCATATAATGTATTCAATATTTCCACATTTTTAAACCGAGGATAAAGCTGTCTGCATATTTCCAGCGCCTCCTGATGACGGTTCATTTTCGACAGGCACCAGGCATAACTCCATCCATCCCATTCATTGAATTTTTCAGGTTCATTCAGCCAAAGGTTTTGATATATTTCTATTGCATCCCGGAATTGATGCGACTTACGCAGTTCAAACGCCTTTTTAAAATTCATTTCTGATATCATATTATGTAAGCCACCAACCATCGTGAAGATACAAATGTTCTTTCGTTCTCGTAATTGCTGTGTACCACCATCGGCGCATCTGGTCAGGAGACATATATCCATACATTTTTTTGTCGAGGAAAAGAAACACATCATCCCATTCGCCACCCTGTGCTTTATGACATGTAACTACATAGCCATAAGTAGCCCTTAAAGAATTCAGAAAGGTGTCTGTTCGCATGGCATTGTAATATTCCTCTGATTTCGGTTTAAAACCTTTTCGCCTCATCCTCCTTGAGAAATCAATCATTAAATTTCGCTGCTGGTCCACAGTAAGATTAGCAGCAAAATTGGCAAAAGGATCCAGAGCAAGTTTCAGTTCGAATTCTTTTTCTGTGTCCAAATGTGAAACCCGTACATTCTGAAACTTAAGGTTAGCCTGTAGTGTTACTTCACCTAAATGAAGTACTTTGACAAAATCGCCGTTAGTAAGAGGCACCAGGTGGTTATTCTGGGTTACCATCAGTATTTCACCTGGCTCAATCAGTTTATTACTTTCGGGATATAATCTTTTACGAAAATATTTATTCAGGTGATTACACATCATATTGCTATGAGCAATAGCGATTGTTCCTTTTGGCCCAAATTGCAGGAACCGTGCAAAATATTCTAAAAATAATGTGTTTCCATCCGGCACAATAATGCAATTATTTTTATTGCGTGCAGGAAGTTTAATCCACTTTGATGATGGAGTAACTCCAACAGACATGCGCACATCAGAAGCGATATCGAGAATATCATTATTTTCATTCGTTCGCATAATTTTTTCAAGTGTTGCGGTAACTGCGATTCTACCGGATGTATTCAACCATTTTTCATCGAGAGCAGGGCTTATGATTTGATTGATGGGAGGGAGCTGGCAGGGGTCGCCAACAAAAATGATTTTATTAATTCCAATTGCCTTCAACAAATCAGGCAATAATGATCCGGAACCAAAGACTGCAAAAGAATTATCATTCGAAGCCTCACTGGCCAGCATAGAAGCTTCATCTACTATGTAAATACAATTATCTTCCAATTTTTTATTGGACTCAAAGATCAACCGCATCTGACCGAAAGCATCTGCAGGTGCATCATCCGGAATGTCTTCATCATCGCCATCCACTTTTGAGAAAGAATACAATGCACCATGAACTGTAGAAGTTGGCAACTCCGTCTTGCCTCTCAGCACAGCGGCTGCTCTTCCGGTGGTAGCCAGTAGGGAAAATTTTATTTTCTTTTGTTTGAGGTATTTGGCATAATACTGAATCAGAAAAGTTTTTCCGGTACCGGCATAACCATTCAGAATAAAGGTATTGATAGTTTTATCTTTAGCAAATGCCTTTAACTGATTGAATACCTGTTGCTGTTTGTCGTTAAAAGGATATGGCATAGGAAATGAGCTTTTGATATTTATAGAATTATGCTTCGGCGATTTATAAAAGGCTTTCCATTTCTTTCAGGAAATTTTCCAGGTTATACACAACCCACTTATCTTTTAGGGGGTATGTATCTGCACCGGGGGTTATAATGATAGTGTGTTTGGGCTTCAAATCAGCAATGGCTTCCGTATTACCCCTCCTGATTTCTGGTGCATTGGTCAGTTTGATTTCTATGGCACATTGCGCGTGGTTAGCCTTAGTTAAAATCAAATCTATTTCAGCGTTATCCTGGCTTCTGTAAAACCACGGCTGAATATTTTCGGGTAAAACCGTTAATATCTGCTGCACAACAAACCCCTCCCACGAATGCCCGGCCTGTGGATGCCCCATCAATTGCTCATAGGCCTGCACGAACAGCAGGTTATGAAGCATTCCTGAATCGCGAATAAAAACTTTGGGCGACTTCACTAACCGTTTACCCACGTTTATAAACCAGGGCTGAAGTGTTCTGATAAGCATGGCCTCCTCTAAATAATACATGGCTTTTTTTACCGAAGGCATAGATATGCCAAGGGAGCGCGCCAGGTTAGAATGATTCAATAATTGACCGTGTTGGTGTGCCAGCATTTGCAGCAAACGGGTTATCTCTGTAGGTTGCATGGATAGACCGAGCATTCGCAGGTCGCGGCTTACATAGCTGTAAATAAAATCATTCAGCCATTCTATGGCCTCTGCATCGTTTTTAGCAAGATAAGCTCTGGGAAAACCTCCCCTGAACCATAGCTTTTCCTGGTTTGTAAATCCTATTTCTTCTAAAGAAAAGGGGAACAGCTCCCTGTAGCGAATGCGGCCGGCTAAGGACTCTGCACTTTGTTGAATCAATTCGGGTGAAGCCGAACCCAAAAGAAGAAATCGTCCGGGCTTTCTGTTGCGGTCAATCAGTGATCGAAGTACAGGGAAAAGATGTGGCATGGTTTGCACTTCATCTATGATGACGGTTTTGTCTGCGACCCGCGACAGGAATAACTCAGGGTCTGTAAGCCTGGCTTTATCGGCCGGAGATTCCATATCTAAATACAGATACCTGCTTTTAGATTCGCTCATTAATTGCTTGACCAGGGTAGTTTTACCGGTTTGCCTTGGGCCAAACAATACCACAGAGGGTACTTTTTTCAGGTCTTGTTTGATAATTTTTATTAAATCTCTCTGAACCATACATAGAATTAATCCTGTAAATTTAAATTAAATATTTAAAATTACAGGATTAATTTAATAATTCCTGAACCGAATGAAATTGAAGGTGGAAGATTTCTTAGAGAAACAACAGTTTTTATCAGTGCTTCCATAATTTCTGATATTATTGATAATAATCCAAAATTTGTTCTCTATACAAATCAAAATCACCCATACCCTGGATGCCAAACCATTGATCAAGCAGTTGAAATCCCTTAGCATCAGGCGAAGAAAAATACGAACCCAGATCATTTTTATTTACTGAGCCCATCTTATGCATAACACCATTTCTTCTCCCGGAAAGTTCATTCAATTCCATTTCTAAACTTTTTAAATCTTCATTTTGAACAGGTGATGATATGATATTCTTATTTACTAAATAATAAAAAATAAAACTGTAAGATGCCCTGTTGGGATTGGAAGTAAAGATTTTATTATCGCAAAGAAGTTTCTTTAATGTGAGGTCAAGTTTTTCTAAAAGTTGATCCCACTTTTTATTTGTGTCATAACGGTTTAGTTGGCTATTAAAAGCGGTATGCAAAGAATCAGTCTGCAAAATAGTATCAATGGGCTCTCGCAAAAAATTTTCATAGATTGTAAACATACGCCAGATGAATTCATTGTACCTGGCATTTTTAAATTGGATTTTTGCGGCAAGATATAAATCTCTAATTATAATTTTATTTGTATCAAGACGATTTTCTGATCTCATTTTTTTCCAGTTCCATTTTGGCAACTCAAGCCTGTTCTCTTTCTTTAAAATAGCATTGGCTTGTTCAGCAACCTGGTAAATTTTTTCATATTGCAATTCCAGTCTTCGGGCGGCATATTCTGAAAGGCGAATTACCCAATTCTCAGGTTGCAACGTATCATCTACTTTGTTGAATTCATAATCATTCACATGTTTAATTATATTTTGCCTGGCCAGATCTTTTAAGAAAAGTTGAGGAAATTGAAGTTCTTTGGTATCTGCGGCTTCTGCTTTCTGCAAAATATGAATTCGCGTTTTGAATGCCTGGAGTAATTGTAAACGCAAGCTCTGGTTAATCTGATCAATACCACCCTGGTCAGCCAGGTAAACCTGTGCATTCTCAGCAAGGTGGTTCCTCCAAACTCTAACTTTTGCATACATGATTGGATAAAGTGCATCTATATCAGTTACCTTTTCTATTCCCAAAAAATCAACTTCTATATTTGGATATTGTTCTTTTAGTTTTAGCTCAATAATATCTTTTATAAAAAGTGTATCATTTTTTCTAAACTTCTCGTCCTTTTGATCTGTGTATACAATTGAGACTTTACTAAAAAGAATTTCATACTGTTTCAAATAATCAAGTGTAGGTTGTATAAGGGGAAGGTGAATTATTTTTTCAAAAGATGCAAAATGCTTCTTTAATAAATCGCCATCCTTCCTACAAGATGCAAGTAATAACCAATCTTTTTGAAACCTGTTCTGGACAATATTTATTTTATCACCATCTATTGAAACATATAATTTGTCATCCTCTTTAATTAATGAAATATTCTTTTGTTGTTCGATGTCAGGTCTGTAAAATTGGATATCACTATTACCCGTAGTTATGATTAAATGATTCATTTGTTGAAATTTTCAATTTCAAGAACTTATTAGTTATTATTTCAATGCAATTTTTACAAACCCTAATGGTAATCCGGCATCAGTCATTTTCCTTGTCTTCGGAAACTGCTGACCTATATAACGATTGGTACGCTGAGCAGATGCTTGCATTGCATCAAACATTTCATCTGTGAAAACATCTTTATCATACATCATCCAACGACCCGTCATAAAATGCCATCCATTATGTCCTCCCACTCTTACTACAGCTTCCCCATCCTTACATGTATCAGCTATCTTTTGAATCTTTACCAGTGCATCAATCAAATCCTGCTCGGCTTCCAGGTCCTTAAGTTTTTTGATGTCCCACTGTAGTAGCTTTCGGGTTCTCAAATTTACATTGGTCAGAAAAGTTGCCTCATCCTTATCGAAAAATGTCAGGTCTTTCAATGAAGGCATGGTCCGATTTTCCGGATTAAATGAAACCAACCTTTCCTGCTTTTTACGGTATATTTCAGCCAATTCCAGATTCAATTTTAATTGAAATGTTGCAGAAGCACCAGCCCTGATACATTCTACCAACTGCAGTTTATTGGTTTCGTACTCCCAACTTTCATCACCTAATTGGTTGATGTAACTCAACTCGTGTATTTCAGTATCACCATTTTTAAATTGAATATCACCAACTATAAGGAAGCGGGTACTTTTCACATTGGCAGTATCACCAAATAAAACTCTATCTAATTTATCAAACTGGATCTTACCATTCCAATTTACATTTCTTAAAAATTCTCTTTGCTGAGTTTCGTTATTTCTTGAATCATCTGTTAAGTAGCTCAACATTAAAGTGCGCAAACTACCTTTTAATGAGGAACCGGGGATGCAAGGTCCCTGAAGGGAAGTATAAATTTGTTCTTTAAGTTCACCGGTTGTTTGGCTTATATGCTCATTTGTTTTTATTGTTCTGTCACATAATTCATTGAAAGAAATAGCAGGAATAGTTCTTTTTAAGTAATCCTTTACTTTCTTTTTTTCAATTTCTGCAGTCAATTGTGGTAACCTATTTATACCAATAACCTGAACAACTTTTTCAAGATTAAGTAACCCAACCTTTCCATTCTCAACAATGAAATCAAAATCACGAAGTAATTTTTGACCATTGCCAATATGTACAGGTGTCAGTGTCGTGATTTTTGCTGTTGCCATATTTTCGATTTATAGATTGATGAAAAGTGGAGATCCATCACGCCAAACCGGATGCATTTCCGGATTATTCCATTTTGGCTGCAAATCCACATAACGTCCATTAAGTCGGAGTGATGAACTAAACGCACTTCCTTCCCCAAGAAAGTAAATGTTATTTTTCCTCAAACTGCGAAATTCCAAATTGCTTGATAGTGCTATATAACCACCTCGTTTTACCAGATTCCAATAGCTATGGTCTAAATCTATTGATGCCAATTCTTCTTCAGTCGGAAGATATAAGCCAAGGCACATTTGTACTCCAATCTTACCTTCCGGCAACATAAAATCTTCAATACTTATTATTTCAAATTGACCATTTCCAACAGTTCTGTCTGTACCAATACCCACATTACCTAAAAGTTCCAGGGCATGCATTATCTGAGGCATTAGTTTTTCATCTTCAAATGATATAAGAAAATAAAGACCGCTATTTTTTTCAAACATGATGCGTTCAAAATAAAAAGGCAGGGTATCCTCATCATCCTCCATATGCACCTGAACTCTTTGTTGAACATCTGAATAAAGAAATTTTTTCCCTTTACCTTCAAATAAAAAAGTACCATCTCCCAATTGTTTTTCTTGCACGCTTACATAGTCAGATGGATTTAAAGCCCAACTTCGGAAAGCAGACGATGAGATATAGGAAATTTTTTTTGCACTTTTTGCTTCTGACAGTTCATCAGCATTTTCAAACTTAAAGAGAATATTTCCAGGCTTTGGCAGGAAATACTCGTTATTACACCAGGGGAAAGCACTACTAATAGAAAATCCTCCAAAAAAAGATTTGTGGTTTTCTATCCATTGCGGATAATAAGGTAACCCAATCGCATACAGTGCACTCTTTAAAGCATCACTGCTGTAATTGATTGCGGTCTTGTCCAATTCTTCTGCACCACGCCCAATATGCAATCCGCCTGTAAATTGCAGCTTAATAGCCTTAGCAGTTTTGCTCATTCTGAAAATTGTTTTTTGGATTTCAATCTTTCAATCTGTTTCGTGTATTTATTCATAATGGATTTGCCTGCATTATTTTTTCCGAAGTAAAATTCAGTACTTGATTTTTCAATCATACCTTCAATATCAATGCTAACTTGTCCATATCCACGACTACCATGCCCGCCTAAATAATCATCACTCAATAATTGTAAACCGGTAAAGAGCAATTCAATTAATTCTTCTTCATTATTATCCTGCTCCCAAATATTTACAATCAGATTTAATCGAAATGTTGCACCGGCAGGCACACGCTCATTTTGGCGAGGCATTGCAGCACTGGTAATACGGTCAATCACTACTTCTGTTTTACCCTCCGTATAAGGTATCTCCGTTTTTGCCAATAATTCTTCATGATTAATTAATGGCAAATCACGCACTATTAAACGACTTGGCTTTTGTCCACTATTGATAGCATTACCAAATAAATCTGCTGATAATGGATGATCAGATGTCCCGATATTTGAGGAAGGTCCGTTATTTACAACACCACCACTACTTCCTCCAATATTTCCGGAACTTATTTCTACGAGGCTTCTCATCTTACCTTTCAAAGAAGAACCCGGGATAAAGGGTTGGTTATTTAATGGATTTCTGATAACTGCTTTATCAATACCACCAATAGACATGCTACTGTTTGTACCTCCAATGTGCAGACCTGTTTCTAATGTCAATACTCCAGTGATTTCGATTTTCTTTAATAATTTATTCATGATAATTTTTTTTGATAATTAAATAAATGATTATTGACCACCATAATATTTGTGATATGCAAGAACGGCTTCCATAACCTGCAAAAGTTGATCAAACTGTTTTGGAGAATTCTTTTTATCCTCTGTATTTATTGCATCATATGCTGTACAAAAAAGTTCATAAAAAGCATCCATCCCCTTGGCATTCTGCCGTTTTGCGGCATAGGCTAATTTTGGACGAAGCAATAAAAAGCTAGACATCTCTTCTTCAAATCCATTCAATTGTATTTTTCGCATCTCACCAAATACATTTCTTATTTGTGAAGTTGTAAGTCCATCATCTTTTAATTTTTTACCCATAGCCTCTGCATAGATTATGGTCTCTTTATTAATTCCATCAGTCACCCATTTCTTTATATCATTGGCCCATTGGGCATTACTTTTACCACCTATTAACTCTTCCTGATGGTAATTTCTGTCTGCCTTATAAGATGGAGATTGTCTCCTATATTGGTTTCCCCGATTGGAATTATAAGGATTATTTCTGTCTGGCATATTAATTACATTTTAAAGGTGAAAATATTAATGTTTACATTTTACTACGTTCTTCCAGTGAAGCCCATCGTCCGGCAATACCAAGAAATTGTAATGCGTGATATTGGGTTTCAACTGGTGCATTATTGTCAGGTGGTTTCCCTGTCATGATTGCTGTTGTCCATTTTTTTAAAAACTCTTTTACTGCTTCACATTTTCCATCACTGCTTCGTTTAAATTGATAGGCTGCTAACCAGATTACACGAAGTACAGTGGGATAATATAACCCTTCTTGATTTTTAACCATCTTCGCTTGTTGCATCAGGTTAAATATAGCAGAAGTAAAGCCTTCTGGCAGTCCATCTTTCATGTATATTAAGGTTTTTATTTCTTCTTTAAGTCTATATATATATGGATACTCTGCATCCCAATTCAATACCACATTCAATAATTCACCACTGCCATGTACATTATAATTAATAAATGAAAATGCATTCTTTTTCTCTGTACCATATACATAAGTCTTTGCTGCACTCTCAAAATCGTGACTGTATGATGCGCTTTTTAATATTGGAAATCGCGGCCCGACAATAGACATACCGCCACTAATGGTAAGTTCTCCATTTTCACAAACCCAACTCTTGAAAGCTGATTGAATATCATAAGCCATTTTTATGAGTATATCCCATTTACCTACAATAAATAAATCATCACCTCCACTATAAATAATCTGAGAAAATTTTTTGTACTCATCATTACTTGTCCAAATTGTATTTAAGTATCCTTTAAAAAACCAATCCAGCGACCTACTTAAAGTACTGTACCTGCTAAAACTACGTTTTGAAGGATGGAGACCCCGTCTGAAAATTGCACCAAGATTATCAACATCCATTCTTAAAACCCCAAGTCGGGTTAAATTGGGTCCACTTTTCCTTTTTGCTTCAGGCCTGTAATTTGGTCTATCAAGCTCCACTCCGGAAAGTTCTTCGAAAGTCTTAGGCTCTTGAAATTTATTTTCTGCATAATCGTTTCCACTGTCTTAGCCCCCGATAAACTGGACAGATTTTTCAAAAGGATTTAGACCGTTTTTATGTTTTGAGTATTGAGTTTTTGAAGGCATCTGCAACAAAGATGATTGAGAAGGGCAGGGAACAGCTT
>JAFDXI010000035.1 GCA_018268035.1 Bacteroidota bacterium | reverse complement strand
ATAGATTCTGTGAGATAGTAGTTTCGTTTTTGCTCCGCATCAATCCTTGAAAGCAGGCGATAATGTGTCCAGCTCAATTCGGTACGCAATGCGTTCCAAATTGGAAAAGCATTGTAAAAAGCCGTCATATTGTTGAGATTCCTTTCGTCAAATCCCTTTCCAAATTCCAGAGTAAGTTGGGTCGCCAGCGTTTTTAGGGTAGCTTTTCCATATTCGGCACGGGTACTTCCACCTGATTCATCCTCTACAATGATCTTTCTTATTTGCCAGTAAGTTTCAATCAACACAGTATTTACCATTCTATAAGCACGGCTTCGCGACTGAAGGATTACTTCTTTTATGGTAGTGAATAATTGATTTTCCTGCAATTCCATATTTTTATTTTAAAACTAACCAGGCAATAAATTCAATTTGTTTCTAATGGCTTACCAGCACTTTCTCTTTATTAATATCGTCTTTAGAAAGATTGAATCGCATCTTCAACCTGTTTGAGTTTATCGAAATTTTTTTCTGTCATAATTTATTCTTCCGGTTTTGTTGTTGCTGTGCCAGTTGAATGGCTTTATGTAATTTTTGTTGTAATAATTTTTTAGACGGCAGTGCGGTAAGATATTGTGCTACCCTGATATTTCCTTTATTCAACTCCAAAAGCTCAATATGCTCCTGCGATTTATCGGCACATAAAATTAAACCAATAGGAGCTTGTTCGTTTTCTTTTTGCTCATATTTACTCAGCCAGTTGAGGTAGAGTTCCATTTGTGCTTTGTAAGCCGTTTTAAATTTTCCCAATTTCAAATCAATGGCCACTAAGCGTTGCAATTGGCGGTGATAAAAGAGCAGATCGATGTAATAGTCTTCTCCGTCAATCTGTATCCGTTTCTGCCTGGCAAGAAATGCAAAATCATTTCCCAGTTCAATAATAAAACGTTGCAACTCGGCAATAATGGCAGTTTCTAAATCTTTTTCACTAAAGGTATCGCGTAGCCCCAAAAAATCGAGCAGGTAAGGATCACGGAAAAACAACTCAGGGGAAACAGCTTGCTTTTTATTGAGGGCGGTTAATTCATCTTTTATAAGTTTTGCCGGTTTTTTAGACAGGGCAGTTCGTTCAAACAGCATACTATCAATTCTTTCTCTAAGTTGACGAACGCTCCATCGTTCGTTGCGGCAGAGTTGCAGGTAAAATTCTCTTTGTAAACGGTCTTTGATGTAAATCAATTCTTTGATATGCGACCAGCTCAATTCTCCCGACAGTGTAGAGATAATTTTTTTTGAGGGAAAAGTCTCTACAGCGTAGAGACAATTCCAAAGTTGTTGTTTGCTCCAACCTTTGCCAAACTCGATAGTTAGTTTTTTTGATAAGGTTTCAATAACCTGTTCTCCATAACCGGCTCTTTTATGCTTCAAAATGTCGGTACTAATTGACTTTCCGATATTCCAGTACAGCAAAGTAAGCTCTCTGTTTACGCTAATAGCAATTGTATTACGGCTGATGAGCACCAGGCTACGAATAGCCTCGTAAAGTGATGGGGCTGTATGTTGTTTTATTGATTTAGTTACCATTTTTATTTTAAAACCAACCAGGTAATGAGTTCAAATTTATTAGCTCCGTCCACTTGCTTTTCCTGTGGAATGATGGTTGCATTTCGACTACCCGACAACATTCCCAAATTCGTTTTCCTGAAGGTACCTGTAATGGCTTTTACAGATTCAGCTAGCAAAGCGGCATATTGGCTGGTGTCTAAGCCATTGTTTGTTTCTTCGTTAAATAAGTCGCACAATGCCTGAATAGGCTCATTCTTACCGGTGCAAAGCAATCGGTAAATATCCAGTATTTGCTTGGGGTGTGTAAAGTTATAACGCACCGTTCCATCCATCCGAACATACACTAAGAAGTAGGGTTGTAAGGGGTTCACTTTTTCATTTCCGGCACTATCGCCTAATTGCCGTAGGCAAAAGATTACTCCAGGCTTTACTACTTCCGATGCATCCTGATTGAAAAGCGTTGAATTCAACTTGTGAGGAACCAAAGCATAAATTCCTAAAGGTGCTGCTTCTAATTCCTTACGGTTTGCTTCAATAAAGTTGAGCAAATCCATTCTGAAATCATCCAAAGAAAAGTTGCTTAAGGAAACACCACCTTCGTTCAATTCATCCATATCCAACACTTCGTCTTGCAGGCGTTTCAATTGCTTGTCACGGAATTTCAATTCATCTTCCACCAATTCCTGGATCTGCTCTTTGTTCAAAAGATTATCCTCGTTGGTTCCACTGATGTCCACCAAGGCCATTCTTGCTTCTACTCTTGATTTTAGTTTGATGTAGTTATCAAGGTCTTTGGTAGGCCAGAAATTTACCAAATGTACTTTATTGTTGATGGAGCCAATACGGTCAATACGTCCGAAACGCTGGATGATGCGAACGGGATTCCAGTGAATATCATAGTTCACAAGGTAATCGCAGTCTTGCAGATTCTGTCCTTCGCTGATACAATCTGTTGCAATGAGAATATCAATTTCACCATCTTCA
This sequence comes from Bacteroidota bacterium, assembly GCA_018268035.1. Lineage (GTDB taxonomy): Bacteria > Bacteroidota > Bacteroidia > Chitinophagales > Chitinophagaceae > Parafilimonas. The sequence continues at coordinate 1,288 of JAFDXI010000035.1, read as the reverse complement.
TCCCTGGGCATTGTCTTTTGCGAACTTCTTCTTTTGCTGATGGGTGAAAAGTTGGTGAGTATATTATTGAACTCTGTGTTTTCCGAAAAGCCTTTAGGCTTGAACGTAGTTTTGTTCTCAGAACCACCGGTAACCAAAGCAATGTTTACGCTCAATTCGTCTTTAGCCCATTGTTCCAAATGCTCATACAAGTATTTTGCTGTGTCGGCAAAGGCGGTAAAAACAATTACTTTCTTGTTTCCAGTTCCGGTTTTGGTGATGGTAGGGTTCTGAACTTTCTTTTTGATTAAACTTTTGAGTTCTTTCAATTTTGCATCCCGCTTTGCATCAACATCTTTTGCCCTTAGCAACAATTCATATAATTGGTCTTTATCTTCCTGCATTGCGGCTTTCCAATCATCCAATCGCAAATGATTCATTTTGAAAGTAAGTTTTTCGCCTACTTCCAATGCTTCTCTTAAATCATCATCTTCAATTGCATCAATGTCTATGTCATCAATTTCCAAATCAGGATTTTCATCTTTGTATTTTTGGAAACGGTCAATTCTGCTTTCTAAGTTTTCGATTCGATTGATGGTTCGCTGCAAAGTTTCCCGGAAGGAATAGATGGAACTCTCCAGGCGTTTCATAAAGTTTACTTTCATCATTCCGATTAAATAGCTTTCACGTAACTCCTGCGAAAACATTTTAACAGCTGCCGGACCCGATTTTTTCAATACCTTTTCTTCATACAATGCTTTGTGTTCAGGCAGCACAAAGGAACTTGGTGAAAAGTGAACCAGTTTGTATTTGCTTATTTTTTCGTTCAGTTTTTCGTAGGATAGAAACTCGTGCTCGGTGTCTATTTCAGGATAAATGGAATGAACAGGTTCATGGTCAGGAAAACCACCAATACGTTCCATTTCTGATTTATAATACTTGGTAATGTGTTTACGAGAACGTGCAATGGTTAAGGCGTCCAAGAGTTTGAAGAAAGCAGAGTCCAAATCATTCAACAAATCTCTTGTTGTCCGTTCTTCCTTCATTCGTGCCTTAGCCCAATTCGTAAATCGCACTTGCGATTGTTTCAGCAACTCTGCAATGCTTTCAATGCCCAATTTTCCTTCATCATCACCGGCAAATGCATTGTCATTTTCTGCGGTGATATACATTAGCTGATTCCGAAGGTCTTTTAATTCATTATTCACTGGTGTAGCACTCAATAATAGCACCTTAGTTTTCTTGCCGCCAAGGATGATGTCTTGCATCAATCTTTCATAACGACTTTTGCGAATCGTATTTCCTTCTT
>JAFDXI010000034.1 GCA_018268035.1 Bacteroidota bacterium | reverse complement strand
GGCCCATACCAATACAATATAAAAAGCTGAGATTGTTGTTCTTCCAACAAATTGTCAAAAAAGCTTCTGATCGTTACACCAGCAATTTTGGTTAGCAACTAACGGGCAGGTATTGCCGATGGTGGGGAATTTTATATTCGTCGGAGCTGCTGCCTGGCTTTTTGATAAAGTTAAATAATAAGAACTAAAGCTGGGCTTTGCAGGTCAAGCCCCGAACCGAAGTACATTAGAATTACTGCTGCTGATTGCTCCAATGTCAAGCCCCACTATTGGCAATACCAATGTTGTGTGAAGTTCTATCTCGGAATTTTCTGTCCATTAGTATCAAATGTGACACAGGGATAAATTAAGCCGTAGTCTTTTTTATCATTAAAGTCGGAACGTCTAAAATTTAATGCTGTTGAATTGTCCATTATATACAGCAAGACTTTATTGTCTGGCAAAAGGAACCAAATAGAGCTGTTATTGTTTGCATCGTGTACTTCAAAAAAGATTGCTTTTTCAATATAGCTTTTGTCAAATCTGTAATTGCAACCGCAGTCATTTTGCTGTGATGTTTTAATTGCTTGGTCTATGTCGAAAGTCATCTTTATATTATTTTTCTCAGACCATCTTAGACTTTCAACCCATTTGTCGTGTCTTGCCCAACCGATTGAGTCTTTATTTACGCTTTGAATATTATAATCATTAATTCCTCTGTTATTAAAGTAGTAAATGTCAAGTCTAGAGTTTGGATTAGCTTTTAAATAATCTGATATGAATTTTATAGACTGAACTTTATTTATATAGTCAGCATAATCTTTTTTTACGCTGTCTCTGGAATAAATTGTATTTCCATATTTTGAAGCCAAAAAATTAAGGTAAACATTCTCGTACATTAATTTGTTCTTCAAGACAATTTTCATTGTCTTTGGTTCATTCCATATATATCTGCCTCTTCCATAGACTTCTTCAAATGAAACAACATTAAAGTCGGTATTTAATTCGTCAATTTCCTTTTTGTATGAATATGCAGATAGTTTATAAAGCGAAGCCATATAGTTGTCAATAATCTTATTAACTAAATATTTTTGCAACTTGTCGCCCTTTAGAGGTGCTTTTAATTTCTCTTTTGTTGAAAGAATGTCCTTAAGGATCGTTTCAATATTGAAATTATATAGTGTGTCGCCTGATTGATTCGTCCAAGGCATTTTATAACCCCAAACATATTTCCTTGATTTCACTTCTTTAGTGATTGTCCCTTTAGTATAAAACTTTATTTCGAATTCATTTTTATAACTATTGTGCATTGTATAACTGCCACCATTCGAAAGAAAGTCACTCAGTTCTTCTCTGTAGTTTAATAAATCTGTTAATTTCTTAAAAATAAATTCCTTTTGTTGTTCATTCCAGTCAATTCGTTCTTTATCGGAATATAGATTTAATAAATCCTCAGGGTGGCTTTTTATCCAATTTGTATCAAGTTCATACTTGGCAAGTGAATTATCTATATTATCAGACTTTGTCAGCTCCGTAAGTAAATAAAGGATTTTTGATTTGGCTACTCTTTTGCCGTTTAGAACATATTTTTTCCCATCCAAGATAATTGAGTAGTTGTCAGTACGGTAAATATTGTCGCTTCCAGAAAAGTCGTTAACATACATATTATATGTTATAACAACACTGTCAGGCAAAGTCTGTCCAACTGCTGTAAGAGATGTCAAAAAGAGTATGATTGTTAGTATTCGCAAGGTCTAAAAGAATTTCACACAACGTTTAAGGCTTGGCGATGGGCTGGTATTCAATGAACCTTCTGCCCGGTACGTCAGCCGATTGAAAAACTACAGCCGAAGATAAGTACAAAAAGCCGATATTTGTTCGTCTGCTGGAACTGTTGCTGATAGCGAACCACAGCCGATTATTACTCCTTCAGCCAGCCTATTGCCAAACCTAATGTAGTACGCCGTTTAGTCTTGTTTCTCAATCAACATTGTGTCAAACTTATACCAAAACAAAGTATCATGACTTATTATTCCAAACTTTGGCATTGTATTGATTTTACCGTCATAAGAGTTTGTCAAAAGATAAACTGTGTCACTATTCCTTTTGTATTTGCCATAATAGACGTCTCGACCTAATAGATTAAATTCAGTCAAAACGTAATTGTTATCTTTCTTAAAGTCAAACTCAAGAACGTTTTTCGCTCCAGCTTGATTAACGACTTTTAAAACCGTCCTTTCATTGTTAATGTTGTTTCTTATAATTTTCTTGTAAATGGTCACGCCCAAGAAAAGCACAGCGAGAAATGTGGGAAGGAAATTTAAAAATGTTTTTGTTGTCCTGAAAGATTTATAATCAACAATAGTCAATAAAATTGTCAGGATACAAAGTATTACAAAAGGTATTTGTTTTAACTCATCAAACAAACCTAATTCTTGTCGTCCAAACTCCAAGTTGATAGCAGCTATTCCAAAACATAGAGTCAGAATTATTAATATTATTCGTAGGAATGTTCTCATTTAAATGGCGTACTACGGTTTGGGTATTGCCGAAGGCGGGGATTTTTAGCACAAAAGTTCAATCGAAGAACGAATGTTGAACTCTGCACAAATGCACAATCGAAGCCGTTCAGCCCCGCTT
>JAFDXI010000033.1 GCA_018268035.1 Bacteroidota bacterium | reverse complement strand
CTGAAGTAACCGCTTCTAAGTTTAGAATTCGTATTTTAGATAGCAGGGCTGCTCCGGCCATTGGTACCATCGCAGCATATTATTATAGAACCCGCCCACCGCAGTTGGAAATATGCACGGATATTAATGGTCTTGTTTCCATCACCCCAAAACTTCAGGATTTCGATTGGAATACTTATGGCGAAAATGCAGCCGCCAACATAAATAGTGGTATAGAAATCAGGTACACAACAGATGGAACCTTGCCCAACAGAAATTCAAAATTATATACACAGCCATTGCAATTAACAGGTGGCAACATTCAGGCGGCAGCTTTCAGCAAAACAGCAATAGGCAGTATTGTAAAGGCGCAAATCGGCATTGCTAAAAAGAACTGGCAATTGGTAACTGTTAGCAGCGAGAAAAAAAGACATCCCGGAAAAATGGCTTTTGATGCCGATGCAAAAACGTTCTGGAGCTCAGATACAACGGGTAAAAAGCAGGAGATAGTAATTGATTTGGGAGATCGTTATCAGTTAAGAGGGTTTGCCTATACACCGCAAACAATAAATAAAGAAGGCATGATGCAAAAAGGTGTGTTCTATATCAGTGACGATGGCAAGAGCTGGAAGCCTGCAGGTGATTTTCAGTTTGGAAATTTGATAAACGATCCTACAAAAAGAGATTTCTTTTTGCCACAAAAAATGATTGCCCGGTTTGTAAAAATTGCAGCTACCGAAATAGCTGCAAATGGCAATACATTGTCCATTGCCGAATTAGATTTTTTTGAATAAATAAAAAGAGAAGAAACGAAAATGAAAACGATTAGTTCAATTTTAGTACTGATGCTGCTGGCTGTGTCGTCTTTTGCACAAAGCGATCGGCCCGACTGGAAAGCATTTGACAACAGGCCTGTGCCGGAATGGTATAAGGATGCAAAGTTTGGTATTTTTATTACCTGGGGTGTTTACTCGGTTCCTGCGTATGCACCTAAGGGAAATTATTCAGAATGGTACCAGTTTTGGATGCAGGAAAAATCTTTTGATGGCAATGTGTACGATTATCATAAAAAAGTATATGGTGATAAAACCTATTATCAATTAGCGGATGATTTTAAGGCAGAACTGTTTAATCCCGATGAGTGGGCTGCATTGATTGAAAAGGCCGGCGCCAAATACATTGTACCCGTAGCTAAGCATCACGATGGTTTTACCTGGTGGTACAGCAAGGAAGCCAACGAGCATTGGGGTTTTCCCTGGAATGCTACAGAAATAGGTCCTAAAAGAGATTTATTGGGCGACTTGCTGAATGCTGTGCGCAAAACGTCTGTTAAGCCCGGAGTTTATTGCTCTTTGTATGAATGGTATAATCCCTTGTACAAAAAAAATCCTGAACAGTACGCATTAACACATGTCATTCCACAAATGAAGGAGCTCATCACCAAATATAAACCCTATGTATTGTGGACGGATGGCGATTGGGACGATAGCGATACTACCTGGCATTCGGTAGATTTTTTAAAATGGCTTTACAATGAAAGTTCGATGAAGGACAGCATTGTAACCTACGACCGTTGGGGTAAAGGCATTCGATTTAAACACGGCAATGTATATACACCCGAATACCAGCCCGATATGGATTTCGGCAATCATTATTTTGAAGAAAGCCGGGGCATTGGTTTCTCCTATGGTTACAACCGTGTGGAAGATAGTTGGGATTATAACTCTTCTCAAACCTTGATTTTGTTACTCTCCGATTTAGTAAGCAGGGGCGGGAATTTTTTGTTGAATATTGGCCCCGACAAGCATGGAAAAATTCCACCAATCATGCAGGAAAGATTATTGGATATTGGAGCCTGGCTAAAAACAAACGGCGAAGCTATTTACAATACAAGAAAATGGAAACAAGCCTGTCAATGGAGCGCCGGTCGGCGGGATTACAAACCGGAAAGAGAAGAAGGCGATTTTAAAGCCAACGGTGATTTTATTTTGAAACAGACAGTTGATCCGCCCAAAGGATATGCAGCTAAAGAGGTTTTCTTTACATACAATCCTAAAAAGAATAACCTCTATGCGATACTGCCTAAGTTGCCATCTAAAAATGAACTGTTATTAAAAGATATCGTTTTGCCAAAAGGTACTGTAGTGCGTTGGATAGCCAATAGCCAGGTTTTAAAATGGCAAACAAAAGATAAAAAAACAGTAGTAACACTGCCCGCATTTAGTAACAATGAGTTTAAGCAACAGGCTGCGTATACTATCAAAATTGAAAACTTTGGAAAATAATATGATGATCATGCGTAAATTCTTCTTCTTTTTTATTGCGGTGATGTTGGTTACTTCGTCTCTTTTTACAGCCTGTGAGCAAGCGCCAAAAGCCGCAGACGAAGCTGATAAGCAAGCCGATACCACATCAGTAAAAACTACGGCCAATAATGTGCGGCGTTTTGGAATGGTAACGGGCATTAAACCCGATAAAATTGAATACTACAAAAAACTACATGCCAATGCTTGGCCACAGGTACAAAAAATGATTACTACCTGTAATATTCAAAACTATTCCATCTACCTGCAAAAGATTGATGATAAATATTACCTGTTCAGTTATTTTGAATATACCGGCAATGATTTTGATGCAGACATGAAAAAGATGGCAGCCGATAGTACCACCCAACGCTGGTGGAAAGAAACCGATCCTACACAAATTCCGTTACCGGAAGCAGCGGCTAAAAAAGAAACTTGGACTAATATGGAGGAAGTATTTCATCAACAATAACAAAACAGCAATTATTTATTTGTAATCGTTCGGAAAACTAAACCAGTTTATGAGCAGGATATTTTTAACAGCAGTGATTGTTTTGATGGCAACAATGGGATTGTTTGCGCAACCCGATAAAAAGTACAATTTAAAATTTGATCATTTGGCCACCCGTTGGGATGAAGCCATGCCATTGGGCAACGGAATGTTGGGCGCCTTGGTGTGGCAAAAGCAGGGAAAACTCAGGCTGTCTTTAGATAGGGCCGACCTTTGGGACGAGCGTAAAGCGCTTGATCTTTCTACATTTAATTTCAAGGATGTGGAGCGTTGGGTGCGCGCTAATAATTACGATTCCGCACATAAATTGGGTGATGCACCATACGATGAGATTCCCTATCCCACAAAATTGCCTGCTGCAGCAATGGAGTTTAGCATAGAACAGTTGGGGAATGTTGTCTCAAATGAGCTGGATTTAGCAACAGCGTTAAATACCGTAAAATTTGCATCCGGAACTATTTTTAATTGCTATATCCACGCAACTAATAATATTGGGTATTTTTCTTTTGAGAATATGCCAAAGAATGCACCCGCTATTCCCCTGCCAGAGTTAATT
>JAFDXI010000032.1 GCA_018268035.1 Bacteroidota bacterium | reverse complement strand
GAATGAAATCATCAACATTATATCCTTAATAGACAAGGAATTGAAGCCCAAAAAAAATGGGACAAGTCGTTTGAATTTTGACTTGTCCCATATGGTGATCCCGCTGGGACTCGAACCCAGGGCCCCAACATTAAAAGTGTTGTGCTCTACCAACTGAGCTACGAGATCATCCCCATTTTGATTTTGGGAGTGCAAAAATAGCCGAAAAACATATTGCGCCAAACTTTATGCTCAACATTTATTCTTATTTATCAACATTTACTTTCTTCATGCAGGTGCAAGTAGTTAAATTTGCAAGCAAAGAAATGATATGTCTTTTTTTTCAGGAAAAGTAGTTATTGTCACAGGAGGAACGGATGGTATTGGGAAGGCAATGGTTAACAAACTTGTGAATGATGGTGCTAAAGTAGTCACTTGCGGCAGGAATTATGATAAATTATATCAGTTACAGACCCTTTATGCAGGCCAGACTTTATTGGCTGTGCCTGCAGATATAAGCAATGAATCTGATTGTAAAAATTTAATTGAACAAGGCCGTAATGTTTTTGGTCACATTGATATATTAATAAACAATGCAGGAATCAGTATGCGGGCTTTATTTAGTGAAACCGAACTGGATACTATTCGCAGGTTAATGGATATTAATTTCTGGGGCTCTGTTTATTGTACCAAATATGCATTGCCTGACATACTGAAAAATAAAGGAACAGTAGCAGCAGTATCTTCAATAGCTGGTTACAGGGGCTTACCAGGCAGGAGTGGTTATTCAGCATCAAAGTTTGCTTTGCAGGGATGGATGGAAGCATTGCGTACAGAATTATTACATACAGGTGTAAATGTTATGTGGGTTTGTCCGGGTTATACCAAATCAAACATCCGTAATGTGGCATTAAATAAAAATACACAACCACAAGGTGAATCGCCACTTGATGAAAACAGCCTGATGAGCGCAGATGAATGTGCTATTCATATTTTGAAAGCTGTTGAGAAGAGAAAACGAACTCTAGTATTGACACCAAAAGGAAAAGAAACAATACTTCTCAACAGAGTTGCTCCCGATATGGCAGATAAAATGATTTATAAATTCTTTTTTAAAAACGGTGAGCTGATTAAATAAACGAATGTGACCTGTATTTCATGCCCATAGTAACACTCTCAACAGATATAGGCCAGGGCGACTACGTGGTAGGCGCCATCAAAGGACAAATTGTAAAAGCTGTTCCCAATGTTTCCATCATTGATATATCACACCAGTTAGTAGCCAATAATTATTTACACGCTGCTTATGTTTGTGCAAACGCATTTTCATTTTATCCTGCTAATACAATTCATTTTGTTATTATCAATTTATTTGAAAAGACGCCGGATCACCTATTGATAACCAAGCTGCAAGACCAATATATTGTTTGTCCAGACAATGGTATATTAACTATGATTGCCGGTGAAAAGCCGGTCAATATTTTCGCAGTCAGGATCAACAAAAAAAATATATCAGGTGTATTAAGTTGTACAGAAGTTTTTGCAGACATTGTTCAACAAATTGAAAAAGGCACAAGCCCGCAACAATTAGGGGAACCTATTACAATAATTGAAGAAAAATATCCATTTCGTTCTACTGTTGGTCCTGATTGGATTGACAGTCAGATAATTTTTATTGACCAATTTGAAAATGTCGTAATTAACCTTACAAAACAGGAGTTTGAAGAACACAGGAAAGGAAGAAAATTCAGAATTGCATTACCTGCAAGAAATGAAGGCGGCATTGCAAATATCAGTGAAAATTATGCTTCGGTTGAGCAGGGTGAAAGATTGGCCTGGTTTAATTCTGCAGGCTACCTTGAACTGGCAATTAATAAAGGCAACCTTGCTGGATTATTCGGGTTGAAACGTTTCTCGGGTGGCACCACTTTAAATTCTTTGCCCAACAATAAACTCATGTATGAACGTGTAAAGATTTTCTTTGAATAAAATATGCGCTTTCAGTCTTATTTTAATACAGCCATTAAAATCATTCATGCTTATGATGGGAAAATACCTTTGCATCATTATCTCAAACAATATTTTGCACAACACAAAAAGCATGGTTCTACAGACAGGAAAATAATTGCTAATGCCTGTTATAATTTTTATCGTACAGGTCATTCATTAAACAATTTAAGTGTTGAAGAAAAATTAAAATATTCCATATTTATCTGCAATGATGCTGGTGATGGATGGGATTTTTTGTTTGATGGTGCATGGTTAAATAAAAGACATGAATCGATTCATCAACGGATTTCTTTTGCTGAAAAAGAGTTACCTGCATTTTCTCTAGTATCTATATTTCCATTTGTTAGTGAATTAAGTGAGACAATTAATTCAACACAATTCATACAATCTCTTTTTATACAACCTGATGTTTTTATAAGATTAAGACCTGCTAAAAAAAATACTGTTATACGCAAACTTGATCTGCATGGATTAAAATATTCATTATTGGATGAAGATACAATTGCCTTCTCCCCTTCTGTAAAAATTGACACTGTTATCCAACTCGATGATGAAGCTGTTATCCAGGATTATTCATCACAAAGGGTAAGCCATTTGTTTAGAACAATAATAGCAGATAAAGAGAAAGGTAACTCTTCGATCGAAGTATGGGATTGTTGTGCTGCAAGTGGTGGTAAATCAATTTTGGCAAATGATATTTTACAAAACATCAGGCTAACGGTATCGGATTTGCGAAATTCAATAATAAAAAATCTTCAACAACGATTTCAGATAGCAGGAATTAAAGATTATACTAGCATAGTAGCTGATGTAACCAGGGTGCATCCCAAAAAGCAATTTGATTTGATCATTTGTGATGCACCTTGCACAGGTAGTGGCACCTGGGGAAGAACACCTGAACAACTTTATTTTTTTTCTGCTACAACAATTGATGCATTTGCATCACTCCAGAAAAATATTGTCAGCAACGTAATCCCTTCATTAAAAGAAGGTGGATATTTTTTATACATCACCTGTTCTGTTTTTAAAAAAGAAAATGAAGCATTAGTTGATTTTATACAACAGCATTGCCGGCTTCACTTGATGCAAAAGGAAATATTGGCGGGTTATACTGCAAAAGCAGATACTATGTATGCTGTCTTATTTAAAAGAAATCATTGATCCGCTTTTATAATTACAAAAGGATTTTTTGCAGGCAACGGTAAAGGGTTTGTTTTTTGCTGATGCCTCAGTTTCATAAGCAGGTTATAAGCTTTCTGCATGTTGGGAATACCGTAACCATACCTGTTATCCGGAGTTTTATACCTGTCTGAGCTCCTGTAAACTGCTTCAAGAATTGTCATGTTATTAAATTCCGGGAATGCCTGCCACAGACAAGCAATTAAGCCATTTATATTTGGATTGGAAAATGATGTGCCACTGCCTGATGTCAATCCATAGGAAGCATATAAAATAGTACCAGAACCTACTGAAGCAATATTGGGCTTAACCTTTCCGGGATAACCATAACTGCTAAAGCTTGCAATTTTACCATTAACATTAGTTGCACCAACAGCACAAACACTATCATCATCGGCAGGAAAAATTATATAGTTCCAGCCACTGCCTCCTTCATTGCCAGCGCTGTTGGTAACAATAATTCCTTTTTTAGCAGCATTAGTAGCAGCCTTTGAAATCATAGTAGTATTCTTATAAAAATCATTATATGTATGATCAAATTGCGGGTCGTCAAACTGCATATATCCCAATGATGATGAAATTAGATCTGTGCCAGCGCTGTCTGCAAACTCTGCAGCAACAGCCCAATTGTGTTCTTCTATCGGATATTCAGAATTTACGTTTTCGCTCCGGAGCAACCAAAATGAAGCATCCGGCGCTGTGCCCACCATTATGCCCGGAACATTGGAAGCAATTGTGCTCAGGCAAAGTTCGCCGTGATCATAATCTTCATCCACACTGTTATCAAAATCCACAAAATCTTTTTCACCTAAAAACTGGTTATGAGCTCTTGCACTGTCAAAAGCTTTAGTTTCTTTATAATGGTAAAATCCCGCATCAATGATTGAAATAATCATTCCTTTTCCAGTAAAACCTTTATTGTGCAACAGCTCACCATTATGAATGTGAATTTGGTTGTATGAACTTCCATAATCATAATGATTGGCAGCTACCCACGCTGTCTTTAAAGATGTCAAATTTGGTTTTTCAATTTTTTCGTTGAATTTATTTTTTGGTGATTTCAAATTTGTTGAGGCAGAACCAACCGGGTTTACAGACAGCACAAAAGGCAAATTTTTTATTGCATTTATTGCTGCAGTGCTTGTAGTATAAATCAAAATCTGATTCAACCATTTCGATGCACTCAAATAAGCTACTTGTCCCTGAGCAAGCACCTGTGAAATATAGGATGGGGTTACAGGTAAATCAGAACTGTCAATAGCAATACTATATTTATTTCTCCGGTGGATAGCTCTTTGTGATAAATAAGCTCTTGGTTTATCTAATTTATAAGGGCTGTTATTTTTATTTTTAAATACAACGACATATTTTGGATAAATCTGAGACTTTGTTGTAGCAGATAAAAAAAGTAAAGTACAAACCAATAATAAAAACTTACAGTTAAAAGCTTTTCTCATTTGAATCAGTTTCAATAAAAATAAAGAAATGTAGTTGATAAGGTGAAACCAATAGCGTCCTAAACGTTTTAAAAAAAATAGAGAAAGTTGTCTGTATCTCAAATAGCTTTGAGTTGCACAACAAAACCAACTTTCTCTATGTCAAAAATAGCTTTATTCGCCCAAATCAT
>JAFDXI010000031.1 GCA_018268035.1 Bacteroidota bacterium | reverse complement strand
TGTTTATCAGCTTTACTTTCAGGCACTCCCAAGCAAATAACAACCCTTATTCCTAATGCTGAAAATGGTTTGTTCAGCCGTTTTATGTTCTATGTAATGAATATGAAATTGATTTGGAAAGATGTGTTTGCCTCTAAAACAGAAAACGGTTTAGATGTGCATTTTGAAAAGCTGGGCAATGAGTTTTTTAGTTTGTACCAAACTTTACAAGTCAACCCCGATGTACACTTTTCTTTGACCCCATCACAGCAATTGCAATTCAATCAATTCTTTGAGAAAATGCAAACCCTGTATGTCAATATCCAAGAAGAGGAGATTATAAGTTCAGTAAGGCGTTTGGGCTTAATTGCCTACCGAATAATGATGATTTTTTCAGCACTCCGCATTATGGAAGATGGAGAAATTACCACAAACCTGTATTGCAACGATACCGACTTTCAAAACACGTTGGATATGATAACCATACTGGTAAAGCATAGCAGTTATGTGTATTCTCAAATAGCCCAGGAAACCTACAAGCCCAAACCAAAGCACAAGAAAGAGCAGTTTTTAGAAAACCTGCCTTACCACTTCAACCGCCAAACCTATGTAGCCACAGCCCTAAGTTTGGGCATTACCGACAAGTCAGCACAGCGTTACATCAAGGAGTTTAAAGATGCTGATATTATCCAGTACGATGGTCACGACCAGTACACCAACCCCAACGCCAAAAATCCTCAATAGTTCCACTTTGAGGATTTAAGGATATGAGGAAGCGTAGTCCGCTTTTCCTCAAATCCTCATTTCCCCATTTGCTCATCAGTTTTTCACTTTGCTAATTTATTTGGTTTTGTTTTCTTATATTTGCCAATATTTGTCAAGACAATATTATTATAATGGCAACACAGTTTGGTGAACGTATAAGAGAACTAAGAACGAAGCAAAATATGTTGCTGCGGCAGCTTGCTTCCCAGTTGGATGTGGACACTTCTATTATTAGCAAAGTAGAACGAGGCGACAGGCAATTAAAAAAAGAGCAAATCCCATTATTAGCCCAAATACTAAAAGCTGATGTAGAAGAATTGCAAACCCTATGGCTTGCCGACCAATTGTATAATATGGTTCAAGGCGAACCAATGGCAGACGAAGCGTTAAAATCAGTAACGAAGCAAATTAAAAAAACAAAGTAAGCATCACACGGAATGAAAGACAATAAAATCAAACTATCTCAATTAGAAAGTTTCCTGATGAAGGCAGCAGATATTCTGCGTGGCAAAATGGATGCTTCAGAATATAAAGAGTTCATTTTTGGAATGTTGTTTCTAAAAAGAATGAGTGATGTTTTTGACCAAAAAAGAGAACAGTTTACAAAGAAGGATTATAAAGATTTAGATGAAGCAGTATTGGCTGAAATCTTAGAAGATAAAATTACCTATGGTGAAACATTTTTTGTTCCGAAAAGAGCAAGATGGAATGAAGAATTTACAGACGAAAACGGTGTATTGCAACCACCTATAAAACACTTGCAAAATAATATTGGGCAAATGCTGAACAAGGCTTTAGATGCCATTGAGGAAGCAAACCCCGATACACTTTCAGGAATTTTTAAAGGCAGAATAAACTTTAATAAAGAAGTGGATGGAAAGGCTATTGTAAAAAATGCCGACCTAAAGAAAATGATAGACCACTTCAATGAGTTTCCCGATTTGATTAATGAAAACTTTGAGTTCCCCGATTTGTTGGGTGCAGCTTATGAGTATTTGCTAAAGCATTTTGCTGATGAAAGTGGTAAAAAGGGAGGACAATTTTATACGCCAAACCAAGTAGTTCGTTTATTGGTGCAATTAATAAAGCCACAGGAAGGAATGAGTATTTATGACCCTACTGCTGGTTCAGGCGGTATGCTTATACAATCGCATCAATATGTAGAAGAGCAAGGACAAAATGCAAACAATCTTCAATTGTTTGGCCAGGAGAATGATCCTACGGTAGTTGCTATTTGTAAAATGAACATCATTTTACACAACATAACCAAATACACTATTGAGTATGGCGATACGTTAGACGAACCTTTAAACGAAAAAAACGGACAGCTTATTCAGTTTGATAGAGTAATTGCCAATCCGCCATTTTCTCAAAACTACGGTTTGGCTACAATGAAGCACAAGGAACGTTTTCCTTATGGCTTTGCACCCGAAGATGGCAAGAAAGCAGATTTAATGTTTGTGCAGCATATGTTGGCAAGCTGCGATAAAAAGGGAAAGGTAGTAGTTGTAATGCCTCACGGTGTATTGTTTAGAGGTGGCAAAGAAAAAGACATTAGAGAAGGAATGTTGAAAGCCGATGTGATAGAAGGTGTTATTAGCTTACCTCCCCAATTATTTTACGGAACTGGTATTCCAGCTTGCATCATTGTGTTGAATAAAAATAAGCCTGATGAATTAAAGAACAAAGTATTTTTTATTAATGCTGATAAAGACTTTGCCGAAGGCAAAAAGCAAAACACTTTACGACCAGAAGACATTGAGAAAATAGACTTTGTATTTACCACCAAAACCATTGAAGCCAAATACTCAAAGTTGGTTGATTTAGAAACCATTGCTGGTAATGAATACACACTAAACATAAGGCGGTATGTAGATAATACCCCAGAGCCTGAACCCGAAAATGTAAAAGCTCATTTGTTGGGGGGTATTCCTGTGGCAGAAATAGAAGCCATACAAACTACCCAATGCCTCAAATTCAAATACAATGGCAATGTATTGTTTAAAGATAAAAACGAAGCATTTAAAGAATTTACGATTACAGAAAAAGCAGCTATCAAAGCCAATATTGATGAAGATAAAAACGTAAAAGAAACACTTTTGCATTTAGGTTTAAACCTTGCCGACTGGTGGCAAATAGCTAAAGAAGATTTCTCAAAATTAGCCCCCATTGTTGAGCAGGTACAAGCCAATGAAGCAAAGGAAGGAATGATAGCCTATGTAGCATTAGGTGGCGATAAAATACCCAAAGTACGCAAGGAGTTGTTAGATACCATCAAAGAAAAGTTTGTGCCTATTGGTGTATTAGATAAGTTTCAGGTAGCAGGTGTTTTTGTAAACTGGTGGGATAATATTAAGTACGACCTCAAAACCATTATGCAAAATGGTTGGGATGCAGGTTTAATACCTGATGATTATATGATAGCCGAGTTTTTCCAAAAAGAAAAGACAGAGATAGAAACGTTGGAAATCGCACAATCCGAAAAAGAAACTATTTTGGATGAAGCCATTGAGGAAGCCATCAACCTTTTAGAATTAATACCTGAAGAAGAAGAAACTACTATACCAACTGCCAAAGTAAAAGAGCAACTAAAAAAGCAAATTGCTTATGTGGTTGATGAAAAGAAAAAGCCCGAAGAAGCTAAACCATACCAGGAGGCAGAAAAGAAAATACTGGAAACCGAAAAGGAAATTAAAGAACTAAAAGCTACACTAAAAGCCAAGCAAGCAGAACTGGAGCTAAAACTCATTATAAAACGCTACGGCACTGAAGATGAAAAAGCCGAAAGCAAAAAACTATTGCTAACAGCTAATACTGAAATTGACAAGCTGGATGCAGCTATTGAAAACATAATTGCTGATTTTATTGGGGATTTAAAAAACAGTGCTGATTACGACCAAATAAAAAAATCAACAACAGCATTAGAAAAAACATTAAAAGCTGATAAAGAAAACAAAGCCGAAACCCTGCACAAGCTGTCAAAAGTAATAGAAGCCCAAAAACAGTTTAAGGAAATAACCAAAGGCTATAATGCTTTAATAAAAGACAAAAGCATCATACAAGCCAAGCTAAATAAGTTGGATAGTTTATTAGAAGAAATAGGCGGTATTATTACCACCGAGCAAGCACAAATGTTGATACTGAAAAAACATTTTGATATAATAAACAACCAACTGCAACGCTACTTAAATGCCGAAAAAAGAACACTAATAAGTGCTTACGAAAACCTATTTGATAAGTATTACACTTCTGCTCAAAGCATAGAGCAAAGCCGTAATAAAACGATGAATGAACTAAATGATTTTCTAACCCAATTAAAATATTTGAATTAAGTATGGAGGAAAGTCAATTACATATACCAGAAGGTTGGGAAGGCAGAGAGTTAGGGACTTTGTATTTAGAAAAGCGAAAATCTAAATTTAAAGTATCTGATGCTACAAATTACGGAGGCATACCATTTTATACAAGTGGTGATGCTGTGTTAGAACATAACGAAATACAGACAGATGGCGAAAATATATTTTTGGCTACTGGAGGTGTTGCTAATGTGAAGTTCTACAATGGTAAAGTTGCGTATTCAACAGATACTTATGTAATTGTGGGCAAAGAAAACATTGACACTCAATTTTTATATTTCAAAATCCTTGACCAACTATATTACATCAATACAAACTTTTTTCAAGGAAGTGGTTTAAAGCACTTGCAGAAAAAAGATTTTAGAAAGCATTTTTTTGCTTTACCTAAAATCAAAACCGAACAACAATCCATTGCCAACATACTTTCCAAAATCGACCAAGCCATTGCCAATACAGAAGCATTAATAGCCAAATACACCCGTATAAAAACAGGCTTAATGCAAGACCTACTCACCAAAGGCATTGACGAAAACGGAAACATAAGAACCGAACAAACCCACGTATTTAAGGATAGCCCATTAGGTAGAATACCGCAAGAATGGGAATGTTTATCTATTAAAGATATTGCAGAAAGATTAAGAAGTGGTGTTACACCAAAGGGCGGTAGTGATGTATATGAAAAGGAAGGTATTTTATTGATAAGAAGTCAAAATGTTTATTCCTATGGTTTTAAATTGGATGATGTGGCATATATCAATGAAGAAATAAACAATAGGATGCTTGGAAGTCAGCTAAAAGAATTTGACGTTTTACTCAATATAACAGGTGCTTCAATTGGCAGAGCAACATATGTTCCAGAAGGTTTTCCAAGAGCTAATGTAAACCAACACGTATGTGCAATTCGGTTAAAAAAGGCTGATGTGAATAATGCGATATTCTTATCATCCTATCTCAATTCAATTTATGGGCAAAATCAAATTTATCAAAATATTGCCGGTAGTAATAGAGAAGGAATTAACTACACACAGATAAAAGAAATTAATGTTCCATTTTTTAATAATGATTTTGAGTTAGAAAAATTTTCTGAAATGGTTATAAAAAGCAATGAAAGGATTAATTCAGAAATGAAGAAGCTAACAAAACTCCAATACCTAAAAACGGGATTAATGCAAGATTTGCTAACAGGAAAAGTACGAGTTAAAATATGAAAAACGAAAGAGAAATAGCAGAACTCATTTTTGATAAATTCAGGTCAGCTAAATGTAAAGCTGGGCATATTGTAATGTTCCGTGTTTTGCAACATACATTAATTGACAAACTCAATCCAAAAGAAAAGGAGTTATTCTTTATCGTTTTCAATGGATTAATTTTTACAGGCTATTTTACTTATGAAAATACCAGTCCCGAGTGTATTCGCTTAACTGAAAAGGGTTACGATTATATTTATGATGATGATAAGGTGGCAGCAATGCTTCAAAAGCCCTGGGTTATTCCGCAAGTAGATAAAACAGACTGGGATAAAGCATTCTATAAACTATGGAAGTTTATTGGTCCACAAGATACCGCCACTCATTACATTGGTGGCTCACAATTTTATAAGTTTATTATGCCTTTGTGCGATGATATACCACCATCATACACACTCTACATTGAACAAAGAAGAAAGAAAGATTTATCTACAAGCCGAGTGGAATATTACAACGATTTAATTAATCACTTGGATGAAGAAAAACGTAAAGAGTTGTATGTAAACATTCAGTTGTTTTTGGAAGATACTACTGATACTAAAAGTACAACTACTGATGATTTTAATTTTGATACAGCTTTTATTACAACCGATGCAATTGCAGTGGAAGAAGTTGTGAAATCAGTTAATCAAGCAAGTGTAGCAATGACAGTTGAACCAACTGAAGTGATACCTAATGTTTTTATTTCTTATTCTTGGGATAGTCAGGAACACGAAGAATGGATTATTAATTTGGCTACCAAACTTTGTGATAATGGTGTAAATGCCATTTTGGATAAATGGGATTTAGGATCACTGGGTAAACCACTACCTCACTTTATGGAAAATGCCATTACAAAATCACAAAGGGTAATTTGTGTAATGACACCCAATTACAAAAAGAAAACTGAAAATCTTGCAGGTGGTGTTGGTTATGAATATTCAATTATTTCTGCTGAAATATTTACAGATGGTGTAAACACTTCAAAGTTCATTCCTCTGTTTAGAAACGGCACAGATGCCGATGCAATCCCAACTGTATTAAGAGGCAGAAAATATGTAGATATGAGGGATGATACTCAATTTGAAGAAAAGTTTGTTCACGAATTATTGAGAGACATCCACGAAGAACCAAAATTTAAAAAACCAGTAATTGGCAAGAAACCAACCTTTGACTAAATGCAAGAAAGAATGAATTTTATAATAACAGGAAAGATAAAAGGCTATAAAAAGCGAAACGCCTCTTGTGGGAGGCGTCAGACCAAGGATACTATCCTTGGTGTTGTTCTTGACTGCAAATGTAATACAAAATAATTGACTGATGCAAGAAAAAGAGCAAAAAAAAGAAAGAGTAGTAGCCTACATTGATGGTTTTAACCTCTATTTTGGTATGAGGGAAGCTGGCTTTGACAATTGCAGATGGTTGAATGTCAGCAAATTAGTAAGTAGTTTGCTAAAGCCTCACCAGTCGCTTGTAGGCATAAAATATTTCACAAGCAGGGTAAGCAACAACCCCGATAAGCAGAAAAGACAATCTACCTATATAGATGCCTTAGAAAGTACAGGTGCTAAAATTATCTACGGAAACTACCAAGATGGATCAACCGAGTGTAAAAGATGTGGCCATATTTGGAGAACTGCCAAAGAGAAAATGACCGATGTAAATATAGCAACAGCCATTATAGTAGATGCCTATAAAGACGAATACGATATGGCAATGCTTATTTCAGGTGATAGTGATTTAACACCTCCTATTCGTGAAGTACATAATTTATTCAAAAACAAAAGAGTGTTCATTGCTTTTCCACCCAAACGCCACAATAGTTCAATGGCATTGGTTGCCAAAGGTTCTGAAACTATTGGTAGAAAAAAATTAGTAGATGCACAGTTTGATGAAGAGGTGGTAAGCAAAACAGGTTATAAATTAAAAATTCCAACCGAGTGGAAATAAAAAATAGATTATGATATTAAGCAACGATAATAAATACAGGGGCAATATTGGTTCATCTCTTAAACTGGATGAATACAGCCACGTAGAAAAACCTTTTATAGAGCAATTAAAGGGTTTAGGTTGGAACACTGGCAAAAACCAAGTGTTGGAGCTTGAAATGCAACAAACACCCGAACAAAGTTATCGTACTTCGTTTTCAGAAGTGGTATTGCAGCCTAAACTTCGTCAAGCATTAATTTCAATCAATCCATTTTTAACAGATGGGCAGGTAGATGAAGTAGTGCGAAAAATAACCACCTTTCAAAAAAACAGCTTAATAGAAAACAATCAACAGGTCTTAACCTATTTGTTAGAAAATACAACGGTTTCTACCAATGAACAAACAGGCGAATTAAGTCCAACAGTTCGGTTCATTGATTTTGAAAATATAGAGAACAATGTATTTACAGCCATATCGCAATTCAAAGTAAAAGTAACAGGCACAGACCACCACATTATTCCCGACCTGGTATTGTTTGTAAACGGTTTACCAATTGTTGTAGTAGAAGCCAAATCATCAAAAGTAAAAGAACCCATTGCAGAAGCCATAGACCAGTTAATGCGATATTCCGAACAAAGAGGTGATACAGGAGAAGGCAACAAAGAGTTATTCTTTTACAATCAGTTTATTATTACTACTTGCCGTACTGAAGCTAAGTTTGGTACAATAACCACAGGTATTGAAAAACACTTTTACCGTTGGACAGACCCTTATCCAAAATCATTAAATGATTTAGAACACGGTGCAAGTAGCCCTAACGACCAGCAACGTATGGTTGCAGGTATGTTAGATTTAAGAAACCTGTTAGACATTATTCAGGTTTTCACCGTTTTTCAAATAGACGACAAAGGCAAGAAAATAAAAGTAGTTGGCAGATACCAACAATTTAGAGCAGTTAAAATAGCAACAAAGCGGTTAATTGAAGGCAAAAATCCTTTGGAACGTGGCGGTATTATTTGGCACACACAAGGTTCGGGCAAATCATTAACAATGATGTTTATGGTTCGTGAAATGCGATTAAAACCAGCTTTGCAATCTTGGAAAATTGTATTTATTACCGACAGAACACAACTGGAGGAACAACTATCAGAAACAGGACACAGCATAGGGTTCACTATAAAAAATGCAAACTTTATTAATCCGAAAGCCACACCAGACGGTAAGAGTTTGAAGGAATTATTAAGCAACGATAATTCAGATTTGGTAATGGCAATGATCCATAAGTTTCAAGAAAATGGAGATTTGGAAGGCTTGCAAATTTTCCCCGAATTAAACCCCAATACCAACATTTTAGTAATGACCGATGAAGCCCATCGTTCTCAATACTCTTTGCTTGCAGCTAATTTAGATAAGGCATTACCCAATGCAACTTCAATAGGCTTTACAGGCACACCAACAGGCAAAACAGAAAAGAAATACAAAGACTACATTGATAAGTACACAATGCGTCAGGCAATTGATGATGGTGTTACTTTAGAAATAGTGTATGAAGGCTTTACACACAATGCTGAAATTCCTGATAAGAAAGGAATGGACAAAAAGTTTGAAGATGTATTTAGTGATTATCAACTAACAGAACGCTTACAGATTTTAGGTTTTGGCAGTCGTGATGCTTATTTAGAAGCCATTGAAACCATAAGCGATAAAGCAAAGAATATGGTAACACACTATGTAGTGCAAATCTTTACAGGTGGTTTTAAGGCTCAAATCGTTGCCAATAGTCGTGAAGCAGCAGTAAGGTATAAAGTAGCCATTGAAGAAGCATTAAAACAAAAAATTGCTGAATTGGAAATCAACAATCCAATGAAAGTAAATATTGAAATGTTAAAGCAATTAGAGGTAGCAGTAGTTATTTCGGGCAGTCACAACGATGCTTTGCATATCAAGGCTTTTACAAATGGTGATTATCACAAAAAGAGTATTAAGCGTTTCAAACTTCCATTTGGCAAAACAGATGAAGAAGATACAGCCCTAAATGGCAATGTAGGTATCATCATAGTAAACAATATGTTGCTCACTGGTTTTGATGCACCTATTGAGCAGGTAATGTATTTAGATAGAGTTATTATAGAACACAATCTATTACAAACCATAGCAAGGGTAAACCGTATTGGTCCAGAAGGCAAAAACAAAGGCTTTATTGTTGATTATGTTGGCGTTGGGCATCATTTAAAACGAGCCTTAGATACTTATGCCGAAAAAGAAATTCAAGAAATTTTAGGTTGTATTTCAAACGATGAAGCAGAACTAAACGAACTTATAAAAGCACATAAAGACATTTGGGAATATTTAAAGCAACAAGGTTTGGAAGACCTGTCAGATAGCGATGCTTTCTTTGATGTGTTCTATGATGAGGATATACGATTTGAGTATATAAAACTTTATAAGAAGCTAACCACTTGTTTTAATGATGTTCTGCCACGAAAGGAAGCATTAGACTTTTTTAATGACTGGAAAACATTTACTGAAATAAACGAATTAGCACTCAAACACTTTAGGGATGGTCGTTTCAGTATGAAAGGTATTCCACCAAAATTAAGAAGTATTGCAGATGAATTTTTAAAGAGTAGAGGCTTAGAACAAACAGTTGCACCAATATCAATTATTGCAGAAGATTTTCAAAAGGGAGTAAATACCAAGAAAAGAGAAAAAACAAAAGCAGCAGAAGTTGAACACGCCATTCGCCATTACATTGATATTAATTTGGATGAAGACCCTGCATTGTTTGCCTCATTTGCCAAAACCTTAGAGGAGATTTTAGAAAACTTCAAAGGCAACTGGAAAGCCATTTATGAAGAGTTAGAAAAACTAAGGGAGAAAATTAAGAACAGGGAAAAGGAAGAAACCTACGGTTTAGACCGCAAAAAGCATATGCCTTTCTTCAATTCTTTTAAGGAATACCTATTTGACAATAGAAAATTAACAGATGAAGAAATTGCACAAAACGTAAATCTAACCCAGCATATTTTCAATTTAGTTTCTACCGAAATAAAATTGACAGGCTTTTGGGATAGCACACCGGCACAGCTAAAACTAAAAGCAGAGTTGCAGAAGATGTTATTATCACCTGACTTCAACAAATTACCCAACATAGTAATTAAAAGAAATGAATTGATTTCAAGAATAATGGAGTTGGCAAAAACTAATCATTTTAAAATCGTTACGGACTAATGCAGTTTGAATATGAAATAAAATATAGTAAACGCAAGACGCTTAACATCACTGTTGAACGTGACAGGAAAATTATTGTCCGTGCTCCAGAGAATACTTCTACTCAAAAAATTGAAGAAGTATTGCAATCAAAAAAACAGTGGCTTAAAGAAAAAATTAATCATACACAGAAGTACCCAGTTGATACACAAACCAAAGAATTTATTTCAGGTGAAACTTTATTGTATTTGGGTAAAAACTATCAGTTATTGGTGGTTGATGAAGCAATTGAAGGTGTTGAGTTTGAACAAAGATTTAGAATTTCAAAAGCCAATCAACCAAACGCTAATGCTTTATTCAAACAATGGTACTTACATCAAGCATTAAAGTTAATTGAACCATTAGCAACCAATTTTGCAAAGAACTTAGGTGTAATATATAATGAGTTCAAAACCTCCGAAATGAAATACCGTTGGGGTTCTTGCACACCTGCAAATAATATCATTTTCAATTGGCGTATTATCAAAGCACCGATGTATGTTTTGGAGTATTTGGTTGCACACGAGTTAGTGCATTTGATGGAAAATAACCATACACCACGTTTTTGGAATATACTTTCAATACAAGTACCTAATTATTTAAAAGCTAAAAAATGGCTCAAAGAAAATGGGCATTTATTGGAGGTAGATTTTTAATAAAATAAAGAAACAAAATGTAAGCAATGCAACAATCTCTTCAGTTAAATATAATCCCATTCAGCACTCCTGTAAGTGAAATTACATTACCTTTTTCTGTTGGCAAGCAGCAGGGTTTTTATGGCTTGTATTTAGATGATGAAGTAAAGGAATTGGTTGGGGACAAAATGACTAAACTGGAATACCTTGAAAACAATAGGATATATACTGACTTTGGCACTCCAAAAGAAAATTCATTTTTACTCACAATAGATATTAAACAAAATCCTAATCTGGCACTGCATTATTTCAAACATCTAATTTATTCTTATTTCCGTAATGGTGTTGCACACATTATGCAACGTAATTTTACAGACGATATTGAAGTATGGTTTTTAAATACAGAAGAAAAAAGAGACGGCTATGTTCTTTATGATAAGTTCACTTTAAAAGTCAATCATTGCAATGTTACTGAAGGCTTTGAATTAGTTGTTTCATATGATGGCACTTCAAGGGTAGGCAATAAGAGTTTAAAAGAAATGCCTGGTTTTGATATGAGACAATTGCATTTAGTCAGCAGCAATGGAATAATACGTTTGTGGGAAAAATTAGACCCAAGAGAAAAACTGCATTTAGATAAAATCTTCCCAATCATTGGCAATACACTTTATCAGCAATACAGTATTACTTATGAATTACCCGACAACAAAAACCGCTACCCACGCTATTTTAAGCCAATCAACGAATTTTACGATAAGTATCTAAACAATGATACTTTCAGAGCAATCTTACCAATTGATAAAGGAGGGTATATCAAAAACTACACAGCTACAGTTGATAACCTTACCGATGTTTCAAATAAGTTACAATTTGGTACAAATACAGGTGATACACCAAAATTTGACCTTAAAGAATATGGTCCTTGCGAACCTATACCAGCACCTAATAATGTTGTTTTCTTTTTCATTTATCACAAAGACAGCCAACCCGATTATGAGTTAGTAAAATCATATTTTGAAAACGGCTTTAAAACCCATCCTAATCTACAAGACTTCATACATCAGCCTTTCTTTATTGATGAAACACAGAATATTATTTTTAATACCCTTACTCATCCAGTAGAGGATATTTACAAAGTTCTTAGGCTTCGTAATAAAGCAGATAACACAAAGTATTGTGCCATTTACATTTCACCCATTCCAAAGTTTGATAAGGATAGCACCAAAAAAGGTATTTACTATCGTATGAAAGAAATGTTTTTGCACGAAGGTTACTACTCACAGGTTATTTATAAAAACAACATCAGGAAATGGAATAAAGAAACAAGGCAGTTAGAACAAAATCAATTTTTCTCACTGTTCTTGCCAAACATACAGGCAGCTATTTTAGCCAAATTGGGGGGCATTCCGTGGCGTTTGGTAAAAGATGTTGACGATGAATTAATAATCGGTGTAGGGGCTTTTTATTGCCGAACAAAGAAAACAAACTTTATCGGTTCAGCTTTTTGTTTTGATAATACAGGGCGTTTTAAAAACTTTACTTGTTTCGGCCAGAAAGAATTGTCTGCATTAGTAGGCTCAATTAGAGAAGCAGTTGAAACATTCCATAAGAGCAAACCGCAGGCAACAAGAATAATAATACACTTTTACAAGGTAATAAGCCAAAGAGAATTAAAACCAATAATGGATATGCTTTACAATGGCTTAAACCTGCCTATTCCTATTATTGTTGTTACCATTAATAAAACAGTCAGCAAAGAACTATTGGCATTTGATACATCCAGTACAAACAAGTATATGCCTTACAGTGGTACTTATATCCGTATGGCAGAAAGGCAATATCTTTTATTCAACAATACCAGGTACAAACCTGATAGTACAGTAGCAGACAAGGAGTATCATTTTCCTGTAAAAATCAAACTTACATCTACTCATTTAGAATTGTTAGAAGATACCGAACTCGTTAAAAAGTTAATAGACCAAGTATATCAGTTCAGCCGTATGTATTGGAAAAGTGTAAGCCAACAAAACATACCAGTAACAATAGCTTACCCCGAAATGGTGGCAGAAATATTTTCCCACTTTAAACAGCCATACATACCAGAGTTTGGTACAGTCAATTTGTGGTTTCTATAAAATAAAAATCTAATTAAAAATAAATGCAAGCAAAATCAGCAAACTTATTAACCGTAATAAAAGGTCCTAAACAATTTGTAATTCCAATCTACCAGCGTACATACAGTTGGTTGTTGCCACAATGCAATAAACTATTCAATGACATCTTAAAGGTAAGCACAGATGGAGCTGCACAAGGGCATTTTATTGGTTCAGTAGTATATTTTCAAGAAAACATACACACCGTTTCTGATGTACCTAAACTATTGGTTATTGATGGACAACAGCGTTTAAGCACAGTTTCATTATTGATAATTGCTTTATCTGAATTTATAAGGGTCAACGATGTTGATATAGATACCAACTTCACCAAATTACAGAATTACTATTTGCTTAATCCTGAAGAAGAAAGTGAATTACGATACAAACTATTGCTTACCAAAAGGGATAAAGAAACTTTAATCAATCTAATAAAAGGAATTGAGCCAGTTGGGGAATACTCTTTGCGTTTGGTTGAGAATTACAGATTTTTCAAAGGCAAAATATCAAAAGAAAATGTAAAGGAAGTTTATAATGGAGTGCTAAGATTATTTATTGTTGATG
>JAFDXI010000030.1 GCA_018268035.1 Bacteroidota bacterium | reverse complement strand
CCGGAGGGGAATACATAAGTGTCGGGGGCTTTCATTACCGGAAAGTCCAAATGTGCTTTCTTCAATACTGTTGCACTGTCTTCATGCTTGTCTGAAATTTGTCCACCGTCCCACCACGCCTTTTCTTTTACGGAGTAGAAAGCAAATTCACCGGATGCTGTATCAAAATGAATATTAGAAGCCATAACTGTAAATTTTTAGATTGATTAAAATGATGATTTAAAAAAGTGTAGCATCCCGCATCCTTACGGGATGCTATCCGTTAAAAGGGCAGGTCGTCTGCCGGTTCTGTAACTGCTGTGGTTGCAGGCACGTTTTGTTTTTCTGCTGTGCCGGATTTGCCATGCAGTTTAATTTTGCTTACCTGAAAGGTCAATGCGCCTTTGGCTTCACCTGCTGCGTTCACCCATGCGTTTACTCCAATACGGCCATAGAGTTCTACCAATGTGCCTTTGGTGAGATAGGGTGCAATGCCGGTGTTGAGCCAGTAGGCGCAATTCACGAATGTTGCTATTTCCTTTACTTCGCCTTCTTTGGTTTTGTAACGATCATTGATAGCAATGGAAAAATTGGTCACTTTTTTTCCGTTCTTTGTTTCGGTAACTTTCGCATCTGCGGTTACTCTTCCTGTCAGTTCCATAACTTTTGTTTTTAATAATTAATAATAAGGTTGCTGCGAAACGGGAAACTGCTGTCAACCTGTGAGGGTGTTTACCTCAGTCGGCTGCGCCGCCCGCTCATTTACCCTTAGCGACCAGCCATTAGAACTGTGGAGGAAGGACAAGGTTTTTCAAAAAAATACTACCCCATGATGCAATGCATACAGGTGTCCTGGTGGAGATTTTTTTGAAAACCGGAGGCAAGCTGAAGGCTTTGTGCGGAAAGAACTGTGGCGAAGACCTTTTCCTGATCGGAACAGTTCAATAATTTTGCGGCAGGGTGCGAATGAGTGGCTTCTGCAATGAAATGTATAAATATAGCTGATGAAGTATGAGCGGAACGATAAACGTATTGCGTCGCAACAGGCGATGCTATGAAAAAATGAAAGTGGGAATCAAATAAATTGCGATTACTGAAGGAAATCAGGAATTTTATTATTGTCGTTGCCAGCAGAAGGAAGTTTAACAACTTTCTATAATGCAATAATTATACTTCCATAAAATACTTATCCAAAAGCAACTCTCGGTGTTGCCATCTAAGGGCAGCATTTATTAAAAGCTCAATCGGCATTATAGTATCCATTAGTAATTAATAAGCATCGCGGACGAAATTATCCACACCTATTTTTAGTTGGGCAAATAGATAGGCATTATCAAACTGGCGTATAGCCCACAAATGAATACACAAAGTGTTTCTTTAGTGAACTACGTAGCTTTGTGGGAAAATTTATTGCATCATAATAGACTTAACTTAACATTAGTTGTCAAGAGTTGACGATATTTCCTGGTAAGGCTATTGTGAAGATATTTAAGGTATCATTCGTCCGGCTTTTATGGTTATAATTTCGTTTTATTTTATAGTCAAAGTTTATGACGTATAGAAATATTACTGATTTCAGTCGGTCGCCAGATATTTTGGAAAGGCTGTCATTTGATTTCGTAACGGCCAGTGGTTGCATGATGTTACGGCATGTTGCCGGAACGAATTGAAATGCACCTTTGATTTTAGCAGCCGCCGTTGTCATGATTTGTTTGGCCGCAGGCTGGATTGCAAACAAGTCATGAGTACGGCGGAAATCACAAAAGATAAATAAGATTATGCTTTAAAAAACCCGGCAATACCGGGGTTTTTAATCAAAGACGATTGACCAGTCAAATCACTCCAAAAATTTCCAAATCTCAGTAAGTGATTCAGTGAGTTCACCTAAGTTTAAAAATTTACTTACTGGGATCTTCTCAATATCCTGATAAACAACCTGTTCAATTGCTGAATATATTGTTTGGGCTTATATTTGTTGCTTAATCGGCCTCGTTTATGCCGATGGTGAAAAACTAAAACGAACCGAGATTTAGATAGGAATAGATAATGAGTTTTGGATATTCACAAACTGGCTTAAAAACGAGCATTAAATCAAGAATTCCGTTACTTCCGATTTCATTGGAATTATTCAATCGTAACAAAGATGATCCCGCCTGCTGTAACGCAAACAAAGTTCTTCCCGTATTAAGTAATCAGAAATACATATACCGCGCAGGAGAAATTGCATCGTCTTTTCAGTTTTCAACAACAGTTGTTATACCTTCTTCGCTTTGTATTAACCTCCTTTAGTCTATCACCACCTCAAACTGTCTTTGCAACAAATTTTTATTCGGAATTTCTATTGTGTCTATTTTCATATTTCACCCAGTTCAAAATAGCATAGTTAATGAACAATATTGGGTAAAAAATCTCACCTGGCAACCTTTAAATTTATACATCAGTGGGTGTTTGCAAACTTTTTGTAAAGGTATTTTGGGAAGAGTTTGGGCTACAGCGGTGGGATTACCATAATTTACCCGAATTGAATTG
>JAFDXI010000002.1 GCA_018268035.1 Bacteroidota bacterium | reverse complement strand
GTAAACGGTTACGGCTTAAACTTTGTAGGCAGAAACTTTGCCAGGGCTAAATATGCTCAGAAAACAGAAAAGGAATTACGCCTGAATAACACATTGAGCAAGAATATTGACACAACAGAAAATTTGGTGCTAAAAGGCGACAACCTTGACAGTCTGAAAATTCTAAAGAATCATTACAGTGGTCAAGTCAAATGTATATACATAGACCCACCATACAATACTGAAAAAGACGAATTTGTTTACCCTGATAGATTCGACAAAGAAGAAGCGGAGGTATTAGGATTAGCAAACTTGAGCGAAAGTGATTTTGCAAGAATGGATTTTAGCTTTAAAACTAAAAAGAGCCATAATGGTTGGTTAGCTTTTATGTATCCTCGTCTATTATTAGCAAGAGACCTTTTGAGCAATGATGGTGCAATTTTTATAAGTATTGACGACAACGAGCAAGCCAATTTGAAATTACTTTGCGATGATGTTTTTGGAGAAGAAAATTTCGTTGAAATCTTTTCTTGGACTAAAACGGCAACTCCTCCAGCATTATCTCATAAATCAAGGAAGACCAACGAATATATTTTATGCTACGAAAAAAATAAGAACAGTTATAAGTATTTTGGTGAAGAACTTGATGGTGGTGACCAACCTTTATTAAATGATGGGAACAAGGTCGGTCATTTAATTATTCCAAAGGAAAAAATTAAATTCAACTTGGAAGATGGAGTTTATCAAGCAGGCACTTACCATAGAGTCAAATTATTAGAAACGATTGAAATAAAAGACAAGGTTTCTAACAAAGACTTATCAATTGAGGGTAGATTTAAATGGCAACAATCTTTTCTTAACAAAGAAATAGAAAAGGGAACGACATTCATTGTAAAATCTAAAAAGTTCTCCGTAAGGTTTCAGCGTTTTGAAGATGAAAGCTATAAGACACCTACTAATCATATTAGAGATAAAATAATAAGTCCACTATTAGATAAAGAAAACGGTAACATTGATACCAACGAAACTGCTTCAAGTCAACTTGAAGATTTGTTTGGAAGCAAAGTATTTGATTTTTCAAAACCTGTTTCACTTATAAAATACCTGATTAATTTTCTTGTAAATGATGATGAAATAATCCTTGATTTCTTTGCGGGTTCGGGAACAACAGGACACGCAGTAATGGAGTTAAATAAAGACGGTGGCAATAGAAGATATATACTTTGTCAGATAGATGAACCTATTGACCGTGCAAAGAAAAAAGAAGCGTATGACTTTTGTATTGCAAACAATTTGGAGCCAGTTATTTCAAGCATTACAATAGAACGCTTGAAAAGAGCAGGAGACAAAATAGTCAAAGATGTTGAAGCCGAAAACAGCAAAAACGAATTATTCGAGGAAGATAAAAAACTAGTTCCTGATATTGGCTTTAAAGTATTTGACAGTGTAGAAGCCCCAAAACTGAAAGTAGATGACAAAGGGCAAATTTCTATTACTGAAAATGACACAGACGCTTTTAGTCGCATTTACAATATGATTTTCACCGTTGGTTTAGACGAGCCAACACAAATTCCCGAAGAAGTGGTAAAAGATTGCATTTACAAAATCGGCAATCATTATTACATAACCAACAGCGAGAAAATCACAAGTGACGATTATTCAAACGCCATTAAAAACGGGAAAGTATTTATTGACGGTTGGACAGCCAGCCTAAATGGAACATTGCAGAATTATAAAGAAGATGTGAAGATTGTGTTTTAAGCCCACGCATTTTGCAAGCACATTTGCAAACCGCACAAGCTGGCACACAAGCCAAAGTTTGCAAAAGAGCTTGCAAAGCCAACACAAAAAAAATGGTTTTAAAAATTTTCCGACCCTTCAAAAAAATAAAAAACGCAACGCACAGGCGACACGACAATGACACTGAAACTCAATACTGACAATGGTTTGCTAAGACAAACGGACAGAACCACTGGCTATAACAAGGTATTGCCAAAATGGCGGCAGAAGTGCTACTATGAAGCATTTGTGCTAAATTCAACAGCAGTAATTCTATTGAACTTTAGTGCTGATAATCCGCCACTTCGGCAATACCCAAACCGTTGGCAATATGGCTGCTGAAGCGCTACTATTGAGCAGAACCGCAAGATTGAGCCGATGTATTTCTATCGAATTTTTTTGCTAAATTTTCGCCACATCACCAAGCTACCTAACGGATAGTACAATTCTCCTATCAACGCAGCAGCAACATTGGGAAAATTCGTTTTTTACCTACCCTTGAAATTTCGGGTAGCTAAATCTTTCCGTACCCTACTGAGGCTCTCCGGAGTGATACCCAAATAAGATGCTACCATAGCCTGAGGCACTCGGAGCAGAATATCGGGATACATCGCTACAAACTCCAGATAGCGTTCTTCGGCACTTGCACCCAAAAGCATATTGATTCTGTTCTGTAAATGCCGAATATGATTGTGAAGCAATCGTGTGTTGAAACCCGAAAAATCAGGAAACTTCTTGACCATTTGGTCGATAAACGCTTCATCAATCAACAACACTACGGTATCCTCCAAAGCTTGAATAAAATAGCGGGAAGCCTGTTTGAAATACGCACTTTCCCGATCGGAAACAAACCAATATTCCGGTGCAAATGACAGCACATGTTCCTTGCCTTTGGTATCAATAGAAAATTGCCGAAGCAAGCCCTGCTCTACAAAAAATGTATGGGCACAATGTTCCCCTTCTCGCAAGACAAACTGATTTCGCTTCAACTCCATTCGTGTACAATTTTCCAGGAGAGCTTCTATTTCCTCAGTTGAGGCCTGAATATTACTCGTGAAAAAGCCGGATAGTTTTGAAGAATGCATCATCAAATTTCGCCGAAAAAACCCGAAAACAATAGGAAGCGTCCTAAGCAATACGTAAAAACCAATTTCCCCCAAACACCCTCATTTGGGTCAAAAGGCCGGTACAATTCCGGTGCATCAACCTCCTGGCAGGACATGAAAAATACCTACCAGAAAGAAACAATATGCTCCAGAAAATGAAAGCTCAAAGATTAAAGCTGCTTAATCCGTCACGCTCCGATAAACGGTCCAGCGAAGGAGCATTTCAACGCTAATG
>JAFDXI010000029.1 GCA_018268035.1 Bacteroidota bacterium | reverse complement strand
GGTGTGGTCTTGACCCTGCTTTTTTTAAAGGTGTCATGGACGAAGTGCGTATATATAACCGAACACTTAATTCGCAGGAAATAGACTCTTTGTGTAAACTTGTTATAAAACCTACACCACCTTCATTATCAGTTATTAATAAGTATGCTGCTGTAGTATCGGCAGGGCCGTGCGGCAATTCTTTTTTAGTTGATTCTTCTCAGGGTTTTAAACCTGGCGACACCATCCTCATGATTCAAATGAAGGGCGCCGATATAGACTCTTCCAATTCACAAACCTTTGGTACAATATCTAATTATAACGGTGCCGGTAATTATGAAAAAAACGTGATAAAGTCAGTTAGTGGGAACATCATTTCACTACTATATAAAGTGCAAAGAAATTATGATATCCCACAAGGTAAAGTACAGTTTGTGACCATTCCATCTTTTAAAAATTATTCAATAAACCACAAGTTGAAGGCTAAACCATGGAATGGAGTCAAGGGTGGGGTGTTTGCGCTGAATGTAGAAAATAATTTGTACCTTTCAGACAGTATTGATGTCAGTGGACAGGGTTTTCGTGGTGGAAAGGGCTACCGAGCTACTTACAGTTCAAATGTGATTTGCAATTATCCGGACTATTTTAACCCGCCGAACATTGATAGTAGTGCTCAAAAGGGAGAGGGTATTTCAAATCTCAGTATTTTTAGATCATTCGCAAGGGGGGCGGCTGCCAATGGCGGCGGAGGCGGTAATGCACATAATGCAGGGGGCGGCGGAGGAAGCAATGGTGGAACGGGGGGAATTGGCGGCCGAAATTACGCAGGATGTCCGCCAACAACTGCTAATGTTACTGGTGGTATGGGAGGGGTTGGACTAGCAATAGCTGGCAGTTCAAATCGAATTTTTTTGGGTGGTGGCGGAGGGGCAGGTCATAGTAATGATCAGACAAATAGTGATGGAGGTTCAGGCGGTGGAATTGTATTTCTTCATGCAGGAAACATTGTTGCTACAAATGGTGTTATCGTTGCAAATGGAATAGATGGTGCATTGTGTACCAACATTGTGGGGGCATACCCATGTACCGATGGAATGGGTGGTGGAGGAGCCGGAGGAACAATTCTTGTAGATTGTAACTCCATTAGTGGAAATATTGAAGTGGGTGCAAATGGCGGGCATGGAGCAGATGTTATTGGTTCGGCGGCTTTTTCCAATTTGATTCTAGGCCCTGGCGGTGGCGGTGGCGGAGGTGCACTTTGGGTGTCACCATTATTAATGCCAACGGCTATATCTTTTTCGGCTTTGGGTGGCAGGTATGGTGTAAATATAAATCAGTTCAATAATGCTATGGATGCCCAATCCGGAAACTCCGGATTAAGCATATCCAATCTTAAAATATCAAGCCTGGTTGATACCTTTAAAGACAATGCTCTTACAATAGATTTTAGTTTTAAGCTAACGGGCTGTTATAAAGTTCAATTTACGCCTCTAGTGAATTGGGGAACTAGCTACAATTGGACATTTGCTTCGTTTGGAAACTCACTTCAAAAGGATCCAGAATTTGTATTCCCAGGAGAAGGTGTTTATCAGGTTACCTTGTCTGTTATTGATTCAACTGGGTGTGTTTTTTCGGTAACAAAGTCGATACAAATTTTTAATTACAAGGGGTCTAGTAGCGATTCTACCATTTGTTCCGGGAATTCCATTCAGCTCAATGAAACAACTGGAAAATATTTTTCGTGGTCTCCGGCATACGGGTTGAACAATACAACGAAGAGCTCAGTTGTCGCCTCTCCCATGGTATCAACTACCTATTATGTGGCTGTTTCAGACGGAAAAGGCTGCGATTTTTCGGACACGTTCAACGTAATTGTTATTCCAACGGCTATTGCATCTTTCTCTTATTCACCAAATCCGCCACAAGCTAACACGCCAATTCTGTTTCAAAGTAGTGGCGCAAATGTTAGCAAATGGTTGTGGGATTTTGGAGACGGCAGTACTAGTTCAGTTGCAAATCCCAGCCATCTATTCTTGAAAAATGGATATTTTAATGTTTGTTTAATTGTGAGTAATGATGGGAACTGCCCGGATACTATTTGTCAAACCGTACAGGCGGTTGTAAAAAAATTTGTTGGAATACCCACAGCATTTACACCCAACGGGGACCATGAAAATGACCTGCTATTGATTCGAGGTTCCGGCATCGTTTCTGTACATTTAGTAATTTTCAACAGATGGGGGCAAAGGGTTTTTGAAACAGCTGATTTAAATCAAGGATGGGATGGAACTTTTCGGGGACAAGCTCAGGATATCGACGTATTCGCTTATGTATTGTCGGCGAAATTTATTGATGGTTCTAGCGAAACTAAAAAAGGGAATATCAACTTACTACGTTAACCGACATGCGCCAATTATTTAGCCTTAAAGTCTTTTGTATTTCTGTTG
This sequence comes from Bacteroidota bacterium, assembly GCA_018268035.1. Lineage (GTDB taxonomy): Bacteria > Bacteroidota > Bacteroidia > Chitinophagales > Chitinophagaceae > Parafilimonas. The sequence goes on along the minus strand of JAFDXI010000029.1, from coordinate 3,335 downwards.
GCCTCGTAGTCGGGATGTTTCTCGAATTGTCAGCCCAAGGAATCCACTTTTCTCAATTTTACAATAGCCCACTATTGACATCACCGGCAAACGCGGGCTTAATGTCAGACAAAGATTACAGGGTGTCTGCAAATTATCGATCCCAATGGGGCGGCGTACCTGTCCCATTTAATACATTTTCGGTACAAGCCGACTTGCAATTACTAAGCAATAAGGAGCATACAAATTGGCTGGGGTTTGGGCTGGCTGCACTCTCAGATAGAGCTGGCGATGGGAATTTGGCAATGACTAATATAGGAGGATTTATAGCCTACCACCTTCACTTAGGAGAAACAAGCATGTTGTCAATGGGGGTTTCTGGTGCTTATGTTCAACGGAGTGTGGACTTTGCTAAACTTAGTTTTGATGCTCAATGGGATGGGTCAGATTTCAATACTACCTTATCTAACCATGAAAGGAATTTGTCCGGCAAAGCAATTTACACTGATTTCGGACTCGGAATTAACTATGCATCTTTTCCTAATGAATATGTGTATTTGAAAGCCGGTATATCTGTGTTGCATTTAAATAGCCCAAGAGAAACATTTTTGAATGAAAGTAATACTTTAGGGATACGGCCAACGGCGAATATTGATCTTTTGTACAAAGTACATTACGGTTTAATTGTGAATCCAGCGGTTTATTATACGCAGCAAAATGGAGCCTATCAGATTATTTTTGGTAGTTTAGTCCAAACAAATTTCGGTACAATGGCAATAAACTCGTACCTTCTTGCGGGAATTTATAATCGCTGGAATGATGCATTAGTTTTTACTTGCGGGTACGAATGGAAGGGATTAAGGCTAATGGCAAGCTACGATTATACCATTTCAAATCTCGGGCAATATATCAATCATAACGGTGCGTTTGAATTTAGTGTTCGTTATTCTGGCTTAAATAATTTGAGCAACAGAGATAGCCGGAAAATTTACCAATGTCCTAGATTTTAATATGTATTCACATTCTATTTTTTGAAAAAAAGCCTCTTGAAAGCTTGAAGTAGCTTGTTTATCCTGAGGTCATACTTGATCAAATGAAATCTATTAGTCCGATAATATTGGCTAAATATTTCTATAATGCTCAAATGTTTATTTCTTATTGATAATTTTGTTGATGATAGTATAATTTCTACCATCCTATAAATGTATGCTGAAAAAAAGAATGCAGTTTCTTCAAAAGTTGCTCCGCTTTTTAAGGTTATATCTCTATAGCGGGTTGGTTTTGTGCTTGTTTGTCCTTCGTGGATGTTATACAAATAGCCCGGTTTATTAGTATTGATAAAAATATCACCATACTCTAGTAGTTCTAGCAATAATAATAAATCACTTCCAAATAATTTTTTGAAATGTAGATTGCATAATCTTAATTCTTTCAAGCGTATTAGGCCGTAATAGAATAGATTGATATCCATAAATAGGCTTCTTATCAATATTATATGCCTTTTGGGTTCGGATAGTCCAAATGTATGTGGAACATAATTGAACTTTATAGGCATTCTGCTTTCCAATATTAGTGGAGAACATGCAGCAATTATTACTTTAGACTCATTTTCCAAAATTTCCACACAATCTAAAATTTGACTATTAGTTAGAGCGTCATCATCAGCAAGCCACGAAAAATATTTACCGGAAGCAACTTCGGTCAAAAATTTAAAATTGAATTGTGGACCTCTATTTATTTCATGAACATACGGCTTTATCCGACCATCCTGTTTGGCGTATTCCCAAATAATTTCTGCACATCTTTGGTCATCTGACCCATTATCTGAGATAATGATTTCAAGATTATGGTAAGTTTGATTTATCGCTGATTCTATAGCACGTACCAGATCATCTGGTCGGTTATAAGACAAGATTCCAATACTCACTAAGGGAGTGTTCATAGCTAACTGATTCGCTTTAAGTATCCATCCGGAGCAACGCTAATGAGTAGCTTGTTGTCTATTTGTTTATCAATTTCAAACTCAGAATGAGACTTTAAATATTCCCAAACAGCCGTTTTTGGATTGTTGCCTACATCCCAGGGGCGGTCATACATTGCTCTTGGCATATCTTCAACAATTGTATCAAATACGACACAATAGCTTCCTACCGTGGTTAGCGGTGCATATAATTCCAATTCGCGCAAGACATGTTCGTGAGTATGATTGCTGTCCAAGCATACCATAACAACTTCCTTACCGGCGGCGTGCTTTTTCACTTGATCAACGATGTTTTCGTCAATCGCTGAACCTTGAATCATACTAATTCTTTTTGCCATTGGATGCGCTTCAATCGCGGCACGATTATGTGCCCTGATATCTATGTCAATACCCAACACTTCACCCTTGCCAATAAGCTCCATCAGAGATGCGTAAAATATAAGCGACCCTCCATGTGCAATGCCTGTTTCTATCAGAATGTCAGGTTGAATGTCCCAAATTAGTTCCTGCATTGCGATCATATCCTGTGGATATTGAATGATCGGGCGACCCATCCAACTGAAGTTATAGGAATATTTTTCCCTGTTGGACACCTCATTAAATGCCTTTGCTGCATTGTTTAATTCTATATTTGCAGCATATTCCGCTACTCTTGTGCTGCACTCGGATTTGAATTCTTCGATAGGGTTACTCATTTTGTAATACTTTTTAATTTTTGATTATTTCCGTAAAATATAAATGGTTCGTAATCTGGATAGGGGTAAAAGCCTAGATTTAGTTTGATTTTTGAACCGGTCTTTTGTAAATAATTTTCTACTAATTCTTTGATAGTAATCGGCTGGTTGCTGGCGCAATTTATGATGCCGGTTACTTTATTCTGGAGTGCAATACTAACAATATTCTTTGCGACTTGTTCAACAGGTAGGTAGTCCCGAATTTGTTCGCCGCCACTCATGTTGAATGTTTCGAGATTTTGATCTAGTGCGGTTTGCAGTTGTGCAAGAATGGAGTTTGGGTTTTGGCCTTTGCCGTACATATAGAAAAGGCGCGTCCATTTCAAGGAAAAGGGATGATCTAGTTGTAATTGTTCTAGAAAAATACGCAGGCAATTCTTAGCAATTGCGTAAGAGTTTGTGGGAAGTGCGGGTAGTTTTTCTGAAAGCTCACCTTCTTGCATACCATATTCGTAGCATGTTCCCGCAATGGTCATGTCTTTTAGGCCGTCTTCCACTAGCTTTTTTAAGAAATTATACTGATTGGGTAGTTCATGCTCAAAATGAAATCGTTTCTTATAATTGGGTAGTCCCGCCCATGCAAGATGAATTAGGAGATCAGGAGCCTTGAATTTTTTGTATAAATTTTCGTCAGGGATGCT
>JAFDXI010000028.1 GCA_018268035.1 Bacteroidota bacterium | reverse complement strand
ATTTGTTTTATAATTGGCTTCTTGTTACTTTTATTGCGAGTAAATAGTCCCATATATTTATGAAGTTTTGTCACCTCAAATATAATATGGGCTATTTATTTTTTCGGACTTCCGGATGGTAGTGATGATAATATTTTAAAATGAAGCCATCAGCAAAAAAGTAATTTATTACCAACTTTCTGAATGAATAATAATATAACATCCCCGCCCTTATCTTCGCTCCATGTTGTTTGCAGATATCATCGGTCAGCAAAATGTAAAAACGCATTTGCTAGAAATGGTTGAACAAAACCGCCTCAGCCATGCTTTACTTTTTTTAGGCAAAGAAGGTAGTGGTGCATTACCATTGGCAATAGCATTTGCAGCTTATGTAAGCATGATGCCGGGTAGCTCTAATGGCGCTTCTTCACTATTTGGTGATGTGGAAGAAATCAAACCCGTATTTCCAAAAAATCCCGATGAAGCAGATGCCTTCATGCAAAAACAAAGCAGTTTTTCAAAGGCAAATAATTATGTGCATCCCGATATTCATTTTTCTTATCCCGTATTTTCAAAAAAATCAGGTGAAAAGCCAATCTGTACAGATTTTGTAGAACAATGGAGGGAGTTCATCAGTCACTATCCTTATGGCAATGTGTATGACTGGCTGCAGTTTATCGGTATAGAAAATCAACAGGGCAATATCACAGCAAGGGAATGTAACGACATCATCCGTAAACTGAACCTGAAGAGTTTTGAGAGCGCTTACAAAATCTTAGTGATGTGGATGCCTGAATACCTCGGCAAAGAAGGTAACAAATTATTAAAGCTGATAGAAGAACCACCGGAAAATACTTTGTTCATCCTGGTCGCAGAAAATGAAGACCAAATCCTGCCCACCATTCTCAGCCGTTGCCAGTTGGTGAAGATCAATCCACTCAACATTAATGAAATCACTGAAGCTTTAGTCAGCAGGAGCCACATAGAAAAAGACAAAGCACAACAGACGGCAGCATTGTCGCAAGGCAATTACCGTGAGGCTTTGCAACTCTTACAAAATGCATCAGAAGACTGGCAAAGCCTGTTGCGTGAATGGCTTAATGCAACGTTAAAAAACGGGCCATCAGCCCAGGTAAAATGGATTGGCGAAATCAACGAGCTACCTCGTGAAAAACAAAAACAGTTACTCTTATATTTTATTCATTTATTACAGCAATGCATCCGCCTCAGCCTCACCGGCAATAGTTTTTCCATTGCAGAATCAGAGCTGGATTTTGCAGGCCGCTTCAATAAAATCACTACAATCAGCCAGCAGCAGGCAATCATAGAAGAGCTCAACAAAGCAATCTATTACATCGAACGCAATGCCTTTTCAAAAATGTTATTCCATGCCCTTACCATCAAAATGTATCATATCATTAGAAACAATGCCTTAATTTTGACTAATTAACGCTGTAAAAATTTACAGCATGTGAAGAAGGATTTTGATGAGATCGGCAAAAGGTTTTATGGCATCGTCCCTTGCGTCGCACACTTGTACTGAAGTATCAATAGCAGCAAGTGTTTCCAATGCAAAGAGCATTTCAAAATATAAACGTGATTAAAGTTTGAAAACGTTATTTGAATATATACGCTCCCGATCAGCAGCATTTCTATTGTTGAAGTGTTGCGACGCAACGGCAGTTTAATGCCTGACCAAAAGCCGGTAACCCAAATCTTCTTCCACATTATTTGAAAAATAAAATTCTCAATAGCGATGGGCTGTGGTGGATGTAGTACGGGAAAACCTAACGGGTGTAAAAGTAATGGCGGGTGCAATACCGGCAGTTGTAACCGCATGAATGTGCACGACTGGCTTTGGAATATGCCCATCAGCGATGCCGGTGACGATTGTAAAGTGGTGGAAGTAAGTTTCAACCAGGGCAGCCGCAAAGATTATTATCGCAATGCAACACTTCATTTTTTTGAGAAAGGCGAAATGGTGACGGTGGAAGGAACAAATGGTTTTGATGTGGGTGAAGTAAGCCTCACCGGCGAGCTGGTACGGCTGCAACTGAAGAAAAAAAATATCAGCGAGTTCGGTATAGATATGAAAAAAATATTGCGCCCCAGCAATACAAAAGACCTTGAACTGTTTGAAAAAAATAAAGCTCGTGAACGGGGCGCCCTCACCACCAGCCGGGTGATTGCAAGGAGCCTGAATCTGGATATGAAACTGATAGAAGTGGAGATACAGGCCGATGGAAAAAAAGCAACTTTTTTTTATACAGCTGATGACCGTGTTGACTTCCGAGAGCTGATAAAACTATATGCCGGTGAGTTTAAACTGAAGATAGAGATGCGGCAGGTAGGCATCAGGCAGGGTGCAGCAAAAGTAGGCGGCATCGGTAGTTGCGGCCGTGAACTTTGTTGCAGCACCTGGCTCAACGATTTTAAGAGTGTTACCACTACTGCAGCACGGTATCAAAATCTTTCTATCAATCAAACCAAACTCAGCGGCCAGTGCGGCAGGTTGAAATGTTGTTTGAACTATGAACTGGATACATACCTGGATGCCCTGCAGGATTTTCCTGATAATTCAGACACACTTGAAACAACAAAAGGGCAAGCTATCTTAATCAAGAAAGATATTTTTAAAAACCTGATGTGGTATGTGATACAGGGCGGCACTAAACATTATCCATTAACCATTCGTCGTGTAAAAGAAATAAAGCAACAAAACTTAAAAGGTATTAAGGTAGAAGACCTGCAACCGGTGGAGCTTACAACATCAAGAGAAATTGAACATAGTTTTGTAGATGTAGTAGGCCATTTGACATTGGGCAACCTGGAAAAAACTTCTCAACGCAACCGCGATAAACAAAGACAGGAAAAGAAAAAAGAAAACCAGAAACAAAGGCCATCACAACAACAAGGCAGGCCTCCACAAAATAAACAAGTACAACAAAAACCGCAACAACAAAAATTTAACCGGCCACCTCAACAGGGTAATAACCGTCCACCGCAAAACCAAAATAATAACAGGGGTAATAAGCCGCCGCAGAAAGGATAGAAAAGAAAATTTTTTTTGAAGTTATTTGAATATTTATTTGGAGTTCACTTATGTTTTAGTGATGATGGGATGGGTCGTTTTATAATCCACTACAAGCTATTCTGTAAAATTCAAATGATTTTGTTTTTGCATTGAATGTATAACTTACAATGCATGTCCCTGTATTAATAAAAGCGATTTCATTATTCTCCATACGAACAACGAATGGGATAATTTTGATATAGAAAATCCCATTATCAAAGTTTAATGGAAGTATCCTGTTTGCAATAAAAGAGGTTTTAAAGTGAAGCCTGTTTGATATTTCTGCTGAATCTGCAAATACAATTTTTGAATGTAGAATTACTGATTGTAAACTATCAGTTATCATATTGTCTTTAAACAAAACTAATGTGTCATAAATTGACTTGTCGCTCTTT
>JAFDXI010000027.1 GCA_018268035.1 Bacteroidota bacterium | reverse complement strand
TGTTTTATAATTGGCTTCTTGTTACTTTTATTGCGAGTAAATAGTCCCATATATTTATGAAGTTTTGTCACCTCAAATATAATATGGGCTATTTATTTTTTCGGACTTCCGGATGGTAGTGAAGATTAATCACAAAAAAGTTGCAACGTTGTCATTACTGCTGAAGTTTTCAATAGCAGTTTACAAAATCATTCTTTAAATCCGGACTTATCTGATTTTTGACTGAAACTTTCAGATAGACAAAAAAATAACAAGTATATAAACTATTCAGAAGCCCACAAAACAGCATTTTCTGCATGAAACAAAAAATATTACTGATACATTTATTTGTTTCAGTGACATTTAATATAAAAGCTATTCAGCAGATAGTATAAATAGTTGTCTTTTAAAGTGTACAATCACAAAATACAAAGAAATCTTTTCCGGGGTTTACAAAGGCGCTATTCAGGCGAGCAGTGAAAGAAAATGCATATATCACATTGCTAATGTTATAGTTATAAAATATTACAAACTATGGTTTAGAAAATATCTTTGTGCATAAAAAATTTTAATTGTTTTTTTGACAATTAAAAAAATACTTCTATCTTAGCTTTTCGTTTGGAAATTTTAATTGTATAAAATACAATTTATAAATAGAAGAGATTTCGATTGCCTTGGGTCTTACTAATGACATAAAATAACAATAACGACTGTAACCAAATTTGTCAAATTCAAAAACCAGACAGGTACACTGTTTAAAACAACCATTTATGATTATCCGACTATTAAGAATGTCACCGGCATTCATTTTTATGAGCATCGTGCTACTCGCAGCAGGAGCAAAAGCACAAACCCCCGGAACCGTATCAGGAAAAGTAACAGATTCAGTTGGTAACATTATACCCGGAGCAACGGTTACCAACAAGCAAACAAAGATTGCAGCAGCAGCCGATGCTGCAGGAAGGTTTATTATTAAAGCACAGACAGGTGACGAACTGGAGATATCAAGTGTAGGATATGCCAAAACCAATATTATCGTTGGTTCGCAAAGCAATTTAAATATCATGCTTTCTTCATTTTCCAACTCATTAAATGATGTTGTTGTGGTAGGATATGGCACTGTGAAGAAGAAAGACCTAACAGGTTCTGTTTCGCAGGTGAACGTATCAGAAGCAAGTAAGAATCCATCTTATGATGTTGCAAAAATTCTGCAAGGCCAGGTGGCAGGAGTAAGCGTTCATGGTTCCGGAGAACCAGGTGGTTATGTGCAGGTAAAAATTCGTGGTATCAGCAACTTTGGCGATAACAGCCCTCTATATATTATTGATGGTGTGCCAGTAGAAGCCCCATTTGATTTTTCACCTAACGACATTGAATCAATTTCAATCTTGAAAGATGCATCAGCAGGCGCCATTTATGGTTCACGTGCAGCAACTGGTGTAGTGATCATCACTACTAAAAGGGGAAAAGGTGGCACACCAAAATTCTCAGTTAATGGCTATGCCGGCGTACAAAATGTTCCTAAAAAAATTCCGGTATTAGACAGGGAAGAATACCAGAAAGTAGTGAATGCTGCTACAGATAATGCAGGGCTCTCATTGGTTCCGGCCAACGATCCTTCGAGCCCGTATTATGTGTCTGATATAAATACCAATTGGCAGGATGAAGCATTAAAGACAGGTGTTATTCAAAACTATACCATAGGTTTATCAGGAGGGTCTGAATTATTTAATTACAATGCTTCACTTGACTATTTCAATCAAACCGGTTACCAGGTAGGTCCACAGGCGTATAATCGTTATTCATTTAACGCCGGATTGTATGGCAGAAAAGGCAGGTTTAGTTATGGCATCAATATTAATTACATGGGTTCTAAAAAAGGTAACTATTCAGGCACAGCTAACCATGCTGTTTTTGGAGGAACAGTTACCGCTATGCTTACTGCAATACCAACTGTAGGTGTATATGATTCATCAAAGCAAGGTGGTTACGCCGGCACTGATCAAACTATCCATCGGGCAATATCTGCCAATGTTGTTGGCCTTAATAAAATTGTAGATGACTGGAGCAAGCGCAACAGGATTTTATTAAATGGCTGGGCACAATTGGAAATTGTAAAAAACCTGAATTATAAAATTGCTGCAAGTTATGACAGGACTGACTGGGAAAACTATCACTATGAACCCAGCTTCGATATGGGCTACTATTACATTAACACTCAGTATTTATATACTGATGCAACCAGTCAGCCTTACACACAGTTAACTGAACAGACACTCACATATAATTTTGTAAAAGGCAAACACAAACTTGACCTGTTAGCCGGTTACTCTTTTCAAAAAGATTATAATCAATGGATATCAGGTAAATCAGTAGGCGATGGCGACCTTGATTTTCAAACATTCAGCTTTGCTGCTGCAGGTTCCAATGCAATAACACAATGGAAAGGCACAGCAACAACAACAGGTTTATTTGGCAGGGCCAATTATAACTTTAATGATAAATATATAGTTACTGCAAATTTCCGTCGGGATGGTTCTTCAAAATTTGCTCCAACAAACAGGTACGGTAATTTTGCAGGTTTTGCAGGTGCCTGGAATATTTATAAAGAAGAATGGTTACATCTCCCATCACAAATCAGCAGTCTTAAGTTACGTGGTGGATGGGGCCAGTTGGGAAGTCAGAAAAACCTTGGTTACTATGATTGGCAATCTTATATAAACAGCTATGCCAATTACAATTTTGCAAACATTTTTGCACCAGGTGGAGCAACAGTTTCTGTAACTGATCCCAACTTAAAATGGGAAGTTGCACAAACTTCAGATATAGGTCTGGATATGGGTTTCCTCAACGAAAGTTTAACTGCAACAGTGGAGTATTTTAATAAAACAGCAAAAGATATTATTACATCTTTGCCACTGCCTTACTCTGTTGGTTCTATTCCCAATTCAATCATTACAAATGCGGCTTCTGTAAGAAATACAGGTATTGAAGTTACACTTGGTTATAAAAAACTTTCAGGAAAGTTTACTTACAATATAAATGCTAATTTTTCTACGTTGCATAATGAAGTGTTGAAATTAGGAGGTACCAATAATCCAATTTATGGTGCAGGCAGTAAAACAGAAGTAGGCCGTTCTGTTGGCGAATTATTCGGCTATCAGACAGAAGGCATTTTCCAAAGCCAGGATCAGATAGATGGCCATGCTTTCCAATCAACATTAACAGCGCCTGGTGATGTAATTTTTAAAGCACAGAATACTGATAACAATGGAGATCACAATTATATTATCACCGATGCCAACGACAGGACATATCTTGGTACCACTATCCCCAAATATTATTTTGGTCTGAATTTTTCTGCAGGTTATGCCAATTTTGATTTCTCTGTTTTCATACAGGGCAGCGGTGGTAACAAAGTATTCAATGGTGTTTACCAGGCATTGATGACCGGCCAATATGGTAACCAGCATGTTGATGAATTGAATTATTGGACACCATCAAATACTGATACAAAAGTGCCCCGCCCTATCATCGGCGACCCAAATGGCAATAACCGGTTCTCTGATCTTTTTGTTGAGGATGGTTCTTATGCAAGATTGCAAAATGCGCAAATAGGTTATTCATTGCCTTCAACAACAAGCATTATTCAAAAACAATTTCTAACAAAATTGCGCTTTTATATTTCAGGCGAAAATCTGTTAACCATTAGTAAGTATAAAGGTTACGATCCTGATTTCATTAGCGATGGTTTATTCAGTCGTGGTTTTGATTATGGTTCATTTCCGAACCCACGTACAATCATGATTGGCATACAGGCAGGATTTTAATTTTTCACCATTAAATTTTACAAAATGAAAATGTTCAATTTAAAATATAGTATTGCAATCTGCCTGTTAATTATATTGAGCAGTTGCGAAAAACAGTTAGACCAGGTTAATCCTAATGCACAAACATCTTCATCATATTGGAAAACAGAAACTGATGCACTGGGAGGTGTGAATGCGTGTTATCAAATGCTGATGGAAGATGGCGGCTATATGCGCTTCACTCCTATCCTATTAAACATTCAGGGTGATGATGTAAGAAGTAACAGTCCATGGACTGCTATTTCAAATGTTGGAAAATTCCAATTAGGTACTGCAGATCCTGCCGGATATGCATGGACTTTTGATGAATATTATCAAGGTATTTTCCGTTGCAACCAGGTATTGGCTAACGTTCCTTCTATCAGCATGGATGATGGTTTAAAAAACAGGATTTTAGGTCAGGCATATTTCTTAAGAGGCCTTTATTATTTCCATTTGGTTGATATGTTTGGCAGTGTGCCTTTACCAACAGGCATTGCAGAAACACTACCTCAATCATCAGTTGCTGATGGATGGGAAAGAGTGAAAGCTGATTTTAAATCTGCTATTGATCTTTTACCTGTGAAATATTCAACAACAGGCGGTATTGATGCCAATGATTTGGGCAGAGCAACCAAAGGTGCAGCAATGGCTTATCTTGGCAAAGCATATCTTTTTAATAAAAACTTTGACAGTGCAGCAGTACAATTTAAGAATGTAATTGATTTAGGAATTTATCAGCTTGTGCCCAATTATAAAGACAACTTTACCGAAGACAATGAAAACAATTCAGAATCAATTTTTGAAACACAGTTTTCATTAACTGCAGGTGGGCCAGACTTACAATGGCAGGGAGTGCCGGGGCCAACATGGGGTTTTTATTCAGCAAGGGCAATTACATTTGGACCTCCCAATTTTGGATGGACAGATGTGCAGCCAACACAATCTGTATTGGATGAATTCCACCAGGAAAAAACTGTTGATGGCAAAATTGACCCTCGTTGTATTGTAACAATTTTATACAATGATACAGCCGATACACATCAACCTACTACACCAATGTACCAGACAACATTCCAGGATGCTTATGCTTCAAGCCCCGCTTATATGGCTGATGTATATTGCAAGAAATATGAAAATATGTATGGTAATAAGGTGAACGAATATGACTGGAAATCCGGCATCAACGAAAGGCTGATGCGTTATGCCGATGTGCTTTTAATGTATGCTGAATGTGAGAATGAATTAAATGACAGAGCAACTGCTGCAAAGTATATTCAAATGGTTAGAACGAGGGCAAATTTACCAGACAGGCAAGCTGAATTTGCAGGTTATACACAGGAACAAATGCGTACACAAATTGGTCATGAAAGATTGCTTGAATTTTGTTTGGAAGGCCACAGGTTTGATGATATCCGCCGTTGGGGATGGCTCAATGATCCTACAAAACTGGCTTGGTTACAATCAAGGGATCCAGAGTTTAACAGCTATATACCAGGAAGGGAACTATTGCCAATTCCTCAAACAGAAATTGACAACAATTCAGGTGTAAAACAAAATAATACTTATTAATAATTCTAAAAGGGAATGCCTGTAATGTTACAGGTTTTCCCTTTTTCTTTGTAAACAGCATTTATAAAAATGAAGCATTACAATATACCCTGCATCTTTTCCTGTAAGAAAGTAGTTATTGCCTGCTTCATGTTAGCATGCATTATTACGTCATGTACAAAAACTTCCAACAATCCATCCGGTGGGAATAATGGTGGTAATGATACAACCATTGTAACACCACCTCCGCCATCATCATTTGATATCAACAGCATCAACGATACGTATGCAGATGTTGCTTCAGCAAATGATTATTTGCAATGGGGACCTTATAACGTGCATGATCCTTCTATAAAAAAGTTTGGCGATAATTATTATTGTTACAGCACAGATGTAGCTTATGGCACTGATATAAAACCAGGCATACAAATAAGAAAATCAAAAGATTTAGTTGAATGGAATTTTTATGGATGGGTTTTCAATTCACTTCCTGCAATGGGGGCTAATTTTATTAAACAGGAAGGAGGAACACCGAACAATTCACTTTGGGCGCCTTATGTTATGAAAGTTGGAAATGAATACAGGTTATATTATTCCTTATCATCTTCAACTGCGCGTTTAAGTGTTATCGGTCTTGCAACAGCATCCAATCCTGAAGGCCCATGGACAGAAAAAGGTTTGGTGGTTACATCCACAGCAGATAATTATGTTCAGACCAATGCAATTGACCCAACAGTTATTGTCACACCTTCTGGTGAACAATATATGTATTATGGTTCTGCATGGGATGGCATTTATATTTTAAAACTCAATGCAGCAACAGGTTTTGCTGCTACTACTGGTGATATAGGCAAACGTATTGCCAACCGTGGATTTACCAATGGACAATACAATGGTAATATAGAAGGCGCAGAAGTAATATATAATACATCATTGAAAAAATATTTTTTATTTATTGCTTATGATTGGCTTCAGACAAAATACAATGTGCGTGTTTGCAGGGCGGATAATCCTGAAGGTCCATTTTATGATTATAATGGTGTAGATGCCAATACAAATATTGATCACGGTCCAATGATCATTGCGCCCTATCAGTTTAGCGGCCATGGTGGGTGGCAGGGCACTGCGCATTGTTCTGTATTCACAGATGATAATGGCCAATATTTTATAGCTCATCAGGGAAGGCCAGCAGTCAATAGTTTCTTTATGGATTTACACGTACGTAAACTTTTCTGGACAAATGATGGCTGGCCAATAGCATCACCTGAAAGATATGCATGGGAAGACAATACAACAGTATCAAAAGATAATCTTACAGGAACATGGGAAAGGATTGTATTAGATTATAAAGTTGTTCCGGGCTATGCTGATGAACAAATTTCACCTGATATGCAGGTTGCACAAAATATAACTATTGATGCAGCAGGCACCATTAATTCAGATGCATCAAACACATGGAGCTACGCTGCCCCCTGGCTGACTTTAAAATGGTCAGGCGGCATTACAGAAAATGTTTTTGTGCAATCAGGACATGATTGGGAAAATAAAAAGAATACAATCATATTTACCGGACTCAACAATAGCGGAATAGCCGTTTGGGGAAAGAAAAAATAAACAACCCAACAAGAAATTTCAACAAGACAATTATTGTTCTTTTTAATTAAACATTTAAAAACATTTTGAAAGTATTCCTTTTCAAAAACAACACCTTGCTTTAAAATGAAAATAAGCAAATACACCCGCCAAAACAGGATGTTAGTAGCAATAGACTGCATTATTTTTGGTTTTGACGGTAACCGTCTCAAACTATTATTAATCAAAAGAGGATTTGAACCTCAAAGAGGCAGATGGAGCTTAATGGGTGGATTTGTTACTCCTGATGAAAACCTTAACCAGGCTGCTGCGAGAATTTTAAAACAGCTTACAGGACTTACAGATATTTATCTTGAACAACTTTCTGCTTTCGGAGAACGGTTTCGGGACCCATCAGAACGGACAATATCTGTTGCTTATTTTTCATTAATCGATATCAATCAATACAAAGAACAGATAAATCATGAATATAGTGCTGAATGGTTTCCATTGAAGCAACTACCCCCGGTTATTTTTGATCATAAGGAAATGATTGAAATGGCAAAAGAAAAATTAAGATACAAAGCTGCATTTCACCCGGTATTGTTTGAATTGCTACCTGAAAAATTTACAATCCCACAGTTGCAAACTTTATATGAAGATGTTTACAACAAGATTTTAGACAAAGGAAATTTCAGCCGAAAAATTTTATCAACAGCTTTATTGATAAAACAAAAAGATAAAGAAAAGAATGGCTCAAAAAAAGGTGCATTTTATTATAAACTCGACAAAAGAAAATATCAAATGAAGTTTAATTCTTTTCTCAATTTTATACCCAGTCAGAAGATTGAAAAAAGTACTTAAACAGGATTAACGGTTTTTACAGGATTTTTAATTTGAATTTTTTACTGGTTTAAAATCGTTATCCATTTTATAATTGATTTGCATAAAATACAAAATACGTCAACAAAGAATTTTTTAAAAATAAATATTAAATGTAATTTTGACAATTAATAAATTCTGACTATTTTAGCTGCATCGTTTGCGGCATAAACAAATACATTTACAGGCAGGTAATCCCGACGATTGGATTTTATGAAAAAATATGCAGTGTTATGCTATCCCAAACTTTTCCGAACTGATAATTTTTAAAAAAATAATCTGTTATAAGTTCCTTCCATTTCAATCACTTTCATTATTATTAACGATTGCAACAAATCAATGAGTAAAAAAAATTATAATAAAATGATGATGAAAAAATTAATCATTTGCGTATCCTTCTTTACTTGTACGCAAGTAATGCAGGCACAGCCATTAGTTGTAAACGCAGACAAACCTACTGCTGCAATTCAGCCAACCATGTGGGGGATATTTTTTGAAGATATCAACTTTGCTGCCGATGGTGGTTTATATGCAGAGCTCGTAAAGAACCGTTCATTTGAATTTTTTAATCCATTAATGGGCTGGACAATTCAACAGCAATCACCGGAAACAGGTACTGTTTTAGTTACCAACAGGCTTGTGCAAGATAGCTCAAACCCACGCTATATAAGGGTTACACGTTACACATCATCCGGGAAATTTGGTATAACCAATGAAGGGTTTCGCGGTATGGGTATTCGTGAAAATGAACAATATCATTTCACAGTATGGGCAAAAAATGAAAGCGGAAATATTTCATTGCATGTTCAATTGGTTGACAGTACAGGAAAAAGTTTAGGCGAATCACAGGAAGTAAATATTTCGGGTAATGAATGGAAACAATATGAAACAAGCTTTACTGCAAATGCAACTGAATTAAAAGCAAAATTGAATGTCTGGTTTGAAGGTCAGGGTGTCGCAGATTTTGATATGGTTTCTTTATTTCCTCAACATACATGGAAAGAAAGGCCAAACGGTTTGCGCGCCGACCTGGTGCAGTTACTCGCTGATATGAAACCCGGATTTCTTCGTTTTCCCGGTGGTTGCATTGTTGAAGGAAGAGAGTTGGCAACACGTTACCAATGGAAAAAAACAGTGGGGCCGGTTGAAGACCGCAAGGTGATTGTGAACAGATGGAACACAGAATTTGCACATCGCCCGACACCAGATTATTTTCAAAGTTTTGGGCTTGGTTTCTATGAATATTTTCAATTGGCAGAAGACATAGGCGCTTCACCATTACCCATTTTAAATTGTGGTATGGCTTGTCAATTTAATACTGCAGAAGTAGTTGACACCAATCAACTTGATCCATATATCCAGGATGCACTCGACCTCATTGAATTTGCAAACGGAGATGTTACAACAAAATGGGGCCACCTGCGTGCAGCAATGGGTCACCCCGCTCCTTTTCATCTTCAATTATTGGGTGTGGGCAATGAACAATGGGGCCCGCAATATATTGAGCGTTATAAAATTTTTACAAAAGCTATTAAATCAAAATACCCCGATATACAATTAGTCAATAGTGTAGGACCCGACCCCGATGGGGAAAAATTTGATTTCTTAAATGACACATTGCGTGCAATGCATGCTGATATTTTAGATGAACATTATTATCGTCCTCCATCATGGTTCCAGGATAATGCCAACCGCTATGATAATTACGACAGGAAAGGTCCTAAAATTTTTGCAGGTGAATATGCTGCACAAAGTGTTGCAACAGTCAGCCCATTAAATAAAAACAACTGGTTATGTGCTTTGTCTGAAGCAGCTTTTATGACCGGACTTGAACGCAATGCCGATGTTGTAAAAATGGCTTCTTATGCACCATTGTTTGCACATGTTGACGGATGGCAATGGACACCTGACCTGATATGGTTTAATAATTTATATTCTTATGGCACACCGGATTATTATGTGCAGAAATTATTTGCTAACAACAAGGGCACAAACGTTGTTGCCATCAAATCAAACAATGATACTATAAAAGGAAAAGATAGTTTGTATGCTTCTGCAGTAATTGATGCACCGGCAAATGAATTGATTTTTAAAATTGTAAACACATCTTCCAAATCTGTTCAGAAACAAATAAACATTGATACAAAAAAGAAGCCTGTTGACAAAGCATTAGTAACAACACTTCAAAGCAATGACCTGGATGCAGAAAATTCTATTGCAGCACCAAAGCATATTAGTCCAAACACAGATGAAATACTTGTAAAGAACAAGCAGTTAAACATAACCCTAAGCCCCTATTCTTTTACCATCATTCATATAAAGTTGTTATAACAACACATGAACAAATTGAATAAAACAGCCTGTTTGATTTTTGGACTGATGATAACCTTACAGTCATCAGCCCAAACTGATACATCAATATCTGTACATGACCCTGTGATAATAAGGCAAGACAGCACTTATTATATTTTCTGTACAGGTAATGGCATTTCTGTTTTTTCTTCAATTGACATGAAGCATTGGAAAAAAGAAACGCCTGTTTTTAAAACTGCACCTCAATGGGCAGTAAAAGAAATACATGGTTTTAAAGGACATATTTGGGCGCCGGATATCAGCTATCATAACGGGCAGTATTATTTATATTATGCTGTATCTCTGTTTGGAAAAAACACTTCTGCAATTGGTGTAGCAACAAATAATACACTGGATCCTTCTGATAAAAATTTTAATTGGGTGGATCATGGTAAAGTGATAGAATCAATTCCTGGCAGGGATATGTGGAATGCAATTGACCCTAATTTAATTTATGATGAAAATGAGCCCTGGCTTGCATTCGGTTCATTTTGGGATGGTATAAAACTCGTGAAACTAGATAGCAGTTTGACCAAACCTGCAGAGCCAGAAACATGGTTTACTATTGCAAGGCGTGCAAGAAATTATATTTACCCGGATAGTGCAGCAGGCGATGCAGCAATTGAAGCGCCTTTTATTTATAAAAAAGGTCATGATTATTTTCTTTTTGTTTCATTTGATTATTGTTGCCG
This sequence comes from Bacteroidota bacterium, assembly GCA_018268035.1. Taxonomy (GTDB): domain Bacteria; phylum Bacteroidota; class Bacteroidia; order Chitinophagales; family Chitinophagaceae; genus Parafilimonas. Next base: position 46,067 of record JAFDXI010000027.1, on the reverse strand, counting down.
CGGTGTAAAGAGTACTTATAAAATGATGGTTGGCCGCAGCTCATCAATCAATGGCCCATATCTTGATAAAGAAGGTGTGCCGATGAATCTTGGCGGTGGCACATTATTGTTGGAAGGTGATAAGGATTGGAATGGTGTTGGACATAATGCTGTTGCAAATTTTAATGGCGTTGATTATCTTATTTTTCACGGTTATGATGCCAATGATAATGGCAAACCTAAATTACGCATTGAAAGACTCAACTGGATAAATGGCTGGCCTGTTGTTTCAAAGCATGAAAACAATTAATTGAATACAGATTTTTGTTGAAGATGTTTATCAATATAGATTGAATCAAGAAGGCAACAATTGGCTTTTTAAAAAACCTCAGCCGCTCAAGGCGAGTGGGCACAAAAACCCTTCTCCAAAAAAGATGGGGCTGAAATCCTTACTGGTAAAGGATTTCAGATGTTTTCGCCATATATTTTTCACAGGATTATTAAAAATAAAATCGCCAGTACTGTGTACAATAAATGAATGAATAATAAAATGAATTCAAAAAAGAATTAGAAAAAAGAAATGAGTGTTTAGTGAGCGGTAACAGCATTCTTTGCAAACCTTGTTTTAACAGCAACAATATCTTTATTTGTCATTTTAGAAGTTTTCTTTAGTACGTTGATAAAATAATCAATCTCAGTTTCATTGGCAGGGCAACCAACATTACTACCTTCTGAATCTGTGCTCTCACCAGGTTTCCTCAATTGTGAGTCTGCCAGCAGGTTACCATCTTTATCAAAAATAAACCAAGCCGGTATGCCCTGGTCGGCTGCATGATGCGCGGTTAAAAATTCTTTACCTCCTGGAGTATTCAGAGACGCTTTATCTTCAGTTTCAAAAACGGTGAGGTGCGTGAACACATAGTTATCATGAAAATATTTTTTGCACGAAGCATCGTTGATGCTGCTATCCATTTTCCTGCACCAACCACACCAGGATGCATGAAAAATAACGAATACATTTTTATGTTGCCTGCCTGCATCCACACAGGATTGTTTAATAATTTCGTTTGCAGTTAATTGTTGTGCATCACAAAAAGAAAACAGCAACATCAATGCAACAACACTTACAAAACTTTTCATGTGTATATTTTTTATTGATTTTAGTCAGAAGGAATTTTGCATTAAGAAAACATTCATCAAACTGGATATGAAAATGAAAATTTCCTGATGTTTCTTTTCATGAGTAAAAATTCAGTTTGAGTATTCCCATGTTACTTACTCAGGTACATACTCTTTTCTTTATACAACTGCCTGAAGTAAGGGTCGCGTAAATCTTTAATAAAACGAATAGCCTCGCCTGTACTTTTCATTTCAGGGCCAAGCTCTTTGTTAACATTAGGAAACTTATTGAAACTAAAAACCGGCTCTTTGATTGCAAAGCCATCTAATTTTTTTTCAAAATCCAGGTCTTTCAGTTTCACTTCATCCAGCATCACTTTAGTAGCAATATTCAAATAAGGTATTTGATATGCTTTAGCAATAAAAGGAGTGGTGCGGCTTGCTCGCGGGTTGGCTTCAATCACAAAAACCTTATTGTCTTTGATGGCGAACTGTATGTTAATTAAACCACGGATGTCAAGCGCTCTTGCAATTTTTTCTGCATAATATTCCATTGTTGTAACCACCAATGGAGTAAGATTGAATGCAGGCAATACTGCATTACTGTCACCGCTATGAATGCCTGCAGGTTCGATGTGTTCCATCACACCCATGACATGAAATGTTTCACCGTCGAAGATTCCATCAATTTCTGCTTCCTGGCAACGATCCAGGAAATGATCAATTAAAATTTTATTATCTGGGATATGTTTTAATAAACTAACAACTGCTTTTTCCAAATCATCATCATTAATCACAATCCGCATACGCTGGCCGCCTAATACATAACTCGGCCTCACCAAAACAGGATAGCCCACTTTATTAGCCACTTCAATAGCTTCATCTGCGGTAAAGGCTGTCCCGTATTCAGGATAGGGCACTTCCAGCTCTTTTAATAAATCACTGAACCTGCCACGGTCTTCTGCAATATCCATGCTGTCAAACGAGGTGCCGATAATTTTAATTCCTCGTTGATGTAATCTCTTTGCAAGTTTCAGAGCTGTTTGTCCACCCAACTGTACAATGACTCCATATGGTTGTTCCAGTTCAATTATATCCCACAAATGTTCCCAGTAAACCGGTTCAAAATAAAGTTTGTCAGCCACATCAAAATCAGTTGAAACGGTTTCAGGATTACAATTAATCATGATGGCTTCATAGCCACATTCTTTGATAGCCAAAAGCCCGTGAACGCAGCAATAATCAAACTCAATGCCCTGTCCTATCCTGTTGGGACCACTGCCTAAAACAATAATTTTTTTCTTTTGAGATGGAACTGATTCGTTGTGCTGAAGCGTATGATTCATTACAAGTAAATTGCGCAAATGTAATACTCAGACTGTAGCTTGCAAAACATAAAAATGTTAACTGAATAATATGGGTAAAAAAAGTGCAGGAATAATATTGTACAGAAAAAAATATAATAGTATAGAAGTCTTATTGGTTCATCCTGGCGGACCATTCTGGGCAAAAAAAGATAAAAGTGTATGGAGCATCCCCAAAGGGGAGTTTGATGATGAAACACCTTTAACTGCAGCAAAGAGAGAATTTGCAGAAGAACTTGGGTCAGAAATTAATTGTGAAAACTTTGTCGCTTTATCTCCTGTAAAATCCGGCAAGAGCAAAACAGTTTTTGCATTTACTACAGAAAATGATTTCGACTCTTCACATATCAAAAGCAATATAATCAGGATTGACTGGCCACCACATTCAGGCAAAACAATTGAAATTCCTGAAGTGGATAAAGCAGCATGGTTTGATATTAATATTGCAAAAGAAAAAATTGTTCGTTATCAATTGCCTTTGTTAGATGAGCTATTGCATACTATTAAAAACACAGAAAAAAATAGTTGAAAGAAATGCCTGAAAAGTTCAATTAATCTCCAAACTATTTTACACAAAAAAATTAAGGCCACATAACAACAATTCTGTGTAAAAAAAAGCTGTCCCGATTTCAGAGACAGCCTCATTGCAAAATGGTGTTTTCCTAATTCTTTAATAATTCATTATCTGACCAATACCTAAAGCAGAACTACCTGTTCCTCCATCAAATCCTTTTGCAAACAGGGTATAAACATGGCCGCCAATCAAACTGAATGATTTACCACCTTGCAAAGTGCTATCTGAAAGCATTAGTTGCAAATCATAATTACCGGCAACCATTCTGGTAAAATTAGCATAAGAAGTATTTGTACTTTGATCATTGAATGCCCTGTTACTAAAATACAATGTGCCGGAAGCAGAATCCCTTAATGAAACAGAACCAGCATTCGGACTGAAGTTAAAAAATCTGATATATACTGAATCAGAAGAAGTGGCAGGAATGTTATCTGTTACTAAACTTGATTTAATATTACTGAATGAGTCAATCAAGAAATAACTGTATAATGTATTGGTCGAAATTGTAATGGTATTACTCAATACTGGTGTTGATGAAGTCCCAAATATTGCAAAGCTGTAGATGCCACCTGCTGCACCATAATATGGTGTATAAGCACCGTAAGCAAGGTTGGTAAGAAATGAAGAACTGTTTATTGACATGCTTACTGCCGGAGCATCAGGTGATACATTTGCAACCAGGAAATATCCCTGTTGCGGATTGGTATTGCTATTATTATTGATATTGCAGGCGCTTAAAATAACCATACCTAAAAAAATAAAAGCCATAGCAGGCATCTTCTTCATAAATGAATTTTTATACTTTAAAAAACGTAAATCATGCAAAAAAATATAAACAGAGACTATTGAAAAGTTAAAAGCGTTGTAACAATGATCAATTTTTTTAATTTTTTTAAATCTAAAACAATTCAATTCACCCGCTTAACTTTACAGTATGCCACATGAAGCAATTTCAGTTTTTGATATGTTTAAAATAGGTGTAGGCCCTTCGAGCTCACACACATTAGGCCCGTGGAGGGCATCACAACGTTTCACCCGGACTTTACAAAAAAAAAATCTTTTGCTACCTACCCGATCTGTCAAAGTATTACTGTATGGTTCTCTTGCTAAAACAGGAAAAGGCCATGGAACTGATATTGCAGTGCTGATGGGTTTGTGCGGCGAAGACCCGGTTACTATTGATGTAAATTCAATCACATCAAAAGTGCAGCAGATTGAATCTGAAAAAAAACTCATGTTGAATGGCAAAAAACAGGTTGATGTGGAAGTACAGTTTTTAATGCGGGAATCACTTCCCTTTCATCCAAATGGTTTAAGCTTTATAGCAACTTGCGAAAATGGTGTTGAGGAAATTGAAACATTTTATTCAATTGGTGGTGGCTTTGTTGTGAAAGAAAATGAAGATGCATCAGGCGCACAAGAGGTTGACCTACCATTCCCGATAGATACTGCAGATGACCTGATGCACTGGTGTATGAAAACAGGATTAAGCATTAACGAAGTGGTGATGGAAAATGAAAATACCTGGCGTAGTGAATCAGAAACACGTGAAGGTGTGTTGAAAATCTGGCAAACCATGAAAGAATGTATGTATCGCGGTTGCCACAGCAAAGGAGAATTGCCTGGTGGCTTGCATGTAAGGCGCAGGGCATTTGACCTTAATAAAAAATTAATTCAACACAACAATTATAACGACTATGAAAGCTGGACAAATACTATCACACACGGTGGTAACAGTTTTCAATATATCCTTGATTGGGTAAGTTGTTTTGCATTGGCTGTGAATGAAGAGAATGCTTCTTTTGGACGGGTTGTTACTGCACCTACTAATGGTGCGGCAGGTGTAATACCGGCAGTGTTACAATATTTTATTGCATTTTGCAATGGTAATGATGAAGATAAAATTATCCGCTTCCTGTTAACCGCATCAGAAATCGGAAGCATCTTCAAAAAAGAGTCTACCATCTCTGCAGCGATGGGTGGCTGCCAGGCTGAAATCGGTGTGTCATCATCAATGGCAGCAGCAGCACTTACTGAAAGCCTCGGGGGCACACAAAGACAAGCATTAATGGCAGCAGAAATTTCAATGGAACATCATCTCGGTATGACCTGTGACCCTATCGGTGGTTTGGTGCAGATACCCTGTATTGAACGCAACACAATGGGTGCTATCAAAGCTATCACTGCATCGCAACTTGCATTGCAAAGCACACCCGATTTTGCAAGGGTAAGCCTCGACAAAGTAATAAAAACCATGTGGGATACGGCTAAAGATATGAATACCAAATACAAAGAAACTGCTGAAGGCGGACTTGCCTTAAACATACCATTAGGCCTGAAAGAATGTTGATTTATCAACGATTAAACATCTGAATCCGATATTAAGAATGATTTTTTAAGAAACTATAATTTTCTTAAAAAAAAGCACAACTGGAATATTGATATGTGTTGATTTATTTTGTCAATCAAAATTATTTTTATCTTACGTCACATACAAACAAGCAATTCCGTATTTTAAAAAAATATTATTGTGTTGAATCATTATTCTACGATTGTATCTTCAAAAAAAAGTTCAGGTTCATTGTTATTCTTTTTGAAATAAAATTTATTTAAATAAAAAAATTACAGGCATGAAAGGACAAATGATGCATTACCCGCTCACTACAACGGTCATACTTGAATATGGCGCCCGTGTATTTCCGAAGAAAAAAATTATCAGCATACAACCGAATGGCACAAGACATGAATACAGTTTTTCTGACATGCACAAAACCTGTAAAAAACTGGCAAATGCTTTAGTAAATAAATTAGGCATACAACCTGGTGATATGGTGGGCACATTTGCCTGGAACCATCACCAACATGTAGAATTATATTACGCCATTCCCGGCATTGGCGCCGTTTGCCATACCATCAATGTGCGGTTGTTTCCGGCACAAATAGAATTCATCATCAACCATGCTGAAGACAGAGTAATTTTTGCTGATGCAACACTTGTTCCCATTCTTGAAAAAATCGCACCACTGATCACAACTGTTGAACATTTTATTATTTTAAATGCACCTGAAAATTTTTCATCAACATTAAACAACATCATTTTGTATGAAGATCTTTTAAAGAATGTTTCAGAAGATTTTGACTGGGTAGAAGTGGATGAGCATGATGCCTGTGCTATGTGTTACACAAGCGGAACAACGGGACAACCAAAAGGTGTTTTATATTCTCACCGGTCAACTTATTTACATGCAATGGGAATTATTGCTCCTAATGCTGCATGCATCAGTGATAAAGACAGGATATTGATAGTAGTACCACAGTTTCATGTGATGGCGTGGGGCTTTCCTTATGCATGCGTTCTTGCAGGCGCTGAGATGGTGATGCCTTCATTACATTTTCAACCAGATGCCATGATAAAAATATTATCAGAAGAAAAAATAAATAAAGCAAATGGAGTGCCGACAATATGGATGGGCATTTATGATGCAATGAAGAAAAATCCACCGAAAGAAAAACTATTGCTTGAAGAATATCTTATCGGAGGTTCAGCATTACCAATAAGTTTGATTGAAGGTTTCGAAAAAGATTTTGGAATACCCGGTGTGCATGCCTGGGGAATGACAGAAACTTCACCATTGGGAACTGTCAGCAGGTTGCAGTCCAAACATGAAAGACTTGATGATGCAGCACAATTAAAAATAAGAGGAAAGCAAGGCATCGAATGTCCCTGTGTTGAAATCAGGGCAGTGAAAGAAGATGGCAGCATTGCACCACGTGATGGAAAGACAATTGGTGAATTTGAAATCAGGGGTGTATGGGTAGTGGATAATTATTTTAAAACAAATAACCGTGATAGTTTTAGCGAAGATGGTTGGTTTAAAACAGGTGATGTAGGCACAATAGATGAAGACGGTTATATGGAAATAACAGACAGATCGAAAGATCTGGTGAAAAGCGGTGGTGAATGGATTTCGAGTGTTGTATTAGAGATGGCTATAATGGCACATCCTAAAGTGAAAGAAGCATCGGTGATTGCAATACCTGATGCAAAATGGGGAGAAAGACCATTGGCAGTGATAGTTTTGAGAGATGAAAATGAAATGGTAACAGGCGATGAATTAAAACAATTTCTGTTGAGGGATTTTCTTTCATATCAATTGCCCGATAGTTATGTGTATGTAAATTCAATTCCAAAAACAAGTGTTGGAAAATTTGATAAAAAAGAAATGAGAAGGATGTATGCAGAAGGTGAATTGAACGCCTAAAAAATATAAAAAGAATCATTGTTGTCCGATTAAAATTATTTAAAATAGCTGAAACCCTTTGCCAGTAAGGGCTCTAAGTCCGCCATAGGCGGATGAGGTCTTGAAAAGCAAAGGCTCATCATATTTAATCGGACACCAATGAAAAAGAATCTAAAAAAGTTGAAAAACCATTAAGCCATTATTGTTTCAAGTTGCTTCAAATTATCGCTTTCAATATTTCCATCGCGTAAACGCACAATGCGTTTGGCATATTCAGCAATATCTTCTTCATGCGTTACTAATACAACGGTGTTGCCTGCAGCTTGTATCTGCCCGAAAATCTCCATCACTTCTATAGATGTTTTTGTATCAAGATTACCAGTTGGTTCATCAGCCAATAATAAAGAAGGATTGTTTACGACAGCTCTTGCAATTGCCACACGTTGTATCTGCCCGCCACTCATTTCATTTGGTTTGTGATGGCTCCTGTCGGCTAATGCCACTTTTTTCAAAGCTTCCATTGCCCTTTCTGTTCTTTCCTTTTTACTGATGCCTGCATAGATCAAAGGCAAAGCAACATTCTCAACTGCAGTCAATCTTGGCAATAAATTAAATTGCTGAAATACAAAACCTATCTCTACATTTCTCACTTCTGCCAGGTCATCATCAGGCATTTTACTTACATCTTTTCCATTCAAAATATAATTGCCGTTTGTAGGTGTATCAAGGCAACCGAGTATATTCATCAATGTACTTTTTCCACTACCACTCGGCCCCATCAATGCTACATATTCGTTTTTATTTATCGTCAATGAAATACCTTTTAATACTTCAAGGGTATTAGAACCCATGAAATATGTTTTGCGGATTTGTTGTAATTCTATTACAGGCTGCATAAACTTTTAAGTAATTGATTTATTTTCTTCGTTTTCTTTTTTTATCACTTTAGGTACTTTGAAAAAATTTCCATCAGATAATGGTGCGTTTAATAATGCTTCTTCTTTCGCGATGGTTTGCTTTACTTCATCATCTCTCCAAACGTTCACTGCATCAGTGATGTGAAGCAATGGTTCAACACCAGTGGTATCAACCTCTTTCAATTTTTCTACAAAACCAATCATTTTTTCAAGGTCGGTTTTCAATGTATTTTTCTCATCTTTATTAAATTGCAACCTTGCCAGGTGAGCAAGCCTGTCAATCATTTCAGTTGTAATTTCCATGACGCAAAAATATAGTTTGTGGCTTAGGAAGCCTGCTAAAAAAGTAGCAACGGCAAAAAAACAGTTTATTATTATAATTTTGTAATGTATTTAAACGTTATTTTGCAATTGTAAAATCCGTTATGCTAAGAGAGGCCATCCGCATATTTGTTGTAGATGACGATGAAGTTTATGTTGCCAGGTTAGGACATTATTTATCACTTAATCCAGATTACCAGGTAAAAAAATTTTATTCGGCTAAAGAATTGTCTGCAGCACTGCACGAAAAACCAGACATCATTACACTTGATTATTACATGCCTGATGTAAAAGGTGATGTATTGCTAAATCAAATCAGGGAAATAAGTCCTGAAACAGAAGTCATTATTATTTCCGGCCAGGAAGATATAAAAATTGCAATTGACCTTTTCAAAAAAGGTGTGCATGATTATATTGTAAAAGATGGCGACACAGAACAACGCCTCTGGATGGCTATCCAAAACCTGCGGGAAAATTTAGAGCTGAAGAAAGAAGTGGAAACCCTGAAACAGGAAGTAGAAAGAAAATATACTTTTCAAAATATTATCATCGGCAACAGCAGCTCCATCAAGAAAGTTTTTCACCTGATGACAAAAGCCGCAACAACCAACATTACAGTTTCAATCAGCGGTGAAACGGGAACCGGTAAAGAACTGGTGGCCAAGGCTATTCATTTCAATTCAGAGAGAAAGAAGCAGGCATTTGTTCCTGTAAATGTTGCAGCCATTCCAAAAGACCTGCTTGAAAGTGAACTTTTTGGACATGAAAAAGGCGCTTTTACCGGGGCAGCCAACAGGCGCATTGGTAAATTTGAAGAAGCAAACAAAGGCACTTTGTTTTTGGATGAGATAGGTGAAATGGACATTAACCTCCAGGCGAAATTATTACGTACACTTCAGGAAAAAGAAATAACCCGTATTGGCAGCAATGAAATCATCAAAATCAATCCACGCATTATTGTAGCCACACACCGCAACTTGCAGGAAGAAGTTGCTAAGGGAAATTTCAGAGAAGATTTATATTACCGCCTGCTTGGTTTGCCCATTCAGTTACCACCATTAAGGGAGAGGGAAAATGATATACTATTGATAGCAAAATTTTTTATTGATCAGTTTTGTAAAGAAAACTATATTGATAAGAAACGTTTATCATCCGATGCGAAACAAAAACTGATGAATCATAGTTTTCCTGGTAATGTACGTGAATTGAAATCAGTGATTGAACTGGCATGTGTAATGAGTGAAGGTGATGAAATTAATGAAGCAGATATACAAATCAATTTTAAAATTATCCGCTCCAGTGCGAATAAAAACGGCAACTATACTTTGAAAGAATATACATTGAAACTGATACAACAATACCTGGATGAATATGATTATGATGTATTGGCTGTTGCAGGCAAACTCAATGTTGGCAAATCCACTATCTATAGGATGATCAACAGCGATCAACTAAAAGTTATCAAAAAGAGATCCGATGCTTAAACAAGAAAAACTTTACAACACAGACACTTTAATTGAAACTCACCAGGCTGATGATGAGTTTTTAAAACTGATGATCACGCTTTTTGTGAAGAATATGTCTGAATCCAATTCAACGCTTGAAAGAGCTTGCAATGATAAAAACTGGCAACAAGTGCATCTCACCGCTCACAAAATGAAAGCAAGCATTGACTTGTTTAACCTGCACCAGTTAAAAGAACTCATCCGCAGTGTAGAATCAAGAGCCCGGCATGAAAAAGAAACCGAAACAATCCCAAAAGATGTCAGCACAATCAATCAATACATCAATGATTGCATTATAGACATGAAGGATGATTATAAGTTGAAATAAATTTTGATGAGTAAATTGAATTATTCTACCTCGTAACTTTTTACCGATGGCTCAACCGGGTTTGGCACAGTGGTGTTTACGATAGAAGTATCATATTTTCCGGTTGCAACATTCAGAATACTGGCAACACATTTCAGACCCGTTGGCACAAAACTTTCTGCAGATACTACATTTTTGATTGTCGTTTTTTTACGGTCACTCAGTGTGGTATCATCAATTTGTTGTACAGTTGGTAAATGCATTGAACCATAGACAGGCTTAACTTTATATTCAACTGTTTTCCCTTTATCCACTTCTTCAATTACTTTACTTTCCACATCTCTTTCATGATTGCCATTACCAGTTCTTGACAATGGAGTAAGGTTTCTGAAATCTTTTCCTGTACCTCCTAAATATCCATTCAGCAAATGGCCTTTAATGTAATAGGAGGTGTCTCCATTTTTTCGGTGACCCAGTTTTTGATAAAAATCATTTGTAACCCCAGGTGCCCCACCAACAGGAGGACGGTTATTTTTATTCAGATTACTGATAGTCATGCCCTTCGCAAAGCCGGCATCGTTCAATCCATCAAAAGAAAACTCCAGTGGCAATAAAGGGCCTCCAAATAAAAACGCAGTCAGCTTACTTAACTCAATTACTTTTTCATTGACCAGGTCATATTTTTTTGCCCTGGCCTTTTCATCAGTGAGAGCAGTATCTAATGGCGCTCTCTTTGCCTGCTGCACTTCCTGTAGTTTAGCAATGGCTTCCGCTTTCTTTGTTTTCTTTCGTTCATCTGCATTTTCCTTTATATTTTGAAGAAATGCTGAATACCGCATTGGTTTCCTGCTGGCCACCCATAATTCAGCATTGTCTTCTGTGGAGCCTTCAAAATAAAGTTCATGCGTTTCTCCATCCACTGCAGTAAATGATTTATGAATGCCCAACCATCCTGCAACTTTTGCAAATGCAGCTTTACCCAAACCCAACGCTTTTTCCTTTCCTTTTTCTATTAGTTCTTTCCCTTTATTTTTTGCACGCATCGCCAATTCAACTGCAGGGCCAACCAATTTATAAGCTTTATCAATCAGCCAGTCAATAATCTTATCAACCTTAACCCTGATACGTAAAATAATTTCCCGCACTTTAGCGCCGATATTATTCAAATGCAATAAGGCTGCAAGGAAACCAATAATGATAGGGATTGATTTTGCAAATGCTTTTTCAATGGCTGCTGCTGCAGCATCAACCGAGCCGCTTGCAATTGTAACCACCGCATCAAGAATAGAATTTAAAAGAGCAATGATCCTGTCTTTCATTTTCACCAGCATCATCAAAAAATCATAAATAGCCATACAGGCTTTTATAAATGCAGCGATAGGGTTGAGCAGGCTCAACAGGAATGTCAATGCCGCTTTAATAACTGTATCCCTGATAAATGTTTTTATTGCTTCCCATATCATGTCTTTAAAATCAGTAAATTTTTCTTTAATCATTTCCCAAATCGCACCAAGCCCTTCCTTATAAATTCTCTGGAAAATACCAATTGTTGTTTCCATCAATCCCACACGTTCCTCTCCTATTTTTGCAACAGCTCTTTCTCTGATATGCGGATAACTGATACCCATAACCTGTAACACCAAACTAAATATAGAAGCGATATCAAATTTCTCAGGCAACTGAATATCTGCAACTCCAAGCTGGGTAGAAAGCCATGCCATCAAACCATTTTCAAGATGTACATCCAACCTGCTCTTAAACATTTCAAAACCTTTACTGAATGCAGCACCAAGATTGCTGAAGAATTTACCGGGGTCGCTTAAAATAATTCCAACAATTTGTGCCAGTTTTGACAAAATAGTTTTAAACAACTGGTAAATATTTTTGATAACCTTCCACACTCCTTTCAACAATCCAATTGCTTTACTGATTAACCCTTTGTTGGCTTCTTTTAATTCGTTGATGCGATCATCTAACTTCTTTACATTATCAACATATTTTTTTGCAAGCCCATCTATCAGTTGCTGTCCTTTATCTTTTATATTTTGTTCGAGTGAATCAAATTTGTCTTTAATATTTTCCACTGCTTCATTTCCTACAGTTTGTAAACCCGCAGGCAGGGCTGCGACATAATCATCAATTTTTTGTTTACCATCATCAATTGCTTTTTTTGCTGCATTTAATTTTTCTGCAATTACAGTACTCACTTCTGTAAGCACTTTATCCATTTTATCGAGATACAGTTTTTTCCCATCCACATAAAATACATTCACTTCATCCGGCAGGTCAAAGAATTTATCTTTTAACCACGCTCCCTTACCTAAAATTCCAGAATAACGATCATCTTTATAAGCACGCATTTTTCTATCAGTATAATCTTCAAAAATTTTCCGTGCTTCTTCTGCTCCATTTTCAAAAATGCTGTTGGATTGTGTTTCTGCCTGTTGCAGCAAATCATTTACAGAGCTTTCTGTTGCCAGGTATTTATCGTTGATATCTTTGGCAACTTTAGCTCTTACATCTTCATCTTTTTTCTTCGAATCATTTTGTTGCAAAACCACTGCAGCAAATTCTTTACCCCGTTCATTATGCATTCCATGCAATGTGCCTGATGCTTTTGATACAGCTTCACTTTGCGCTGTTTTTAAAACTGCTGCTTCAGCTTTTTTATACTCAATGGGTTTTTGAATTGCATCTTTCTGTGCATTTTTCTTTTCTTTTAAAGCGGCCTGGAATGTTGGTTCATTGCTTGCCTGCAACTGATCTTCTGTTACATTATTCTGTTGCATCTCTTCATCAAGCGATGCACTTTGTTCCTCCATTGAAATCTCGTTGTCAGTCTTAGGTTTTGGCGCAGCATTCTTTGCTCCAATTGATTCGGGGTTTTCTCCTTTTTCTGTTGGTGGCAATGTAACAGGTTGCTTGTTATCAATTGCATTTACATGCAGTGGTTCTTTTGTTGCTTGAGTTACCGGGCCAACAGTATTTTGTTTTTCTGCTGAAACTTTTTGATTCATTTCACCCTTGACTTCATCTATACGATTGTTCTCTTTAAACTCATCTGCTTCTTCTAAAGTTTTAGGTGTGATTTCTGATATTCGTTGCAACAAATCTGCTTTGAAAGAAGCTGCATCAAACATTTTTTCTTCTTTACCTGCTTCTTCCATACCTGTTGCTTTTCTTTCCTGTGCCTTACTTTCTGCTTCAAATGCAACCTGGCCTGCAGCGCGTTGTGCATCACCTGCTTTGGTGGCTGCGCCAGCATGTGATCTTTGCTCTCTTGTTCTTGATTTTGCTTTACTAATTGTTTTTTGAAAAGCAGGATCTTCTTCAGGTGATGATGGCGATTTCTTCTTTAGTTTTTTTGCTGATGTTTCTTTTTTATCTCCGTCACCAGCAATCGCATCAGTTTGTTTTTTTGTATGAATTGTTTTTGAAAAAGTTTCTTTAGCCCTCTTAACATGTGATGCAGCAGGCGCTTCTATTGCATGAGATGAAGCAGGTTTTTGTGGCGATATTCCCTGCTGAACCGTATGCGTTAATTCATGTGCTAATAAATGTTGACCATCTTTTGTATTGGGTTGAAATTCTCCTTTTGCAAAATGGATGTTAGCGCCCTGAGTAAATGCCTTTGAACCGATTGCTTCGTTGGCTTTATGGCTTTGTTCTGAAGTATGGATACGAACATTACCAAAGTCAGCGCCTATACTTTTTTCCATTTGTTTTTTTGTATTTGCAGGCAATGGGCTACCCCTTGTATCCTGCTTTACAGTTGCAGCAGCTACAGTTTTTGCAGTAGTTTGTTGTTGATTGATAGCAACAGTTTGTTGTTGCACATTGTTTGTAATTATTGAAATGGTTGAAGGTTTTGTTTTTTTATTGCTTACAACTTTGTCTGCAATGTGGTCTGCTTCACGTTCATGATGTGATGTAGGATTTCCTGACTTCAATTTCGCCTGCACTTCGTAAGAAGTTATTGTATCATCAATTGGATTAGGAACAAACCCGTTCACGATTGTGTTAGTATATTGCCCTGTTGATTCATCCAAAGACTTTGCTGAACATTGTAATCCTGTAGGTACAAAGTTTTCTGATGAAACAATTTCATTCATCTTTATCTTTTTTGATACTGGCAAAGATGAATGTTGAATTTGGTCGTTTGTTGGTAAAGTCAATGAGCCATAAACAGGAGTAACAATATATTCAACTGTTTTACCCGCATCCACTTCATCAATCACTTTTCTTTCAACATCTCTTTCATGGTTACCATTTCCTGTTCTTGACAATGGCGTAAGATTTCTGAAATCTGCACCTGTGCCTCCGAGATAACCATTTAATAAATGACCTTTGATATAATAAGTTGTACTCCCATTTCTGCGATAATCCAACTTTGAATAATATGCATTGGATACCCTGGGCGGACCACCAACCGGAGGGCGGTTATTCTTATTCAGGTTCCTGATAGTCATACCTGTACCAAACCCTGCGCTGTTTAATCCACCAAAACTAAATTCAAGTGGCAAGTTTGGCCCACCAAATAAATATGCTGTTGGCACACTAAGTGCAATAACCTTTGCATTGATATCATTGTATTTAACAGTTCTTGCCTGCTCTTCAGGAATCGTTGTATTTAAAGGCGCACGTTTTGCCGTCTGTACTTCTGCCAATTTTGTTATGGCTTCAGCTTTCTTTGCTGATTTTGCAGGGTCATTTACTGTATTCAAGTTTCTTAAAAATTCTGAATACTTCATAGGATTACGGCTTGCTACCCATAAATCAGATGTTTCTTCTGTATTCCCCTCAAAATATAATTCATGCGATTCACCATTAGTCGCCTTGAAATTTTTCCTGATTCCCATCCATCCCAACACTGCACTCACCGCACTTCTTCCCAAACTCAACAATCTTTCTATTACAGCATAACCTGTATCAACAGCCTTATTTACCAACCATGTTAATGCACGATCAACCAATTGTCTTACTGAAGTGATCATTTGTCCAACCCTTCTTCCAAGACCACTTAAACCCACCTGGTTGGCAAGGAAACCAATCACAATCGGCATTGCTTTATCCATTGTATTTTCAAGATAATTGGCAGCAGTTGCAATATTACCTGCAGCAATATCAGCCACACCATTTACAAAAGAATTAATCACTTCAAGCATTTGCCTTAAATACTTTACGAAACTTTGCACCGCACGATAAATGGCAATAGCGCTATTGATAACAGCCATAATACCTGTTGGATCAAGCATGCCTAATAATTTTACCGTAACCTGTGTAATTATTTTTTCAATGATCCAGTTTTTTATTGCATCCAGTACTACATTCCAGAGATTGCTTAATTGTTCTTTTATCTTATCCCATATAGCAACGATACCGCGTTGCTGAACGTCACGAATAAATGTCCAGATGCCTTCCAGCCTGTCAATCATACTGCGGATGCGGGCTACTTTTTCCGGACCAATCTTCGGGTTGGCAGCCAGCTTTTGCCATATAGCTTCCATACTGATGCCTAATACCTGCAATACCCATGAAATAATACCACGCAAAGAAAAATCTGTTGGCGCAGGCACATTGGCATCCCGAAGTTCATTCAACAACCAACCCACTAAACCATTTAATAAATGCCTTCCAATATTGGCAAAGAATTGAACAAATCCCTGTTTGATGGCGCGTAATAAATTGATGATGAACCCTGCCGGGTTTCGCTTGATGCTTTCAAATGCTGCCATTGCACGGGTGATGATATTATTGATGAGATCAAATGGGAAATTCATCACTACAAGAATCACATGCACAACAATTTTTATGATCTCAATTATGAATGCAAATAATCTTGCTATAGGTTCACCAAAACGATGGATGATTCTCTGGAAGGCTTCGATAGGATGTGCAAGGTCATTAAAACTAAATGAGTTCCATAAATCAATAAACAATTGCAGGATTGATGCAGGAGTCATATTCAATCTTGCAACTGCAGCTTCAATGCGTTGTGTAGTTCTTGCAATGGCGCCACTTGCTTCCATTTGCCTGTATTGTTCTTCACCACCTTCCATCAAACTCATAAACCCACGGATGATATTTGGAATAGAACGGGGTACAGTTTGTTGGGTGAATGGATCTTTTCCAATCAATACAGTGATTAATGCATACCCACGTACTGTATTTGCCCAAGCGGATATCCTTTGCAATAAAACTTCTTTGATGAAACCAAGAATTACCTGCAATGTTTCTGCAACAAAATTCAAAACTTGTCTTACCGGTTCTGCAAATGTTTCATAGATGCGGTTGAAAGTATCAACAGGATGCATTAAAGCATTAATAGAAACTACATTCCATATCAATCCGAAATTATTGCGTATGGTTTGATACAGGTTTCCAAATACTGCAATGCCTCTGTCAATCCAGTCTGCTGCTTTCTGGAAAGTGCCGGTATCCTGCATTTGTCTGCGTTGTTCACGGCCTTGTTCACCACCTAATTCGAGTAAAGCATTTAAGATATTAGTACCATTTCTTGCAACCCGTTCTTCAGTTACTGGATCATGACCTATAATTACTTTCAACAATTCATAAGCTGTTGTATGATTTTTTATGAAGTCAACGATTTGTGTCAGCAGAAAACGCTTTACAATTGCCAGCAATTCAGTTGCAGCTCTTTCAGCAAAACTGATGAGCTGATTGATGCCTCTTTCAAAAATATCACCAAAACGCCTGAGAACATTTAATGGCCCATCAAGAATAGAAGTAATGCCAAGGCCATTCCATGCTGTAACAAATTCATCTCTAATGTTGGCAACAACACTGCCGAGGGTTTCTATTTGCTGGTCTATCCAAGCAGCAGCCTGGTCTATGGCGCCAATCTCTTCGAGTTTTTGTTTGAGCAAAATACCACCAGGAATAATATCAAGCGCTGCATTAATAAAATTTCTTCCATTACGTTCAATGTGTTCACCTGTTATAGGATCTTCTCCCATAATCACACCCAATGCAGTGTAACCAGGAATTAAGGATACAAACTGTTTTGCTTTGCTCATCAACCAGCGCTTTGCACCTTCAATACCTTCAGTGATGGATGGAAGATCATTCAATAATTCACCTATACGTGAAATAGCTACATCCACTAAAGAACATTGAATTTCTGTTTCGCTATTTTCACTCACAGGTGGGCCGCGGGTGTTTACTAAATGTGGTGATGCTTTTAAAGAAGATGCAGAAGATGTTTCACTTCTTTGAAGGGTTATTAGAGAACTATTTGTTCTTGCACTGGCGCCCTGCTGAATCGTATGAGTCAACTCATGTGCTAAAAGATGTTGACCTGCTTTTGAATTAGGATTGAATTGACCATTGGCAAAATAAATATTATTACCATGAGTAAATGCCCTTGCCTGGATTGAAGCATTGGCTTCATGACTTTCCTGCCCGGTATGAATGCGCACTTTACTGAAATCAGCATCCATACTGTTTTCCATTTGCCTGCGGGCAGTTGCAGGCAAAGGGCTGCCTCTTGTGTTTTGATTACTTAAGACTGATGTTAACGGATGATTTGTTTGAATATCCGGCATTGGCGGAATGCTATCTCCACCTTGCAGTGTATGGTTAAGACCCTGGTTGTTGGTTTTAGTTTGTGTTATATAATTATCGCTATTGATATTTTTTCTTTGTGTTGCTGCACTTGCAGTAGCAGTAATTTTTATAGAAGTTGCCGGTTGATTGTCCACCACTTTATCTGCAACATGATCTGCTTCTTTTTCAAAATGATCATTGGCTGAATGAATTTTTATTTTTGGCTGAACGAGTGGTTTAGCATTTATCACTTTTTGAGGAGAACGATGCGCCCATCCTCCGGCTTGTTCTTTTCTTTGTATTACTGATGGTAAAAATGAATCTGCTGTTTTGCGTTGTATAGCTTTTCCATTACCTGATTTTACAGGCGCTGTCGCTTTTACAGCCTGTGCTTTTATAGGTGTTGCTTTTGCACTCAAAACGCAAAAGATTTAAACTAAAGGTGAAAAAAATTTTCTACCCGTAAAAATTTTTTTCAAATCGTTTTCCCTTCTTTCAAAAATTCTTTTCTCAACCCTTCAACAATATCTTCATAAAAAATTATTCTTTCTTTTCTTTTCATTGCAATCAAACTGCAATACCGGACCACATTGATGATGCTGCCGCCACTCACTTCAAATTCAGCGCTGATTTGTTCAAGGTTAACATCAGCTGCAAAAATTGTTTTATGTGAAAATGTATTTTGCCAGATTTTCAACCGCTCTTTGGCTGAAGGCATTTTAAAATAAATAATACTTTGAAAACGCCTCGCAAATGCTTCATCAATGTTTGATTTCAAATTGGTAGCAAGTATCACCAGCCCATTATAATCTTCTACCCTTTGCAACAAAAATGAAACTTCCTGATTGGCATACCTGTCGTGTGAATCTTTTACCTGGGTGCGTTTGCCAAACAAAGCATCAGCTTCATCAAAAAATAAAATCCACTTTTTATTTTCAGCCCGGTCAAAAATCTTCGTGAGGTTTTTTTCTGTCTCACCAATAAACTTGCTAATCACCAATGACAAATCAATACGGTACACATCATAGCCTGTATATTTTCCCAGCAATGCAGCAGTAAATGTTTTGCCTGTTCCCGGCTGGCCAAAAAACAAACTGCGGTAACCAGGTTTTATTTTGCTGCGTAAATCCAGTTCATCCAGCATGGCATCACCCATCTCTATCCATGTTTTTATTTCTTCTATTTGTGCAATGGTTTTGGATTCAAGCACCAATTCATCCCAATCCTGGTGAGTAAATAATTTTTTTGCAGGAAAGGAATGGGAAAACTCAGGAGCATACTCTTTGCCGCGTAAAATCAATTCAATTAAATCATTTGACGCAACCAGGACAGAAGCTGTATAAGGTTCAGCAGCGGATGGCATTTCCAATTGTACAAGATTGGATGTAAACAAAAAATGGTTTCTTCCAAAATAGTTCAGGTAAAAAATTCTTTGTTGCAAATCATCGCCACATAAAATAAACAGCAGGGTATCCAATGTTGGCACCAAACCATTTAACTGTGCAGCTTTCAAAGCGCCGAATTCTGAAAAACGGTTATCAATATCCTGGTTCTTTACATAAAAAAAATCAAGCAACTGTGGCCTCAAAACCGGGGCCATGCTTAACCATAGCAAAACCTTATCAGCAAAAGAATAAGAATTGCTTTGAAAGAAATTATTATACCAGTTGACATCTTCATCTTTAACCTCTTCAATTGATTTAAACTTACAATCATGACCGAAATATAATTTCAATCTTGCATCAATGATAGCAGATAACCATTCTACCTGGCGTTCTACAAAAGCTATATCGGGAACATTGATTTCAGAATTGCCATTCTGTATAAACAAGGTATTCATTCCATGGTAATTTAATGGTGTTGATTCCAAAAGGAAGCGAATCAAGTAATATATCTATCGAATTTTTTTCAACCTGTACAACAAAACCATCATTCGTTTTTTCAATTAATCCTTTTCTGCTGATGAAACTTTCAATCAAACCTCTCCTTGAAGTATTACGAAGCACTGCCCAGTGTTCAATCAAACTGTCAAGTACATCTGCAGCAGCTTGTTTTTCTGCAGGAGAAAATACAACTCTGTTCTTCATTGGTAACACTACAGGCCACCCACACAAAATTTTATTTAAAACTAATAAATGTTCTGATTGTTTGCTCTTCCCATTGACAATAAACTGTAAAAACAAAATTGCTTTTTGCTGACAATGTATATTGATGAAATTATTTTCCGCTTCTGTCCATCCAAGTTCTTTAAACACAATCGGGAGGTAAGGATGTAACAATATCAAACCTGCATTATCAATATGAATTTTATTTTCGATTTCTCTGGTAAAATATAACTCCGGTTCATTTATTATATATTCAAATACAGGTTCAGCTTCACGGTTTATGATGGCAAGTATTTTTTCAGTTGCATTCAATAAACCCTGAACAATTAATTTTCTTTTTTCAAATAACAACCTGACATCTTGTAAAACTTTATAAAAATAGCTGCTTTCAGAAATCTCAGTATTAAAAACATGGATACATTCCAGCATAAACATTTTAAATCCGGTTACAGTATCAATAGGTGAAGCCGTTAATAATTTTTGAAAAAAGATCAACATCACATTGTTTGTAGCACTGCCATATTTTGCAAAAATATTTTCAATAAAATTTTCCCTTCTTTTAAAAAAGCTATGTTTCTCTATCAATATGTTTACAAAAAATTTAAAAAGTTTTTTTTCCTTCCAAATGATGTTCAATAAACGATGAACAACTATCTTATCTGATATGCTTATTTTTTTTAATACAGAAAATATCTGCTCACGATTTAAGAAGAATCCATTAATCAATGATTGTATTACTTTTTCTTTCCTGTTTTGAATATGCCAGGGCCAATAACCCGAATTCAAAAAAAACATAACATCATCAACAGATAATAATTTTTCTGCTTTTGTAGCAATTGCAGATGGAACTTTTATTTCTTTTTGAAAATATTTAGATAGTGCTTCGCTCAATGCTGAAAAAAATTTTTCAGCAAATACATCTTCTGTAATGACGCCAAGGTCAATTTCAAGTTTGTCAATATATATTGTTTCATCAGTTTCTTCCAGGGAGTTTTCTATTTGCTTCAATGCATAATCATAAAAAAGATGCTTCGCTTTTTGTAATGAAATGTTTTTATCTTTTTGAGAAAAAGTAAAATCAAGAGTTACTTTGTTAATATGGTGTAAAGGCTTCAAAATATATTTTGTAAATTATATTTTTTTTGCAACATTCGCATAGCAATACTCCCCGATTAATAGACTGTTTACGACAGTGTGTTTTGAAGAAATGAAAAAGCCTATAATCGCTAACCGAATTTCTTTATAAATTTTCCCTTAAGCAAATTTAAAATTAAGATTATGCTTGATGTGGCTATGAAATTTTTGAGGGATTTTCTAAACCAGGAAATCACCACTCCGGCAGACCCGGTTGTTTTGGGAAACATTACCAAGGAGTCAGACATTGTACAGGATAAAATACATCTTTCACTTGTAAATGTGGAAGAAGAAAGGATTTTAAAAGATGTGAACTATACAAAGCGCATCAATCCCGGCGATAATTTTTATTCTGTTGTAAACCCTGAAATACACCTTAACCTATACGTTCTTGTTACTTATCAATATGACGGAAAAAATTATGAAGAAGCTTTGAAACAATTAGGAAATGTTGCATCGGTGTTACAAGGAAAATATGTTTTCTCAGGTACGGATTTTATGAAACCGGCTTATGAAGTATTGCAACAGATTGTAGTGGAATTATACACTCAAACGATTGATCAGAATAGTAATATGTGGCAGGCACTCGGTGAAAAGCTTTCCCCTTCATTGTTGTACAAATTAAGGGTTGTTGCCATACAGGCCAACAGGACTTTAACTACAACAGATGATGTAAAAGCAATAGGTATTGATGTTGTTCAAAAACCATTTGAAAATTAACCATGATTATCACACGCTATAAACCGTTATTTTCTTTTGCTGCTTTTTACGAAGCGGGCAGCGCTGTTATAGCTGACGATTTGTATATCAATGCAACAGCAATCAGTATAGAAGCAATGTATAATTTTAAATTAAAATCACAATTATGTAATAATACAGTTACAGTTTATTTTGAAGGGAGGGAAACACCACCGAATGTTCCTGTTAACTCGATCCCTGCTTTTACGATTAATACAGAAGAATATTTTTATTTCGGTATTACTATCACAGGAAAAGAAAAAATTAAATCATTGAAATTTCATCCTAATGATGCAATAGCAAAAGAAATTGGTTTTCCTGTTTTATATAATGGGTTAATTCCGGGAAGTGCCATGCCGCCAGCAGTTTCACTGATGGATGATGTAAAAGTTGTTGCACCTATATTCACTTTTATAGCAACACAGGCGCAAAGTGGATTGAGTACAGATTATGCTGCATTGGTAATAAAAGATGAAGGAAATAATACTGTCAATCTTAACATGCCACCAGTTGCATTAAGCATTGACCCCATCTCTGCAGCACCACAATATGTATTTAATGTGGACGCTTCTTTGCTAAAAGCTGGTATTTACAGTTTGAAAACTGGAAATTATAATAAAAAATTTTTTATAGCTAACGGTATGGACATTGCGAACACCACATCGCTGGTGCGGATTTTAAAAAACAGCTTCCTTGGATATAACACTAACCTTGCCGACAACAGTTTTGCTGCATTTGAATTAGTGGTTCCAAAGATTTAATATGTATTCAGGCTTATCACAAGTGGTGAGAAGCTCATTATAAAAAATAAATCTCTAACTATGGCAGGTACATACAAAACACCCAACGTGTACGTGGAAGAAATCACCAAACTTCCACCCTCAGTAGCCGAAGTGGATACAGCCGTTCCAGCTTTTGTTGGCTACACCGAAATAGCAAAACGATATGTGGATGACGACCTCCACAACATTCCTACCCGCATCAAAAACCTGCTGGAGTATGAGCAGTTTTTTGGAGCAGGTCCATCTTACTCACAAATCCATGTTCAGCTGGATGTACAGAGCCTGGTTGACAAATCAACCACTACAGTTGCCAATAGCATTTACAATTTGTATGAAAGCCTTCGGTTGTTTTTTGATAATGGTGGAGGTGTATGTTATATCTGTTCTGTTGGCAAATACAGCAATGGCGATAATGATGCAACACGTGCCACTAACCTGTCTAATGGTTTGGATGAATTAAGGAAATTTGATGAGCCTACTATTTTATTGTTCCCTGATGCAGTAACCATCAAAAACGGGACGGCAATTGACTGGGACAAAATAGCCGGGATACAACAAAAAGCGTTAACACAATGTGGTGATCTCGGCGATCGCTTTGCCGTATTGGATGTGCCTGATGAAGGCAACAAAACTGTAGAGGAAGAAGCAGATACTTTTCGCAGTAAAATAGGCATGAATAACCTGAAATACGGCGCTGCTTATATGCCTTTTGTAAAAACTATCTACGATAAAAATTTTGCGTTGAGCGACATCATGAAAAACCTGTTTGACAGTGGCAGTAATCCATTGGAATTAAAATCACTTTTTTCTGATGCTGATAAAGATGCACAGGGCATTCCTATCAAACAAAAGTTAGATGATTTCAAAAAAATCTATACCGATAATGATGCCATCAATGCAAGGCTTGCATTATTTTCCGGTGCAACAATCAATGATGTTTTTGACAGCACAATATTAGACAGCACTTACCAGGGTCACTTGAATGATTTCAACGGAGCAGCCAATGACACAGACAGGTTAGGCGCATTGAAAAGTGCATTTGAATTTGTGTTTGCCTGCTTTGCTCAACTGGAAGGTTTGGTACAGGATCACAGTGCAGATAGTCCGGCAACAATTGATAGCAGCAACAACCCGGGATTCACAACAGGTGCACCTATCCGCACTTCACTCATTACAAATAGTAGCTTAGATACTTCACTTGAAGGATTGCTTGGCACCAACCTCAAAACGACCTTACAAACATTTGCAGATTTAGACGATGAAGCTTATCGTTCCACACAGGATATTTCAGGTACACCTGCTGACCAACCAAATATCAATTTTAATTTATACGCCAACACAGCCTGGAAACCTGCAAATGGTTCAGATACGGGATTAATTAATGGCGCAGATCTTACAGCAAAAGGTGGTACTGCATTTTTCCAACTCAATAAAATTTTTCAAACTGTCAAAGCCGGACTTAATTCTGCAATAACGATTGGTAATTCTTTTGAAACAGCAAATGCCAATGCTTTGATAGCTGATTTGCCGGTGTATAATTCAATTATTTCTGTTTTAAATTCTATTGTTAACACATTACCACCTTCAGGCGCTGTTGCCGGTATTTATGCAACTGTTGACAGGAACCGTGGTGTATGGAAAGCACCAGCAAACGTTTCCATTAATTCCGTTAGTGATGTGAGCGAACTGATCACTGACAGCACACAGGAAGGATTGAATGTAGATTCTACTGCAGGTAAATCTATCAATGCAATTAGAGCATTTTATGGAAAAGGTATTTTGGTTTGGGGTGCAAGAACACTTGCAGGAAATGATAATGAATGGAGATATGTACCTGTGCGGAGGTTTTTCTCTTTTGTTGAAGAGAGTTGCAAAAAAAGTACTTCATGGTGTGTGTTTGAACCAAACGATGCCAACACATGGGCGCGCATCCGCGGGCAGATTGATAATTTCTTGAACAATCAATGGCGCTTAGGCGCTTTAGCTGGCGCCAAACCTGAACAGGCTTATTATGTAAACTGTGGACTTGGCACAACGATGACATCACAGGATATTTTAAATGGTTACCTGTATGTGGAAATAGGTATGGCAGCCGTAAGACCTGCAGAGTTTGTAGTGCTCAGGTTCTCACACATGTTGCAACAATCATAATACATTCTTTCATCTATTAAACAAAAAATAATGGCTACAAAATATCCTTTGCCGGTCTTTCATTTCCGTGTTGAATGGGGCGGCACCAATATTGGTTTCTCTGAAGTTTCAGGATTAAATGTTGAAACGCAGGTTATTGAATACCGTGATGGCAGTATGCCGGATTACAGCAGTATTAAAATGCCCGGTATGCAGAAATACGGTAACATCACATTAAAACGAGGTGTTGTGAAAGGTGATAATGAATTCTTTAACTGGTGGAATACACATCAGCTCAACACTATTGAAAGAAGGGATGTAACTATCAGTTTATTGAATGAAAATCATGAACCTGTTGTAGTATGGCGTGTACGCAATGCATTCCCCGTAAAAACAGATGGTGGTTCATTCAAAGCTACAGGCAATGAAGTAAGTATTGAAACACTCGAACTGGCGCATGAAGGCATCAGTGTAGAAAACAACAGTTAAACATATTGGTATGGCATTATTAAGCGGACTGAAATATCCTTCAGTGGGCTTTCATTTTATTGTGCGCTTCGAAGGCATTGGAACAGGTGTGAATGTTGGCCCTGTCAGCGTAAGCACAGCAGATATTGATACAAGATGGACAGAAGTGAGTGGCCTTAATGTAGAAATAACAACTGAAGAATTAATTGAAGGTGGTGAAAACAGGTTCACCCATAAATTACCCCAGAGAACAAAATATCCTAACCTTGTTTTAAAGCGAGGGTATTTTTCTTCTTTGCCTTCACCACTTATAACCTGGGCAAATGATGCCATCAATAATCTTGATATCAAACCTTGTCAGGTGCAGGTAATGCTTTTAAATGAAATGCACATCCCCGCACAAATATGGAGCTTTCAAAATGCATATCCGGTTAAATTATCAATGGCAGATTTAAAAGCCACTGACAATAGTTTTCTTATAGAAACTCTGGAGCTCACTTACCAGTTTTTCAAAAAGGAAAGCCTGCTGGATAAGATTACAGATGCTGCTGGAATATCCATCTGACATTTTTTAATTTTAAATTTTTTGATAATGCCTGTAGAAATCAATGAGCTGATTATAAGAGCAAATATTACTTCACCTGATTCGCCGAAACAGGCATCATTGCCTGTTACCGACAATGAACAAAAGTTGCAGCAGATACTGGATGAAATATTAAAAAAGCTGGATGAAAAAGAGGAAAGATAACCACTACTACAGGTATTCATTAATAAAAAATCTATGGCAGGTTTAACAACACAAGATGCTCAATTTACCAGGTTAAAATTTATACCTTATAAAGATGTAACTTTTAATGAAGGTAATCCTGTGTTTGATGACACCAAGCAGGGCACTCCATATACTGTGATGTTTAATCCCAACAACATTGCAGTAAAGCTGCAGGTGGAATGGGATGCGCAACAAGCTGATGGCACCATCAATGCGCCATTGAAATTTAAAAAAATACAACCACAGGATTATTCTTTTGAATTTGTAATTGATGGCACAGGCGCAACTGGAGATAAAAGAGATGTACCGGAAGATATTAAAAAATTTCTTTCAACAGTATATGAATATGACAGTGCAGAACACACTCCGCATTATCTTAAAATTACTTATGGTTCAGTTCTCTTAAAATGCATCCTCAAATCTGTTGACATCACATATAATCTTTTTGCTGCTAATGGAAAACCTTTACGTGCTAAAGTAAATGCAAGTTTTACGAGTTGTGCAGATCCATTATTAAGTGAAGCAATAAAGAACAGCAACTCGCCTGATATGACACATGTAAGAATGCTAAAGACAAGTGACAAACTCATTGGAATAGCCAACAAAATTTATAAAAACAATACATACTATGTAGAGGTTGCAAGGGCTAACAATTTCGACACTTTCAGGAACCTGCCAACAAGCACTGAAATTTTATTTCCACCTGTTTCAAAAACTTAAACAATGCCAGAGAATAGCAGATTGGTACCAACACCAGCAGCGGCCGACCTTCCAACCAAAATAATTTTGGTAAATAGCACTGCTATTGCTGCCACTTACCAGGTGATGAGCATACAGGTAACTCATACTGCTTTTAAAGTGCCTGAAGCGGAAATTGTTTTATTAGACGGCAATGTAAGTACTGAAACATTTGATGCAAGTAACAGTTCTGATTTTATTCCTGGTGTGGAAATAGAAATTAAAGCAGGCTATCATGGACAGGAAGACACCATCTTCAAAGGCATCATTGTAAAACATGGCGTAAAAATATTGCAATCTCAATCATCCATATTACACATCATTGCAAAGCATGAAATTTTTAAAACAACATTAAACAGGAATACAACATCATTCAAAGATCAGAAAGACAGTGAAATTATTGAAACACTGATACCGGTGTCAAAAGATGTTGACGCTACCACATTGAAGCATGATCATTTATTACAACCATTTTGCACCGACTGGGATTTTATCAACCTGCGTGCAGAAGCTAATGGCATGTTTGTTTTACCAAAATATGACAGCATCAACGTGAAGAAACCGGTATTGGATGCAGAGCCGGTATTGAAATTATTTTATGGAAGTTCAATCCTCGAATTTGAAGCAACGCTGGATGCCCGTAATTGTTACAGTGAAATAAAAGTAACAGGCTGGAGCGCTGCTGATCAGGAAACCATTGAAAGCAGTACAAATAATGAATGGGATGGAATGGAACCAGGAAATTTTTCAGCTAACGATGCGGCAGTTGCGATGGGCAACGATACATTAAATATGTTCTGGCAGGGTGATACAGCAACAGACAACCTTGATACAGTGGCTAAGTCAACAATGATCCGTCAGCATTTAAGCAAAATTTTGGGTCGGGTACAATGTATTGGTTTTGCCAATATCTGGCCGGGTGATATTGTAGAATTAAATGGTGTTGGTGACCGGTTTAATGGAAAAGCTTATGTAACCGGTGTACAACACAACATCAGGGAAGGCAAATGGAATACTAACATTCAATTTGGATGGAAAAATAAAAATTATGTATCCAGGTATAACAACATTACATCATCACCTGCATTGGGCAATATGCCAGGCATCAATGGTTTGCAAACCGGCATAGTAAACAAACTGGAATCAGACCCACAAAGTGAATTCAGGGTATTGATTCAGTTACCTACACAAGGTGGGGCTGATGAGGCAATCTGGGCACGTGTAGCAACATTGGATGCAGGCAACAACCGTGGCAGTTATTACAGGCCTGAAATAGGTGATGAAGTGATAGTAGGGTTTATTGATAATGATCCGATGCACGCTATTATACTCGGTTGCCTGCATAGTAGTAAAAATGCATCACCAGTGACACCGGCAGATGCCAATAATATCAAAGGCTTTTACAGCCGCGAAAAAATGCGCTGGCAATTTGATGATGATAAAAAAGAGATTTTGTTTGAAACACCTTCAGGAAATAAAATCCTTATGAGCGAAGACCAGAAGGGTATTGCTCTCGAAGATCAGAACGGCAATAAAATTGTTATGAATGACAGTGGTATTGAAATCACCAGCAGCAAAGATTTAAAAATAAAAGCCAGCGGTGATGTAACTGTTGAAGGCACCAATATTGAAATAAAAGCCAATGCACAATACAAAGCTTCTGGTGGTAGTGGCGCAGAACTTTCATCAAGTGCAGTCACAAATGTTAAAGGAAGCATAGTTAATATCAATTAAATGAATTGAATAAAATAGAAAATAAAAAGAGGAGGATAATAGAATGCCGGCAGCAGCAAGAGTAGGAGATATTACCAATCATGGTGGCACCATCATTGGGCCGGGTTGCCCGACAGTGTTAATTGGAGGCATGCCAGCCTGTGTCATGGGTGATACCCACATTTGTGTAATACCGCCCAACACCGGACATATTACATCAAGCCCTTTTCCAATGGGCAGTACAACGGTAATGATTGGTGGCAAACCTGCTATTCGTACAACAGATGTTTGCATTTGTGGTGCAATGCCGGCAGTAGGTTGTGTAACAGTGATGATTGGAGGTTAAATATTATAGTCAGGATTTTCAATAAACAAAAATGTTTCTTATTAACTAAATTAATAAAATACTTTTTGAGATGGCAACAACAAATTCATTTTTAGGAACAGGCTGGAAATTCCCAATAGAGTTTAGTAAAGCAGGGGCAAGCAATATTATGTTGAGTGATGAAGATGATATTCAAAACAGCCTGCAGGTGTTGCTGACAACAAGAGTCGGTGAACGCATCATGCAACCGGCTTATGGATGCAATATGGATGTATTAATTTTTGAAGCCATCAATGAATCGCTTATTACTTATATAAAAGACCTGGTGTTTACGGCAATTTATTATTTCGAGCCAAGAATATCACCTGATAATGTGAACATAGAATCTACAGCAGAAGAAGGCATAATACTGGTGAATGTTGCTTATACTATCAGAAGTACCAACTCCAGGCAAAACCTTGTATTCCCGTTTTATCTGGATGAAGGAAATCTTGTATTAAATAGTGGAGCATAAAAATTAATGAATGAAATTTTTTATAAATGATTAAAAGCTGTAATAATATACCACACCCGTTGAAGAGAGAAGGCACCTACCAATGGCAGCGTTTTCCCGAAGGAATATCTGATGGCTTTTTTAAACCGGACAACCGCAGCATTGAACAAATTGTTGAACAGGTTGCAGAATATGCAACACTTGTAAAATATTATGACACTACTTTAAATGAATGGGGAAGATGGAATGAGTTTTATGATTATTTATACGACTATAAAAATAAAAAATTACGTATTTCCAATATTGATAGCCTTCTTGCAAATGGAAATGTACCACCACACCTTGGACTCCTCCTCTCCTTTTTAAAAACTTATCAGACCAATCGTGATGATTTTAATAAATTCACAAACCGCCATCTTGATTTTTATTACGAAGATGTATTGCAATTACAACCTCAAGCAGCGGTACCTGATAATGTGGCCGTCTTATTTCAACCTGAAAAAAATACTGCTTCTGCAAAAGTGGAAACTGGCAGAGAACTGGATGCAGGTAAAGATGCAACTGGCAAAAACCTTGTTTATACAACAACAAGAGAAATTATCGTGAACCAGGTTTCGGTTTCAAAAATAAAAACTGTTTTTGCAGATATACAATCTTCTCAAACAAAGGGTTTGTTTATAGCCACCGATGCACTATCTGAAAATAAATTTACCCAAAACAATATCAGTAGCTGGTATCCTTTCGGTTCAACAAAAAATGTTGCAGCCAATATTGGCTTTGCAATCAGTTCGCCTTTATTGCTGGCGAAAGAAGGTAAGCGGAGATTGAGTATAGAAATTGATGGTGGAAAGAATTTACCAAGAACATCTCTTACAGCTTTTTATACAGCGCCCAAAGGCTGGATAAAAGCCGAAGTTGATGTTGCACCTGGAATTAATAATTCCAGTTCAGAAACATCCAAACAGTTTTTACTGATAAAGATTGATGATGCATTACCTGCTGTGATTGCTTATGATGAGAAAATTCATCAGTCAGGTTATGCATGCACTTATCCTGTTGTAAAAGTTTTGATCAACAACGATTCAAATTTCAATACTTCTATAAATTTTTTATCAGGCTTGAAAGCAAACAGCATT
Organism: Bacteroidota bacterium; assembly: GCA_018268035.1. Taxonomy (GTDB): domain Bacteria; phylum Bacteroidota; class Bacteroidia; order Chitinophagales; family Chitinophagaceae; genus Parafilimonas. The sequence goes on along the minus strand of JAFDXI010000027.1, from coordinate 15,643 downwards.
AAAAAAATTATCATGAATGTTGAAGGTGTAAAATCTTTCACCATCACCAATGATAATGGCAAATTAAATCCATTACAGGCATTCAAACCATTTGGTAACATACCCGTAAAAAACAAATCATTTTTCACTATCGGGAATACTGAAATTTTCAACAAATACCTGAAGACGTTACATTTTGCCACCAACTGGAAAGGCGCACCGGGCAATATGGGAAAATATTATTCTTCTTATCAAACTTATCTGAATACTGCCAATGACCCATCCATCAGCAAACAGGTTGCAGTCGCATTCAGCAATCAATGGGCTACATTCAAACCATTGAATACAAGTGGAAAATTTGACCAGGGAAATTTGCCTGGCAAACTTGAATTACTTAGCGGCGGACAATGGGTAAAAGCCAAAGAAGATGCACCTGAAAAATATGTCAAAACCGGTAAAGAAGATTTCTATAATACTTTTCACACGGACAATATAATCAAAGACGAATTTGATATCACTGCCACAAATGATTTCGATGAATCTTCCAAATGGGGTTTTGCTAAAGTAACGTTGGGTTATGATTTCGGCCACCAGTTTTTTCCGCATGTGTTAACCTACAATATTACTTATAATGCAACACACCCCAATGCAGCACAAATGGCTATTCCGCCACAACCTTATACTCCTGAGTTTAATAGCCTGCATCTTGATTATGTAAAAGATGATACAGTTGATGTAGTGAAGAAACCGGAACACCAGTTATTACAACTACATCCTTTTGGGTATTCAATTATACAATCATCACAGGACACATTAGTGTCAACTGATTATTTTTCTAATGGCCAGTTGTTTATCGGCATTGCAGGCTGTACAGTTCCGCAAATTATCAATCTATATATTTCAAGACTTGATGGCACAGAAGCAATTGATGCCATTATCAATGAAAAAGCAGAGTGGTATTACCTTTCAGGTGATGAATGGATAAAATTCAGGTTTGAAGAAATTACTATTAACACCAGCTTCGATTTTACTGAAAGTGGTTTCATTTCTTTTGCTATCCCGGATGCAGCATTGTTGCCCAATACTTTAATGGGGGAAAATTTAACCTGGATAAAAGTTGTTTCTTCTTCAAGCGCCAATGCATATCCTTCCATCATTGATATTTTTTCAAATGCTGTGGAAGCAGTTTTCAGCGATCGTGGTAATGACCCATATCACCTGCAATCTCCTTTGCCTGCGGGCAGCATTACAAAACCTGTTATAAAAATTACCGGTATCAAATCTGTATCACAACCATCTGCATCTTACAATGGTGCAATGGCGGAACAATCAGAACATTTTTATACAAGGGTGAGTGAAAGATTAAGACATAAAAAAAGAAGCTGGAATATCTGGGATTATGAACACCTGGTGCTTGAAAAATTTCCATCTATTTATAAATTAAAATGTATTTCACATGCAGTGCAGGATAGTATGTATGCTCCCGGCAATATCTTATGTGTGGCCCTGCCTTCTACAATCAATATCGCAGAAAAAGATTTGTTGCAGCCCCGCATCAGTAAAGGTATCCTTACCCAGGCTGAAGAATATATAAACGGGTTCATGACAACATTTGCAAATATCAAATTCATCAACCCTGTGTATGAAACAATAACAGTAAAATGCAGTGTGAAAATAAAGGATGGGTTTGATGAAAATTATTACAGTACACAATTAAATACAGAGCTTCAACAATTTTTGGCGCCATGGATCTTGAATAAAGATATCTCACCTTCTTTCACCGGTAAGATTTATGCATCTTCCATCATCAATTTTATTGAAGAAAGGCCATATATAGATTTTATTACAGCCTTTGAAGTATTTAAAACAAACGATACGATTACCACAACAGGCGCAGAATATATTACAGGCAGTAGTGAAGATGTTATCCTCACTTCTGTTGCCCAACATCAAATAGATACGAATGCAATATGCTAACAGATAACGGAAATATTGTTATTAGTAAAAAACCTGCAACTGCAGCAGAAGATTATGAAGGCTTGCGCAACACAGGCATTAATTATATTCAACAATTCTCAGGCAAACTCTGGACGGATTATAATATCCATGATCCCGGTGTTACTATTTTTGAATTATTATGTTATGCTTTAACTGATCTTGCATACCGCACTTCATTTCCTGTTGCAGATTTACTGACTGAAGCAGGCAACAATGCACCAAATGCCAGTGATTTTTTCACTGCAAGAAAAATATTGACCACTTATCCTATTACAATCAATGATTATAGGAGACTGATACTTGATCGCATACCAGGCGTACGCAATGTATGGCTGGATACTATGGATGATATACAGTATGAACCTGTCATTTATTTTGATAAAGATTTAGTAAATACTTCTCTTGAAGCGCCTCCGTCAGGCCATCAATATGAGGCTTTATCATTAAAAGGCTTATACGCTGTAAAGATTGATGCAGAAGATTACCAGACAATAAAAATGCATCATCCAAAATATTTATTAACACTTGCAAAATTCAGAGATGCCGGTTCCTCTCATACAGAAGTAGAAGCACAACCTGAAGAATATAAATCATGCCTGAAAAACCATGTTACTAAAATTTTACTTAACAGCCGTAACCTTTGTGAAGATTTTGAAATAGTTACAATTGCTTCAGAAGAACTGGTAGCTGTTTGTGCAGATATAGAATTACAACCAGATGCTAATGCAGATAAAGTTTTCCTCGCAATCAACAGTGCATTGTTCAATTACATCAATCCTGCGTTACAATTTTATTCTTTCCCCGAGCTGATAGAAAAAGGCAAACGCACCGAAGATATTTTTAATGCACCTGCTGCTACAAGGGGTTTTATTGATGAAGAAGAATTAAAACAACATGGCCATAAAGAAGTTTTATATGTCAGTGATATCATCAATCTATTAATGGATATACCTGGCATTTTACAGGTAAAAAAAATCAATATCAGTAGTTATAAAAAGAATGATGACGGATCTTATACACAATTAGTAAGTACTCAACAATATTGCCTTCACCTTCAGGATAAAAGCAATGCAGTATTCAAGTTTATGCCGGATGCGGCTGAACAGGATAAAACAAAAATCTTTAACCACATCAGGTTTTCAAAAGGTATGATTTATTTTCCACCGAAGAGAGATATCCAATATGCTTCATATAGCTTTGTTGAATACCCAAAACTACCTGAAGGCTTTAATAATGATATACCCATTCCCTCTGGAAAAAACAGGAACCTGCTCAACTATTATTCTGTACAAAATGATTTTCCGCTTGCATACTACACCGGAATGGATGGTATTCCAAATGGAGAAACAGTTTTGCGCAAAGCACAAAGGCTACAATCAAAAGCATACTTATTATTCTTTGATCAGTTGCTTGCAGATTATCTTGCTCAACTCAATAATCTGAAAAAAGTTTTCACCTGGAGAGGTGGGGTATCATCACCGGTGATGCTTCCATTGACTTTAAATGAGAACATGATTAAAGACCTGCGTTTGTTGCTGGCTTCAGAACATGCAGTTGATGAAAATATTCCTGATAAAGATTTTTTCCAATCGGCATATAACAATTATAATAAACTACTTGAAACACCTGCACAACAAAAAGCAAGGCGTAACAGGTTGCTTGATCATTTGCTTGCCAGGTTTAACGAATTATTTGTTGACTATTCTGTATTCAAATTTCAACAGAATATGGAAGGCGACTTTTTTGACCAGGTTGCTACTGAAGAATTGATCAATGATAAAATTCATTTTTTAAAATTATATCCTGTCATCAGCAGCAAAAGAAGCAGTGCATTTAATTATACAAAAGATATTTATTTTACGGACAATGTTTCAGGCCTGCAGTTGCGGGTACAAAAAATGTTGGGGATTGAAAGCTCACAAAACAAATCGCTTGTAACAGCTCTTAATAATATTGATTATAAAACTTTGATTGAAAAAATGGTTTCAGGTACAACTCCACAACCTGGAGATAAATTAGTGGTAGCTGATAATCGTTTTGATAGTTTCGATTCCAATTTTGGTATGCATGTTTTAGAGCATATTTTATTAAGACCATTATACCAGCAGGATCCAGAACCGCTTTTACAATTATTGCCATTATGCGGCAATGGAAGCGATAATGCAGGCGCTGATTGTTTGTTGCCTGATTATTACAGCATGCAAATGACAGTAGTAGTGCCAGGATGGCTATCCATCAGTAATAATATGGACTTCAGGGCATTTACTGAAAGCCTTATCCGCACAGAAGCACCAGCACATGTAGCTTTAAAAATATGCTGGCTTGACCCGGCGCTCATGTTCCTGTTTGAAAAGACAACAGAAACTTTTTTCCAGCAAATGGCAAAAATTAAAATTCAGGGTGCACAACCTACAGCACAGGATATCATAGATTTCAATACAGCTTTGAATGATGTAAATGCGATGATGGGACTGTTGAAAAATATGTATTTACCATCCAGCCTGAATGAATGTGAAAACATTAATTATAATGCTGAGGAAGACCTGATGAAAGTGCCGGTTATTTTAAACTATTCTGCCATTGGTAGTGATGGGAGCACCGACTGGTTTGTATATAATAACATGAACGGATTTGCGAATTCTACAACAACAAAAAAAGATGCAGTCATTGAAGTAAAGAAAACAGAGGATAAACCGAAATCAGTTATTTCTAAAAGTAAAAGAGAAAAAAAACAAGCGGGCAAAAGCAATAACAATTTGGTTACAAAAACAAAACCTGTTTCCAAAGAAAAAACAATAATCAATAAAACATCAGTTGCAAAAAAGGATATAAAAGCAGTTGCAAAAAAAGCAACAAACAAGGCTGGACAATCAATAAAAAAATCAACTATAAAATCAGGAACGAAGAATCCAGTATATAAAAATGGCAATAATGTAAAAAAGACAAAATCGAAAAAAAGTGCCAATAAAAAACAAGCAAAAAAGAAAAACAAGTAACAATTATTTCTAACCTAAGAGTAAAAATATTTTTATGGAAGCCAGAATAAATTCTTTTCCGGTTTATGTAAGCGGCCAGTATTTAACCAGTGAAAACCTGAATGCAGCACAAAGCTTCCTGTGGCAGGAAGAAAAAATTACAAGATATATTTTATGTGGCAATGGCATAGTGCATGGTCTTAATACTGCCTTTACTGATACCGTTTCATTGAAACAGGTCAACATTACCAAAGGCACTGCATCCACTAATGATGGATATGTGATACAAACGAATGATGACACATTCGATAAAGGTCTTTTGATTGACATGAGTTGGATTACATTGGCAGATGGATCACAACAGTTAATGGAAAAAATACAGTTTGATAAAGTAAAAGATTCTTTAGGAGATATTACTGAAATTGTCTTGAAAGACTGTATTGAAATATTCAGCGTTTCCGTTGATACCAATGATGTACCAGTTGGCACTAATACATTGGCAAGTTTTGCCATCACTGCATCACAGGCAACATCCAATTATATAACTCTTGCATGGGTGTATGTGCATGATGAAGAAAATGACAACTGCGTGCAGGGTGATTGCAACACAAAGGGTATTTTAAGAAATTTCACAACGAGGTTTTTTCTTGTACAAAATTCTTTCTTTCCTATACTGAATACAATAAACAGCCAGGTGCCATTAACAATGGCAGCACGTATAAAAAACCTTTCAAACTCCGGCAGCGCTACAGGTTTTTACCAGGCTTCATTAACAGCATGGAAAGCAAATATCAATACGTTGATGCCTTATTTTTCAAATAGTGCCTCAGGCAAACAATTGAGCATTATTTCCGATTTACTCAATGATGATGCGAAGAATGCTTTTACTGCTGCTGTTTCAAAATTTTCTATCATCGCTTCATCAGCAGACAAAAATTGTCAACAATACAATAATTCATTTGCATCCGACCTTTCAACTGCCGTCAATGAACTGCTGTTATTTTATAATGATTATGTTGCGAAGTATCCGGTGATTTTTTCAACGAGGATTGAAGGGGTAATAATTTTAGGTTCATTTATGCAAGCAAATATTGATAAATGGAGATACTATTTTTTACCCGCAGAAGATCAGGATCCATATATTTTTGACAGGCAATTACTCCAAAAATTATTTATGCGGGCGATGGCACTTGTCAACAATTTTATTTTGCAAAGTGATTTTAAAAAACAGGCTGCCAAAGTTGGAAAAGTTATTGCAACACCATCCCTAATAGGAGATAATACATTGGCACATCGTGCTATCCCCTATTATTATGATGTATTATCAAATGACACTGCCAATGAAATATTAAACACCTGGAATCCTCTCGGCAACAATCTTCAAAATATATTTTGTTATTACGATTCAATCATTCCCGGCAGGGCTGACATGGTTGCAAAATTGTCTGTTGCAGACTGGACAAATGAAAACTTCTTTCGAATTGAAGGACATGTAGGCTTAGCTAAACAGGATGCGATCAATGCGATCAATACACTGATTGTAAATGATGGTTTGCCATTTCAGTTACTCGATTGTGATGTGGATTATAAAGGCCCATTAACCTGGAATAACTGGTATCTTGAATTTTCAGATTTTTTGAATTCAAGTCTAACTAAATTAAAAGCAACATCCAACTCTTCCAATTACACTTATGATCCATTTAAAAAAATTACAACAACAAATATAGAAACCAGCTACAGAAAACCTGATGAAATTAAAAGTATCATGAATGATCTTACTGCATATTCAGGTGTATTTTACAATGCAGCCAATGTACAAGGTATCAAGGCAACTACATCATTAAAAACAAAATCAACAGTATCAAAAAAAGCTGCTACAAAAGAGACACTCAGGAAAACCGTTTCCAAACCACAGGTAACAACAGCGAAAACCTTAGCATCAGGCATCACTGCAAAATCTCCATTGAATGAAGATGTCATCACCAATTATATCAATATTGTTCCGCAGGAAAGCATTGCCAAACTTGTAGCTGGTTACAATAAAGCAATCATTGATGTTACTGATCCAAAAACCAAAAAACTGATAGTATTAAAAGACCTGGCTGGCCTTGAATATTTAGGTGGCGTACCGCGTGGTGGCACTTTTGTTTTGTTGCACAGTGGTGGTACTGTTATTGGCGACGGATGTCTTTCAGGATATTACAGGATTGACCAGGGAAGGATTTTTGATCTGTAAAAATTCATTTCAAAATCATGGAATTATTTGCAGAAAAATTTATAACTTTAGCTCAGTTTGATTTGATATAAAGTTTTGTTAGGGTTTATTGCGAAGCGTGAAAACGCTTAGCGCTTTTTTAAAAGTATAAGGACAGTGACAAACATGTTATCGAAATTATTCAAGTTATCTCAAATGTCGTAAGACTATGTTATTTTCGATTGTTTTTTTAAGTCCCCGGTAAGGTTTCTTTCCGGGGCATTTTTTTATAGCAACACCATCACCAACTCATAATACATTCAGTATTCATAGCTCATTCATACGATTCAGCATCAGAAGGAAAATTACTTGTCTTAACATCGTTCACATATTGCTGTACAGCCATATTTACCTGTTCATATATATTCAAATACTGACGGAGGAAACGCGGCTTAAACTCAGTGTTGATGCCAAGCATATCATGCATCACCAATACCTGGCCATCACAATATTTCCCTGCACCAATACCAATGGTTGGAATATGTAAGCTTTCAGAAACTTCTTTTGCCAACAAAGCAGGAATTTTCTCCAGCACAACAGCAAAACAACCTGCATCTTCCAACAATTGTGCATCATGGCGCAGTTTGGCAGCTTCTGCGGCTTCCTTTGCCCGCACATTATATGTACCAAATTTATAAATGCTTTGTGGTGTTAAACCAAGATGCCCCATGACCGGTATGCCGGCAGATATGATGCGCTTTACACTTTCGAGTACTTCTTCGCCACCTTCTAACTTTATGGCATGTGCGCCGGTTTCTTTCATAATCCTGATTGCAGATGCCAAAGCAATTTCTGAATTGGACTGGTATGAACCGAAGGGCAAATCAACCACCACAAGACAACGGTGTACGCCGCGGATTACTGATGATGCATGATAGATCATTTGTTCCAATGTAATCGGCAAAGTAGTTTCATGACCAGCCATCACATTGCTGGCGCTGTCGCCAACGAGGATCACATCAATATTGGCATTATCAATAATTTTTGCAAATGAAAAATCATACGCCGTAAGCATGGAGATTTTTTCACCATTGGCTTTCATCCGCTGCAAAGTATTCGTTGTAATTTTTTTTATTTCTTTCTGGACAGACATTGATTGATTTTTGTCGTTATTGAAAAATTAATTAACCGCGATAAAAGTACGGAATCGAATATCAAATTATTCTTTCAATAAAAAGCCGAATCCTTCAGGCATTTTTGTTAAATTGCCTGCAATTCAACAAACTAAACAACCATGAAAAAACTTTATGTACTATTATTTTTTGCAACCACTTTGGGGGGGTGAATGCCCAGACAATAAATATTTGTACTAATTTTTGTATAAAAGATTTAAGCTCTCCTATACCAGGGCTTACTATTGATTCCATTGACATCAGCTATTGTAAACAAATGAGTGGTTCTTGTGTAACCATTGACAAGTTTGATGTACAGTATAAAGAAAATTCCTGCCCACGGTTACCAATGATTGATAAATGCGACAATACTTTGTCAACATTGGTCATGCGGGTGTATTATCCCTCCAACCAGAATTACAATGCCTGTAAATTACCTGCGATTATTTTTTTCATGCAGGCAGTTATGCTGAATGCAGTTCATATTTAAATCCAGGAGGAAGGGCATTATGTAGAAAATTATGTGCAAGGGGGTTTGTTGTTTTTGATGTAAATTACAGAGTTGGAGTAATCGTTGATACAAGAATTGTTAGTTCAGGTAGTTTTGAATACAACCATGGTCTTAGCTATGTTTCTGCACAGCAGGTACTTGCTATATACAGGGCATTACAGGACGCCAGGGGCGCTATCAGGAGCATAATAAAAATGCAGCTTGACGGAGTTAATAGTGACAAATACCAAATCAATACAACACAGATATTTCTTGCCGGAACCAGCGCAGGCAGCTTACTTGTTATGAGCGCTGAATATATCGGTCCTGGTACTGCAGGTCAGGCAAAATTAGATTCCTTGTTACCAGGTGTGAAAGCACATTTAGGACCGATAGATACTACCGGTGTTTACTATGCAGATGCACCTTCTAATCCAAACCAGGATTATTTTGGAAAAGTAAAAGGGATTTTAAACTGTTGGGGTAGCCTTTTTATACCCAATGCCTATATAACCCACCCTTATGATTTCTTTGCCAACCAGGGATATGCATTACCGCCAATAATATCTTTTCATGGGATGAAAGATACTACTTTTGATTACAGGGCACAGGGGGTTTATTTTTCAAGAAGCGCACCTGATCCAAATAGCAATTTATTTACAAATACTGAATCCCGTTGTTTACAAAATGGCTCTTATACTACACCCGCTCAAACAGTAGAACCTTTACCTCCAAATAGATATGAAATTAAAATAGGTTCACAAACGATTTATAATATGTTGAATAGTAACAGCATTCTCACTGAGCTTTACTTAGACTGTGATGCCTATCACGGTTTGGATGATGATGACCCATTATGCGGCACCTGCACAACAGATCCGGATCCATTTTTAAAACCGGGAACCGGTAGTTGCACTTTATGTGGTTATCAAAGCAATTTTGGTACTGATGCAAATAACTCAGATAAAACATACGATTATATCGCAGGTAGGGCAGCAACATTTTTCCAAACGATATTAGGGGGAGACACTTCAACTATTACCACAACAAGATTTGTAGAATGTGAAAACAACAGGGTTACTTGTAATGGTACAACTACAACCGGATGCACAAACACAGATACTTGTCCTGATTAATATTACTCAATTTAAAAAATGTATTTTATGAAACGGATTTTTACATTAATAACAGTATTATTTTTTATTATTACAAATTCACAAAGCCAGAATAAAGCTGGAACGCTTGACAGCAGTTTTGGAATAGATGGGAAAGTATTGACTTCTTTTGATGGTCATTATTTGGGGTGTACTACCTCCGCTGTAACTAATGAAGGAAATATCATAGTTGCCGGTACTACAAGTAGCACTGATTCAATACCGAACAGTATGGGTTTTATGGCTGCCCGGTATTCAGCCAATGGTGTACTCGACACGTTGTTTGGAAATAAAGGCCTTGCTATAGCTGAAGGGCCTTATGAAGGGTATGCAGTTGCTGTGCAACACGATGATAAAATAATTATTGGCGGTGTTGGCTATGCATATAATTCAAAATATTTTGTATTAGCCAGGTTAAATACCGACGGTAGTGTTGATTCATCTTTTGGCGATAACGGAAGAGTGATAAACCTTCTTGGTACAATTATTTTTGATATAGCAATACAGAAGGATAATAAAATTGTAATCAGTGGAACTAATGGTTATGCATTTGTCACAATGCGTTATTTGCCTGATGGGGTAATTGATGACAGTTTTGGTGATAGTGGTGTTGTGATTACAGATTTCAACTCTATTGCATACCCAAGTGTAAACATTATTCAACCCGATGGAAAAATTGTTGTAGCAGGTGATAATGGTGTGAAAATATTATTAGCACGTTATAACATAGATGGAAGCATAGATCAAAGTTTCGGTACAAATGGCAAAGTTATTTTCAAACCTAAAAGCAGTATCAATAATGCAGGAGATATCGTACAACAGCCGGACGGGAAAATATTACTTGCAGGATCTGCCAGCAATTTTATTTCCGGTGATGTGCAGTTGATGCGTTTTTTACCAAACGGTCAACTCGATAGTACTTTTGGCAGCTATGGTATTACTATCAAAAAACTCCAGTATAGCTCTGCTGCCTCTAAACTTGCATTACAAACAGATGGTAAAAGTATAATTTCTGGGTATGCTTATGTAAATTCAACATATGGACATTTTTTGATTGAAAGATTTAATAGCAACGGCAATATTGATTCATCGTTTGGAACAAATGGCTATCAGATTACAGAAATGAATCAATATGATGCGTCAATCGGGGTGTTTCTTCAAAAAGACAATAAAATAGTTCTTGCGGGAGGCGCTTCAAATATTGATTCAATTCCACCCATTACACAAATTGCCCTAACCCGCTACAACAACGACCTCACCAAAAAACAAATCATCATCGCTAAAATACGCAGGTGGATACAACATCACAACGGTATAATGTGGGATAATATTTCAGGTGTAAAAAAATATTCAGTACAACGTAGCGGTGATGGCGCACACTGGTCAACAGTTTACAACACAATTAACCATTCACTATTATCCATTCACCATTCTCAATTATCCATAAACAATTACTACAACGATCCCTCACCATTACCTGGCACGAACTATTATCGCTTGCAAACAACAAGTAGAGATGGCGAAGTGCAGTATTCTAATATACTCGCCATCACAAACAATGATGCAATAAAAATCTCACCCAACCCTGCAAATAATATTTTACATATTGAAGGTTTATCATCAAAAGCAAAAATTACAGTTATCAGTTTCAACGGCTTTACAGCTATCAGCCAACAGCTAATTGCTAATGGCTCTTACAACTTAGACATCGCTTCATTACAACCAGGAAATTATTTATTGAAAATTGAAATGAATGGAGAGGTGGTGACGAAGAAGTTTTTGAAAGAGTGATAGAATAATAAAAAGTTTAAAACAATGACATTTATTTGATATCAGATTTTATTGCAACTTTTAATAGTGCTTTGAGGCGTTTTAAATAATCAAACAACCCTTTGTTCTTGCAGGTTGACAAATTTATCAAGGTGCCAGTAATTCAAGTTTTGCTGGTACCTCTGTAAATTTTCATTTCAATTTTGCCTGCAAGTTTTAACTCTTCATACATGCTTTGCACCAGCCCGTCAGCCAAACCGATTTTCGGCACATAAATTTCATTGATGTCAGCCCATCGCATCACGTTTACATAAATCTTCAATGCCGGCACTATTACATCTGCCCTGTCATCCTTCATCTGGTACAACCGTATCCTTTCTCCCACTGAAAAGCTTGACAACTCTTTATAATAATCTTTCAGCAACTCATAAGTCAAAGGTTTACCTTCTTTTCTTTTACTCATCGAAAAAACCTTGTTGATATTACCACCAGAACCAATCGCAATCACCGGCAATTTACTCCTTACATTTTGTTTTACTTTTTCTTTAAAAACATTCCAGTGTTCATCGGTAACCATATCTTTTAAAATGCGGATGGTACCAATATTCACTGATTGCTTATATCGAAGTTTACCATCTGCAATAAAAGTTAGTTCAGTGCTGCCACCACCCACATCAATATAGAGGTAAGCATGTTCCCTGTCGAGATTTTCTGCAACATGGTTTTCATAAATCATCGTTGCTTCAACATCACCACTGATGATTTTTATTTCTATACCGGATTCGTTTTTTACTGCATTGATCAATGCTGTGCTATTCCTTGCTTCCCGCATCGCACTGGTGGCACAAGCTGTTACATGATGCACTTCATAAGTTTTTATCAGCAGGCTAAAAGCCTGCATGGTCTGGATAAGCATCATCTTCCTCTTGCTGCCTATCTCTCCTTTTTCAAACACATCAAAACCAAGCCGCAAAGGCACCCGCACAAGGTTCAGTTTTGTGAAAACAGGTTTTGCATTTCCAATTTCTGTTACTTCCGAGATCAGTAACCTGGCGGCATTGCTGCCGATATCAATGGCTGCGAGTTTCAACCGGTTTTATTTTTTTATAGAGATAATTAAATGTTTCAATCTGTGCACGAAACTTTTTCCTGCCATCAGGATGTGCATAATGATTGTTGAGCGAATTATCCAATATTCTTGCTTTTACATTATCCTGCAATTGTATATTGAGGATATCTTTCAATTCATTTACAAGATCTTTCTCAAAGACAGGAATGGCAGCTTCTATGCGATGATCCAGGTTGCGTATCATCCAGTCGGCTGAGGAAATAAAAATTTTTTCCTTTCCACCATGATGAAAAAGCATGATGCGTGAATGTTCGAGATACTCATCAACATTACTGATTGCGCTGACACGCCCCCATTTTTTATGCTTAAGCTTTGCACAACAAATACCGCGGATAATAAAATGCATTTCAACACCAGCATTGGCAGCCGCATATAGCTTGTTAATCAGTTGAGGATCGCTAAGAGAATTTACTTTCAGAATGATGGATGCTTTCTTTTTTGCTTTCGCATTTTTTATTTCCAAATTGATTAGCTGGTTTAACTGCCTGCGCATGATGCCCGGACATACCATCAATGTTTTACATGTGTTCAGGATGCCTTTTTTTGAAGGCGCTTCAAGAAATTTAAAAATGCGGTTTATGTCTGCCATCACATTCCTGTTACTGGTTAGCATACATTCATCGGCATACACTCTTGCTGTTTTTTCATTAAGATTGCCTGTGCTTACAAAACCATATTGAATAATTTTTTTACCCTTCACTTTTTTAATCACGCAAAGCTTTGCATGCACTTTCATATTAGGTATCCCAATCAATACTTTCACACCTTCATCTTCCAGCCTTTCTTTCCATTCCAGGTTAGCCTCTTCATCAAATCTTGCCCTCAATTCGATCATGACGGTAACGGCTTTGCCATTGCGCACCGCATTGATTAATGCATTGATAATTTTTGAATTAGATGCCAGTCTGTATGCAGAAATTTGTATAGACGCTACTTCAGGATCCATAGCTGCTTCACGCAATAAATCAATCACAGAATTAAAAGAATGATAAGGGAAATGCAACATTACATCCTGCTTGAGTATCACATCAGTTACCCGCACACTGTTGGCTAAAGCAGGATGAGTAAATGCAGGGCGCCGAATATTTTTTTGCCTGAAGACATCAGGAAAATCCATGAAGTCCCTGAAGTTGTGAATGCGTCCACCAGGAATAATATTATCACGACGCGAAAGGTTTAATTTCTTCATCAGGTATTCCAGTAAACCAGCATCCATTTCTTTATCATAAATAAACCTCGTTGGTTTGCCCACTCTCCTGTTCTTTAAACCTTTTTCTATTTTTTGAACAAATGATGTGGTAACGTCATTATCAATATCAATTTCTGCATCTTTGGTTACTTTAAAAATATAAGATTCAAAATCAGTATAATTGAAATAAGAAAAAATAAAAGGCAGGTTGTAACGGATCACATCTTCCAGCAAAATAATATACTGTTGGCCTGGAGGTGCAGGCAGTTGTATAAACCGGCCCAGTATTCGGCTTGGTACTTCTATCAATGCATACCGCTGATGATAAGCAGTACCTGTCCTTCGCATCACCACACCAAGATAAATACTTTTCTCAGGCAGGTAAGGCAATTTAGGAAGGCTCTCAATCATCATCGGGATGATGTTGGAGCGGACCTCTTCTTCAAAATATGTTTTTACAAATTCTTGCTGATGCCTGTTTAATTTTTTTTCATTGACAAGGTAAATATGCTGTTGCTGCATCTCCTTTAAAATGCCATTCCAGATTCGGTTAAATTCATTTTGCTGGTCAAGCACTATGGTTTGAATTTCATCAAGAATTTTTTGCGGGTTTTCTTCGAGGTGCATATTGCCTTTCTTCCCTGCCAGCTCAATCATTCTTTTTAAAGTGGCAACCCTCACCCGGAAAAATTCATCCAGGTTATTGGAATGAATTCCTAGAAACCTGATCCGCTCCCTCAACGGAACGGATGGGTCTGCTGCTTCCTGTAAAACCCTTGCATTAAAACTCAGCCAGCTTATATCTCTTGGTATAAAATGTTTCATACTAAATATGCTTCAAATATAAACCAGGTTGCAATTTCAAAGCAATTGTTCTACACAGAAAATACAAAATATCTGCCAATAACTTTCGGGCTAAAGTTTCATTTCACTAAAAAAGATAATGGAAATTTAATTTGCTGAATTGAAGTTAATGTTTACAAATAATTTAATATTCGTCAATTCGAAAATCGTTAGTGAGGCAGAGCTCAGCAAGTTTGGTTCAATAAAAACCAACAACCTGTCAGTGAGAAAAATATTTCATCCACGCATCATCCTGATAACAACAAAGCCTAAGATACAAAGGATAATTACTACAATCAATGCAATGATTTCCCATGAAAGGTGTTGAATACCCCTGTGTTTTCTTGGTTTCTTATCTGCAAGCTGGCGATGGAGGTCATTATTGATTTGCTGGACATAAGCATTGATTTTTTGGGTGGATGAAAATTGTTGCAAGCCTTCCACCCCATCATTCACCAAAGGTGAAGATGCCATCTTTTTTTCCACCTCATGTGCAGTATCTGGCGTTGTTGTATTACGGATATAATTCAACAACTGTTCTTCATTCAGTTCATCATCAGCATTCCATATATTATTCAGTTCATCCATTATTTTTCACGCAATTTTTTTTCTACTAATATTTTCAGGTTGCGTTTGCCGTTTTGAATATAACTCTTTACCTGCATCTGGTTAAATCCTGTTGCTTCGCTGACTTGCTGGTAAGATTTTTTGTCAATATAAAATAACTTTATACAGGTTTGTTGTTCGCCG
>JAFDXI010000026.1 GCA_018268035.1 Bacteroidota bacterium | reverse complement strand
CAATAAGTCAAATCATTTGCATCATTAGTTGAGTCAATTATCAAATTCGGTATGGGGATGCTGAGGTCTTTCTGGCAATAATAGCCACAAATGTTGATTAGATCTTGTGCATTCACCCCCCCCCAAAAAAATGGTTGTAAAAAATAATAGTGCATAAAGTTTTTTCATGGTTGTTTAGTTTGTTGAATCGCAGGCAATATACAAAAACAGTCTTAAAATGATTTGCATTTTGATTGAAAACTTCAAGTAATGTTGAATCTTGTTAATTCTTTCAAAAACTACCCGTCAATTGGTTTCTCATTCAACAATAAATATTCATTTTTTTAATTACTCATATTGCTAATGTTGCAGAAATTAACTGCAATGAAAAATTGAAAGGCTATTAGATATTATGCGTCATTGCCGCTACGTTATCAATGCTCTATTGCTATTGAAATATATTCATGTGTGATAATGTTACTTTTGTGTTGCAATAACACAGGTGCTTTGTTGAGATAGATTATCAAAATGTTTATAAAAAGAATTTATTTCATTACTAAGTTTGTAGTATGCAACGCATTAAAATAAATCTACCGGAAAAATTTTCTTTTTCAACTATTATCAAAATCCGTATCACAGATTTGAATTTTGGTGGACATGTGGGTAATGATAGCTTTCTTGCTTTGGTGCATGAAGCAAGGCAGCAGTTCCTGAAACATTTTGGTTATTCTGAACTGCAACTGGAAAATGTATCACTGATTATGACTGATGCATCAATAGAGTATAAAAAAGAACTGAACTATGGAGATGAAGTAAAAATTTCTGTAGCGGCTGCAGATTTTGATAAATATGGATTCGATATTTTTTATAAAATTGAAATCATCAGCAATGATAATTTTATATTGGCCGGTAAAGTAAAAACGGGGATGCTTTGTTATGATTATCAAAATAAAAAATTAGTTCTTGTTCCAGAAAATGTGATTGCTACTCTATCATAAGCATAATTAGATTTTTGTGTGATCTCTGCCCGGATATTTCTCCATTCATCCTGCAAAACCATCGCCCATCATTTTCAAAAAAAATATTTGTAACATTTTTTTATGTTGATGCGTATTACTGCAGATCAAAAACACTTTTATCAATCATTAAAAAAATACCTGCAATGAAAAAGCTAATAGCATTATTACCATTTATCTTATTCTTAAAGCACCTTGAGGCACAAACAACTGTTGTACATGATAGCCATGCTGAAGCAAGAACTATCAGTAGTTTCCATGCAATAGAAGTTTCAAATGGTATTGATCTGATACTGAAACAAGGTAATGATGAAGCTGTTGCTGTGAGCGCAACGACGCCAGAAATCAGGAATAGGATAAAAACAGAAGTTGTTAATGGGGAGCTTAAAATTTATTTTGACAGCAAGGGTTTACGTTCCTGGAAAAATAATGGCCAGTTAAAAGCTTATGTGAGCTTTAAAAACCTGGATAGATTGGAAGCTAATTCCGGCGCTGATGTTACTACTGATGGTGATATCAATGTACAGAGCCTTAGCATTGATCTTTCTTCAGGAGCCGATTTTAATGGATCGGTGATTGCGTCTCAATTGGATGTTAAACAAAGCAGTGGTAGTGATATGACAATAAAAGGAAGAGTGGCTGATCTGAAAATTACAACCAACAGTGGCTCTGACTTTGATGGTTATGACCTTGAATCAGAAACCTGCATGGCAGATGCAAGCAGTGGAAGTGACATTGAAATCACAGTGAATAAAAATTTAAAAGCATCAGCCAGCAGTGGTGGAGATATAAAATATAAAGGCAATGCATCCCTGACAAGTATCAACAACAGCAGTGGTGGCAGGATTAAAAAACAAGGATAATATTGTGATGCAATTATATAAAAAAAATCCGGGTGTATCTGCCCGGATTTTTTTATTAAAGAATTAATTGTTGTAGTCGCTTTCGCCTGTTACGCCTACATCAAGATCATCTAATTCCTCTTTAACTTTTCCCCTGAATTTGCGGATTTTATCTTTAACGCTGTCAGTAAAGTCTGTTGCAGAATCTGCAATTCTGTGACGAGTTTCACTGCCGCTTGCAGGAGCCACCATTAAGCCAACAGCAACACCAGCTACAAAGCCAGATAATGCTGCAATTAAAACACGCTGTGCGCTCATAGTAATAATTTTTATAGATTAGAAATATATTATGTTTTTCAACAACCTTGCCAGAAAAGAAAAATCAGCGTCAAAATTTCTTTAATAGAAAATTGTAAAGTACAGAATATAGAAAACACTATTGCTGTAAGAAATGTTTGTTGATACGCAGATCTCTAAGTAAACCAGCTTTCGGATTGAGCGTAATGGTGAGAGATTTATAAAGACCAACCTGTACATCAATAACCATTTGCCAGCAATGCATGTCCCTTGTCAGAAATAAATTGGATGCCTGAAGTTTGCCATGAATAGGATCAAAATAAAACCCACCACCTATTTGCCACTTAGGAGATAGCGCCAATGTGCCGTTTACATTGATATTGGTACTGAGGTTGCTTATATAATTTATAAGATTGGTTGAAAGATAACGATTGTAACTGAGTGAATAGGATAGTTGTAATGACCAGTCGGTTTTGAAATCAACAAACTCACCTGGGTTTTCCTGCATATATTGCAATTGGGCCTGCTGTTCATCAGGCGTTAGTGTTTCACCCATATCAGCGAGTTGTTGTTCGGTTGTTTTTTTATCTTTCGATTTGCTTTTTAATGATGTAGAAATAGAAAGGTTGCCATTGGTGAATGAACCGATTTTTCCTTGTTTCCACATCAGGTGATAATGTCCGGCGGTGTCCTGCATATAGGGACTGACAGTGGCGCCGGCAGAGATATTAATTTTATTAAACAGGTTAGTGCCTGCACGAATGCTGATGGGGCTGATGGGTGTTTCCCTGTTTGTGCTGTCGGGTATTAAATTAATGCCACTGGTGATGCTGAGGTTATCAAGTAATCTGACTTTTTTTATACTGTCTGCACCAGTTGTATCCTTATTGCGCACTTTCATTTCGAGCAAATTATTGATGCCAAAAGTGAGTCCTCCAAATCTGCCTTCACTAAAGCCTGCAATTACACTATTGGACGGAAACTGTGATATGCGCCTGATATTGCCGATACTATCAACCCTTACGTTCTGATAGAATTTACTAACCATGTTGGGTTGATAACTTAGGCCGATAAAAGGGTCTATTTCATGTCGCAAGGCCTGGATGTGTTTGGAGTTTTTGAAATTAAATGTTCCAAATATGCGGGTGTTCATACTTATGCCAAAACTCATTTGCCTTGCAGCATAAAAGCCTTTCTGTAATGAAGTGTCCACCTTATTTGTTTTAGTATTCCAGGCATAATTTACTTTTTGTGCATACCATCTTTCTTCATAACTGATAGAAGGTGCGAAAATTAATGGGCCAACGGGGGGAAGTGTAAGCGATATTGGTATCCGGTGATCAATCCCCCATTGTATTGTATCCAGTACTTTTTTAAAACTAAATGCAGAGTCATAGAAAGAAATAACGTTCAGCAGATTGCCTGAGTAACCTATACCTAATTTCTGATACCATTTATTGTTTGGTTGATCTTTTCTTTGAAAAGGGTATATCGTTGGAGTGGAAAAAGAGACTGTTGGTAAATTCAGGTTCATCAGTCGGGTTACACTATTCTGTGTTTCATTTAAAGACACATTCAGGTTGTTCCCTTCACCCCAGGTCTTATTATAGCTGATATTTGATGTAAGACTATTATTAAAATTTGCATAAGCGTTATTGGTAAGATATCTGTTATACTGTGTACTTCCCATGTTAACATTGGCGCTGAAGTTCGTTCCCGGCCTTGCTTTAGAGTCAGATGAATGACTCCATTGAATGTTATAGGTATTGCTTATGTTGAATTCATTTTTTGAAAGGGTATAAAGGTCATAATTCAATTGTTTTGTGTGCTGTACACTTAATCGGAATGAACCCCTGTATTTATATCTCTTCAAATATTCAGTTGTGTTTTGCAATCGCCATCCGCCATAAGAATATAAATCCGATTCAATCCTTGTATCCCAGTTAGGGCCAAGCACTTTATAAAATCCAAGACCTTCAAGTCCAAGTCCTGTTATGTCGCTAGTTGTAAAACGCGGCGGAAGTAACCCGGAATGGCGACCACGAACCAAAGGATAAATGCCAAAAGGTATTACTATCGGAATAGGCACTCCTTCAAATTCAGGAATTGCTGGTCCCGATACTGCTATTTTATCATTAATGACTTTTAATTTTTTTGCCCTTAGGTCAAAGTGGGGTGTATCCAGGTTACATGTGGTGAATCTTCCACGATATGCAAACTCTACATCTTTATCAACTTTTTTTACCTTTTGAGCATTTACAAACATCTCACCAGTTTTGTAATAAGTATTGATGGTTATACCTCTTTGAGTTTTAAGATTATATCGTACAGTATCCATGATAGAAGTCTGGTCGCCTTGTGTAAAAGTGGGCAGGTTTAAAGCTCCTTTTGAAGTATCTGTTCCTCCAAATGCAGTAACAAGATTGGATGCCTGGTCATATTGAATGGTGTTGGCTTCAAGTTTTAAATCTTTATAATTAGTATTGGCTTTGCCATAAAGAATAAATTCTTTTGATTGAATAAATAATACTCCGCTGTCATCTGCTGCATAAGTTACAGGTGCATCCAGCGAGTCTTTTGAAAAAATTGTTGTGTCGAGTTTTATAACCTGTATTGAATCATGCAAACTATCTGATCTGTTAATTATACTATCAGGATGCTTTAACGTATCTGCAATATTTTTTTTAGGCTTAATTTTATCTTTAGCCTTTAGAGGTACTGTATCGGAAATTATTGTTAATGGTTTTGAAAATTTAGATATATACCTGTTGTTGGCAAGCAGCGGAAACGTTATAAACGGAATTAAGCAAAAAAGAATTGCTGCGATTTTTATATTTGCGTTCTCTTTATAACGGTTAATCATATAAGCCGGACAAAAATATAGTTTAATACCATATAAGGTTTATAAGAAAGCCTTTTTAACGAAGTTAATCATGCAAAGAAAAATTGTGGCATCTTTTGGATTCTTATCTATCTTTTTATTTCTAAATTCTTTTCGATCTATATCACAAGCAAATACACCCCCCGGTCAGGATTTGCTACGGACCATAGTAATTGATGCGGGACATGGTGGTAAAGATTTTGGTGCTAAGGGTGCATATTCTTATGAAAAGGATATAACACTTGCCATAGCTTTAAAATTACAAACTACTTTGCAAAAAGCTATGCCTGATGTGAAAATAGTCATGACGCGTACTACTGACATTTTTGATGATCCAAGAGTAAAAGCTGAAAAAGCTAATGCTGCTAAAGGAGATTTATTCCTTTGCATCCATTGCAATTCAGCAGCAGATATCAGGCATAGCGAAGTCACTGGTTATAAAACCCAAACATATTATACCGGAAAGGGAAGTAAAAGAAAAAAACATACCCGTAAAGTTCCAACTTACAGGGTATGGTACACCCCCAACCCGGCAACTGGTACTGAAACATATATTTGGGCTGCCGACAGGAATGATAATAAAGAAGTGGCTATGCAGGAAAACGAATCGCTGTATTTAGACAGCGCTACGGCAAAACAAATTGGAGAATTTGATCCGGGGTCGCCTGAGAAAAAAATTTACTATACACTTAAAACACAACAATATTTTCAACGTAGCGCCAGCCTGGCTAAAGATGTAGAAAATGAATTTATCAAAATTGGGCGTACCAGTAGGGAAGCAAAACAAAGAGGTGTAGGAATTTGGGTTTTGCAGGCCACTGCAATGCCAAGTATTTTAGTGGAAACAGGATTTATTTCCAACCCTTCTGATGAAGATTATTTAAATAGCGCTACCGGTCAACAACAAATTTGTGATGCAATCACCAATGCCGTCTTACATTACAGGATATCATTGAGAACAAATTCATTTCAAAATATTTCTGATTCACAATAAACATTTGCTTTTATAATTGTAGAAAAATTAGTTTTGCCAACTTAGCTGGCATGAATTTATATTGCTAATGTATTCTTTGATAAATTATTCCGGTTAATAGAATCCGGCTAATGTCAAAAAAAATAATTTTAAATTTTTTACATGAAAATTTCAAATGAAACCAAAATAGGAGCTCTTACGGTGATAGCTGTGGTGTTCCTTATTCTTGGATTTAATTTTTTAAAAGGTAAAAGTGTTTTGAAAACTGGATTTTTCCTTTATGCAAAATATTCTGATCTGAAAAAACTGTCTTCTTCGAATGCAGTTTATGCAAATGGTTTCCAGGTTGGCACAGTTTATAGTACAACATCTGACGCTTCACTTGAAAACCTGGTTGTAGAAATAAAACTCAATACTGATTATAAAATACCAGTGAATTCAAAAGCCAGTATTGAAACAAATCCTTTAGGATCTCCGGTGCTGAACATACAGTTGGGCAGTAGCACATCTTATCTGAAATCCGGAGATACTTTGCAAAGCTCAGAGAATACAGGATTGTTGGGCACGCTTTCCAATAAGTTGGGACCGCTGTCAGATCAGCTTACTGCAACACTGGTTACGCTCGATACTTTAATGCGTAATTTTAACAATCTGCTCGATCCAAATACAAAAGGGAATATACGCAGTGTAATTTCCAACCTGACTGATGTATCAAAAAGCCTTACTGTTTCGTCTGTTTCGTTACAACAACTTTTAAATACACAATCCGGCGCATTGGCTCAATCGTTGGATCATATCAATGAGTTTACCGGAAACCTTGCAAAAAATAACCAGAAAATTGACAGCACACTCACTTATCTGCAAACCACTACCCGCAATTTGTCGCAGGCAGATATTAATGGAATGATTAATGGTTTTAAACAAAGTGCAGATTCTTTGTCTGCTATTATTAATAAAATCAATTCTGCAAATGGTTCTATGGGTGCGCTCATCAATGATAAAGCATTATACAATAATCTTAACAACACTGTTCGCAGCATGAATGTTTTGATTGATGATCTTCGTGCACACCCGAAGCGTTATGTTAACATCTCTGTATTTGGCAGAAAAGATAAAGGCGATTATTTAACAGCGCCGCTTCCTGTTCCTGATTCTACCCAGAAGTAATGAAGAAATATAATGCGATAGTTTATTTTTTGTGTGCGTCTTTTCTATTTATCAACGCATCGCTTTTTGCACAACAAACGTCTGTTGCTGATTCTTCCACGCACAAAAAAATTATTATCCTGAATGCTGAAAGGTTGAATTATCAGAAAAAAGATACTGCTGAATACCAGTCTGCAGCAGGAAAAGTAATTATACGACAGGATGCAACTTTATTTTATACCGATAGCGTTGTGCTGAATAAAACAACCAACCAGTTGGAAGCATTCGGTCATGTGCGTATCAACGATAATGATAGCATCAATACATATTCTGATTATTTACGTTATTCAGGAAATGAAAAAAAAGCTTACCTCAGTGGTAACGTAAAATTAACTGATGGGCATGGCACACTTACAACCCCCGACCTGGATTATGACCTCAATACTCATATTGGCATTTACACAAAAACAGGTAAGGTAGTCAGCGATAAAAGTGTACTCACGAGTAAAGAAGGTTATTACTATGGTGAAACCAAAGATGTGTATTTTAAAAAGGATGTGGTAATGGTCAATCCGGATTACACCATGAAGACCGATACCTTACTCTTTAATACTTATACTAATATTGCCACATTTATCGTACCTACCGAAATTATAAGTGGCAAAAGAAAAATACTTACCAGTGATGGTTATTATGATATGGCCAATAAGAAAGCCTATTTTGGAAAGCGGCCGCATATTATTGACAGCACCACCATTTTAGATGCAGATGTTGTTGCATTTAATGATTCAACACAGGAAAGTGAAGCAAGTGGCAATGTTGTATATAAAGACACAGCACAGGGCGTTACTATTTTTTCCAACAACCTGAAAAGTAAAGGCAACGAATCGTCAGTGCTGGCCACACAAAGACCTGTTATGGTGATCAAACAGGATAAAGATTCTATTTATTTAGCTGCCGATACATTCTTTTCTTCCAAACTATCATTACTTCGCAAATACCGTAACGTTCCTGTTATTGTTGACTCAGTACCTTCAAGGGATGATTCTGTTGTTGTGTTAAATGACACTGCCCGGCAGGATTCGGCTAAAGATCGTTATATCGAAGCTTATTATCATGTAAAGATTTTTTCTGATTCTTTGCAGGCAGTAGGAGATAGCCTGTTTTATTCATCACAGGACTCTGCATTCAGGCTGTTTAAAAATCCTGTGGTATGGAGCCGGGAAAGCCAGGTGAGTGGAGATACGATTTATGTTTATACACTCAACAAAAAACCAAGGCGCATGTATGTTTTTGAAAATGCCTTGAGCATACAAAAGGTAGGCCCCGATTTTTACAATCAGGTGAAAGGACGAACCATCAATGGGTATTTTATTGATGGCGATCTTAGCCACGTGCGGGTAAAAGGTAATTCAGAAAGTATTTATTATGCGCAGGATGACAGTAGTAAATTTATTGGCGTCAACAGGGCAACGTCTGATGTGATTGATATGTATTTTGCCGACCATGAATTGAAAAAAGTTGTATTCAGGAGCAACCTGCAGGGAACATCTTATCCAATGCGGCAAATGGATCCTGCCGATATGCGGTTAAGAAGTTTTAAGTGGTTAGATGATCGCCGTCCTAAAACGAAATATGAATTGTTTGGAAATTGATACGATAATAATTCCAGGCTTAATAGTGTTGAGATCGTTGTATTAAATAACAGCTGTTTTATTATAATCCATCAACAATTTGTCCAAGCTCTTTCATGGCTTCACCACTTACACCATATTCCACAACACGTCCTGCTTCTTTGCCGTTTTTCATTACAATGAATGTGGGCACATCCACAATAAGAAATGTGGCGCTCATGTTATCCAATGCAATTTTTGTTGTATCCACACCAATCAATGTGATGTTACTATCTGCATATCCCGCAGCATCAGTGAGCCTGTATAATTCAGGCAAAAGATTTTGTGTATCTGAACACCATGTACCGCAAAAAATTAATAATTGGAAATCTGTTGCATGTTTTTTAAAAGTAGCAACAGTGCCTGCATCGGGCCTGCCTAAACCATAATTTTTTTTAAACCAGCTAAATGAAGTATCATTTTCAATATCGCTTCTTGAAATGAGCCCGTTTAAAATTTTAGTGTCTTTGCCTTCATACATTATCCTGTAAGCATGAAATGCAGTTGAAGGTTTATTAACTATAGTTTGTGTATATGATGAAAAGAAAATAAATAGAGAAAAAAAGAGGCAGGAGATTTTTTTCATTTTAAATTAATTATTTTTTTAGCCACAAGCCGGTTAAGATTTATATAAACAGAACAAAAATATACTTTGCTGTTTAATAAAATAAACCAGGAATTTTTAATGCCCTTTGCGTTTTAATCTGATTAGTATAAAAAAGTGTTCGAAATATTTTATGCACTTAAGTTAGCTTTCAATTCCATCAGAAAGGAACGGAATTTTGTAAGGCTCTCCACAAGCTGCACCTGCAGTTCAGCTTTTTTGTGATTGTCTTTTAAATATTGTTTGGCGCCTTCAACAGAATATTTTTGTTGACGCAACAGGAAATAAATAAGCCTTAGGTTTTTGATATCTTCCGGCCTGAATAACCGGTCGCCTTTTTTATTTTTTCTTGGCTTTAAGATGTCAAATTCATTTTCCCAAAACCTTAAAAGGGAAGGTTTCATATTAAACCATTCAGCCACTTCACTGATTGAATAATATTGTTTTTGT
>JAFDXI010000025.1 GCA_018268035.1 Bacteroidota bacterium | reverse complement strand
TTTTCAGCATTAAAAAATCTGCCATCAACAACAGTGGCTGTTTCATTTTCAACAAGAAAAGAAGAAAGAGAAACTGTGCATTCTATTAAGCTTACCAATTCCGGGAATGCAGTCGCATTTTTTGTGCATGTGAGGTGCCTGCAACACAAAGGTGGTGATGATATTTTGCCTGTAATTTTTTCTGATAATTACATTTCATTAGCGCCCGGTGAAAGCAGAACAATTGAATGTAGTTATGATAATAAATATGCAGCCGGTGCAAAGCCATTTATTTTAGTAAAAGGTTGGAATATTGATGTGACAATGAGCAAAGCGGGTAATGATGCAGGATTTGAAAAAGATTGATTTATGCAAATCTGTTAAGACTTAAAAATACAAGAAAGTCTTTAATAATTTTTCAAAAAAATACCGCCTGTTATGGCTGTATTTTGATGCTGTAACTAATTTTTTTTATTAAAACAAAGACTTCAATAACAAATAAACATACAAGGTGGTGAATTGTTTTATGTAATAATATTTTTTACAACTTCAATTCTCCCCAACCTTTCCTGTATGTTCTTTTTACAAATTGATTGGCTGCTTCAAAATTAGTGATGCGCATATTTTCACCATCCCATTTATAAGTGATGTAACGACCTGGTGTAATAAAATCAGTCACCTCGCCATATACAGGATCATTTCTTTTTATTTGTTGCCTCATGTTGAAACTCCTCAATAACAAATTTCCCATCAATACTGTTTCTGTCAACGGACCTGCATATCCTTCAAATGGTGAGTCCACTTCCATATTGCCATATCCTGCAATACAGGCATCCACCCATTGCCACCAGTGACCATCCATATTGCCTTCAACACGCGGATATTTTTGAGTGACATTGATGTCTTTATTTAAAGATAGCGGTAAGAGCCTTGGATGGTTGCCTCCCCATCCGCATGAAATTTTTCCTCTTGTTCCAATGAATAAACTACCGCCTTCATAATCATTTTCTTCGGGGATATCTGCAAGTGCTTCATTCATGTTGACATCAGGGTCAAGTTCATCCGGCCTGTCGGGAACAATGCCTCCATCCATCCAATATAACAATAAATCTTTCCCGTTTTTCAGTTTGAATTTATATCGTAAAGTACTTGATGGTGGTATGCTTTCTGAGAAATCTGCTTCTTTAAAAATTCCTGAATAAATAGTAGATGCACTTCCTGTAATTTCTGTTGGATAACCTAACTGCAACAACTTAAATGCAGGTCCGATGATGTGACAAGCCATATCACCAAGTGCGCCGGTACCAAACCTCCACCATCCCCGCCAGTTAAATGGCACCAGGTTATCTATATAGTCAGTGTATTCAGCTGTGCCCAGCCACAAATCCCAATCTAATTCTTTTGGAACAGGTGGATGTTGATTAGGCCATGGAATGCCCTGTGGCCACACAGGTCTGTTGGTCCAGTTATATACTTTTTCTATCTCGCCAATCAAACCTGCTTCTATCCATTCACGCATAGTGCGCATACCATCACATGATGCCCCCTGGTCGCCCATTTGTGTTACCACTTTATATTTTGATGCAGCCTGTGTGAGGATGCGGGCTTCATAAATATCATGAGTCAAAGGCTTTTGCAGGTACAGATGTTTATTCATCTGCATAGCGCTTAAGCCAACGATAGCGTGATTGTGATCTGGGATGGCAACAGTAACTGCATCAAAATTTTTATTTTCTTTTTCAAACATCTCCCGCCAGTCTTTATAAAAACCTGCTTTAGGAAATTGTTTCCTTCGCGGCGCTGCCTGCCTGTCATCCACATCACATAAAAAAGCAATCTCTGCATTTTTATGAGGAGTAGTTGCAAAGTGGTTGATATCATTTTCTGCTTCTCCACCACATCCCACTGCTGCAATGTATAATTTATCACTTGGCGCCACATAACCTTTTCCCAACACATGACGGGGAACAATGTAAAAACCGGTGGCGGCCAATGCGGAGTTTTTGATAAAATCTTTGCGGCTGAGTTTTTTTTCAGATGAATTGTTATCGTTGTTGTCCATGATAAAAAAATTAAAATATCTGTAATGATTATAGTTGTTTGATCCTGATATTGCGGAACCATATTTTCCCGTTTTCAGTTCCCTGGAAAGCAATATGCCCTTTGCGGAAAGTGCCAAAGTTGGGCATGTCTTTAAACTTGCAGGCATTAATCAAATCCTGCCAGTGCTGATCCCACATAGTGGCATCCACCACTTTATGCCCTTCCTGGAATAATTGCAGGTGACCATTGTTGGCAATAATTTCATATTGGTACCATTTACCTGAAGGGCCAACATATTCTGAATCCACAGGATACAAATCATACAATGTACCCATCCTGTTCATCTTTGATAAATGATCAGGCCCACATACTACATCATCAATCTGCATCTCCGGACCGGTTTCCCAGGTGTTTTGATATTCCGGAGCTTCATGCACATAAAAAATTACACCACTGTTGGCACAGGTATCTGTTTTAAACTCGAGTTTCAAATCAAAATTTTCAAATTCAGAATCTGAAGTCAAATCAGCAAAATCTTTATACACACTGTTTGAATCTTTGTCAAGAAAAATAGCGCCATCATCAACCTTCCATGCCTTGCCTGGTTCTTTCTCAAGGTAGGAATGCCAGCCTGTTAAATCTTTCCCGTTAAATAATAATTTCCATCCGTCTTTTTGTTCCTGTTCACTGAGAGTGTTTTGTGTTTGCTCTGTGGCTGTTTCTTTGTTTTGAGTTTGTTGATTATTGCATGCCATGCAAAATAAAAAAAGCAGGTAAGCGCCCATCGGTTTAATGTTCATAACTTAAAATTTTAAATAAAGGGAGAGGCTTTTGTTAGAGGAACGAATATAATCAATTTTTAAAGTTGCTTTTTCATGTTTTATGTTTTGCAGTATAAAACTGTTTTAATCAAACAATCTTAGCTAAGGTTGAAACTGTATTTGTTTTATTGGAAAAAAAATATTTCCCTGTAATAGTTGGTTACGGAAAATGAAATAGTCTGTGGTGGTCCGGATTGTTTTATTTATTTCTGGTGTAAAGAAAATTTATTCAAACAATATCTTCCTGAACGCTTCTGCTGCTTTGTGTACCATTTCATTCCAGCTTTCAGCAGCGTTGCCATCTGCACCGTCGGAAATATATTTTAAACAGAGAAATGGAATTTGTTCTTTCATGGCAATGAGTGCAAGGGGATAGGCTTCCATATCAATAACATTATAATGGGTGTTGTTATGGTTTTCTTCAAAATTATCACCGCTTCCGCAGATGCCATGTGGTAAACCATTTATCTCAATACCATAATTTAAAACTGCGTCAATGCCGGATAGTGGTGTTTCATATTGAGCAAAACCCAAAGCCCTCACGTCCATATCCCTTTGTATAAACTGAGTACAACAAACAACTTCTCCTCTTGAAAATATATGGCTGCCTGCCGAACCGAGATTGATGATGAGCGAAGGTCTGTTGGTGCAGATGGCTTTGGTAAGCGAATAGGCTGCACCCACTTTGCCTATGCCGCAAATAAGTTTGTTGATGTGGTCAAATTCTGATGCTGCTTCAGAGGCCAATGCAAACACATATAAAGTATCCCTGCCCGTAAGCTGTAAATCTTTTATTGAAACTTTATTTGATTGAGCCATTGTGCAAACATAAAATGAAATCTTGTTTATTCTGAAAGGCTGCTGATGTCATACTGTTGTCCCGGCCTTGTTTTAAGCGAAATTTCTTTTTCACCATACCTGATGCTGCAGGCGCCGCCTTTTTTTGAAATCAATGTTGCCTTCACCAGTTTATTGTCTTTCCAGCTCATATCAATCACGAAGCCGCTACGTGCGCAAAGCCCGCTAACGTTACCATCTTTCCAGTTGGCAGGCAAGGCAGGTAGCAACTCAATATAATCTTCTTCACTTTGCAATAACATTTCTGCAATACCTGCAGTGGCGCCAAAGTTGCCATCCAACTGGAATGGGGGATGGGCACAAAACAAATTTTGATATGTACCACCAGCATTGTTCATGGCAACACCTGATGCCTGAACAGGATTTAATAGCCGGTTTAATAATTTTAAAGCATGGTCTCCATCATGTAGTCGTGCCCAGAAATTTATCTTCCAAGCCAGCGACCATCCTGTGCCATCATCACCTCTTGCTTCCAAAGATTTTTTTGCTGCTGCAGCCAGTAGAGGTGTTTTATCCAAAGTGATTTCATCGCCGGGATACAAAGCAAACAAATGTGATACATGCCTGTGATGCGGTTCAATTTCTTTAAACTCCTGTGCCCATTCCATCAGCCTTCCATCTTTACCAATACCAGGTGTAGCGAGTAGGTTATTGGTTTGTTGTAGCCGCTGAATAAATGCATCATCATTTTTTATTCCAAGCACCTGTGCAGCCTGCAAAGTATTATTGAAAATATCACGGATTACTTCCTGGTCATGTGAAGGACCCATGCTGATACTGCCAACACTTCCATCGGGTGCAACAAAAGTATTCTCAGGTGATGCTGCCGGCCCTGAAACAAGCTTACCAGTGTTTGGGTCTTTGACTAACCAATCAAAATAAAAATCACAGGCTTGTTGTAATATAGGATACACTTTTCGCAGATAGTTGGTATCAAGAGTAAAAGCAAAATGTTCCCACAAATGCTGGCATATCCATGCAGTAGCGCCTACATGCAAACCCCATGAAGGTTCTTCTCCAGGCGCTGTGTATCCCCACACATTGGTGATAGGATGCACACACCATCCATGCATTTTATATTGTATAGATGCAGTGCGTGTACCGGGCTTTACAAGTGATTCAATCAGGTCAACCAATTGCAACTGGCATTCTGAAAGGTTGGTAACTTCAGAAGGCCAGTAATTCATCTGCACATTGATGTCTGTATGATAATCACAGTTCCAGGGTGTTTGAATTTTATTCGTCCAAATCCCCTGTAAATTAGCCGGTAAACTGCCTTGCCTTGATGAAGATAATAATACATATCTGCCAAACTGGTAATACAAAGCATATAAGTTTAATTCATTTTTTGTCTGTTCATTTTTTTCAAGCAATTTATCAGTTGGCAGGTTTTCATTTGTAGTGTTTGTGAATTGCAGAACAGACCTTTTCATGTAAGATGAAAAATCTTTTATATGCCTTTCTTTTAAAATATTGTAAGATGTTTTTACTGCATGAGCTGTAGTTACATTCAGTTCTTTTTCAAATTGATTGTTGAAATAATCAGGATAATGTAACCTGTAGTTGGTAGCTGCAGTTATAATAATAGTCACTGCATTTGCATTTGAAATGATGAGTTTGTTGCCGGATTGTTTCATTGTCCCTCCTTCTAATACCGGCACTGCATAAAGTTTGTATTGCATACCATCGCCGCCTTTACCATTGCTGAGTGTACCACTCATGACGATCCTGTTATTAGTTGCAATTGTTTTAAATCTTTCAGGCCGGTTAACAGTAAGTGTGAAAGAAATTGATTTCAATTTGTTGGCTGATATGTGCATCACCAGTGCTTTGTCAGGATAACTGGCAAAAACTTCTCTTGTAAATTCAATATTATTTTGTTGATACCGGGTGAGAGCAATACCATTAATCAAATCCAATTCGCGGTAATATTTTGAATAAGGTGCATTGGTGTTGAAGTCGAGCCATAAGTCGCCAAGCGTTTGATAACAACCATAAGGTACAGTAGCGCCATTGCCATGACCTGAACCTGCGCCTTTGCAAATCTGTGTTTTATCAGTGAGTGCAGTTGCTTCTTTGTATTTGCCTTCAAATAATAATTGCCTGATGGAATCAAGGTATTGTGATGCATCAGGATTGTCATTGTCATCGGGACTACCACTCCATAAAGATTTTTCATTGAGTTGTAACCTTTCTTTGTTCACATCACCAAAGACCATTGCACCAATAAATCCATTTCCAACCGGAAGTGCTTTCAACCATTCAGGGTCATTAATCCATCCATCAGAAGTATCTTTTGCGGTGGCATCAGCCGGATGATTATACCAGAGTTTTGTATGATTGTCCTGGCTATAAATTGTATTTGCAAAAACTAAAAGACTAATGATGAAAACTGATATCAATTGCTTACACTGCATTCTTTATTTGTCAATTTTATAAAATGAATAAAACAATTTACAAATTCTATTATTCTACTAACATTGTAACACTTTACATTTTAAAAACTTACATGCAATCCACTCTCCGAAACAAATTAGGCTTAAAACCATTGCTGGTAAAGGATTCCAGATATTTTGAATATTTTTTTGGACAACAATAGTTTTAAATATTTTAAACAGTTGTTTGTAATGTCTCCTGTTAATGGATGCAAAATATTTTACATCAATAAATGGTAGCATAATTTGTTTGTTAATCTGTATGAAACACTTCTTCCATCGTACTCCATATTTCTCCTTTTGCTGCAGCGTCCGGTAATGGAATTTGTGTTGGGTCGGTCTCCTTCCACCAACTTTGTGTCTCTGCATCATCAGCAATTTTTTTCATATCAGCATCATAATCATCTCCCACATATTCAAAATAGCTGAAGAGAAAATAGTTACCATTAATTTCTTTCAGGTAAATAGAATAATTGTGGATGTTGCTTTTTTGTATCCTGTCTAAAACGCCAGGCCATGTGGCAGCATGCAACTCTTTGTAATATGCTATCTTTTCTTTTTTAATTCCTGTGATGGAAGCATATCGCTTAACTTTTTTTTGCATGGCATTATTTTGAAATGGTGAAAATGATTTTGGTTTTATTTTTTTATGAATGAAAATAAGAATATTTCATAGAGACGTCTTAATGAATTGTGATTGACACATTTTTATGAACATCAAATTTTCCGCAATCAATCACAAGCAAACCATTTTTTTCATTTGAAAAATGATAGGCTGTAGTTGGCAATTTTTGATTGTTGACACTGACAGATACAGGTGTTTTTGATGTGTGCAACCAGACAACATAATTACGCTGCGGCAACATGTTTTGATAACTGCCTTTTATAGCGCTAATGTTGATTGTTGTTGATGCGTTTGATTGAATACAACTAATATCTGTGGTGGCAAAAATATTTTGTTTGTATGTTCTTGTTTTGCCATCATCTTCATACAAACTGTAACTTGATTTAACTGAAGGATAAATATCAAGTGTCAACGTATCCAATGGTTTTTCGCCATCATAATTCATGAGCGGATACATTGGAATGATGGAACCTGCTTTCACAAACAAAGGAAGTTTATCTAAAGGTGCATCATAATTATTCAGCCAGGTTTTACCATTATAAATTTTCCCATCCCAGTAATCATACCATTGACCTTGAGGAAAATAAATGCTGTCACGTTTAGCTTCTGGTTTCCAGACAGGCGCAACTAAAAATGAGTTGCCTAACAGAAATTCATATTGAGTGCTCTTGCCCCACGTGGTTGAGTCGGTTTGATTTTCCAACACCAAACCACGCACTGCAGGAACACCTGTTGTATGCGCTTCATGCATCAATGTGTACATATATGGTGTAAGGCGCATTTTTAATTGCAAATATTTTCTATTGATGCTGGTATATGGCTCACCATAAATATAAGGTTGTTTATCTTTTTTCGCCCATCCGCTCATGACCATAAACACAGGCGTAAAACATTTCCATTGCAGGTCACGAACATAAGTAGAATCGCTGCCACCAAAGATGCCATCCACATCACCGGTTGCGCAATTGAATGCACTCAACCCTGAGCCAATCACTGTGGGGATATGAAAACGGATATATTCCCAATTACCTTTTTGATCGCCACTCCACACTGTACTATATCGTTGTGTGCCTGCCCAGCCCATCACACTCCACACAAAGCCACGGCTGTCTGAATTATTTTCAATACCATTGTAAGCAGCGCGGCAACCATCCAATGCATACTTATATCCGGGGCCTACCCATGCCACATCGAGCTTGCATAATCGAGTGCCATATTTTCCTACTTCGGTTGCAATTTTTTCAACACCATTTTCAGTCCATAAACCTGTATAAAAACCACGCTTGTGCAATTCTTTTACTGTTGAATCCAGTTTTACATAACCACAACCATAACCATCATTGGGTAAAATCCATCCATGTGGCATATTGTATTCAATGTATTTATCCGCAACTTTCCAAATCACATCGGGTGTTGTTTGTGGTTCTTTATCACGGCCTGGTTTATTATAACAATTGGCATCACCCAAACTCAACTGCCACCGTGCAGGCATGAATGGCCTGCCTGAAATCTGAGTGTAGTCATTTAAAATATTTTTTAATGAAGAGTCAACAAAATAGAAACAATCAAAACGGTTTTCATTGTGTGATAACTTCATATCAGATGTGAAATCATACAGACCGATATCAAATGTATTTCGTAATGCGCCATAACCATTTGTACTCATATAAAACGGCGCAGGATTAGCTCTTCCTCCATCATCCCAGCCACCACCTTTTTCAATTTTTATTACCTGGTCACGGTGTGAGAAATATCCGTTCTGCATACCACAGCCATAAAAATATTCATTGTTGCCACGGCTTAAATATTGAGTTGTTTTTGTACCAAAGCTCAAGGGTTTTGTTTCTGCAAACACCAGCTTGTTTTCAGAATTGTATAACGAAAATAAAATTGGATTTCTTTGAATAACCAGTTTGCACGAATTTGTTTTTACAATAATATCATTTGCACTTTCAGTAACTGTTTCAAAGAATTTTTGCAAGGTATCATTGATGACAATCTCTGTGTCTGCAGGATTGGTATAGTTGCCATCAGGCGCTAACCAGATGCGGAAGATATTTTGTTTGTAAAAAATTACTTTCAGTTTAGTAACACCACTTGTCAGTTCAACACCGTTTTCAATTTTTTTCCAACTGTCTAATTTGCCCAAAGATGCACTGTCCTGGCTGATGGTTTGTGCTAACGTATCATTCCATTTATTTTCATCACCTGTATTGTGTAAAATAAATTCGACACGGTGCAAAGGTTTTGCTGCAAGGTCAATGCCTGGAAAAGTGATTTGTTTTTCTTCTCCAGGTTGTAAAGGTGGTTGTATGTTTACGGGCTGTAATGCTTTGCCATCAAGGGTTGCAGCAATTTGAATGTCTGAATTAACCGGCTGTGAACCGTAATTTTTTACAGTGATAGATAGATTGTCATCTTTTTTAAAATGATTGCCATTTTCATTCTGAGATGTCAATCGTGCAATACCAACATCATTTTTAAAAGCTTCACTTAATGAAATATCATCCACCATCCAGTACCAGCCCATCATGCCTTTCCAATAAAAACGCAGAAAGACTTTTGGCTGATTGGCAGCCCATTTTGAAATATCAATTTCTTCTTTCAAAGGTGTCAGCATATCGGTTGCAGTTTTTACATCGTGCCTTACATCCCATTGTTGCCAGTGGATGCTGTCTGTACTTACACCTACCAACAAGCCTGCAGTATCTGCAATATGATAATCCCACCAACGAAATGTTTGTTGAAATTTTAAAATAACCGAACTATGATTGGAACAGTCAATAGGTTTTGAAACAACATAACCGTCGGGGTATTGGCGACGTTTTACCCAGTTGTCAACATCTTCATCGGTAAAATAACCGGCATCAAACTGCAGGTGAAAGCCACGGCTTGATGAAGCAATCGGTGGCGCCTGTTGCTGGTATTGAAAAGAGCCGGGATAAGGCTGGTCGGTTACAATCCATTGCGGGTCCCAGTTGCCAACTTTTGGTATGAACCATCCCTCAGGCAATTTTCCAGAAGAAAAATTTTCTGAATAAAATGTTTTTGTTTGTGCTGATGCCATGAGGCCGGCGAATAACAAACAGGACAAAAGAAAACTGTTGGATGAGAATAACTTTTTCATGTGCATTGATAAATGGTGAAATCAATTCAGCAATCGCAAAATGTATTGTGATGATGTTGTTGCATCAAATTTACTTCAACAAATGATTTGTTGTAAATACAAACGTTTGCGCAATTAATGCAATGATATTTTTGATTACCTGTAATTGCACAAAATCTTTGCATCAGTTATTTGTAAATGCTTTTTCCAGCGCAGGCATTAAAAACCTTTTTACTTCAGGTGTGTGATGTTCTTTTTTTACAATTGAATTAAACTGTTGGATAATTTCAGGATGTTGTGATGCTATATCATTTTGCTCCATGATATCATTATGCAAATCAAATAACTGCCACTGCAAATTTCCTTCACTGATATTTGAAATAATACCTTTCCATTTACCTATACGAATTGCAACCTGTCCTTTATAACCTGGAAACTCCCAATACAGGTATTGATGTTGCTGTACCTGTGGTTTGCCTAATATTTCTGGTAAAATACTTATGCCATCAATGTTTTTTGGCGGTGGAATATTCAGCAAATCACATAAGGTTGGCATCATATCAATGGTTGAAGAAACCATGTCTGATGTAGTGCCTGCTATTATTTTTTCCGGCCATGAAACAATAAATGGTTCTCGTATGCCACCTTCATGTAAAAAACCTTTACCCCAACCAAAGCTTCCTTTAAATGGTCCGCCACTATTAAAGAAATCAGAGTTGTTACCACCTTCACCACTTGGCCCGTTATCACTGCAAAAAATGATGATGGTGTTGTCATAAATATTTTTTGCTTTTAATTCTTTTACAATTTCACCCACCTGTTCATCCAATGTTGAAATCATGGCTGCATAAGCGGCATTGGGATAACGACAAGGAAAATAGCTTCCACCTAAATATGGTTGCTCATCACCAAATTTTTTATGATAATAATCCACCCATTTTTCAGGTGCCTGCAATGATGCATGTGGCAATGGTGTTGTATAAAAAAGAAAAAAAGGTTTAGCTGCATTTTTATCAATAAAATTCAATGCATTTTTTATTAAAAAATCAGGAGCATAATCTTCCTGCTGGTATGTTTCATAATTTTTTTCATCTGAAGAATCTTTGTCTTTAGGAAAATGAACCTGAGGGTCAACAACTTTATTATTCAATGGTACACGCATATCATTTTCCCACAAATGGCCCGGGTAATATGTGTGGTCTTCCCGCTGACAAATAAAACCATAGAAATAATCAAAACCCTGTTTGTTGGGAAGGCCTGCAGTGAATGGTGCACCAAGTCCCCATTTGCCAATCAATGCATTGGTATAACCTTGCGTTTTTAATACTTCAGCGAATGTCAATGTAGAATCAGGAATTGGAAACTGGCCTTCTAAGAATGGGTTTGCTTCCATCGCTTTATAATCCCAAACATTACCGCGTTCTCCCCATTCATGATTTCCACGGATATATGCCTTGCCAGAATTGATGCCGGTCAATAAACAATACCTGGAAGGTGCGCAAACAGGAAATGCATAATGTTGTGTAAAACGTTTTCCTGCTTTTGCGAGTGCATCAATGTTGGGTGTTTCAATTTTTTGCTGGCCATAACAACCTAAATCACCATAGCCCAAATCATCGGCGAGGATATAAACAATATTTGGTTTTTTTTGTGCGAATGATGTGATGAATAAAGAGCTGATAAAAATTAACAACAACATTTTCCTTATCATGGTAATGAATATTTTGTTTAATTAATAATTTTATCTTTTTCCGCATTCAATAAAGCCTGCAATGCTTTTACTTTCTCCGGATATTTTTCTGCAAGATTATTTTTCTCACCCAAATCATCTGACAGGTTGTATAATTGAGGTTGTGTATTGTTGCCGGTTTCGGTATCTGTAAGCTTTTGATAAGGGGTGCCATTGGAAGGTTGTATATATTTCCAGTTATCTTTTATGATTGCCAAAGTTCCAGCCTGTTCAATAAGATAATCTCTGCCATTTTTATCTTTTCCAAAAAATGCCTGCATCATATTTTCACCATCACCATTATAAACTGAAGAAATATTTTCATTTAATAATGAGGCAAAAGATAAAAGCATATCCACCTGGCAAACCAATGCATCAGATTGAGCGGGTTGGATTTTCCCCTGCCAGGAAATTATAAAAGGCATTCTTGTGCCACCTTCAAAAATACTATACTTGCCTCCACGAAAAGGGCCTGCAGGTTTGTGGCCGTTTAATTTTGTAACAGCACTATCCTGGTAACCATCATCAAGCACAGGGCCATTATCACTTGTAAAAATCACAATTGTATTTTTTGATAAGCCGAGGTAGTCCAATTGTTTCATCAGTTCACCAACTGCCCAATCCAATTCAAGAATAGCGTCACCACGATAACCTAAAATACTTTTGCCTTTAAACATAGTGGCAGGCATGCGGGGTACATGAGGCTCGTTTAATGCATAGTATAAAAAGAAAGGATGATTTTTATTTTCTTCGATAAACTGTTTTGCTTTAGATAAAAATGTCGGGGCGAGTTCTTCATCGGTCCAGCGGGCTGTTTTGCCGCCACTCATATAACCAATGCGACCAATACCATTTACAATTGTTCCATCATGTCCCTGTCCTGGCGATGCTTGCATCTTCAGTAATTCAGGATGTTCTTTTCCTGTTGGTTCATCACCAATTTTCTTTGCATAATCCACTTTGATGGTATCATTTTTATCTAATGCAATCACATGATGGTTTTCTAAAAAAACAGTAGGTACCCTGTCTGCAGTTGCAGGAAAAATAAATGAGTAGTCAAAGCCAACTTCATTCGGGCCGGGATTGATTTCGCCATTCCAGTTTTTCTGTATAGCATCACCCAGGCCCAAATGCCATTTGCCAACAACAGCAGTTGCATAACCGGCTTGTTGAAAAACTTTGGGCAATGTTATTTCATTGGTTGGAATAATTAATGCTGCATCACCGGGTAAAATGCCGGTGCCTTTTTTTCGCCAGGCATATTTGCCTGTTATCAATGAATAGCGTGAAGGTGTGCAGGTGGCCGCAGAGGAATGTGCATTGGTAAACTGTAATCCCTGTGCAGCCAGTTGATCAATATTGGGTGTTTGTATTTTTGTAGCACCATAACAACTGAGATCACCGTAACCAAGATCATCAGCGTTTATTATGATTACATTAGGCTTTTGTGTTTGTGCAAAACAGTTGATGGTTAAGCAAAATGTAAAAAGAAAGAAAATAGTTGATTTCATAGTTGAAAACTTAATTTAAATGAAACGGCAAAATGCTAACAATGTGGCAGGCATTGTAAACATAAAAACAATTATTATACAATAATTATAAGATATGGTTGTTACGCAATAAAAGAGTTACAAATCTGTTTTACCCTCGTAATTTTTTTGCTATATTGAAAACTAATTTTTGAAAATTTTTTTCCTGATCCAATAATAGTTTTAACAGATAAATCTGGTTGGAAGCTCTGATAAAATTATGGTCTTCATATTTTCTTCCATAATAAATATCATTGTTGATATAATCAGTTAGAAAACGCAATGCCTGCATGTAGATCATAAACTTTCCGGAAAAAACAAAAAAGTTGATTTCAGCGTCACTGAGTTCATCAATCATTTCAGATAAATATCCCTGTGCTATTGCAGTAAAATATTCTTCCCGCATGAGGATTTTAGAAAAGTCTTTTTCTTCTTCATTGGCAGGAGAGATGTAAGTTCTCATCATATCACCCACATCACTAATAAAATATCCCGGCATTAAAGTATCAAGATCAATCACACAAATACCTTTACCATTATCATCCAGTAAAACATTGTTGATTTTGGTATCATGATGTGTTACGCGAAGCTTAAAATCTGGAGATGCAATCATTTTTTCATACTCATCAACAATATGTTTTTGTTGTTTTAAGAATGATATTTCCGAAGAAGATTTGTTGATGCGATCTGCATTTCCGTTTTGTATAGC
The DNA here is from genome assembly GCA_018268035.1 of Bacteroidota bacterium. Classification (GTDB taxonomy): domain Bacteria; phylum Bacteroidota; class Bacteroidia; order Chitinophagales; family Chitinophagaceae; genus Parafilimonas. The sequence goes on along the minus strand of JAFDXI010000025.1, from coordinate 15,375 downwards.
ATTGATAAAATCTTTATAACGGAGACTCAGGTTATGGAAATCAGGAAGTGTAATTTTTAAAGTATTGACAGGAAAATCTCTAAGCATTTTTGTTAACCTGCCAAACATCGCTGCAGCTTCGCAGGCTTCTTCACTGTTTTGCGGAACATTGACTGTATGAGATCTATTTATGAAAGGATATACCCTGTAACAACTGCCATCAGATGCCTGAAAAATTCCTTTACCATTAATCGTGGATACAGGTGTACAAAAGAAATATTCCGGGTTATGTTCGGCAAGATAATCTGCAATTGCTTTTATATTATCAGAAATAAATTCGGGTTGTTTAAAAATGGATGTGTTGATTTTTTGAACAATAAAACTGTCTTCACCATCTTCAACTTTCCAGGTATTATTGATTAATCCATGACCAAATGAAACTATGCTAGTTGTTGTATTTAAATCAAAAGCCTGTAATACTTCTGTAAGCATATCTTGTTTTTGTTGTGGTAATATTTTAGTATCAAACATAGAAAAGAAATTAGAAAAATATTAGTGCAAACGATTGTTATAGTTTTAGGCTATTATTTATGAGAATGTATTACCAGGTCACCATCAATGACAACATCATGAAATATGTTTTCTCCTCCCTGAAGATTCATTAATTCGATTAAAATCTTTGCAGCAGTAGTGCCTTGTTTATATGGATATTGTTCCACTGAGGCAATGGGAGGGTCCTGGAGATATGAAGTGATAGGTATATTAGCGTAACTAACAAAAGTGATATCCTTGTTTAGTTTTAGTTTAAGTTTTTTTGCATGACGAATACCATCCAATGCCACATAATCATTGATAGCAACCACTGCCGTAGGTCTTCGTTTTAGATGGAGTAGTTTATCAATAGCTGTTACGGTGGAAGCAGTTGAAAGATCTGTTGTTTCGATGAGTGACATGTCAATCTTAATCCTGTTTTTTATCATGACCTGTTTATAAGCTTCTATTCTTTCTTTTGTTGAAATCATTTCTTCTGGTCCATTTATAACACCTATGCGGCGGTGTCCTTTTTCAATCAGGAATTCCAATGCTTGTTTCGTTCCATTAATCATATTGAAAGAAACTTTATTGACATTGGGCAGCGCCGGCACCCTGTCAAAAAAAACAACAGGTATATTATATTTTTTCAGAGAAAGAAAATGATCATAGTTTTTTGTTTGTTTGCTTAAACTGACAATCAAGCCATCCACGTGCTGATCTTTCATTGCAGATACAATTTCTTTTTCCATTTCTTCATCATCATGCGACTGGCCAATAAAAACATGGTATTTATTTTGACGGGCAATATCTTCAACGCCACTGATAGCTTTGGAAAAAAATTCTTCAATTAGGCTGGGCAATACAACACCGATGGCATAAGTTTTTCCCTGTTTAAAAAAGATAGCAATCTGGTTAGGTTCATAGTTGAGTTCTTTAGCAAGTTGCTGCACGCGCATTTTAGTGCGAAGCCCAATACTTGGATGGTCATGTAATGCTCTTGAAACAGTAGAAACAGAAATATTGAGTTTTTTGGCTATTTCTTTTATTGTTGGTAACTTTTTTTCATCAGCCATATATCAAAAATACAAAGCCTGGCATTGTGTTGCTTACAAATAATGAAAATTCAAACCTGGACTCGTATAATGTTGCTTTATCATGTTTTCTTTAGTGACATAAAAAACTTGACTAAGTTTTAAAGCCCAATAAAAGGGATGAATAAAATTCTCACTTGCGACACAAAAAATGATGATGTTAAAACGTGTGGGATTTTTGGCTTCGGCATACTTTTTGAAAAGAGGGCATTGTTAATTTGATAAATCCTGGTTCTTTAAAATTTACTGTTTTTCAGTTTGTTATGCAGATAATATTATTTAATATCAGAAAATAGTGTTATCAAAACCGGGGATTTTCTTTATTTCTTTCATAAAAAACTATCTTTGCACGCTATGACGTACAATAAAAAAGCGCTATTCAAAAACTTTTTTGTTGCATCATCATTGATTCTGCTAATCAATGTCGCAGCTTCAGCGCAAACAAGTTACATTAACAAGCATCGTGAATTGTCTGACTCTTTAAGCCAGGTTTATGGGATTCCTTCTTCAGTGATTTTAGGAATTGCCACTATAGAATCAGGTGCAGGACAAGACAGGAATCCAAAATTGCTCAATAATCATTTTGGTGTTATTGGTAAAAACAACCTGATGCAGACTAAAGGCATTAAAACAAAATATAAATCCTATTCTTCTGCTACAGCATCCTTTATTGATTTTTGTAATATTATTTCGCAAAAAAGTTTTTATAAACGTTTAAAGGGCACCACAGATTATAAAGTATGGCTAAACGCTATTAGTAATGCAGGCTATTCTACACAACCAGAAACGTGGAAAAAATTAATTAATGATGCTATTGTTAAATTAAGGCTCAATTAGTCTTTCTATAATTTAATGCCAGCCATAAAGAAAGTTGCTTTACTGGTTACCATTAGTGTAATTCTTTATAGCCTATTTTCTTTTTTAGCATCAGGATTACAATTTAAAATTTTGTCGTTCAATAATGTGAATATATTGAGCGACATTTTTTTTACTCCAGATTCAAACAAACTTGAAACTGCAGTTACTGACTCTTCTGCTGTTTTTATCCAGACAGATTCAATCCTGGTTAAAGGGGAAAAAAGTTTTTCTAATTATAAATTTCCAACGCTAATCACTTCATTTCAGCAAGATACCACAATGCCTTCGCTACTCCATCTCGATGCAAAATTGTTGGCATTAAAGCAAGGGAAAAGAACCAAAATACGTATTGCATATCTTGGTGATAGTATGATTGAAGGCGACCTGCTTACAAAAAAATTAAGGGAATTATTGCAGGCAATGTTTGGTGGTTGTGGTGTTGGATTTGTGCCTGTCACTCCAAATGTTGCGAAATTCAGAACAACAGTATCTGATGATAATTCAAGTAACTGGAGAGATGAAAATTTTAAAAACGCAACAGAAGAAGCAAAAAAAACTTTATTTTTTTCAGGCCGAACATACTATAGTAATAATTCATGGACGATAATAAAAGACCTTACAATTAAAGACAGCGCCTTGATTGAGAAGAGCCTCATCTGCGGCGCTACTTCAGGAAGCTCTATAAATTATAATGATCATGGTTTGATAATACATGCTCCGGATAAATTAAATCGTATTTTGTTGAGTGGTGATTATTCTAACCAGGCAAAGTTGGTTGTAAATGATAATGTCCTTCCGGTTTATGGTGTATCTTTTGAAGCGCCAACAGGCATCTATGTTGATAATTTTTCTTTCAGAGGTATTACCGGTGTAGAGATCAATAGTATTGATACCTCATTTTTGAAAAATATTGATCAACACAATCCTTATGATGTAATTATTCTGGGTTATGGTGTCAATCTCTTATATAAACCTAATGACAAAAATTTTACCTGGTACCGTCAGTTATTCAACCCTGTTTTGGATAAACTGAAAAAATGTTTTCCAAATAGTGATATCATTGTTGTTAGTACAGCAGACAGGGCATTTCGCTACAATGGTGAATATAAATCTGCTATTGGTATTGATTCGTTGGTGAGATTGCAAGCCAGGCTTGCTTTCAATAATAGCCTGTGTTTTTATAACCAGTTTGCTACTATGGGTGGGCAAAATTCAATTGTAAAATGGGCTCAGAAAACTCCGGCTCTTGCCAGCAAAGATTATATTCACCCCAATGAAAGGGGGGCGCGAACTCTCGCTGTTCATTTTTATAATGCCATTTTAAACGATTATAATAAATATATTGCTGCAATAAACGATTCAAGTAAAACCAATTGATTTATGCCTTCATTTGATGTGCATGCATTTTTTAATCAATTTCTCTATGATCCAAAAAATCCGCTTTTATTCAATAACGGATTCTTTGTTTTTTTCTTTGCCATTTTTATAGCTCTGTATTATAGATGCAGGAATAATTATGTGCTGAGGAGATATATTTTTTGTTTTTTCTCACTCTATTTTTTTTATAAAGCCAGTGGTGCATTTGTTGTTTTTGTAATAATATCAGCTATTGTTGATTTTGTTTTGTCCAACCTGATTGGTAAGTCTGAAAAAAAAGGCCGCAAAAAATTCCTGCTGATTTTAAGCATCGTATTTAATCTTGGTTTACTCTGTTATTTTAAATACACTAATTTTTTTATCAGGACAAGTAATGAATTATTTCATACTGGTTTTAACCCATTAAATATTTTATTGCCTGTTGGTATTTCATTTTACACGTTTGAAAACCTCAGTTATACTATTGATGTTTATCGCGGCAATTTTAAGCCTGTAAAAAAATTCAGTGAATACCTGTTGTTTTTATCTTTCTTTCCAAAACTTGTCATGGGTCCTATAGTAAGGGCGCATGATTTCATTCCGCAAATCAACAAACCTTACAACATCAGTGATAGCGATTTTTCAAAAGGCTTTTATCTGATTATTTCAGGATTGTTTAAAAAACTGGTCATCTCAGATTATATCACTTTAAATTTTGTGAACTATATTTTTGATAACCCTTCGCTGCATACTGGTCTTGAATGTTTATTTGCAGTGTATGGTTATGCAATCATTATATATTGTGATTTTAGTGGTTACAGTGATGTGGCTATAGGTATTGCCAAATGGATGGGTTTCACTATCCCACCCAATTTTTTATCGCCATATCAAAGTAAAAATATCACTGAATTCTGGCGAAGGTGGCATATATCATTATCATCCTGGTTGCGCGATTATCTTTATATTCCATTAGGCGGGAACCGTAAAGGTGAACTCAGGATGTATGTGAATTTAATGATTACCATGTTGCTGGGAGGTTTGTGGCATGGAGCCAGTTGGAATTTTGTTTTGTGGGGTGGTATGCATGGTGTTGCATTGGCTTTGCATAAACTTTATAAAACAAAAGGTGGCAGGTTGCTTGATTCTGAAAAGTATAAGCATTTCACCAATGCAATATCCATTTTTATCACATTTAATTTTGTTTGTTTCTGTTGGATATTTTTTAAGTCAGAAAGCTTTGAATCTGCTGGGCAAATGATTTACCAGATTACACATGATTTTGATGCAGCAGCATGGCCTGCATTTTTTAATAATTATAAAACGGTTTTGGGCATGATGTTGATGGCTGTTTTAATACATGCCATTCCTGACAATTTCGCTGATAAAGTTGTTGAAAGATTTAAATTGGCTCCATTGCCAGTGTATATAATTATTTTCTTTGTATTTGTTTTGGTTTACGGATATTTTAAAGCTGCAGAACCTGTCATGCCTATTTATCTTCAGTTTTAATTTTATCTTCCGTTTTTTTATTATCAGTGTTTTGTGTATTGTCTGCGTCTTTATTTGATTCCTGTTGCCTGAGGGATGAATTTTTTGCTGCAGTCCATTGAGTATGTTCTTTGTCCAACATAGTTTCAACACGTGTTACAAACAATGACTCTTTATCAATATTTTCTACAGTATATGGGCCTGCATTGAAATCGTAATAATAAATTTCTGGTTTTAATTTTTCATAAGTGGAACGGTAACTGACCCATTGTTCCTGATAGTTAAATGTTTTGAGCGCTGTTGTCAGAATTGCTACAATTGCAGAAACAATAATTACCACCAGATCAAGATGTATTGTTTTGTCATCTCCGATTTTTTTCCCATTCATTGCGGCGAGTACTGGTGTCAATGCAGATAATACTATCAATATCCATTGAAACAATTTGTATTTTTTATGATTTTCACCGGAAGCCTTAGCATAATATTCCATTTGTTTCTTATAACGTGTTTCAACGTATTCTTCAAAAGCATGTTGGTCCATAGATTAACTTTTAGTTTTTGAAGATAACCATTTTTTTAAAAACAGTTTTTAATCTCATCAAATCCTTATATGTTGAAATTTTAAATAAATCATGTGATAGTTGAATTTTAATTTTTTAATGTTTTATAAAATAGATTTTCATCTTCCGGGAATATCTATTGTCTGGTAAACATTGTAATACTTCGCATTTAAATATTTCGGCTTCGAGTCCTATAAAAATATTAGGCTTATGATCCTTGCTGGTTAATGGTTTCAGGTATTTCTGTTTTTATTTAACAGTGATGAATCGAAGTATAAGCAAAAAAAAATCCGGAACTGATAAGATCCGGATTTGAAAAATTAAAAAGTTGCAATTACTTTTTTTCAGCATCTGCAGAAGCTGCTTTATTAATCTGATTCGTCCATTCCATGCTGATAGCGGATTTTTCAATCCTTAAATAACTACCAGGGCTTGTTTCCAGTTGAAGTGTATTATCTTCATTCACTTTATTGATGGTGCCATGGATGCCGGCAATAGTTACAATCTTTTCTCCTTTCTGAAGATTTTCTATAAATTTCTTTTGTTCTTTCGCTTTTTTAGCCTGCGGGCGGATCATAAACAACCAGAAAACTAAAATTATAGCACCCATCATAATCAAAGAAAAACTGGAATTTGGCTGACTGCCATCGGGCGACGCCATTAAAAAAACAGAGAGCATTTGTGTCATTGTAGAATTGTATTTAAATAAAAAAAATGAATTATTGTTTTACAGTTTTTGCTGCACCTTCCCCATCCATTATTACAGTACCTGAAAAGCTTAAATACCTTGCAGGATCATCTGTATTAGTATGCACATAAATTGTTTTATGCACTTCTGCTGAATGGCTTTTCTTAGTGTCAAACTGGGCATCTATTCTACCCGTTTTTCCTGGTGCTATTGGCTCTTTGGTGAAGTCTGCCAAAGTGCAACCACAACTGGGATGAACATCTGTTATATACAAAGGTTTATCGCCAGTATTGGTACAAATAAATGTGAGGTTGACAATATCTCCCATCTTCCTGGTTCCAAAGTCGAGCGTTGTATCTTTCCATGCAACGTGGGTGAACTTTGTGGAATCGTTCATGATGGCTTTCACTTCATCAAGCCTGTTGGTATCTGAATTATTGCACGCTGTAAAAATGGTGCAACATACACTGATATATATGAATACCTTTTTCATAATGTGGCAAATTTAATAATTATGAATTAGCCTTTTTTGGTTTGAATGTTGTTTTAAAAATTTTATTCTGGCTGGAAAGGTCTTTGTGTACGCTATCCAGGATGCCATTTACAAAATGGCCACTTTGTGCAGTGCTGTATTCTTTCGCCAGGTCAATATATTCGTTTATAGTTACTTTAGGCGGAATAGTGGGAAAATATAAAAATTCGCAAACACCCATTTGCATAAGTATCATATCCAAAACTGCTATACGTTCAGGATCCCAATTCTTTAACCTGCCTTTAATCAGTTCTGTAACATATTCTTTTTTGTCCAACACAGCCTGCAATAATTCCAACGCAAATTTTTTCTTTTCTGCATCAGGCATTTGTTGAAGCTGTAAAGTAGCAGGCTTCTGCAGTAAAGTTGTCATCAATGCAATAATGGTTTCTCCATCATCGTCCCAATTGGTAAAATTTTCTTCCAGGTGCGTAATAAAATCTTCATTGGGTAAAATCAAATCAGAAAAAATATAAAACAAAATATCTTTTTCTGTTTTTGTATTCCTGTCTTTGCAACTGATATATTGTTTGTAGGTGTCTGTTGAAATTAATTCCTGGTAAATCTTTTTCACCAGTTCTTCTTCATTGTTAAACTCAAATTTGTATTTGGTAAGCGCTTGTTTGAAAGAATGATTTTCCAGGATATTCCATAATATTTCATTCGCTGCGAGTTTAGTATTAATATTCCTGTCTTCTTCAGATACCAGGTGTTTCGATGCTTTTTTGTTGGCATCAACTTCAGCATACCTGGCTACCTCTGTTAAAAAATATATCAGGTAAGTAAATAAGCGGGGCGTTTGGTCAAGACGGGATTCTAACACCCTCGCAATGTTAGCAGGTACAACAGGTTCACCACTTTCTATCTGGTATAAAACCTGCATTACTTTCACCCTGATATTTCTTCGCGTAATCATTCCTTTCCAAGAACTTTATTGGGCTGCGAAGATAAAGTCCGTAATGCTATCATTGTATATAATTCAAAAAGGAATTTGTTAAGAGTTTTAACTGCTGGCTTCATTTTATTGAAAATCCTGCACTTCGTGTCTTGAATACATTGATGTGCAAGTATAATCTTTTTGGAAATGCAGTACCCTAAATCTATCATATTGTGAATGACTGTTCATTATTTTTAAAAAATATACAATTGTAAATGAAAAAGTTTATCGTTCTATTTAGAGAAGCTGATGGAAAATCAGAAACACACAGCCAGGAGAAAATTAAAAGACACCAGGAAACTGGAAGCAATGGTTTCAAAAATGGGGTAACAATGGTGTTAAGGCGGAAGTAGCCTTGCTCTGGATGGGGGTCAAATAAAAGGGAATGGGGATATCGTTATCCATAACATACATCAAAATGGTGGCGAAATAATTGATGGGTATGTTATTAAATGTTGTAGAAATTAATGCTGCTATAGTAATCATGAAAAGTTGCCCGGTTTATGAATTGGGTGGTTTTTCAGAAATCAGGGGATTGCAAAACCAGAATTAATAACAGGTTTTTGTGCTTTATATTTTGTTGACAATTTTAATTATAAGTTGCTCCTGAAAAAAAATATGATAAAAAAATTTGCTTCTGAATAAAATAAAAATCAAAAAACAGAATTAATAAATTTGATCTTATTGTAAGCTAACTTTATATTTTATTCGACAATGCACAGAACGTTAGCACAAGGTGCAATTTGATTTCTTTTAAGATATTTTTTTTGCACTTGTTTTCTTAATTATAAAAATAGCTGGTTGATGATATAATCAGGGATATTTATATTTGAACTGAATCTTTCAGTTGAAAAAATTAATCATCATGCAAAAAATTATCAGCGGTTGCATTTTAGTGACAGCTTTTATATTAACAGCTTGTAACAATGTTTCCAAAAAAAAATCCTCTGACATTGCGATTGTAAGTGAGCAAGAAATAGAAAACGCCCCATCTCCAAAAAATTTTGAAAGCACTATAGATAATAAACCTACTGCTTTATATATTTTAAAGAATGGCAATATGCAGGTGATGGTAACCAATTATGGTGCAAGAATTGTAAGTATTATAGTGCCTGATAAAAATGGCAAACCTACTGATGTGGCTGTAGGATATGCTGCTATTAAACCCTATACTGAAGGTGCAGACACATACTTTGGTGCAATTGTAGGCAGATATGGCAACCGTATTGCAAAAGGAAAATTTAATTTGGATGGGAAAACATATTCGCTTGCTACCAACGATGGGCCAAACCATTTGCATGGTGGGAAAAAAGGTTTTTCAAGGCAGGTATGGGATGCAAATCAAACCTCTGATTCAAGTATTACGCTTACTTATATATCAGGTGATGGTGAAGAAGGTTATCCCGGAACATTAACATCAAAAGTAACTTATACTGTTAATAATAATGATCGATTGAAAATTGAATATGCAGCTACTACAACAAGCCCAACAATTTTAAATCTCACTAATCACACATATTTTAATTTGAATGGTGAAGGTAGTGGCACAGTCAACAATCATTTGTTTATGATCAATGCCACCACTTTTACTCCAATTGATTCAACGTTTATACCAATCGGAAAACTGGAAGCTGTAAAGGGAACTCCATTTGATTTTACAACATCAAAATCATTAAGTGCAACTGTAAATGATACAGCTAACCGGCAGATAAAAAATGGGAAAGGGTATGATCATAATTTCGTATTGAATACAAAAGGAAATATCCATCAGATAGCAGCAGAAGTATCAGGTGATCAGTCTGGGATTGTGATGGATGTTTATACAACACAACCCGGCTTACAGTTTTATGGAGGTAATTTTATGGATGGTTCCCATAATTTAAAATATGGTAAAAAAGATGATTACAGGACTGCATTTTGCATGGAGACGCAGCATTACCCTGATTCACCCAATGAACCTGGTTTTCCATCAACAGTATTGAAACCAGGTGAAACTTTTAGCTCTGAAACAATTTATGCATTTTCTGCAAAGTGATGTTGATATTTTTTTTCAGTATCAGCAGTTATGCCCATGATAGAATTGGAACTGACAGGCCTGATCAAACTGTAGCAGCAACATTAACTCCTGCACATTATTTCCAGGCTGAATTTGGTGTTTCACATATCCAGGATACCAAAAATATTTCAAGCAAAGTATCTGGCACCAAGTCTGCTGCTCGCTATTGGAAATGATATTACCAAAAAGATTGGTGCTGGTTATAATGCAGGCGTTGAATGGGATGGCTTTCCCACTATTCCTGCACGGTTGTATTCTGTTAGTTTCAATTTTGATTTAGGCAGTAAATGGGATAGCTATGTAGCGATTGATGGTAGCGACTTAATAAATTTTTTTCCTAAGCATGATATTAACGGAGGCTTTGGATATTTTATCAACAATAATAAGAAACTGGATATATTTTCAGGTTTTGAAATTAGTAATGCAGCACCTGAATATTTTTTCGGTATTTTATTCTCATTCCGGGTTAAATAAAATTTTAATATGCCCCATAAAGTTATTTGCTGTTTGCTCTATTTGAATATTTAATATGTTTGCACACCAAAAAAATAAAGTATATTAATACCCGCGAAAAAAATACCAGTAAAATCATACAGCTAAAATCTCAGAACAAATCAGCTTTTCGTAAACTAATTTTTCCTTACGATGACAAGATAGATCATTTCAAGGCATTGGATGGTTTGCGTGGCATGGCTGTGTTGCTTGTTGTACTCAGCCATGCGAGTTTGCATGGTGTTTTTTTGATACCTGGAATGGATTTTTCAGGGATGGGTAAGCCGGGTGTATTTTTATTTTTTGTATTAAGTGCTTATTTACTGGATCGCCAGATTATTGTTGGTTTTGTAAATGGAAAAGCTAATGCAAGGTTTTGGGCGAATTATTTTTTGCGCCGTTTTATGCGCATTTTTCCATTGTATATTATAACGCTCCTTGTTTTTTATGTATGCTACAGGTTTGGTGTAAAATCTTCCTGGATAAAAGACTGGAATACCATCTGGAAACACCTTACACTACAGGAAGGGCTGGGTATATTTTGGAGTATAGCAGTTGAATTTAAATACTATTTCATTTCTCCTTTAATTATGGCTTTTTGTCATTATGCTTTAAAATGGGATCTGAAAAAAACAACCGCATTTCTGCTGGCATTAATAGGTATTTCAATTTATCTGCAGACAAAAAATAAATATGATGAAATTGCTTTGGTGAGGTACCTGCCTATTTTTCTGATGGGTACTTTGTTGTCAATTTATGAGGTGATTCTGCAAAAGAAAAAGGATATAAAATTATTCAGGAGCAAAGGCCTTGGTTATGCTGGTTTGTTTTGCTGTTTGCTAATCATTATTTCCATTCCATCCGTTTTTCAATATTTATTTTTAAACGCCGGGCAAAAATCACCATTATCTGATTCGATCTATTATTTTCCTTATGCCATTGCATGGTCTGTTATTCTAATGGCTGTTAAATATGGTAATATCAGCATACTGAAAAAATTCTTTGAAATAACATTTATGCGTTTCCTTGGTATTGTCAGTTTCAGTATGTATTTATTCCATGTATTGATTCTGAATTTTGTTGAAATGCGTAAATGGCATATACCCAACTTCGCCCAGTTTTATGTCTTTTTACTGATTACCTGTATTGTATCATTTTTGAGTTATGTAGTGATTGAAAGAAACCTGCAAAAGATCAGGATTAAACATTAATTCTTTTCAGATAACAGTAAGATATTTCAGTAATATTCTTTCTTCAATAAATAATTTCTGACATAATCATTCACACCATCTTCCAAAGAAGTAAATGGTTTATTGTAACCGGCGTGTTGTAGTTTTACTATGGAAGCCTCGGTAAAATATTGATAAGTATTTATCATCTCAGCAGGCAAATCAATATAAGTAATATTACAGGTTTTATCTAAAGCGGTAAATGTTGCAGTTGCAAGGTCATTAAAAGATCTTGCCTTTCCCGTACCTACATTATATATTCCATTGTTTGATTGTTGCCATGTTTTTTCAAGCATAGAAGATGATAGCCAGCCAATAACTTGAATGATGTCTTTTACATAAACAAAATCACGTAGTTGGCCCCCATCATCAAAACCTTGCTTACAGCTTTTATAGAGTTTTACAAAACCGTGTTCGTCAATTTGCCTGAAAGCATGCAACACTACACTAGCCAGTTTTTCTTTGTGGTATTCATTGGGGCCATAGACAGTAAAAAATTTTAGTCCTGTCCATAAAGGTGGAGCGTTCAATTGGCGGATGGCCCATTTGTCAAATTCATTTTTACTAACACCGTAAGGATTTAATGGTTGTAGATCGTTTAACAATTTATCATCATCGTGATATCCTAAATCGCCATTACCGTAAGTAACAGCAGAAGATGCATAAATCAGAGGAATATCATTCGCAGTGCAATAGTTCCATACATCTTGTGAATATTCTTCATTCAGTTCTTTATGTATGTTGTAATCAAATTCTGTAGTATCAGCTCTGGCGCCAAGGTGAATGAATAAATCTATAGCTATGTTTTTATTTTTCTCTGACAACCATTCTAATAATAAATCCCGGTCAACAAGGTATTTGTATTTCTTGTGTTTCCAGTTCTTTTCTTTTTTAAGCGCTGTAAACTTGTCAACCAAAATAATATTTTCAAGTCCTTGTTCATTCAGGTATTGTAACATACAACTCCCAATAAAACCAGCAGCGCCTGTTAATACTATTGTTGATTGTTGATCCATCATTCTTTTAAAATTTTTTCTATCGAAGTATCATATTTATTTCTCCATTCTTCAATATTGCCCCAGTCTTCATTATTTATTTTTATGTTGGACGATGTTACCTTGCCTAAAAATGTAATATCAATACCCAATGATGCTGCTTTGTGTTTTAACTCCTGTAATTTTTCTTTTGAACAACTAATTACAATCCTGCTTTGTGCTTCACCCAGCCAAAATGCATCAGTCCTTATTCCTTGTTCTTCTTCAAAGGTGGAAGCTGTAATATCAAAACCGAGATTATGGTTAAAACCACTTTCCAATAATGCAACCATTAAACCGCCTTCGCTGATATCATGCGCACTTACGATGAGCTTTTCTTTTATTAAGGTAGCAATAAATTTTTGTATGGCAAACTCTTCATCCAAATCAAACATAGGTGCGGGTGATAATGCAACGCCTTTTATTTTATGCAGGTACTCACTGCTGCCGATATCATTTTTTTGTGTGCCAATGAGAACGATGATATCGCCTGCATTTTTAAAATCAAGCGTCATTTTATCATTGATGTCATTTAACAAACCTACCATTCCGATAGTAGGTGTGGGATAAACCGGGCCTTCAGGATTTTGATTATAAAAACTAACATTGCCACCTGTAACAGGAGTATTAAACTTTCGGCATGCATCACCCATGCCCTGCACTGCTTTTACAAATTGATAATATACTTCAGGTATATATGGGTTGCCAAAATTGAGGCAGTTTGTAACACCAATAGGCTCGCCACCGCTACACACAATATTCCGGGCAGCTTCAGCCACTGCTATCATGGCGCCTTTATAAGGGTCAGATTGCACATACCTGCCATTACAATCTACTGTTACTGCCAACGCTTTACCTGTACCTTTTGCAAGCACAATAGCAGCATCGCTTGTGGCATTGGTGCTGGTGTTGGCTGCGCCTACCATACTGTCGTATTGCTGATAGATCCATCTTTTATTGGCAATGTTGGGCAACTGAATGATTTGTTCTGTAACATTTTTTAGTTCAGTGTTGCTTTTAATATCGTTGATATTTTCTACATTAAATTCCCTAATATCTTCTAAATAAGCGGGTGCTTTATATTCCCTTTCATATTGAGGGGCACCACCACCCAGAACTAGTTCATGAGCGGGTATTTGCGCTTCCAGTTTGCCATTTAAATAAAAGCTTAAAAGCTGATCATCCGTTACTTCACCAATCTCACTGCAAGGCAAATCCCATTTTTCAAATATTTTTAAAACAGCTTCTTCTTTTCCTTTTTCAACAACCAGCAACATGCGTTCCTGGCTTTCACTCAACAACAGTTCCCATGCTTTCATGCCACTATCGCTATTGCCTGATGAAGATGTTGCCCTGTGACGGGTAGGTACTTTACTCAAATCTATTTTCATCCCAACACCACCTTTTGCACTCATTTCACTGCATGAGCAAATAATGCCTGCAGCGCCCATATCCTGCATGCCAACTACTACTCCTGTCTCAATCACTTCAAGACAGGCTTCCAATAATTTTTTTTCCTGGAATGGATCACCTACCTGTACTGCCGGTAAATCTTCAGCGCTTTCTTCAGTGATATTTGCTGATGCAAAAGATGCTCCACCAATGCCATCTTTACCTGTAGCGCTTCCAACAAAAAATACAGGATTGCCTTTACCTTTTGCAGTTGCACTCACTGTTTTATCTACTCTTACTATGCCTACACTCATGGCATTTACAAGCGGGTTGGTAGCATAACAATCTTCAAAATATGTTTCGCCTGCAACAGTTGGCACGCCAAAACAATTACCATAATGACCGATGCCATGTACTATACCGGCAAGTAAACGCTGATTTTTTTTATCAGTAATATTTCCAAAACGAAGGCTGTTTAATGAAGCGATAGGCCTGGCACCCATAGTGAAAATATCCCGCTGTATGCCACCCACACCTGTGGCAGCTCCCTGGAATGGTTCAATTGCTGAAGGATGATTGTGGCTTTCTATCTTAAACACAACACCCCATCCGTTTCCAAGATCCATCAAACCTGCATTTTCTTCACCGGCTTCTACTAACATTCTGCCACCACTACGGGGCAGTGTTTTCAACCATTTGATTGAGTTTTTATAACTGCAATGTTCGCTCCACATAGCACTGAATGCACAGAGCTCTGTAAAGTTTGGTGTACGGCCCAGTTTCTGTTTGATAAGTTCAAATTCTTCTGCGGTAAGACGTAATTCTTCGGCTGTCTTTGCGGTAATTTCCATTCAGCAAATAATAAATATTGTAATAATTAAATAACAATGCAAATGTAAGTAATTGCAGACTGAAGAAAATTTACAACCTGAATCTGATCAAAGTTTCCTCTGGTTAAAATGTAGTTAAGTAGTGGAAAAAAATAAGTCTTTGTATTATTTACAAAGACTTATTTATGTTTTAATACCAATAGCGTCCTAAACGTTTTAAAAAAAATAGAGAAAGTTGTCTGTATCTCAAATAGCTTTGAGTTGCACAACAAAACCAACTTTCTCTATGTCAAAAATAGCTTTATTCGCCCAAATCATT
>JAFDXI010000024.1 GCA_018268035.1 Bacteroidota bacterium | reverse complement strand
CGTTACTTAGTCATGCTTTCTAATAAAGCAGGGAAAGACAAACCGAGTTTAACTGCTTTATCGTGATTTCTGTGAACCCATTTATGGTGATTATTACAAAGCATTCTGAAAAATCTTTTATCGGTCATTAATTCACCTTTATTTCCTTTAGCATGGTGTATGGTCATAACGCCATAGCATTTTACATTTGGTATCAATTTTTCGCCGAGACAAGTTTTATGATCTTTATAATATTCTTCTTTAGCCTTCGCAAATTCTTTCCCGTAATTCTTCATCTTTACAAATTATTTTAATTTGAAAATTGTAGCTGCACTTCAGCAACCGATACCGTTAACTGCTGCCATTTTTTGACTGACGACTTATTTTTTATCCCCATTTTATTCGAGCCTTTTTGTGAAGTTCTACAGCAACGATTTCATACGCCTGCTCTGCCGCTTCTCTTGAAAAGCCGTCCAACGCTTCTATTAATAATTTTAAATACCTGATCCCATTTTTGCGGGCATAGTCCACATACTTTTTTTTCTCTGCTAAAAACAAAATTTCATTCATGCTTCTTCCATTTCTTTGTTATCAAAAACGTTCCCAACTATTTTCCTTCTATTTTCTTTGCAAAACGGAATATCAAACCCCTCATCAACATCTTCGAGTAGCCATTGCGCAAATTCATCTGAAAAAACAACCACGCCCTTGCCGAAATTATTCTCAATTACATCACCCTCGTATATCTCTCTGCCAAATTTATCTAACATCCCGATAAATTGACCGACACTTTCAGGCACAACCTCTTCCATAGATGTGCCATCAGTCATTATGCAAGCAGAGCCGTCATTAAATAAACGATAATAACCATATACCCAAGAATCCGTTGGGTATCCAAACTCATCAAAATACGCAATCGTTTTACCGCGAAATTTTATAGTGTGTTTTTTTACTTCTGGTATCATAGACTTAATTTTATAATGTCAATCGCACCTTCAACCGTTAGCTTTCCAAATCCCGGCCATTCACAAAAGAATGTGTACGCGTAGCCATCAAACTCCACGTTCTCAAAACCGTTTACATCTTCCGGTTCGCAGACATATTCTTTTTCGATATCGAAACAATATCCTCCTTCGTGATAAACTCTAAATTTACCTTCCTCTATATTATAGACACGGAAAGGTGTACAATCTATTATGTGCAATGATCCGTGTATTATTTCCCCTGCATCTTTCACTAAATCATAGAGCAGTCGCTCTTTTTTTAATTCGAAACTCATGGCTTGAATTTTTAATATTTAATAATTGTTTTTAAAAGAGGCCCCGCGTGGAAACGCAGCGCCTGAATCCCAACTAAACCTTTTCCTTTTTTACATCCACATAAAATGATTCTTCCTGCTCAATAGTTACGCCGATAGGCTCTAACAGCTTCATCAGTTTTGCATTAGTTTTTTCTTTCAGCAATGCGGCCTTGTCCACCTCTTCTTTTACGCGAACAAATGTTTTTAACAGCTTGTTGGCTTTGAAAATGCCAACGACTGCATCCCAGGTGATGCCGCGCTTTTTGCCAATGGATGGTGGGTTGGTGTGAAAACCAATCACGCAATTTGAAAGCTCAATGCTTTTTGCCTCCCAGCCTGCCCGCTGCTCTTTTGCGAATGTTTCCAAGACATCCACCGGCTCCTGTAATTCTGCTTCAATGTCCGTTAATGTGGGTTCGTATTTTTCACGAACGAGTTTTAATTTCTCATTAAGCTCTGCGGTGATCTTGTCTTTGCGGATGGATGCAGCGGCATATTGATTTGCTGCGGCCTGGGCTTCGGCGTAGGATACGCCAACGATTGTTTTTTTTGTTGTTCTTGTTGCCATTTTTTTGATTTTATTATTTAAAAAATTTTGGTTTGCTGATAGTCCTGTTTGCGGTGCGGGGCCATTTATTTTTTTCCTGTTTCACCCGCTGTACATAAGAACGATAATTGATAAGATACCTGATGCCGATATAAACCAAGCGGCAGAAGGCCACCACTACTATTGTTTCAATTACAGTCATAGCCCAAATGTTTTGATGATCTCAAGATTGAGCTGATGCATGCGATTGATAAAATCATTGGATTTGTCAGAAGCCTGGGGAAGTATATAATCTTCCCAAAGAACCCGTAAAGCGAGCGCCTGAACTGCGGAGAAGCCATACTTGTATTCTTTTTTGAATACGACCTGTTTGGTTTTAATCTTCGTTGTAACTTCATTTAAAGCGGCTATAAACAGCGACTGATCAGGTGAAGGTTGTTCCACATTGAGCGTTAATAGTTCAATGATACTAATGATAGCGGATGCATGCAGGTGATGCAAAGTGGTTTTAAATTTTTTCATTTAGCTTCTTGTTTGATTGCAAAAAATAATTAAACTGATCCTCGGCTTCTTTAAGATGGATCAGCCGGTCTTTTTCCTCTGCATATATTGAAAAGCTGATCACGTTATTAAATGTTAGCAGGGTTTCGTCATCCGCAATGAAAAGAAGCATCCACCAGTCCCAAAAACCCAGTGATGCATCAGTGAGCAGGCTTTTTTGAAGCGATTTGAATGGCAATCGCTTTTCAACAAACCTGCAGCCCGTTTCAAACAAAACTGAAACCCAATCGCCATGTGTCATATTGCAACGTGTGATCATCTTGTACACGACAAATATTTTTTCATTGCCAACCTGCTGCGTTGCGCTATTTATTTTAAACTTAGTTTTCATCATGCAGTTTTACTTTGCAATTGTTTATCACACCAATCCTTCGCATTGTTTCCTTGATGCAGTTGGTAACAACTGCATCTTTTACTTTCAGCCTTCCTTTTACTGTCTTAATAGCGTAGAGTACAGTGGAATGATTACGGTTGAAGT
This sequence comes from Bacteroidota bacterium, assembly GCA_018268035.1. Taxonomy (GTDB): domain Bacteria; phylum Bacteroidota; class Bacteroidia; order Chitinophagales; family Chitinophagaceae; genus Parafilimonas. The sequence goes on along the minus strand of JAFDXI010000024.1, from coordinate 3,010 downwards.
AGCGTGATATTTTAGATGCGTTTTGCTCCACAATGTGGAAGCATAGAAACATGGCTATCTGCCTGGAATCGGATATATTTATTTTCCCTTTTGTGTGAAAAAACAGCTCTCTCATATCCACATCATTAATGTCGCAAACGATGGAGCAGATGGTATTAAAATGCGCAATACTACTGTCGGTATATTCGATCTTTATGCGCACCGATTCATTAAAGCGCCTGCGCATCTCGCTTTCAAAAGCCATAACCCACTCTTCGAATGTTGCTGATTCCATAATTAATTTTTTATCAGATGATCAGTTCTTTTTACTATCCACAGCTCTATGTCTTTTGTTTTGAGTGAAACCCTTACAGGTGTTTTCACTTTCGGTTTTTTAAAGACCTGTTCTGTCTCTGCCGCCGCCAGGTTATTGAAATAATCAAACGCAGTATCATAGTCTTCAAATAATGCTGGCTCATACTGCCACATATACTCATTGCTGTCTATTTTTTGCAGCTCGAGTACCATAAATAAATCTTCTGTCATGGTGTGTTTGTTTTTAATTGTTATTTAATATTTCTGCGCCCCAATAGAGGGCGGCTTTATTGGCATCAATGCTGATGATACCACCAGGGCAGCGCCCTGAAATATTCACAGTAAGGCCCTTCACATGCATAATGATGCTGGCATATTTCTTTGTCAGCTTGCCAAGCGCTGTATAAGGCTCTTTTTTTTCTTCATGTGCCAGGATGATGAAAAGCTTCTCCGGAAACTCATGCCGCAGTTGCCTGAAAGTCGCGGCTCTTAATTCATCGTTGTAAACCGTAGCATTATCCATCAAGATCACCTTTGCACTCTTCCTGCTTTTTATCTTTATCCTCAAATCATCGAGCGGCATATATTCCTCAAAAAATAACTGCCGGTTATCAGGCTGCAACTGTGCCCGTCGGCATGCTGCCACAAAATCTTTTCCTGTACCTTCCTCTGCACTTATGTAAAGAACTTTTGTGAAGCCGCTGAGATAATCAGCGAGCTTCAAAGACCACCAGGTCTTCCCGTTTTTTTCAGCGCCATAAACGAGCCATATACCGCAGCTTTCCGGCGTACCCATTGCCTCTTTGTAAAGGCCATTAAAATCGAATTGTTTAAACTTCTTGTCATATAAATTTTTAACCGTTAAGCTGCGCTGCATGGATTTATTTATTCGATTTGATATGTCTTTTTAACTCTTTAATTGTGTCTTTAAAATAGCTTGCCAACGGAAGGCAGGCTTCTTTTTTTGATAAATTTTCATAGAGCGCAATAACCCTCTGCGTTCTTTCATTTGTCAATTCAGAACGCATCTGTTCGTTTGTCAAAGTGATTGATGGCATATTCTATCTGTTTAATAAAATGAGTGAATCAATGCGGCGCAGGCCAGAATATTCGCCGGTGTCGCTGTTTTTTACCAGTGCCTTGTTGACAATAGCGTTCAGCTTGCTCTTGTCTTTTACATTAGCCCTTACAACATCGGTAATGAGCTTTTTATAAAATTCAAAACGCTCCCTGTTATCAGTTGGCGTAATGGCTGTGTAATTGGCTCCATAGCGGTTAAACATCTCATAGAAGCCAACCTTTCTGTTGCGCTTGCCGCGTTCTATCCAGGAACGCAAAGCATCTGCGCCAATCATATACCAGCCGCAGGTGCCTTCTGTGCCATTCCAGTATTCTTTGCAGGTGAGAAATGTTTGATAATGCATGTCGCCCGCTTCATCTAAAATGATTATGGGCTCCGGCAACATCTTAAGCATGTATTTTGTTTTCTTTTTCAGAAAGACAACGGTGTCATTCGGGTTGACACCAACCGCTTTTGCCAATGTGCGAATAAATTCAATCTTACCGGCGCATTGGCTCATGTCTATGTAAAAACAGTTCTTTAAATTTTTTGAGAGGTGGCGGGCAGTTGTTGTTTTGCCAATATCGGAGCTATCAACGCAGATGCGGCTCTTGCTATACTTTTTGCAAAACAATATTTCTTCCTCAATCATAGTATAGACATCCGTGCGCACTATGTTCCATTTGCTTTTGTTGAATTCGAGATCAAGCTCATAGGCTATTTCGAGCCACTTGCTTTCACGCAGTAAGCCATCGAAATTGCTGGCTGTTTTGAGACGGGAGAAAACTGAATAATTAATATCAAAACTTTGGGCAAACTGCTCATCAGTGCCATCAAAGTTTTTGCGTTGCTCAAAGAGAGCTACAGCAATTTGTTGTTTGTGTTCGTTGGGTAATTGTATCATGGTTTATTTGTTTTATTTTAAAATCTATCTTTAAATGATTTGTGATTATAAACCGGCACCACTTTGGGGACATCTTCATTATTTAAAATTTCAGCCTCGTCATTATCAGCATGATAGTGGTCAATGCCTGGCATTACGAACTTTCTGTTTAATGTTTTTGGCGTATTATCAACGACAATCAGAGGTGTTATTCTTTCCATCCTCCTCTTTGCATAAGCATCAAGCGTTGATATGTATGAACTCATTATTTCGTAATTCAAATTGTCGCGTTCTGTGCGCTCAATCCTGGCACGGTTGTAAGTGGGCTTTGCAATAGCCTCACAGATAATTTTATCCTGGCCTTTCAGGAAGATCAGCGCTTTCATTACCTCACCCTTATTATCATCGAGCCAATAAACATCAATAGCATTCCCGGCCAACTGTGCCATCATGCGGATCAACCTTTCGCCGAGGCATATTTCACCGTCAAGGCCCAAAAGAAATTCCTGATTATTCAAGTGTATTATACCGTTGAGCTGGCAGGTAGTTGTTGTTTTATAACCGAGATGTGGCAGAAAGCCGCGCCAGTTGATAGGAGATAGATCGGGATGTTGCATTTCCGTAAACACTTCCCATCTCGTTTTGTCGGTGTGAACGCTGTGCGGGCTGTTATTCCATTCCTCAATATCACGCAAAGAGCCTTCAACGATAACATTGTAAGGGATGATTGGCGCTTTTGAAATATCTTCTTCTTTGCTGCTTACAAATGCATT
>JAFDXI010000023.1 GCA_018268035.1 Bacteroidota bacterium | reverse complement strand
CAGAAATCAATAATCCGGCAAAAGTCATTGAGGTAAACGAGCCTGTCATAGCAAGTGCCTGATCATTTGCCGTTTCAGGCAATATAAATACATAAGAATTTTTTTTACCGTAGGCTTTTTTCGCAAGATTTCCTTCAGCATTGCAGGTGATAACGATATGATAAACCCTATCGTACATTTTCTCTGCAAGCTCAAAAGTGGCTGTACTTTCGGGGCTATCACCCGACCTGGCAAATGAAATGAGTAATGTTGGAACAGTTTTATGAATAAGCCCCCGGGGATGTGTTACCAAATCAGTAGTTGGAACTACAACCGTAAATACACCTGTATTGATAAAAAAAGATTGTTGTAAAATTTCACCAATAAATGCTGAAGAGCCTGCTCCTGAAAGTACTATTTGAAGATTATTAATTTTGAATATTTCATTCAAAAATTGTAACAATTGGTCTTTTTTTTCCAAAACCGACATATAAGTATTTTCCCACAAATCCGGCTGCCCATTTATTTCTCTGGCCAGATGTCCTCCCTTTTTGAAATTAATACTCCGTAACAGTTCAATATCTTTCATATTTTTTTCTTTATCACGATTTTAAAAGTATATAATTTTCTTTTCCTTTACAAATATATTTAAAAACAAACTTTTTTTAAATATTATCCTAATTCAAAAAAGTAAATAATCTGTTTTGAACCAGGTATTACTCAGCCATTAGAAATATAGCAACAATCGCCATTACCATACCTATACCAATTATTATATGAGGAAGTACTCCATAAATCAGTAGGGATAATACTATGGTTATTACAGGCGCCCCGGTATTTGTTAATGGGCTTACTATTATGGCCTTCCCAAATCGAAATGCATAAACTATAAATAAAGCACCAATAGCATTTAAAATTTGTATACCCGCAGTAATAAAAGGCCACTTAAGCTGCCAATTCATACCGTTCTTAAAATCAGTAAAAAGCAAAGCAATTGGAATCAATCCAATACTTGTGAGAGTCATATAAAAAAAAATACTTTCAGCCTTCATATGATTGTTAGCCACACGCATAAAATAAGCCTGAATACCCCAGAACAAAAACACTAATAGTGACAGGAATATCCATAGCGATCCAAAGTTATTTTCATTGCCGGGTGGCTGATATGAAAGTAAAGGAATTGCTACCAATGCAATTACTATCCCTATCCATGACCTGATTGATGCTTTCTCTTTCAATAAAAAAAGAGACAAAAAAATAGTAACCAATGGAGATAAAGAAACAAAGGGGAATACAAGATAAGCAGGTCCTCTTTTTAAAGCCTCAAATAAAATTAACTGCCCGGCAGCTCCGAAGAAACCTATAAGTAAACCATACAACAAAGCTTTATAATGGGTTTCCGGTTTCCAGTGAATTATTTTCAATGCTACTAATGCTGGTACAATCATAGTAATTGCCCAAACTACATATCCCAATGTAGCCGGGAAGCCTTCTTTTACAGGCAATTCGCTAAGTGCTCCCCATATCCCCCAAAAAACAGTAGTACATAATGCAAATAAAAACCAGGGCTTCATTCTCATTGTATAAATCTTTTTATAATGATGCTTTTTTTAGTAAAAATAAAGAACAAAAGAAAGATAAAATAAATATATTTTTAGATAGTATTTATATTTGAAAATAAATAGAAAGATAATATTACTATAAAAAAGTAATACAAAAATAAATATGTGTACCTGTTTTACAATTAGGAGTATTCAAAAATTCTTAATACAACATCAGCAGACCAATAGGGGATGATGCTGAACATTCTGTATACCAAATAAACCAGCTATTTTAATTTGCTGACCGGAAAGGAAACAGGTATAGTTCGGAACGAAACGACATATATTATAGACAGATAATGGGAAAAGATATTGGTTCCAACTTTAAAACAGTTGATATAAATGTGATTTGAAACAATGCCTTTCTCTTCCTGCTAAAATTTATCATCCAATGCAAATACAGGATTACGGTACATCCATTGTCCATTGGTAAAATCGGGGAAATCAACTGTTTCAAAACCAAGCTCAATACTCTTTTCGCTCAACGGTGTTACGGCACTCCAAGCCGCAGCATCATAAACGTCCATTTTAGGTGAAACTTTATTTTTGACAGCCTCAATAAATCCATGCAAAACAAAAAAATCAATACCACCATGTCCGGCAGCTTTTTCATTTTCCTTAGAATCCCAGCGCTTCCATAAAGGATGGTCGTATTTATCTAACCAGGATTGCTGATCATCCCACTCATGATGCTTTGGAGATACCCCTTCCACATAAATGCCTTTATTAACCTGCATCCATAATCCATTGGTACCCTGCACCCGGAAGCCAAGTGAATATGGCCTTGGCAGGTTAGTATCATGCTGAAGTAAAATCGTTTCACCATTAGCACATTTAATATGTGTGGTTACAATATCTCCCAATTTAAACTTCACTTTTGCATTAGGATGGCTATCACCGGCTTTCTTCACAATATAATCATGAAGCCCTCTTGTTTTTGTGGCGAAGGAACTGAGAGACAAAAACCGGTTGCCATAATTAATATCAATCATAGTGGCAATGGGCCCAAGACCATGTGTGGGGTACAGGTCCCCATTACGGCGCAAAGAATGTTCTGTTCTCCACCTCGCTTCAGAGAATGCTTTGGGACCAAATTCCACACCACTGTCATAAGGATCAATACCATTATTGAATTTTACTCCGCGTAAATCGTGTTGATATCCAGCCTGCAGATGAATAATTTCTCCAAACACTCCCTGGCGTACCATATTCAAAACAGCCAGTACGTCACGGAAATAACAAGCATTTTCGAGCATAGTAACATGAGCTTTCTGTTTTTCCGCCTCGCGAACCACAGCCCAGTGGTCTTCCAGCGTTATACCTACAACAACTTCAGTGGCCACATATTTAATACCTGCCTGTAAACAGTCTATAATCATTGGCGTATGCCACTCCCATGGAGTAGCAATCAGAACAGCGTCTATGTTTTTTTGCTCTAATAACTTTCTGTAAGCATGCGGATGACCTTTATATATCTGAGGCATTTTCTTCCCCGATTTTTTTATTATATCCGTAGCCATGCCAATCATCCTTTCGTCAATATCACATATAGCACTTACCTCCACGTCACTTCGCCGAAGGGCATTATCCAAATGTGCCTGTCCCCGTAGTCCAACCCCAATAATTGCGAGCCTTACATTATTATCACGGTTTGAAGTAAACCCCTGAAGTGTTCCTAATCCCAAAGCAGCCGTTGCAAATGTTGTATTTTTTACAAATGATCTTCTTTTCATAAAAAATGAATTAAATTGAAATTTTTAATATTTATACTTTATTTTATTTTACTAAATAAATTTATATAACATTTCTCATTTTTCATTATAAAATATAAAGTAAAAAATTATTTCGCCGCGTGAAAAGATCTACCAAAAAGTTTGCCTGCCATAACTTTAATTATTATTCTAAGCAATAGCAATGCCCAAACATCAATCAAACCGTCAATTGAACTGCCTGTCCGTTATTTTCAATTGATTGTTGGTTTGGATTTGTTTAAACGGTTTAGCATTAAAGCAGCCTGATGAGGCCATAGCCGATACAAGTAGCAATAAAATAATTCTCATACAATCGTTATTACAATAATTTATTTCTGTTTGATGGGTCCAATATATTTGGTAGCCATCACCAGGTTGGAAAATTTGATATAGCTGGAAGGCGCTTGGGGGTTTTCATGAAAATATTCGAGCCATAACCAATTAATATTTAATTTTTGATCTGTTCTCCATCTGAAACCTTTAAAAGGCGGATCAGCGGGATTATTATACCATTTGTCCTTGTCCCAGCTCCCGTTCGGAAACCCTGGACCCCAGTGTCCGGACTTCACACCATCTACCCAAATAGCCAACTCGCCGTTGTATTCAGTTACCGGCTTATTCAGTTTCAGCATTACTTCAATACACATCCATTTATCAAATTTTACAACCGGGTATTTACCCGTTGCGGGTGGATGTCCATAGGCAGTGGCCCCCTCAGATATCATAACATTGCCCCAGCAGTTGGAACCACTGGCATCAGCATTCATATCGCCCCAGTATAAGTAAGCATCCATTCCAGGAGGGTCAGTATTTTGCCAGGTAGGTTCACAGCAAATGCTCAACCGTTCATCCGGCAAACCGCAGGTCCCTGCCCTCGGATCAGGCCATGACGTTGCAGGGTTATATCCTCCAAACCAAACTGATTCGTGATGGAAATAATTTTTGGAAGAGGAAGGATACTTTACATAGTATCTTACAAATACCACACTGTCAAAACCCGGTGTAAACTGTTTGAAAAGATGTCCACCGCCACTGGTTCCTCCGGTTATGCTTGTCATCTTAACAGACTTTGCATTAATGCTTCCTGCCGGTATATCATCCTCCAGGATCATGCCTTCCGTATTTAGCTTATCGTTATACCGGCTGAGAATATTCGGCATACCATCATCAAATTTTTCAACATACAGTACACTCGGATCACTTTGTATATTCACATCTCCAGGATACCGGGAGGCAATGCCAGACTCCTCTACAGGAGGCTGTGCGGTGGTGAATTGAGCATTGCTGAAACTACTTTCGCCTGAAGCATAATTTGCTTTCACCCGCCAATCGTAAAGAGTAGCTGCGGATAGTCCGTTAAAGCTGGCAGATAAAGCAATGGTATTGTTAATCGCATTAGACCAGGAATTAGCAGTGTTTATTTTATATTCACCAGTATAAGAACTAACGCCTAATACGGCGGTCCAACCTACCGTTGCGCCGGATGTGGTAATGGCCGAAGATGCGAGACCTGAAGGTCTTTTGCAAAATGCTGTGACGGTTGGAGCATCTCTTTTCTTTGATTTTGCACAGTTCAATGTAACTGCTGCCAAAAGAAACAGAACGTGTAAGCTATTTCCCATAAAAGTGATAGTATCAATCTTGAAATGAATTTATTTTGTATTTCTCCATATAGTTCCTCAGCTTTTGCAACCATCCTTCCATATCTAATTTTTGTTCATCACATATCAGGTATGTCATATCGGGTTGCCTGTTGGCAAAATGTCTTGTTCTGTCCTGCTGAAAGAAATATTTTTTACCCTCTACTGACAATCCTTTTGGCAGCCTTGTTTTTTCCCACACATCAATCAGATTGTTAAAGACTTCCGACCTTCTGTTTATACAATGCTCTACTATATCTGCAGCCTTCTTCAGACAACTATAGGTACTGTCTCTGTCAACAAACGTTAACTGGTTTGCCTCCTTAATTGAGGTTTCTACATTCGATAAATCGCCATAAACCAGGCAGGTATGCCGTATTAACTGTGCAATCGTTTCATACAACTCAAAATCGTAAAGATGTTTTGCACCTGCTGCATTATTAGCCCTAATAATATCAAGAGCACGATTCATTTTTTTCAATACCAATTCAGATCTTTTAATCATACCACTATGAAGAGTATTCCAATACGGATTATATTCTAAGGCATCCCCACGGGGCAAATCAGGCATAAATGTTTTCCCGATTTCACCCCAATGCCATACCTTTCTTTCAAAACTATCCCAGAAATAATAGCTACCCTCATTCAACAGGGTAAATAACTCCTCCATATCCTGCGATTGGACTCCATAATAATTTTTGAAATAAGATTCTTTAAAATCATTAAGAGTAAGTGCTTTACCATTCCAGGAAAAAGCGGCAGATGTAATAAAGCTTAGCATCCACATCTGATTATGCAATCCCGCATCATCCCATGAAGTGCGTATCATACCATCATACACACCCGAGGTAGCGGCTCTCTTTAATTCATTGAAAGATTCTTCAAGACTGCCAGTTGCAATTGAGGCTGTTTCATCCATCTTAAAAAAATAAGGCAGAAACAAAGGTTCAATTCCAGGATTGGGATCATAAAAGAAAACCTCATAACCAAGTTGTTTTGCCCTGCGTGCATTATCAATCATCATATTACGTCTTGTATCCTCTTCTGTCAGCACCAATCCTTTATCAGGCACCACTGGTTTCCCGTCATTTTCCAACTCCCATCCCATTGGAGTATCCCACACCATGGGTTTTCTTTTTTGCGAAAGAATATATTTTGCCGCCTTATTGGTAAATAAATGATAAATACCCTTTTTCCCGATTTCTTTTGCTTTCTTTTGACATTGATCACAAAGACCTAATTCAAAAGTTTCATCAGATCCGATATGTATGTACCTGGAACCAGGTGTTG
>JAFDXI010000022.1 GCA_018268035.1 Bacteroidota bacterium | reverse complement strand
CTCCATCCTAAAAGCTATTTATTGGATTGCCCACTATTTTTAACCATCCAAACATCGGCTCATTAGTCAATCTGTTATAACCCACCTGAAAGCTATCGTCATTTTTTTCAAAAATCAATTCGTATCCATTGAATCTTTCATCTATGTCGAATTCTTTCTGAGATGTTTCGATAATTTCCTTTGGTAAAAGAATATCCTCATTTCTACAAAGGCAAACATGCTGCACATATGCTTTTTCAGCATCTACCTGGTTACGGAAAGCAAGATGTAAAACAGGTTCTAATAAGACCCCTCTTATCAATACAGCAGTAGGTCTTTCAAAAAGAAATTGTTTTTCTTTTCTGGTAGAGTTCCACCCTCTAGTTTGAATTACCTCTTGTTGCTGGCTTACTTGTGAGTAAGAAAGTCGATGCCCAACAATTCTTTTTATTCCATTTTCATTCAATAAGTCGGGGAATAACTTCTTTTCAATCCCTTCAATGATACTCGGTGTTAGAAACTGTTGTGAAAAAGTTTCACTATCTCTTACTGCTGTCCATGGCTTGATGAAGCCAAACGGACCTGAAAATTTTACTACAAATAAATTACTCATATCTCAACTATTTTAATGCGCCAAATCCAATACCAGTACTACTCCCAAGTCCTACATCCCAGGCAAACGCAATTTGCTTTGGTTCTCCTTTGATGATCACAGGAGCAAGTGTGGTTTTATTTTTTATGCCATTATAATCTACCAATTTAGTTTGCGGGAACGCATAGCTTTGATCCAATGAGACTTTAACCCCCTTTGATTCTAATCCTGCAATTCTCAGTTTGTTGCATAAACTTTCTGTGAGAAGTTCATCAAAGTCTTTGTCCATAAAAGTTATGTGCTTTGTCCTTTCACCATTTTTTTTTCGAACCAGAATCGGGCTGTTTAATATAAATCGCTCCTCCTCGCCAAACTCTGGTGTTGACATAATTTGCACATCATAAACAGAAATGCCACAAAAAGTTTCAGGGCTATCCATGATTCCCCTTACAATTTTTTTGATCAATAGTTCATCATACGCACTGATAAAAAAATAGGAATCGCGGGTTAGATCAATTCCATCCTTAGCAGCACTAGTATTTTGAATCCATGAAAAGGAATATAGACTTGGTTTACCATGCTCTTCATTTTGCTTCCCTATCCATTTATGCACCACACCAGTAAGAAGATGCTGATAATTGAATGGAATTATTTCTTTATTTCTTGATAGTTTGATATATAATCTCATCATTCCTGATTTTTTCAAATCTAATTAATTTTTATTCTTATTGTTTCAAATTGGTGCCCCATTGTAATGTCTGTCAATTTTGGTTTTGACATTGTTTAATAACCCAATCCACCCTCTCACTCTCTCACCCCCTCACCCTCCTCCACCTCCGGCTCTCTCACCCACAAACCTACGCCGCCACTTGGTCAATTTCTGTCCTCATTTTAAATAATTTTCAATTTGTGATTTAATGTACTTTTTAAATCCTGCCGGTTTTATGATCTCCACGTCACGCAAAAGCCCCAATACAAAACGGCCGACACCATAGTAGGCAGCTACCTGGGTTTTCAATAAGTATTGTTCTTTATCTTTTTTCACATAGTCGGCTGCTAACGGATATTCTTCTAACAGCAGATTGTAGGCTTTTAACGACAGCCGCAGCTCCACTGTGGCCAACGCTTTAGGGGCGGACAGGCGAAACACGTCCGTAAACGGCTTTTGATGCCGGGCTTCGAATCGCCACCCTGCCTGTAGTAATTCTACCGACTGCATCCGCGATAACTTGAATTGTTTACAAGTATGATCGCCCAGGTCGTAACACCAGGCAGCACGGTAATCGGGTAGAAAATCAAATACCTCTACAATACGATTGTCAATGCTGTTGCTGTTAGAGGAGCGGTAGGCAATCAACTTAACCTGTTTTTTTGCTGCCATTGATTGACGTATGATTCGTACTTTGGTCAGGTCGTCCCGTTCTCTGAGTTGCTCCAATGCTCTTAAATCGTAAAAGGCATTCATTTTTCGTACCAGTCGTTCCTTTACCGGCGAGTCGCCCTCTATTCGGGCCAGGGTTTGATACAAAATAGAAACTTCTTCTTCCGAAAAGTGCAAGAGGTTTTTCAGATTTCGATTTGCCGTGTGTGTGGCTTGCAACCGGTATCCATTTTCCCGCTCCAGTACAAAGCCGCATGCTTCAATAAGGTCGAGATCACGACGCAGGTTTCGGGCCGACATGTAGAACCGGTGTTCAAGTTCTGCCATCGAATACCACCGGGTACCGGATAGCATCACTAGCAGCCTCAAAATACGTTCGGTGCGTGTAGCCTCCATAGCTTTTGGTCATTAAAGTTTAACTAGTTCCACACATCCACAGCCCATCGCATTATACAATCCCAAGCCCGCATTTTGCAGCAGCTCTGCAAATCTTTTTTCGGCAGTTACTTTCAGCCCGAAATTCATCCAGCCTCTGATCTTTGTTTCCT
>JAFDXI010000021.1 GCA_018268035.1 Bacteroidota bacterium | reverse complement strand
CAATAAGTCAAATCATTTGCATCATTAGTTGAGTCAATTATCAAATTCGGTATGGGGATGCTGAGGTCTTTCTGGCAATAATAGCCACAAATGTTGATTAGATCTTGTGCATTCACCCCCCCCCACATAGTTGTAAATAATAATAGTGCATAAATTTTTTTCATGGTTGGGTTTTTAAAAGTATTTACAAGATAAGGAAAAAAGAAGAAAAGCAATTTACTCCCAAACGAAAAATTTTCATTTTCTCATTATGGCATATCCGGGAAAAAAAGAGGAATTTCTCCTTATTTCCCTTAATGCTTTTCCATGCAGGTATTGAATAAGATATAACAATCGAAAATCCATTTAACAAACATGAATATTATCAGAACTGTTGCTCATCCTGATTCAGCAGATGTATTGCTTGCTGAATATGAAAATAAGGGAGCATCTGATTTGAACATAGCCTGCAAAAAATTATTTACTTATCCCATACTTCGTTTTATAACGCTCGTACAACTGTTTTTGTTTATTGTCAAGATTGATCTGCCTGCCTTGTATAAATGCATACAAGATATTACTTGTCCTGATATCAAGCACATCACCACTGCTCACTATAATGTTGGCGTCTTTACCTTCCTCGAGTGAACCGGTGCGTTGGTCAATGCCCAGAATTTTTGCTGCATTCAGTGTGATAGCCTGCAAAGCCTGTTCTTTTGTCAATCCAAAACCAACAGCCACACCGGCATTAAACATCAGGTTGCGGCCACGGTTCATTTCATCAAAATCATTGATACAATACAAAACACCTGCCTGTTGCAACTGGTATGGCAGCTTTGCATATTCATCAATATCATCATCCTGCATCGCCGGCAACGTGTGCATCTGGTTCAGGATAACGCCGATATTATTTTCCTTCAGGTAACCGGCAATCCTGTTGCTTTCTGTGCCGCCAACAATCACTGTTTTGAAACCAAACTCTTTTGCAAACTCAATCGCGATCATCATCTCATTCGCCATTTCGCAATGCACAAAAAATGTTTCCGTATGATCGAACAAACCTTTTACCGATTCAAATTTTATATTGGTTACAGCATGCGAAGGTTCATTCAGGTAAGCTTTCGCCTCGCGGAAAAAAGTTCTTACTTCATCTATTTCCTTGTAAGCATTTTCCAGCTTTTCACCTGAAGCATTTTTTGAAGAAGTGGGTATCAGCGATGGCATACGGAAATGGATACCATTGTCTTTGTCATACACTGCATCTTCCCAGTTCCAGCCGTCCAACTGCATGACAGATGATGTGCCGCTCAATATGCCTCCGTCAGGCACAACGTTCGCCAATAGTACACCGTTACTGCGGACAGTATTGATAATTTTTGAATCGGTATTATATGCCACTAATGAACGCACATCAGGATTTAGTTCACCCACTTCATCTTCATCCCTCTCAGAACGGATAGCGCTGATTTCTACAAGGCCCAGGTTGCTGCTGGTTAAAATAAAACCCGGATAAAGTTGTTTGCCTGTGCAGTCAATTACTTTCACATCAGCGATGGGCGCATATTGACCCACTTTAATAATTTTTCCATTACTGAAAACAATCATCCCGTCATCAATTACTGTTCCATTGCCCACGTGAATGGCGCCATGTATTAAAGCAATAGTCCCGTTTTGCGGGGGCGCCGGTAACACATTGGATTGTGAAAATGTTTGCAAGAAGAAGAATGAACAAATGATGGTTAATATATTTTTCATGTGAATCAGTTTATTTAATTACGAGATAGGGATTAATTATTTTGTGCATTGTCCAACCCATGAACAATTGAATTGACAGTGCGGCCTTCCTCACATTCATTGATCTGGTCAAATGTCATCACTGCAGGTGTTGTATGTCCACCGCCTTTTTTAGCAGCCATCATTTTTTGTATTAAACGGTTCCTTTCTTTCGCGATATAAATCCGTTGCAGTGAATCACGCTGCCTGTCAAAATATTCCACACCGTCAACAAATGTTTTCTGCACGGTTGCATACACACTTAAAGGATTGTTGTTCCATAAAACCACATCAGCATCTTTGCCCACTTTAATACTGCCTACCCTGTCGGCAATATGCAACATGATAGCGGGGTTCAGCGTACACATTTTAAATGCCTGCTCTTCTGTTAAGCCTCCATATTTTATACTCTTGGCGGCTTCCTGGTTTAAGTGTCGTGCCTGCTCTGCATCATCACTGTTTACAGCAACAGTCAAACCAACATCTGTCATCAATGCTGCATTGTATGGAATGGCATCCTGCACTTCTGCCTTGTATGCCCACCAGTCACTGAATGTGGATGCATAAGCGCCATGTGCTTTTAATTTATCAGCTACTTTATAACCTTCCAGCACATGCGTGAAAGTATTTACAGTGAAATGAAATGAATCAGCCACATGCATCAGCATATTGATTTCACTTTGTACATAAGAATGACAGGTGATAAATCTTTTATGGTTTAAAATTTCGCTCAGTGCATCTAATTCCAGGTCTTTTCTTTTATCCGGGCCTTGCTTCTGATAATCTTCTGCCCTGGTGAATGCATCAATCAACACCTGTTCAACACCCATTCTGGTATCAGGGAAACGGTCACTTCTCTGGCTGTAGGAACGTTTTACATTTTCACCTAAAGCAAACTTGATAAAGGGGTCCCAGTTGGCAAATTTCATTTGTTCTGCATCTTTTCCCCAACGTAGTTTCAGCAGTTGTGTCTGCCCGCCGATAGTGTTGCAACTGCCATGTAAAATATGTGATGAAGTAACTCCATCAGATAGCTGCCGGTATATCTGGATATCTTCCGGGTCTATCACATCTGCTATTCGCACTTCTGCAGTTACAGATTGCGAACATTCATTCACACCGCCAGTTATAGCAATATGTGAATGTTCATCAATGATGCCCGGTGTTAAATATTCATTGGTGCCATCAACCACTTTTGCATTTCCTGCAGGTAGGTTTTTGCCAATCGCTGCAATCTTTCCTTCTTTTAACAACACATCTGTATTTTGTAAAATACCTTCTGCTTCATTGGTCCAGACAGTAGCATTCCTGATTAACACGTCTTCCGCTTTGGGCATTTGCGAAAAGCCATAACCATCAAAAGGATACAGTACAGTTGCATTGATATCATTCTTTTTTTGATTCTTTTTTGGTTTGTCCGGCTTCTCAATATATGCTGAAGCAAACACCATATTCCATGCAGCAGGGTTGCCATCTGCATCATAGCCCGAACCATTCCACATATTGGCACCGATGACACCAGATAAAGAATTAATTCCCTGGCTACCAGTTTTATTGCTCCACCTGATATTTACTGTGTTGCTGTTGACATTCAAATGAACATCTTTCATCGTGTCTTTGCCGGAAAGAATTATTGCTGAGAGCTTACCCGGTTTACCTGCCACCGCAACATTGTATTGTATATTGTTGTTATCTTGTTTAACGCTAAGTGTATAGTTACCACGGTAATCATTCCACCCGTTATTGGTCAACAAAAATTTCTTTCCCTGGATCCAGTTTTGGAGAAATATTGTCTGCTCATCAAATACAGGTCCTGTGGTGATAATGAAATCAGCAAGTTTACCGGCTTCAATACTACCAACCTGGTCATACACACCAATTAATGTTGCAGGCGTTTTTGTCAGCGCCTCCAAAGCTTTTTCTTCACTCAAACCATTCTCAATTGCTTTACGCAGGTTAGATAAAAACTCAGATGATTTTGTGCCACTGGCAGTAAGCGCAAAATTCAAACCCGCTTTTTCAAACATAGCGGGCTCCAATGGCGCCATCTCCCAATGTTTCAAAACACTCAATGCCACAAGGCTTGCAGCATTTGGGTCTTCCACATCTATTGCTTCAGGAAAATTTAGCGGCAAAATAAAATTCGTATTGGCAGCTTTCATTTCATCCATGCGCTGGTATTCGTTGCCGCCACCTTTAATGATATAATGCACATTATATTCATTGGCAATTTTCTGCGCCCGTAATACATTCCATTTATCACCCGCATCAAAAATCTGTGGTAAAGCCTGGTTAGCATTCCATGCTTCCAATGAAAGATTGGTGCCTTCACTGGTTGACTTTTCTTTATCACCAGATTTTAGATTATTATACCATTGAGCATCGAGATAAGTTTGTCGTATCAATGCAATTGCACCCATCAGTGAAGTAGGGTAATCCTGCGTGGAACTGCCTTTGCTGAAAGAATAAAATGCTGCAGCTTTTTCTTTCAGCATATCAAGGTTTTCTTTTTCATCGTTCAATGAAACCAAAGTGCCTGTACCCCGTGCAATGCCATCCTGCAAATGTGAAAGCACAACGCCAAAACCAATACCACGCAACTCCCCGGCCTTATCATCATCTTTTGTAAAAATTTTTGATGCATCCGTTTCAGGACGGATGGCCTGGTTCCAACCATAAGCGCCCTTGATATCACTGAGCATTTGTGATTGAAAAAAGTTCCTCGAACGTTTGGGCTGTTCAGTTGCAGTAATACCATAATCACTAAACAGGTCAATGAATGAAGGATAAATATATTTGCCTTTACAATCAATTGCTGCAGCACCTTTAGGCACACTGAGATTGCTGCCAGCAGCAACAATCTTCCCTTCTTTAATGATGAGTGTTGCGTCATTTAAAATTGTTTGCGGGTCTTTTACTATTGTGGCATGTGTAAACGCCACATAGCCTTCCCGGTAATCCTGAACGCCATTGACAGGATAAGTTTCCTGTGCCATTGTTGCGAAAAAAAAGCTACAGCAAACAAACAGTAGTGTATAATTCTTCATGGTATAAGTATTCAATGTTGGAGACAGTAAATGTAAGGAATGACTTTTTATTTACATCTGGATTTTTATAAAAGGAAATTAAGCAAATGCTTCCTGCACCAGTTAACTAAAATATCATTCATTTACCAACTATCATCATCGCTCATTACAATCATTTAAAATGATTTCATTTTTAAAAATTATTTTCATACAGGTTATTATCAGGAAACTGTCTTACTACACACAGTCATCACAATTTTCAAATCACTATCCATGTTATCAATCAAATTTTAAGCAATGTTTTTTTAAAACAATAATTACCGATGTTTGCAGGATTTTAAAATTTCCCCAACAAACAGGGGCATATATGAAAAAGAATTTTTTTTCACTATTCATCAGCACAGTCATAATAAGTTTGATTTTAAATGCCTGTGGCAAATCTGCCAACCCCAGCCTTTTTTACAAATGGGATGTAGTTAGTGATTCAATTGTTTCATTAGATGGCAGCATTGATTCACAGCGATATTATACCGGGCAGGCCGGTGATTATTTTAATTTCGGCTTGAATGATATCCTATCTGTGAAAGAAGATACCTTAAAAGATTCTGCTTCATTTCTTTTGCTCTCTTACAACAGGATTATTTTAAAAGGTTTTGGTGTTGACTCAGACGACTACAATAAATCGCATTACATTTCTATCAGCACCCGTGATATTACGCTCATCATCACCTCATCTTTCCCGTCTGGTGGTTTATACAAAAGGACAATCCACCTGAAAAGATAAATGTCCAGGTTACAATTATTTCCAATTGTCTGTATCTGAAAGGTTGTATTTTTATTATCTGGAAAAATTTCAATCACTCAGAAATAAGAAATATGAAACGCAGGCATTTTCTTCAATCCACTTCAGCTTACATGGCTGGCGCTGCATTGATACCAACATCACTATATTCATCACCCAAAAAAGTAGCGCCATCAGACAAGATACGCATCGGTGCCATTGGCATACATGGTATGGGATGGGCTGACCTTACCAATTTATTAAAACATCCTGAAGCAACATGTGTTGCTCTTTGTGATGTTGACAACAATGTATTGAATCAACGCGCTGATGAATTGAAACAAAAAAATATCAAGGTAAAAATTTACAGTGATTACAGGAAGTTGCTGGATGACCCTGATGTTGATGCTGTGTTGATTGCCACACCAGATCATTGGCATTGTAAAATAATGACTGATGCATGCATGGCTGGCAAAGATGTGTATTGCGAAAAACCTGTTGGCAATTCAATTGCAGAATGTGCCGCAATGGTGGCAGCACAAAAAAA
Source organism: Bacteroidota bacterium (assembly GCA_018268035.1). Classification (GTDB taxonomy): domain Bacteria; phylum Bacteroidota; class Bacteroidia; order Chitinophagales; family Chitinophagaceae; genus Parafilimonas. Next base: position 1,395 of record JAFDXI010000021.1, on the reverse strand, counting down.
ATACAACCGCGTAGTACAAGTGGGGCAATGGCAAAGGAGCAATAAGCATTATGCAGATGCCATGCAGTTTGTTCATTCAGGGCAACTCGGCAATGTGCGCCTTGTGAAAGCATGGGCATACCAGGGATGGATGAAACCTGTGCCTGTATTTCCTGACAGTGCACCTCCTGCCGGTGTGGATTATGACTTATGGTTGGGGCCTGCTGAAAAACGGCCTTTTAATCCCAACAGGTTCCATTTTAATTTCCGCTGGTACTGGGATTATGCAGGTGGACTGATGACTGACTGGGGTGTACACATGATTGATTATGCATTACAAGGTAGCAATGCTAACGTGCCGAAAAGTATTATGGCAAGTGGTGGAAAATTTGCTTACCCTGATGATGCAGAGCAAACGCCTGATACGTTAGTAGCCGTTTATGATTTCGGAAGTTTTAATATGCTGTGGGAACATGCAACAGGTATTAATGACGGTCCTTATCAACGCGACCATGGTGTTGCATTCATCGGCAACAATGGAACATTGGTGGTTGACCGTGGCGGATGGGAAGTTATCCCTGAAGTCATTGACGGAAAAAATAAAATGGAAGCCGTTCCCCGTCAGCAAAGAGTAGATGACGGCCTGCTGTTGCATACAGGAAATTTTCTTGAAGTGGTGAAATCAAGAAAGATGGAAGATTTGAAATGTCCTGTGCAGGATGCAGCTCATGTAGCCACAGTGTGTGATATGGGCAATATTGCTTTCAGGACAGGCAGGAAAATATTCTGGGATGAAACCAAAATGCGTTTTACAGATAATGATGCGAATGAATTACTCGCTGCTAAATATCACAACGGCTACGTATTGCCGAAGTTCTGATGTGAATCCGCTTCAGGAAAAAATATATTGATAAAAAACACATAATACAAACATAATTGATTGTTTAATGCATTTTTATCATCAGTTCTCCCAAAAATAATATGATGCAGGGCCTACGAATATTCTTCTGTACCGGCAGTATATGAATGATGAAAATGACTGAACCATGTTATCAATACAAACCATCGTCAATCCGGTATCGTTATACAACCTCAATATTGCCACATTGCAGCCGGGGAATTATTTATTGAAAATAGAAAGTAGTGGTGATGTGGTGACGAAGAAGTTTGTGAAGGAGTGAGCGGAAATTGAAACGCTTTAGCAATTACGAATTTTCAATTATCAATTTTCAATTATCAATTAACAATTATTGTATATTGCAGTTACCATTAACTAAACACCATGAGAAAACTATATGCACTTTTATTATTACAAATTATGTGGGGGGGGGGGGGGGGATGCACAGCCCAAACCCCGTTAAACCGGCAAACTGGATTGCTCATTGGATTTAACTGCTGCAATATTTAAGGAAATTT
>JAFDXI010000020.1 GCA_018268035.1 Bacteroidota bacterium | reverse complement strand
TTTGTTTTATAATTGGCTTCTTGTTACTTTTATTGCGAGTAAATAGTCCCATATATTTATGAAGTTTTGTCACCTCAAATATAATATGGGCTATTTATTTTTTCGGACTTCCGGATGGTAGTGTTTTGAATTGGTTTTGTTTTCATACACAAATGCTTTGTCATTTATATTATTAATTACATAATCAAGGTCACCATCGTTATCCAGATCAACTGCAACAGCTCCGTTAGAAAATGATGGATCAGTTAATCCCCAATCTTTTGTAACATCAATAAATTTTAAATCACCATTGTTTCTGAATGCATAGTTTGAAACTTTTATTTGAGGTATTTGATCAAGAATATCCTGCTTTGATGCGAAATTGTTAGCCTTATTTTTGTAAGCTGCAAAATCATGATCAGTTACGTCTCTTGGATAACCATTGGTTATGATCAAATCCTTGTAACCATCATTATCAAAATCTGCCAGGGATACATTCCAGCTCCAGTCAGTTTGTGCGATGCCTGCATAAAAGCCTATCTCTGAAAAAACAGGATCGCCTATAGAATCATTTTTTAATAATCGCTGCCCCATATTTAACTGCAGGGTATTGCGCACATTTTGTGGCTCAATGCCCATGTTCAACATGTTTTGCAAATAGAAATAACTATAGCGGCTCATATTCTTTTTCCTGCGCATGTTATCTTCAGGGTTCATATCCACAGCTACTACATCTGGTAACCCATCGTTGTTAATATCTGCCACATCATTTCCCATTGCATTTTGAGAAGTATGTTTAAAATACTTTCCTATCTCGTCTGAAAATGTTCCGTTTTTGTTGTTAATCCAGAGATGATCGCTGCCAAAAAAATCGTTGGTTACATAAATATCTTTCCATCCATCGTAGTTAATATCAACGATATTGATTCCTAAACCATATCCATGTTCTGTAATTCCTGCCTGGTTGGAAACATCAGTAAAAACAGGATGTTTCAAAACAGGATCCCAATCGTTGCGGTATAATTTATCAATATCAGTATTGTCAATTTGAATATTATTTGAATTAAATGCAATGCTTTCCCTTTTGGCTGGTTTTGTAGTAACAAGATACATATCCAAATCGCCATCGTTATCATAATCAAAGAATGCTGCATGTACACTCCAGCTTGTATCAGCTAATCCATATTCAGCAGCCATTTCTTTAAATACAGGAATGCCTTTATCATTTGTTCCCTGATTAATGTATAAAAGGTTTTTTCTTAGCAACGGGTTTGATATTACGGTAGTGCATACATAGATATCTTCCCGGCCATCATTATTAATGTCAACAACTGATGCTGCATTGCTCCATTCGCCATTGCCTCCTACGTTAGCAGTTTCGGTAATATCTTCAAACTTTAAGTTGCCCTTGTTCAGGTATAATTTATTTGATGTGGTGCTTGCTGTAAAATATAAATCTGGCTTTCCATCATTATTAAAATCGCCAACGGCTACTCCACCGCCGTTATATAAGAATTCGAGATCAAGAGGATTGATAGAATCATTTTCAGTAATCTTGTTATTGAAATTTATTCCGGTATGAGATGAAGAAAGTTTTACAAATAACTCAGGTGGCTTACTACAACTGAGAAGAAACAAAACTGGGAAAAGAATCAGTAATTTCATTGAAGGTAAATCATTTTAAGCGGGCATTAAAGCGATTTTCGGAAAATGAGCGTAAATGGATTTTTAATTTTCTCTTTTCTGTTTTCAAGTATGAGCCTTGCTGCAGTTTCACCCATTTTAGCATGATCAGTTGAAAGTACAGTAATTCCATCAATCAGGATTTCCTTTAGCGGCGTATCATTATATGATATGATTCCAATATCTTTTCCAGGCTTTATCTTTTTTACATGGCAATTCTTTATTAGTTGAACAAGATCAGTTTCTTCAATCACAATAAAAGCTGTACCACTTTCAATTTCAGTAAGCGGTGATATTTCGCGAATTACCTGGTAGTTAAAATTATTTTGAAAGCAAAAGTTTTTAAACCCAGTTACAATTTCAGGTGGATATGAAACCATTTTTGGGAATACTAAAAAAAGCTTGTTGTATTTATAAAGGGTGCTTAACCCTGATTCAAGTGCTTTTGTTATATCATTTTTAAAATCCTGGAATACGGCAGTATAATTTGAATCTAAATAACCGGGGTCTTTATCCAGGATAACGAGTTTTTCAGAAGGTATTTTTGAAATCAAATTATATGCATCTGCAGCGTCTTCATAAAAATGTGGCATTATTACAATATAGTTATAATCATTCATGCCGGATGAAAGAAATCCTTCCAGGACTTTAGCACTACTATGATGTATTTTCAGATCAACCACTGCATTGTCTCCTAGTGTTTTGATAAAGGAATTATACACCAGTTTTTTATAATTACTGATTTTGTTGAAGAGTAATAAAATCCTGAATTTAGTTTCAATATTTGTTTGTTGAATATAAAACCCTTTCCCCCTTTTTGCAGCAATAACGCCACGTTCTTCCAAAATATAATACGCTTTTTGCACTGTATCCCTTGAAAGGAAATATTCATTGCTAAATTCATTAATTGAAAAAATCCGGTCACCTTTTTTTAGTTCACCTTTTTTGATTGCATAAGAAATTGAATTTATAACCTGCATATATTTTGGGATACAGCTTTGGCCATCTATTTCAAAAACCGGATATTTTGTTTTAAATGTTTGCATGGTAGAGGTGTTTTATGAGTATTAGATGTCGCAATTCAAATTTTAATATACATTATTGATGATGCGCTATGATGAAGGCAAAACAAAACCTGATGCTATATTGTTTCAGCATATAATTGATATATACATTCATACAGCTTTTATATAAAAACTCATGATGATAAAAAGTCTCAAAAACTGATTAAGCTGTTTTATACGTTGCCTAAAATTTAAAATCATCAGTTATTAAATCATGAAAAATTTTGAATTCATGAATATTGTCATTGCTTCTTTGAGTCGTATTATTATTTTAATGATGAGTTTTTAACCGGGAAACATCATCCAGGTAGTAACAATGTTCCCATTGGTTCATACCAATTTTTGGATAATATCCCACAGCCGCAGGCGCTGCCAGCAATATCAATTTAGCAAGCGGTGACGCCAGTTTTGTAAGCCTGATCAGTTCTATTCCTATTCCCTGTCGCTGATATTTCTTATCAACTGCTATGTCTGATAAATAAGTGCAGAAGGAAAAGTCTGTCATTGCCCTCGAAACTCCAACCAAGGTTCCATCAATCCTTGCTGTAAGTATAAGATTGGCATGGTGCAGCATTGCTTTTATTCTTTCAGGTTCGTTTACTGGCCTCCGCTCGCTCAAACCTGATAGTTGTAAAACATGGATGAACTCTTCAGCACTAAGATCATTTTCCTGAGCATATTGTATCATAGTTGTATTGATATTTAGTTTATGATCAATATAAAGCCTGGCTTATTAGTATCATGCATTTAAAATTTTGACAACCGTTAAGGCTAATGTAATATTTAATGTAAACATAAAAATATTTATATTGTTTACAAAATATTTAAATAAGATATTTTATCACAATTGACTAACAACTTTTCTTGTCACTTCTAAAGTTTTGGAAATATCATCAATTGTATGTGCGTAGCTAACTGAATTTTGTTTACAGGGAAGCGGAATTTGATAAATTCCATTTCTTATCAATAGCCTGCGATATTTCAAATCGAGATTAAAGTCATGATTTTCCAAAATATCGTGCATGTCATCAGGAAGTGTTTCACAGAAATATACCACTGAAGCAGAAGCATTACTTGCTACTACTGCCGGGATGCCTTTTTCGGCAAAGATTTGCTCCCATCCTGCATACAAAATTTTACATACTGAATCTATTTGCACATAAACGGGTTTAGTTTTTAAAATATGAATTGTGGCGAGGGCTGCAGCAATATTCAATGGATGGGCATTATAGGTTCCTGCTATCAGCACTCTTCGTTTAATATCATCAGTATCAAACAACGACATGATCTCTTTTTTACCACCTATCACACCAATAGGATATCCATTGGCAATAGCTTTTCCAAAGACTGATAAATGTGGCAATACATTGCATACACCCTGATAACCAGACAAGGATGTTCTGAAGCCGGTTTTTACTTCGTCAAATATACATACAGCACCATACTGCTCACACAGATTTAGCATTGACTGTAAATATCCTTTTTGGGGTTTCACTACACCAATATTTTGCAATACCGGTTCGGTTAACACACAGGCAACGGGATATTTTCGCAGCACATATTCCAATGAGTTTAAGTCATTAAAATTGATGCAATGAATTTTGTTTTTTACATCTTCAGGTATGCCTGCTGATGATGGAATAAATGCATATTCACCTGGTGAAATTCTTTCTCCTATCACATCAATTGAAGGCATAACTGATCTGGCTACATCGTTGTGCCAGCCATTATATCCACCCATCATTAATACAATATGCTCCCTTCCTGTATAAGCCCTGCTCAGCCTGATAGCATGGGCTGTTGCCTCACTTCCTGAGTTGGTCATTTGCACCAGTTCAAAAGAAGGTATAATGTCACATAATTCTTTGGCAAGTTGAATTTCCAGTTCATTGGTGCCAGTGCCATATAAAGAATGATTTTCTTTGATTATCCTGATGACTTCGTCGTTTACTTCATCATTATTATGTCCTAAAAAGTATGGGGCAAACGCAGCATGATAATCTATATATTCCTTGTCATTGATATCGTAAAGCTTGCTACCTTTAGCTTTTTTAAAAACAATTGGTGGATTAACTTTTCTGTTTAAAGACACCACACCTCCTGCAATATATTTTCCCGCTTCATCATTAATTGTATCAAAACTTATGGCTGCCAGATTATTATTCATTGTTGTATGTTTTTTATATAAAATATTTTCCTGGTTTTTGCCCTGCAAGTTGTCCGCCATCAACTACAAACACCTGTCCTGTTATAAAACTGCTGCTACTATCAGCGAGGAAAAGAAAAACCGGGGCTACATCTTCCACTGCACCAGGTCTGTTAACGGGAACATATCGGTTGATAAAATCCCTGGTAAATTCAGGGCTGTCTATTTCTTTTGACAAAGGTGTTTCTATATAACCAGGACATACTGCATTCACTCTTATACCAACATGTGCAAACTCCAAAGCCATTGTTTTTGTCAGCATAATGATACCTGCTTTTGAAGCGTTATAATGAGCATAGCCGGCTTCACCATCAAGCCCGTTTTTACTTGACATATTAATAACAACGCCGCTTGATCGTTTTACCATATAGCTGCATACTATTTGCGAAACATTAAAAAAGCCTGTAAGATTTACTTTCAGCACATTTTCCCATTCTTCGGGGCTTATTTCCAAAAAAGGCGTTTCAAATGCAATGCCCGCATTGTTAATTAGTATATCAATTGGAGCAGTTTTTTCGGCAACATCAACAACTTCTTTAATTTTTTGCCGGTCGGTAATATCAGCAACATATATATGATGCGACCCCATTGTCTTCTCTTTCAGTTCAGCCAATGTTATTGCCAGATCTTCTTTATTTAAATCAATTATTGAAAGGTTGGCACCTTCCGCTGCAAACTGTTTTACAATCTCTTTTCCTATTCCTCTGCCACCACCTGTGATGAAAACATGTTTGTTCTTAAAACGAAAACAAGGAGATTCTTTCATGATCTAATCGTGTAAAGTTAGATAAAATGTTTACAAAATTAATAAAATTTGAATACAAAAATTAAAACTATATCTTTGAAAATACTTGCAATTTTGAATTAAATTATTGAAAAATAATTACATTACCTTCATTATCTAACGCAAAACAATGAATAAAAGAATTCTTTCCTGGACAGCATTGCTGGCTTGCAATTTCATGTGGTCGCTACAATTTTTATGTATAAAACTGGTGCAGAACCAGGTGGGTGCTTTATGCACAGTATTTATACCTGTATTGATAGCAACAATTTTTATGACGCCCTTTGTATTAAAAGATATGAAGGCTCAAAAAAAGAGTTGGAAACATTTAAGAATTTTTGCTTTATTAGCAATAGTTGGACAGTTTCCTGCACAGATACTTATGACTTATGGCACACAATTTTCAACTGCCAGCAACGCAGGTATCATCAGTCTTACATTGCCAATAGTATCTGCCATATTAGCCATGATTTTTTTAAAGGAAAAAATGACGCTAGGCCGCTGGTTGTGTTTCGCAATTGCAATAATCGGAGTTATCTTTTGTTCATTAAAAGATATTCATAACATAAATGCCGGTTGGAACTTTATGCTTGGAAACCTGTTAATATTTTCGGGTGTTGCCGGCAGTGCGTTTTATAATACAATCTGCAAAAAAATTGCAAATGATTTTACTGAAATGGAAATGCTTTTTTATACCTATATCTTTTTACTTGCAATTCTTTTGCCGCTGGTAATTTTTTACGAGGGAGATATTTTAACTCGCATTCCAAAATTCAGCAGCCAAACCTGGACAGGCCTTACACTATTAACCGTCTTTCATAATTTTCTTTCAATGATTCTTTTTTTTACTGCCCTAAAAAAATTAGAAGCCATTCAGGTAGCATTATCGAATTTTTTAATTACTTTTTTTGCTTTACCTATTGCTGCCATTTTTTTGAAAGAAAAACTTTCTGGGATTGCAATTGTTGGTGGAGTATTGGTGTTGGTAAGTACATTACTCATTACAATCATTGAATATAAAAAAAATAATCTGCAAGCTCAACCTGTCCTGTAAAAAGGATCGGGCACTTCTTAAACATTTTGAACTATGAATTCTCAATTACGAAGTCATAAATGGTTTTTAAATGATAACAAGGAAGTACAGTCCCTGCATCAATCAGCATTGCGTTCATCTGGCTTTGATATGGATGTATACACAGGTCAACCAATCATTGGTATTGCCAATACATGGTCAGAGCTAAACAGTTGTAATATGAGTTTAAATATTATAGCTGCTCATGTAAAAGAAGGTATCAGGCAGGCAGGTGGCATACCAATTGAATTTCCTACATTTTCGCTGGGTGAAGATTTGATGAAACCAACAGCAATGCTGTACAGGAACCTGCTTTCTATAATTGTTGAGGAAAGCTTAAGATCTTACCCGATTGATGGTGTTGTATTATTGGGTAATTGCGATAAAACTGTGCCGGGACTTGCCATGGGTGCTATAAGTGCAAACCTCCCATTTATTCAATTGAATGCAGGCCCCAAGAAAATTGGTACATATAAAGGGCAACGTATGGGTAGCGGCACTGATTTATGGAAATATGCAGATGAATTGAAATTGGGAAATATTACAGCAGATGATTGGAATGAAATTATTAGAAGTCTAAGTTGCGGATTTGGTGCATGCAACACAATGGGCACTGCTTCTACAATGAATGGGTTATTGGAGGCTTTAGGTGTAATGCCTCTTGGTTTAAGTACGAAACAGGTGGATAGTAAGGAAAGGTATGAGATGAGTAAAGCAGTAGGCAATCGCATTGTAAACATGGTAAATGAAAACCTTACACCTCAAACTATCCTCACCAAAAGCGCATTTGAAAATGCGATAAAATTATGCATGGCATTGGGAGGATCAACCAATGCAGTTTTACATATTACTGCAATGGCTGGCCGTATGAATATTTCAGTATATCCCAAAAGTTTTGATGATGCTGGTGAAAAAATTCCATGCATAGCTAATGTGCAGCCCGGAGGTAAATATTTAATTGATGATTTTGATGCAGCAGGTGGTATTCCTGCAGTCATGATGGAAATAAAAGAACACCTTGACCTCTCCTGTATCACTTATACCGGATTGACGCTCGAGCAATTACTTAACAGGCATAACCCGGTTAATACAACAATAATTAAGTCATGCAGTAATCCTGTAAAACCAACGCCTTCACTTTGCATCCTGCATGGTTCATTGGCGCCTGATGGCGCTGTTGTCAAACCTTCTGCAGCATCTCCTGAATTATTTGTACATACAGGGCCTGCAATAGTGTTTGATGATTACAAAGAAATGCTTTCAATAGTTGAAGACCCTGAACAGGAGTTTAATCCGGATGCAGTATTGATTCTGCGGAATGTTGGCCCTGTTGGCCTGCCCGGCATGCCGGAATGGGGCATGATACCAATACCAATTAGTTTACAAAAAAAAGGGATTCGTGATATGATCCGCATTAGTGATGCACGCATGAGCGGAACCAGTTTTGGTACGGTAATTTTACACGTTGCACCGGAAGCATCTGTAGGAGGGCCATTAAGCATCGTAAGAAACAATGATCTTATAAAATTGGATATTCCAAACAGAAGACTGGATATATGTTTATCACAGGATGAAATACAAAATAGAAAGGCTATACTACAACCAACTTCTTCAGCTTATACAAGAGGTTATCCTAAATTGTTTCAAAATGAAGTGTTGCAGGCAAATGAAGGATGTGATTTCAAAACATTCAAACCAAAAAATAATAATGACCTTGAATTTATTGAACCAGTGATTGGTCGTTCATGACCTTGAATACAAATTATTATCTTTAAATAAAAAATAATAACTGTTACAATGAAAGAAGATTCGCAAGCAGCTAAAGCATACAATGAAATCAGGAGAAAAATATTAGTCAACCAGTTAAAACCAGGTTTAAGATTGAAAGAGGATGTTTGGAGTAAAACAATTGGAGTAAGCAGGGTGTCCATTCGTGAAGCACTTACAAGGTTAATGGGAGAAAATCTTGTTACCCAGGGTGAAAAAGGGGGCTTTTATGTAAAAGTCCTGACAAAAGATGATGTACTGGAAATAAGAGAACTCAGAGAAGTATTGGAGATAGGTGCGATCCGGCTTTCTTTAAAAAGGCTTACATCTGAAAATATCAAAATGCTTGAAAAGATTTGTGATGATTTTACCAGCATGGTAAAGCAAGGATATTTTAATGGAGCCTGTGATGCAGATATGAAATTTCATGAAATGTTGATTAAGTTGAGTGGAAATAAAAAACTTTTTAATGCATATTTTTCAAGTCATATTCCATTGTTTCATCAAAAATTAAATGAAGCGCAGGAAACCCTGAATGATTATGAACTTACTGATAAGGAACACAGGGCAATTGTTGCTGCATTGAAAGCCAAAAATTACAAGAAAGCAGAAGATGCTTTAATCAAACATATATCTCGTGGTGAATCAGCAATTCTTGATCTTTAGTAATATATTTTAAATTACTTATTTGCAGTATTATCATAATATTATTTAATCATCTTTTGAACGAATTAACTTATTCTGATTCAGTAAATCTGTATTTGACATAATGCCTGGTCGCTTCAATTTTTTTCTCCGGGGATTTTACTGCCCAACCATGCGTTTCGAAACATTAGCTCTTTTTCAGTGACTTTTAAACCAGCGTTTTCAAATAAAACAATTGATAACTCAGGGTTTTCATCCAATACTACCCGGGTTGTTTTTATAACATCAAAGTGTTTATAAACAAGATTTATTATATCCCCGGGCTTGTGCCTGGTAAGAATTTCGCTCAGTTGTGCCGGCTTATCAATTATAATAGAGTCAAGACTTACAAGTTGATCATTCTCATCTAATCCTGCTTTATACAATGGTGTATTCATTATAGTTTTTGAAAGTATAAGATTTGTTTTTGATTTGAGATTTACATTTCCCATCCAGGCTTGCCCGGGGTATTTTTTCTGTAGTAAAAAACCTGCCTGCGTAAGTGCTTTATGATAATCGAATTTTTCATTGCCATAAATATATTTTGCAAAAAAATCCTTTGCAAAATCTTTATCTTTTGTAAGTTCTTCAAGGACTTGTTGCAATCCTGCAATGGTATAGGGTATTTCAGGCTTGCCGAATTTCAACCACACATTACGCATATAATTATCCAGCGAGAGAGAAAACCTTGACCGCAATTCCATGTCCAGTGCAAGCGCTATGGATGCCCCATACTGATAATACGAAGTGAACATATTCGGATAGTTGGTGGTATTATCCATAATCCCGCTACCAACGTCTATAAACACAGCCTCGCGGCTGTTTTCAACAGCGGAGTAGCGTTGGGCTCCAGGTGTGTTAAATATCAAATTCAAATAATCAGCGATATTCCATGCTGCATATTTTTCTAAAGAAATATTACCGGTACGCTCCTGAATTAATTCACCATAATAATGCGTAAAACCTTCGGCAAACCATAATTCCCCGCTCATGTTACTTTTTGTAAAATCGAAAGGTTGAAGAGATTTTGGGCGAATCCGTTTCACATTCCACGAATGAAACAATTCGTGTGCAAATACATTAATATCATTGTTGCCATCGAATTTTGTCGGGAACATGATCATGGTAGAATTGCGGTGTTCCATTCCATCTCCAAACATTGCCGGCCGATAGCTTGCAAGAAATGTATATTCATTAAAATCATAGTCTGGAAATTCACCAAATACAGCACTGACCTCTTCTGTTACTCTTTTCAGTTTAGCAGCAAAGATGCTGATAAGCGAATCAGGGCTGCTTGTTTCAATCGCCAGACGAAAATGAACCATGCCCCCATTTCTATTCTTTTCATTCCACTCTTTAAAAATAATGTCACCAATTTTTACTGGAGAGTCCATTAAATACTGGAAATCCGGAGCTTCAAATGTATTGGAATCTTTGGTTGATTTTAACTGTGTTGCTATTTTCCATTTGCTGTTTTGTGGCAAGCTGAATTTTACTGTTACAGGCAAAGTGTCCAAACCTTCCAGCCATAAGTAAGCAGAAGGAGGATTTAAATGAACACCTACTTCATCCACGCCGGAATAAGTGCCGTCAGGGTGGTTGGCATATAAAGTGTATGTTATCTTTACGTATCCATCTTCTTGTGTCACACCAAAAATATCGCCCGCGATTCTGTTGAGTGGCAGCGGTTTGTTTTTGCTGTCCCAGGCTTTGACATCGTAAATGTTTTTACCAAATTCGTGTGTTCCGTACCTTCCGGGTGATGACCGGGACATTCGCGCAATTACATGCCCGGGTTTGAGGTGTGTTGCAATTAATTCGATATTTATTTCATGATGGGATATGTTTGGAAATGAGAGTGAATAATTGATTTGTTGAGAAAAGCAGCTCAACACAAAGCAAAGTGATATGAATAGTATACTTATTTTCTTCATGGTTCTATGGCTTTCTTGTTTCGAGATAATAAAAAAAATAAAAATGTAAACAAAAATAAATAAATTCGTTTACATAAATCACTATTTTCGTTGCTTTCAATTTTAGTCATTTAAACCTGTTTATTATAAAACCAGTAAACATGCGCATACAGTCTTTAGTAACACTTTTATTTATTTTGTTTTGTTGTACTGCATATTCTCAGTCAAAATATGCCGGCGACTCTATTGCAGGCCATAAAAAAATATTAGACAAAAACGGTGAAGTGGCTGCATGGTACGAACCTGAAATACCGGGCGCCGCATTTGCGCATGTTGCAAAACTTGCTTCAGAGTTTATAAAAAACACTCCGCCAATTGATCCGAAAACACACATGCCATTATATTTTCTTTCCTGTTGTTTTAGTGGCCCGCATATAATAGGTGAAGCTGAATATGCAAAAGGCCAATCGCCCAGTAACTGGCTTAATAATCCTGCCTGCATATTCGCCGGGATGGAGCAAAGCCTTGTTTCAGAATATATGGTTTATTCTGGCGACACATCATACATTTCTATTGTTCGCAAAATGTTGGATTATGAAATAAAAAATGGTACAACACCTGCGGACTGGCCCTGGGCTAATGTACCTTTTGCAAGCGCAGATCCGGGAGAAACTGTTTATCGTGGCTCTGTCAGATGGTCCAATCAAAATATGCGCGGTGAGGGGCTGCATGGAATTGAACCCGATAAAGTAGGCGAAATGGGAAATGCCTACCTAAGATTTTTTGAAGTAACATTGGATGATAAATATCTGACTGCGGCCATTCAATGTGCTGATGCATTAGCGGCTCATGTAAGAGATGTAATACCTAAAGGATCCTCAACCCAGGAATTTACGATTAATCAATCACCATGGCCATTCCGGGTCAATGCTCAAAATGATGTTGTTATATCAGACTACTGTTCAAATGTGATAGAACCCATTAAGCTTTTCGATGAATTATTGCTTTTGAAAACGCGATTGAATTTATCTGAAGAAAAAGTTGTTGCATATAGTAAAGCAAGGACTATTGCATGGGACTGGTTGTTTTCTAAAGCAGGACCAATTGTAACAGGTGTTTGGAGTGGTTATTTTGAAGATATACAAAATGACCCCGGTTTGGCAAATCGAAACCAGTTAAGCCCAATGGAAACTGCACGTTATCTTATTGAACATCCTGAACTTGATCCTGATATCAATACAACTGTACCATTTCTACTAAATCTTGTTTCAACTGTATTCAAGACAGAAGGGTTAAAGGCTATCAAAGAACAAACCTGGTGTTACGAGCCGATGGGGAGCCATACTGCCCGTTATGCTTCGGTTTGTGCATTATGGTATAACTATACAAAAGATCCATATTGGAAAAAACAAGCTTATGATTATTTTAATGTAGCTACTTATATGACTGATGAAAATGGTGTTGTGCGTGTAGGCCCAATATGGAACGGATCCTGGTTTTCGGATGGTTATGGAGATTACATTCGTCATTTTATACAAGGGTTGTGGGCTGTGCCGGAATGGGTAACTGACGGAAAAGAACATATATTAGGAACCAGCTCTACTGTTCAATCTGTTCAATACACTGCTTCTCAAATTGTTTACAAAATCTTTGATGAAACTGCTGTTGAAAAATTGAGAATGGAAAACAAGCCAAAAGCAGTTACTGTAAATGGGAAGAAAATTGATGAACAAAAAAATCCGGGTTCAGAAGGATGGCAATGGGAAAAATTATCAATTGGAGGAGTCTTAATTATTAATCACACCAGCGGAACTGAGATAGTTGTTACCAAATAAAGAAGAATAGAAATAAAATTCTTTGTTTGTTATAATAACATGCCAAAAATGTTTAGATATGTTTACCAGAAAATTTCATTACAATGCATTTGTAATTACTGTATTGTTGGTTGTATTCAGTACTGTAATCAAAGCGCAATTTTCTGGACCATGTACTGATACCACTCACTACAGTAAGGTTTTTGATCATGAAAAATATTACAGGATATATCTTCCGAATGATTACTACAAAACAGAAAAACGTTATCCCGTCATTTATTTTTTTCATGGATGGGGTGGGAGATATTTCAAAGATGATAATGCATTGATTAATTACGAAGGGCTGCAAAGGGTTGTTGATTCATTGCATCTTATCCTGGTCATGTGGGATGGAAACATTGATACGCTTGAACCCCGGCCTTATAATGAAGGAGAGCATAAAGACATAAAATACCAGGTTCAAATGAAAGACTATCTACCTGAACTGGTCAACCATATTGATAGTACATACAGAACTTTAACAGACAGACAACATCGTGGTATGATTGGTTTCAGTATGGGCGGTTTTATGTCCTTGTTTTTAGCAGGCAAATATCCGGATATGTTTACTGCGGCAGTTAGTTTCGCTGGCAGCCCGGAATTTTTTATTGGCTATCCTGACAACCAAACGTTTTACAAGGTCCGGTATCTTTTCGGCAATCTTTTTCAAATACACTTCAGGCAATACAACGGTGAGACAGACATCCTTCATTACCTGAATGAAGAAGTAAGGGCAGGCGCCGAGTGGCAGGGATACCCGCTGCAATATATTTCTTTTCACGGCGGGCACATGATAGACGCAACCGGCGAAACCAAAAGGTTTGGAATGGCAATGCACTTTATAGATAGTTGTTTTAAATTGAAACCCATCGTTCCTTATCGCTGGTCACATCTTGATTTGTATGCTGATTTTGATGTGTGGGACTATCATGTTTCATCGGCGAAAAATAAGCCGGGATGGATTTATCTCCGGAATGTTGATAAGAATGGGTTTGATTTATCAGCAAAGAAATGGCTACCCACCGGCCCTGATATTGAAATTGATTCATTGCGATTGCAAACTGCTCCTCTTTATATTCCCGGAAAACAGATGAAAGTTGTTATGTATAATAAACAAAAAAAGGCCTTATCTGAAACGACACAAGTAGTGGACAAAGACGGACGTTTATCATTTTATTTCAAACAATTTAAAGATCCGGTCTCAGTTGGAATTTATGATGAAGATGATAAACCTTCATTGGTTTGTACGGGTTATGAAATTGATAAGGGCAAATCAATGTTGCACAGCCCGGGATCACAACAAATTAGTTTTTCATTTTTTAATCATGGCGCTCTGCCAAAACAAACAAGAAAAATAACGGTTCAATTTTTTACCAATGACAAGGATGTTCAGATTTCAAAAAATGAACTGACGTTTTCACTAACACCACAAAGCAGAATTTTTAAAACAATTCCTATTACGATAACCAGTGAAAAATCGCCACCTCCGCATGCAGAACCATCAGAGATCCGGTTCTCGATGAAATTTTCCACTTCATCTGAAAAAGATGACAAGGCTAAAGAGGATGAAGACGAAGTTATCATCCCCGTTTTGTATGAAGCTCCTTTATTTGATAGTATCCAAATTGATGACGGTAGGATAATAAGAGACAGTGCTTTTGGAACTGGTAATGGAAATGGTATTCCGGAAGCAGGCGAAAAGATATTGGTTTATTGTGGAAACAGCCGCCTCCGATTATATACTGACGATCCCTGGGTAATAAGAGAGAAAGAAACGATAGCGATTGAATCACTGCCGGCAAAATGGCCAGACGGGTTTTCATTAAGTTCGGTTGTTGCTATTTCACCTGATTGTCCCAAAGACCATGTGATTACATTCTACGGAGATTATGAAACTAAAACTTATGATCCTATTGAAAGGAAATTGCATTGGGGAGAAGTAAAGTTGAAAGTGGGTTCATTACCATGAAGTGATTTGGTAGCATATTCAATAAAGAGGATAGTTAAATTATTCTTCTTAATAACCATTGTGCATAGAATTTTTCAATGTAAAAAATCAAATAGCAATAAGACAGGAGAGTGGAAAATGAAATTCAACCTTTGTTTTTCAAATTGTTTAGTATCAATAATAGGTTTCATAAATTGGTATAACAATGCGGCAGTCAACTAATAATTATTGTTGTATCATTTAAAACATAGTTTTTACTGAAATCCTTCACAAAATTTTGCAATTAAAAATTCTCTCTTACTTTTACCCCACTAATAAATTATTATGCCGCAATATCCAAACAGGCAATTCCTCGATTTTGAACAGCCTATCAGGGAATTGTATGAACAGATTGAGCAGACAAAGAAACTCGCTGAAAAGAATTCCAAAATTGATTATTCACAAACAATACAACAGTTAGAAGAGTCTGTAATTGAGAAAAGAAAAAACATTACAGCAAATCTGACACCATGGCAAAAAGTGCAGCTCAGTCGCCATCCTGATAGGCCATATACTTTTAAATATATTGATAAGATGGTAACCAATTTCATTGAAATACATGGTGACCGTAATGTGGGTGATGACAAAGCAATGGTAGGTGGGCTTGGTGCAATTGACGGCGAAACTGTGATGATTATTGGTCAACAAAAAGGTATCAATACTAAAATGCGTCAACAGCGAAATTTTGGTATGGCCAATCCTGAAGGTTATCGAAAGGCATTACGTTTGATGAAAATTGCTGAGAAATTTAATAAGCCTGTTGTTACATTAATTGACACACCCGGAGCTTATCCCGGACTTGAAGCAGAAGAACGTGGACAAGGTGAAGCAATTGCAAGAAATATATATGAAATGATCAGGTTGAAAGTGCCAATTATTTGTGCCATTATTGGTGAAGGTGCAAGTGGTGGTGCATTAGGGATAGGTGTTGGAGATAGGATTTTGATGATGGAAAATTCCTGGTACACAGTTATCTCACCTGAAAATTGCAGTACAATTTTATGGAGGAGCTGGGAGAAAAAAGAAACTGCTGCAGAACAATTAAAGCTGACTGCAAAAGATATGCAAGGTTTTGGTTTGGTAGATGATATTGTTCCTGAACCTGATGGTGGAGCTCATTGGGATTATACCGAAGCTGCCAATATTTTGAAAACGCATATCATGCAGGCATTGCATGAAGTAAAAGATTTAACGCCTGAAAAAAGAGTGCAGTTGCGTATAGAAAAATTTGGACGTATGGGGCATTGGAAAGAATGACCTGTAAAAAATTATAGTTCTCTTTTTTTAAGAGTGAAAATGATTCTATAGATAATCTTCATAAAAAAAATGGCTGCTTTGAAGGGCAGCCATTTTTTTATGAAAGGTATGATTTAATTTTTTACAAATTTCCTTGTTGTACTGCTATTCCCACTTTGCAATACTGCATAATAAATACCAGATGATTGATCTGTAAAACTAATGGTATAGGTACCACTTGTTTGAGATAGGTCATCTTGTTTTATTAATTTACCATTGTTGTTATAAATTGAAATGACTGATTTTTCTTTCGTGCTTACATTATAATTAATATACAGTACATCTTTCACAGGGTTAGGTGAGACTGACATATTCACCATACTCCTGATAGTTTCTACCTTGCTGTTATCAATATTAATAGTGTCATTGTCTTTTGACTGAACAATTGAAGAGCCAGAAGAAGAAACTTTGAAAACCCAGTAATCATCAAGTTTGGTATTTCCAACTGTATTGTTACTTTTATCACCGGTCTTTCCAGAATTGGAAGTGCCGGCTAATATATATTCCGTACCATTAGGTAAAAAATCAGTGAGATAATCATCTCCGCCGCCACCCCAGTCATTTTGCTGTTCTATATTTCCGTCTTTATCTAATTGTAAAGTCCAAAAGTCAAAGCCACCTTTTTTATTGCTTGTCTTATCTCCTGACGGGCCGGAGTTGGAATATCCACCTAATAGATATTTGCCACTTATATATTTAACACTTGTCAGATAATCTTCTTTGCTGCCACCAAATGTTTTATCCCAAAGAGGGATACCAGACTTATCTGTTCGTATTATCCAATAATCCGTACCACCCCGGCAACCATCTGTTTTATTTCCAGATGCAGGAGAATTGGAATATCCACCTAAAACATATCCAATATTTCCAACCACATCAATTGAAGTAAGGTAATCAGAAAGGTTACCACCTAAAGTCCTGTCCCAAACACGTCTTCCCAGCGAATCTATTTTGATTATCCAAAAATCACCATTGCCAACATAATTTTGTTTTTTATTACCACCCCTTGGAGAATAAGAAGTACCACCTAATACAATGCCTCCGTCTGTCGCAACAACTGCAGCAGAAAGCTCATCACGGTTTGTGTTGCCATAAACGCTATCCCATAAGATGGCACCTGATTTATTTAATTTTACTACCCAGTAATCAGGCCATAAAGTTGTACCTTCATTATCTACAGTTTTATCATAACCAATTGTGGAATTTGCTGAACCGCAAAGGAAATAACCACTAGGTGTTTCCAATAAAGTAGATAATTTTTCAAACTGTATTCCACCAATTGTATTATCCCATTCAATATTTCCTTTCTTATCCAGTTTAAGTACCCAGTAATCAAAACTTTCATTGATTGCATTTTCAGTTTTTACACCTGATTGATCAGAAATAGAAGATCCCCCTACTAAATAACCACCATCTGTTGTTTGAATAATGGTAGGTTTCAGATCACGATCAGTGCCACCATAAGCTTTTGCCCATTGTGTAACGCCGGTTTTACTTAATTTAACAACCCAGTAATCATAACTTCCATTTAAGGAATTTTCTTTTTTACTTCCGGATATATCAGAGTTAGAATAACCACATAAAACAATACCACTATCGGATGTTAGAATCATTTTGTTGAGCTTATCAGATCCGTTGCCACCAATAGTTCTTTGCCAAGTAATTGTATTTTGGCCAAAACCTGATAAAGAAAGGAATGTGCATGCGATGTAAAAAATATATTTAATTTTCATTATTATTTTATTTGAGTGATGTAACTGAACTAAAATTCCCCTTTGAATTGTGGGCAGCTTGGTGTGTAATATGAAAATCTGCCCGAATAAGGTGTACCCTGCATGATATTATTAAAAAAGCAAGCCAGGTTTGACATACAAAATTCATCATCATACGCCGGATGATTAGCGCCAGGTAATTCATAAAAGACACTTGGACAATTAATAGCCTGCATCCTCGCATAAATACCTGCACCTGCAAAAATTGGTGGGGCATAATTAGTGCATCCATAAAAATATCCAACACTGTCTGGCAATCCTGAATCTTCATCGCCTTTGAAAAGAATAGTAGGATATGCTCTATATGAAGGGTTGATTACCTGGTCAGAAAATAATGAACCCCACATAGCTCCAATTCCCTTTAATGTATATGTATCAGGAAATGTATTGCCTGATTTATTTATTTTTCCCAGTTCATTCCATTCTCTTGGAAAATATTTCTTTGCAACAGAATCGTTGCAGTATGCACTGTTTAAAACAACGGATGCCCCGGCACTGGTGCCAGCATAAAATATCCAACTGGTATCCATTTTATATTTGTTACCATATTTCTTTATCCACCTTAAGCATGCCTGACCATCCTGCATACCTCTATATACTGCATTCCATAAAGTAGTAGTATCTGCTGTACAGGCATGAGGATTATTTTTGATATATCCTGTTCTGTAATTAAATGCCACGCAGATATATCCATAATCGGCTAAAATATCACAGAGTGAAGAAACATTTGTTTTATCACCTCCGGTAAAACCACCAGCATGGCAAAATGCAACTACAGGATATTTTTTATTTGACATAGCACCTGTTGGATAATAAATATCCAAGGTAAGGCTATCAACATGATTACCTTGCCAATCGGTTAAATTCCATGCAAAACCAATATCTTTTAGGTCAGTTAATTCATGCGGCGCATTACTGTCGGCAACTGTTTTTGATTTTGCTGTGTTATTATCTTTTAAGGAAAAAAGTGTCAGCAAAAAGGGTAAAAATAAAAGTGTAAAATACTTCACTGTTTTAATTTAAGTTTTAAAATAAAGATTCAAAAGAATATACGTTAGTCATTTAAAATTGTTATCAGTCAATCTTTCATTCGCATGAAATATTTCTGATCTGAATTTTCAAATGTTGCAAATATTTCAAATGAAATTTTGAATAGTTGGTGTATGTGCTATTTCTTCTCGTGTATGAAAACAAATCACATACATTGTATTTCGTTGTAAGCTTATATATCAATTTTATAAGAAATAATACCCAAGAAAATTATGCCATACATGATTATTGGATTATTGGCAAGGAAAAAAAATAATAATAAAACTCAAAGTTAATTAGTAATGCGCTAATGCTTTAATGCACTGTAAAATTTAAGTTTTTGAAAAGGAAAACAATTTTTATTGTGTTAATTGATGCAGGTTCCCCTAATTTTGCGCCGCGTATCTGTTGCCATTTATCTCAATCAAAAATTGAATGTTCGCAAAATCCTGGTGGAAAATATTATGTTTTTTGTTATTAATGTACACTTGTACAATGGGTTTTCTGGTTAATATTCCTGTTCTTGATGGTCGTCTGCAACAATCTATTCGTAACCTTTTCTTTCATGTGCCAATGTGGTTTGGGATGATGATATTGCTAACTGTTTCATTGGTGAATGCAGTGCGATATTTATATACTTCAAATTTAGTCTATGACATTTATTCATCAGAATATGCAAAAGCAGGAATTGTTTTTGGACTTCTCGGCTTAGTTACAGGAGCTATTTGGGCCAATTATCAATGGGGTTCACCCTGGAGTGGTGACCCAAAACAAAATGGGGCAGCCATCGCCATGTTGATTTACTTCGCTTATTTTGTTTTAAGAGGATCTGTAACTGATGAAATAAAAAGATCCCGCATCAGCGCTGTATATAACATTTTTGCATTTGCAATGTTATTCCCAACTTTGTGGATTATGCCAAGGATGACTGAGTCATTACATCCAGGTGGTCAGGGTAGTGAAGGCAACCCGGGATTAAATGGAAACGATCTTGCACCATCTATGCGGTTGGTGTTTTGGCCTGCTGTTATTGGCTGGACTTTATTAGGCGTTTGGATGACGACACTATCAATAAGATTTCGTAACTATAAAGAAAGTTTGAATGAAGCTTTTTAAATATTTTTTGAATTTAATTGTTTTGATTGCCCTTTATGAACCTTGTTTCTCACAGGAAATAACTGGTAACGAAAACAATTTTATGTATCAGAACGGTAAAATATATGTTGTACTTGCAGTTGTTGTCGTAATTGTTATAGGTCTGTTTATTTATTTGTTCAACCTTGACAGGAAAATATCTAGACTCGAAAAAAAGAAATAATTTTTTTCATTTTTTAATTAACAAATGTTCATTAGTTTTATTTTATCTAAAACACTTCAAATTAAATAAATTTATATGGCAGATCAACAGTATGACTTCTTTGAAAGTGTAACAAGAAGTTTTGATAAAGCAGCAAAATTTACACGTTGGGAAACCGGAATTCTTGAACAAATAAAAGCATGCAATGCAGTGTACCGAATGCGGTTCCCAATACGCAGAGATGATGGTTCAATCGAAGTAATTGAAGCATATCGTGCACAACACTCTCATCATAAAACTCCCTGTAAAGGTGGTATTCGCTACAGTGATATGGTAAACCAGGATGAAGTGATGGCATTGTCGGCTTTAATGACTTTTAAATGTGCAATTGTTAATGTTCCATTTGGTGGCGCTAAAGGTGGAATCAAAATCAATCCAAATAAATACAGCGCTTTTGAATTACAAAAAATTACAAGAAGATATACATCTGAACTTGTAAAGAAAAATTATATTGGGCCTGGTACCGATGTGCCTGCGCCTGATTATGGAACCGGTGAAAGAGAAATGGCATGGATCCTCGATACTTATATGACCATGCGTCCGGGTGAAATTGATGGAATGGGTTGTGTCACCGGTAAACCCATTACTCAGGGTGGCGTAAGAGGCCGTAAAGAAGCTACCGGTCTTGGTGTATTTTATGGAGTAAGGGAAGTGTGCAGCATGCCTGACGTAATGGAAAAATTGGGTATGACTACTGGCATCGAAGGTAAACGTGTCATTGTACAGGGTTTAGGAAATGTAGGATATCATACTGCAAAATTTTTCAGGGAACATGGAGCTAAAATTATTGCTATTGCAGAATATGAAGGTGCTATTTATAATGAAAACGGTTTGAATGAAGAAGAAGTATTTCAATATCGTAAAGCAAATAAATCTATTCTCAATTTTCCCGGAGCTACCAATATTCCAAAAAGCAGTGATGCACTTGAAATGGAATGTGACATTTTGATTCCTGCTGCATTGGAAAATGTAATCAATGCATCAAACGCTGAAAAGATTAAAGCAAAAATGATTGGTGAAGCTGCTAATGGGCCACTATCACCTGAAGCTGATGATATATTAATCAAGAAAGGCATTTTAGTCATCCCTGATATGTACCTGAATGCCGGTGGTGTAACAGTTTCCTATTTTGAATGGTTAAAAAATCTTAGCCACGTTCGTTATGGCCGTATGGAAAAACGTTTTACTGAAAACCTGAACCGCCATATCATTCATCAGATGGAAGAACTCACTGGAAAATCAGTAAACCCGGATGATAAAATATTGATTGAGCATGGGCCTGATGAAGTGGATCTTGTTTATAGCGGACTTGAACAAACCATGATTGAAGCAACTCGTGAAATCATGGCTTGCTGGAAAGCAAATGATAAAATCCCTGATATGAGAACTGCAGCCTATGTTGTAGCTATTGATAAAGTGGGTACCAGCTATGCAGAGCTTGGAATTTTCCCATAGATTTTATCTTTGTTGGTATGAATGATCATCCAATCACTGATAATAAAGAAGCACAAAGATTTGAAATGCCAGCCGGAAACGGTCTGGCATTTATTACATATAAAAGGCATTACGACAGGATAGCTTTAATGCACACTGAAGTGCCACCTGAAGCAGAAGGTAAAGGTATAGCAGGTAATTTAGTCAGGTTTGTTTTGGAAAAAGCAAAACAGGAAAAAATAAAATTAGAAGTGTATTGTCCTTTTGTTTCTTCTTATTTGAAAAGGCATCCTGAATACAATGAACTGGTAGAAAAAGATTTTAATCTTTAAACATCACATTTCTTTCTTTTCTTTACAATAAAGGAAATTATTACAAAATTCCTGATACATCCCGGTCATGAAGTATTACATTATTGCAGGTGAAGCAAGTGGTGATTTGCATGGTAGCAACCTTATAAAAGAATTGCAGCAATTGGATAAAAAAGCTGTCATCAGGTGCTGGGGTGGCGATCTGATGCAATCTGCCGGGGCCACATTGGTCAAGCATTATCGAGACCTGGCATTCATGGGCTTTGCCGAGGTAATCATGAATTTAAAAACCATCCTAGGCAATCTTAAGTTTTGTAAAGAAGATATCAAAAGTTTCAATCCTGATGTTCTCATATTGATTGATTATCCTGGTTTTAATTTACGTATTGCAGAATGGGCACATCAATTAAAGACTCAACGACCAAATCTTAAAACAGTTTATTATATCTCACCACAGGTTTGGGCATGGAAGGAAAACAGGGTGCCAGCAATGAAAAAAACGATTGATAAGATGATTGTCATCCTGCCATTTGAAAAAGAATATTATCAGAATAAATGGAACTGGAATGTTGATTATGCCGGTCATCCTTTGGTTTCAGTGATTGAAAATTTTTCAAAAGAAAATGCAGGCTCAACTCAATTCGAATTTGTACCGCCAGTAAAAACTCATAACAACGTTATCGCATTGTTGCCGGGCAGCCGCAAACAGGAGATTTCGAAGAAATTGCCCATCATGCTTGAAGTGAGTAAAGCATTTCCCCAATACCAGTTTGTATTGGCAAAAGCTGCTGCCCTTGATGATGAATTTTATTCTGGATTCATTCAGGGATATCCAAATGTTTCGGCTGTCCGGGATAAGACTTACAGACTTTTAATGCAATCAAAAGCAGCCCTTGTCACAAGCGGTACAGCTACCTTGGAAACAGCTTTGTTTGGAGTGCCCGAAGTGGTTTGTTATAAAGGCAGCAACATCAGTTATCAAATTGCAAAAAGGCTTATCAAAATAAAATATATTTCTCTGGTTAACCTCATCATGGATAAACCTGTTGTTAAAGAATTGATTCAAAATGATCTTACAGTAAAGAATGTACAGGCTGAATTATCTGAACTTTTATTCAATCCATCCAGACAGCAACAACTGGTAGAAGATTATTTAAATTTAAAGAAAATACTTTCTGCCGGAGGCAATGCTTCTGCAAATGCAGCAAAAATTATATTTGATTTTGTAAATTGCTGAATGAATTAATGATTTATCATTTGGGTTATTTGTTTTTTCATTAACAATCCGGTTGCAGTTGGTTTACGTTCATTAATAGTCATTACAAATTTCATAACCA
>JAFDXI010000001.1 GCA_018268035.1 Bacteroidota bacterium | reverse complement strand
TACTTTGTCAACAAGATAAAGTTTTGTTTCTGTTTCGTTTTCGTAAGTCGTCAAGTTGTTTTTAGCTGTGTGAACAACATAAAAGAATTTATCATAGTCGTTCATTGTTGCAAATTGTTCTTGATAACTTAAAAACTGTTGCAAGTCAGACTGTGCCTTAATTTGAACTATTGCTCTTTCTCCTGTCACCGGTGCAAAAAGTTCAAGGTCTAATGTCTTTTGCGTTTTCCCGGTGTCGCCAACTCTTTGCCAACCTGCCTGTCTAAAAATTAAGTCCACTAATGTTTCAAAGTCTTTCCATTGTAAATTCTGAATTAGGAAAGTTAGTTTGGCTTTGAGGTTGAACATTGCTTGTTCAACTTCAACAACTTCTTTCATTTGTTCGCAGTTGATTTTGGAAAGTGTATATTTTTCTTCTGGAAGGCTGCAAATTGTCCCACGAAAACCTTGTGTTTTTAAAAGTTTTCCGCTTATGTTTCCTGCGAGTAAAACATTTCCATTAATGTCCTTGTCAGACCATTTACCAATTACAGGTCTTGTTTTGGTTTTGTCGGCAAGTAAAGTGATTTCGGGTTTTGAAAAACACCACCAAAGTTTGTTAGCGTAAAAGGTAATCCAAAGAGTTTTTTCATCTTCTTCGTAAAACTGTTTGATTTGGTTTGAATGGCTTGTAGCTACAAATGTCTTTGAGTTTTCTTCGGCTGTAAAATAGTCGTGAACTTTGTCCCACAGTCCATCAATACATAGTTTGTGGTCAACTTCTCTATATCCAAGTCGCAAAGTTTGGTTCTATTTAATACATTCTTTTTCAAACCGTCCACTTTGTCCGAGTTTGATAAATAGAACTTTATTTGCTTTAATTTTTGTCATTCGTTCTTGGTTGTTGAGTCGTCCTTAAAATCGCATTTAACGTTTTGGCAGCTTTGCGATGTGGTGGCAATTTAGCACAAATGTTGAATAGAAATTCTATCGTTCAACCTTGCACAAAAGTACAACCGAAGCACTTAACCGGCTCTATTGCCAATTTGTTTGTTGGTGGCTGTGCTGGTTCTACTCGTTATTGTTTTTATTTAATGAGGTTACAACTTTTCCTTTATACTTTTCAAGTCTATTTGTGTCAAATGGGTCGTATTCGTTTGCTGTCCATTTATAGTTTTTATATACAAATTCATAAACTAAATCTATCTGCTTAGTTTTGTCAGGAGTTTGGGAACAGGTGAATTTCAGTATTAAAATGTCTTTGTTATTGATTTCTATATCTATGTCAAAACAATTTTCACCATTTAAAAGGTCTTCTAATTTATTATAATTGTATTCGTTAGTTTCTTTCCCAATTTCATACTCTTGAGGAAGTATCGGTTCACCCACCAAAATAATGTTGCTTTTCTGATATTTATACAAAATCCAATAATGCTTTAACTGCTCAATATTTTTCGTTTTGCAGGTGCATAATTTTAATTTATCTGATACCTTACACATAAATTCTCTATTTTGTTTCTTGCATATTTCAACGTTCAGTCAAATTTGTTTCAGTCGTGTTATGTCTATACTTAGAGTGCTGGATGTTGTCCGTTAGCATTGCCTCCAACGGTTCTCGTCATTGCGAGGGAGCGGATTATTAGCACTAATGCTCAATCGAAGAACCGAACTTCAAATTTAGCAAAAAGGTTCAAAGAAGCACTTCGCCCGCTCTCTTGCAAAACCGCTTGTTCATGCAACACCTCCGATGAGTGATTAACCGCTTATCCTCAAAAATTTACCAGTTTTACCGTTCATTAAAACAAATTTTCCGTAGAAAGGTAATACTATTTCTTGAAGAACGCTCAATGAAAGTGGAAACATCTGGCTACAAAACACTTTGCAGCTGCTCAAGGTTCAGAAGTAGGGCAAAAGGGATACCTGATTTCAAATTAAAAAATGGTACACTAAAGATTCTAAGCTACAAAATTTCTTTACAAATAGTGACTTACTACCTTTTGTCGCTGAATGATATGCTGAGCTTGCCGAAGTACAACGAATAGCAAAAAGCCCTGGGCCTACGCTCAGGGCTTTCCCTTCACCAGGACTTTCTTCTATTCGTCATAATGTTTAGTAGCAGTTTTTTCTGTCCGTTTATACATTTATAAATCGTTGAAATGTAAAGTTCGGGTTTCGCATTTCTATTTCGTTTTTTGTTGAGTCCGCTTGTGCTTCTTTTGCATACACAAACATTTTTTGTTCGTAGGCGTCAATAGCGTTTTGTATTGTTTCAAATTTTCCATTCGTCAAGTTGTCGGACAAAATTAAAGCGTCCAAAAGCCCAATATTTACACCTTGTCCTGCGAATGGTGGCATTAAATGGGCTGTGTCGCCAATCAATGTTATTGGTAATGGACGATTGTTTTTCCAAGTTTTTTCTAAGGGCAATTTTCTTGTCGGCAAGCCAACAAAAAATGATGTTGAGCAAATGAGTTGTTTGTAGCGTTTATCCCAGTTTGAAAGCCTATTTGTCAGAAACTCAACAATACTTTTGTTGTCTTGAAAATTTAATTTGTTATTATTTACCCATTCTTCGGTTGCACTAAAAAACACACTATAACTTAACAAATCACCATTTTTTGGATTTGCGACAAATAAATTTCCTTGGTGTGCTGTCATTAAAATGTTATTGTCGCAAAGTTGGTAAAACTCACGGCAATTTTTTTCAGGTTCAGGAACATCACCTTGAATGATGAAAGTTCCTGTGTATTCTACTTCGGTGTCTGTAACAAAATTTCGTGCTTTTGACATTCCGCCATTTGCAACGATAACAAAGTCTGCTGTTGTGCTTGGCTTGTTGTCAAAATGCAACAGCCATTTTCCGTTTTGTTCTCCAAGCGATGTTAATTTACTATCCCACTCAACTGTGTTGTTAATCAAGCCGTCAAGCAATATTTTTTTTAAATTGTTTCGGTTGATTTCGGGATTGTCTTGCATTGGGCTTTTAGAAAGTAAAATGTTTCCTTGTTCATCCGCAAAATTTCTACCCATAGGAATTGCATTTGCAAAATAAGTGTCAAGCAAACCTGCTTTTTTCATTGCTTCTTGTCCCGAAGTTTGATGAAGGTCAAGTGTGCCGCCAAAAATTCTTGCTTGTGCGTTTTTATCCCTTTCGTAAACGGTAATGTCAATGTTGTTTTGTTGTAATAGTCTTGCCATTGTCAGTCCAACAGGTCCACCACCAATAATTGCAACTTTTTTATGATTTAGTAAGGTCATATTTTGTCGGTCTGTTAATGTTTGTGGTGTCGTCTGTAAAATGGCTACTAACGGTTTGCGGCTTTGCGTTCGGGCGGGATTTTTAGCACTAACCTTGATACGAAGCCGAATGCTCAAATTTAGCACAAATGTTCAATCGAAGCCGTTCAGCCCGCCTATTGCCAATACGATGTTCAAGCAACACCTCCGGTGAGTGATTAGCCGCTTATCCTCAAAAATTTACCAGTTTTACCGTTCATTAAAACATTTTTTCCTCGGAAAGGTAATACCATTTCTTGAAAAACGCTCAATGAAAGT
>JAFDXI010000019.1 GCA_018268035.1 Bacteroidota bacterium | reverse complement strand
TGGACTTTTCTTAATTATCACCAGGCCTACCACATTGGACAAATTGGAATACTGCGAAAAGCATTGGGAAAAGAAACTATGAAATATCAATAAGAAAAACTTGTGAGCGTTTGGAATACAAATAATTTAAAATATTGGTTTAATTATTTTTCAAAAGGCAAGCCCCACACTTTGGTGTGTTGTACGATATTAATGCTTTCGGTCAGGAAACAATTCAAAGGTTTAAATGAATAAAGATGAATTGGATCTTTGTTCAATTTAATTGAAGCTTTTATGGTTTTAACTTTCTAACTTATTAATTCCTGCTAGTATTTTTCTTTACATATTCGTCAATGCCAAATCGTTTATATCAATGCACAGTATGAAAAAAAATCAGGCATATTCTTTTACCTGGAGCCACCAATATTTCTTATGAAAATTGAGTCGTTGGCTCCAGTCTTTTGCCTTTAATAAAAAACAGATTCTGTCAGTTTTGTTGTCAAAAGTTTCATCATAAAAACAAAACAGTATTGGGTCAGCTTTGTCTTTATGTAATATCTCTAAAAACACTTTGTGATTGCTGTTTGGTTTTCCGTCAGACTGGATAATACTGCAACCAATAATGGAATCAAGATGCAGGCATTGATGCGTGCGATGGGATACATTCAAATCAACTAATACCAACATATTGTTTTTCCTGTCAAGGCCTATAACCCGGTTATAGAAGATGTCTTTATAATGAATCATAAGTTTATTTTTCTGAACAAGATTAAAAAAATGAACCTGAAGATTTTGGTCTTCATTATTTTTCTTTTTTTTCAAATAAAAAAATAATTCAGTTATTAAAACTATTAACAGAAAAATTGCGGCAATTATTAATAAACTTGTATGCATAATCGGGGGAATTAAAGCATTAAAAAAATTATTCTGCCTGATTGACTACATCTAAAATGGCAAAAGTTCTTTCGCCGGCGGGAACATGCCAGTTTATTTTCTCACCTTTTTTAAACCCAATCAGCGCTGTACCCACTGGTGCCATAACAGAAATCTTTTTTTGTTTGATATCAGCTTCGTCTGGCATAACCAACACCAATTCCATTACGTTATTTTTTTGTACGTCCCTGATTCTGATTTTTGAATTTAGCCTGATCACATCATCAGGAAATAGTTCTTTGCTTACCCGGGTCGCTTTTTTTATTTCTGCCTGCAGGTCTCTTTTATTGTTTGCATCAATATTGTTGGCATATCTGCTGTTCCTTAAGTATGTTATCAAAGTTTCATAATCGTCTTCTCTTAATAATATGGCTTTTGATTTTTGTGTCATGATAATTCGTTTTTGATGATGAATAATTAATAGCTGATCAAATTGGTCAGGCGGGGATTTTAATTGGCTTTGTTTGTAATGGTGTAATTATTGATGAAACTACTGTTTCCCATTTACGAGCTTTTTTTTCAAGATCTATAGTTTTGTAAATGAAATTTGATTGCGTTTTGTAAAAATCCAATACAAAAGGATGTTTATTGTTTATAAAATGAAATTCAAGGGTGACTGCACTTAGGTAATCATTTAACTTTCTATTTCTAAAGCCATCTGCTTTTATTGCATAATATATTCTCTTAAGCCTGCAGGTTTTCACTTCTGTCAAATCAATAAATTTTGATTCATATTCCAGCCCGTTACTTTCTATTATTAATAGTTTTTTTTTGTCTTTGTCAAGGCCAATTATTTTATTATGGAAAACTTCCTGACTTATCAAAGACAAACTATGTAGCGAAGCGCTCTTTCTAAAGCACAGTAGCATTCGGCTTATATTTTCTTTAAGTTTGATCTTGTACATAATAAAAAATTTAAAAATGGTAGCATTATTAAAAAGACAAAATATGCAACATCAAATGCGTCACATTTGAATGCTACAACAATCAGTTTATTGCAGTAATAAATATTTTAATTGTAAGCTAAGAATATCCTGAAAAGGATAGTCAATCCCCAGACCATATATTAATCAGGCTGGGGCACAGATATTAAAGTCTTTGAAGTTTGAGATATAAAAAAGGTGTTTACAGAAAGGAGAGAATTCTATAAATGAGCATACATTACCAACTGGTGAATAAATAAAATTGCACCATTGTGTTTTTGTATTTGTAATATTTCTAAATTCAAAGCTCACATTGCAAATTTAAAAAAAATAAAAGATGAAAAACACCTTTATTTTTTATGCTTTGTTAAAGATGGGATTAATGGGTTATAGTATTGTGTGATATGTTGCTATTCGCTTAAATACTTCATATACAAATAGTACTTTATAATTCAGGTTATGCAATAAAATTTACATCATTGTCTTTTTTGAAAAATCTTTGCAGCAATGTAAATACCCTGAGTTTAACTTAGACCTAATCCGGCAACAATTGAAAAAATTATTGTAACAGCATAAAGGCATAAGACAATTATTAATGTTACCCCAAAAAACTTAAAACAACTTTTAAGATTTTTAAATGAGTTGTTGAGTGTTTCCTGGTCATTAGTCCTGATTGCTGTTTGCATTTTAGAAGCAAAGTTGTAAAGATAAAATGTGGGGAAAAAATAGATTAATGCGATAATAATAAACCACACCATAAAAATTGCTGAACCTAATGAGCCCATAGACCCAAGTTCTGAATCAAACTGATTTTTGAAAGTTGAAAAAATAGTGCTTACCAATAGCCCGCCAAGCACCATTAAACCACAGATAATAAAACCAACTATTGAAAGAAATTTAGCCCATTTTGCTGCTTCGGATAAATGGGGGATGTTGCTATTGTCAACCTGTAATGTAAAAGAAGAGGATACAAGTGATTCTTCCATGATAATATTTATTTAAATAAAATTTTTGCTATGCAAAGTTACAAAGAGATGGAATAGTGTCAAACCTTAAAGTGGTTTGGTAAAGCCTTCCTGTGGAAACAGGAGGGCTTTCTAAACTGATTGCTTTTATTATTTGTGAAGTATCTTTTTGTCGGAATAGGTTCAATTTTGGTAACAACATTTCCGGCATTTATTAAAATAACCCAAATAGTATGGAATCAATTTTCCGGATAATATCACCTAAATCCTCTTCGTTTTCCGGAAATTTGTTTTTATCAATATCTATCACCAACACCGGTCCTTCTTTGTAATTTTCAATCCAACGATTATAGAGTTGATTAAGTTTTTTCAAATAATCAAGTCTTATATTTTCTTCATACTCTCTACCACGTTTCTGTATTTGGCCAACCAATGTGGGTACTGATGCTTTGAGGTAGATCAATAAGTCCGGTGGCTGCACCATGGATTGCAATGTTTTGAAGAAATTAAAGTAATTGTCAAAATCACGTTTATTCATCAAACCCATGTCGTGCAGGTTGGGAGCGAAGATGTTTGCATCTTCATAGATAGTCCTGTCCTGGATAACAGTTTCGGTACCGTTTTGAATATCGAGCAACTGATTTAGTCTGCCATTCAGAAAATAAATCTGCAGGTTAAAACTCCATCGTGGCATGTCTTCATAAAAATCCATTAAATATGGATTGTGATCAACGTCTTCAAATTGTGGAATCCATTTATAATGCTTACTTAGCAATTCCGTTAGAGTTGTTTTTCCAGCACCGATATTTCCGGCAACAGCAATATGCTTTGGTTTTTTTTGTTTCGCCATAGATGAGTTTAATCTTACAACTTTACAATAATTTCATCAAATAATATTAAATGACATTGCTTTTCTAACAAGTTTCAGTGTCTCTGCTGCACTTGCCCTTGCTTTGTCAGCACCGGTTTTAATAACTTTAGAAAGATAATCTTTATCATTTTGAATGGCATTTGCTTTTTCACGGATTGGTTTTATAAAAGCTATCATATCTTCTGCCAATTGTTTTTTCAAATCGCCATATCGAATAGTACAATCGTCATAATCATCTTCAAACTTTGTTATCACATCAAAGCGGCTTGTGATTTCAAGTAAAGAAAATAAATTCTGAATATAATCAGGTTTAGGTGTCCCTTTTTCTGTTGGGCCATTATCTGTTTTTGCCTTCATGATTTTTTTACGGATCATATCATCATCATCATTTAAATAAATTGTGGCCATCTGGTTAGCACTTTTACTCATCTTGCCATTGCCATCAAGACTTAAAATTTTTGTAAGTGAATCACCATAATTAAATGCATAAGGCAAAGGCAATACCTCACCATACCAGTTATTAAACCTAATTGCAAAATTTCTTGCCATTTCCAAGTGTTGTTCCTGGTCTTTGCCAACAGGTACTTTTAATGCACGGTGTATCAAAATATCTGCAGCCTGTAAAACAGGATAGGTGAGAAGACCGGCATTGACATTTTCAGGATGTTGTCGCACTTTATCTTTAAATGTTGGCGTTCTCTCTAATTCACCTTTATATGCCATCATGTTCAGATATAAATATAACTCTGCAATTTCCGGAATATCACTTTGCACATAAAAACAGGCTTTGTTTGTGTCAAGACCGCAGGCAATATTTTCCGCAATGACACGGTGGACACTTTCCTGCAAACTTTTTGTATCAGGATGTGTGGTCAGGCTGTGCCAGTCTGCAACAAAAAAATAACAATCATATTCATCCTGCATACGGATATAATTTCGCACTGCACCAAAATAATTTCCGAGATGTAAATAACCTGTGGGGCGTATGCCGCTTACTACAATTTCCTTTGCCATGCGGCGAAGATAAGTGCATTTGAAAATTGGTAAAAGCAATTAATTGTCCAATATTGCAATTTTTTTTTTGTTGGGTTATCTTTTTTTTAAAAAAATTATTATGTCTTATTGTTCGGCCATTGCTTCTATGAATGAAGAAAAAAAAGCTTTGCATCAACAATATCACGATCATCAATATGGCTTTCCCATTTTTGATGATAATGAATTGTTTTGCCGGCTTGTTTTGGAAATTAACCAGGCAGGTTTGAGTTGGGAAACTATTCTTAAAAAAGAAAAAAGTTTTAGAAAAGCCTACCACAATTTTGATTTAAAAAAAGTTGCCGCTTACAAAGAAAAAGATATTGAACGGCTAATGAATGACCCTGGTATCATTCGCAACCGGCTGAAAATTGAAGCTGCAATTGAAAATGCAAAAGCCATTATCCAGCTTGGTAAAGAATTTGGTTCATTTGAAAAATGGTTGCAATTACATCATCCAAAACCCAAAGATGAATGGGTGAAATTGTTTAAAAAAACTTTTCGATTTACAGGTGGTGAAATAGTCAGCGAATTTTTATTGAGCACAGGTTATTTGCCAGGTGCACATGATCAAAGCTGTGCTATTTATAAAAAAGTTGTACAAGCAAAACCGATGTGGCTGAAAAAATAATGTGGTAAGAATTCTTAAAAAAGGTTCAACTCTTTTGATCAGACTAACTTGAGAAAATAGAATCACCTAAATTTTCCAGTCTATAATATGATTAGCCCATTCTTGCCGGTATGAAGTTGTGATGCGGATATAATTATCTGTATAACCTTCCATCACCCCGTGTTTGTTGAAATCTTCAAATAATACTTTTCTTACTTGCCCCTGGTGTTTTGCTGTAAATTCCTGCATCTTTTGATAGGAAAGATTGCGGAGTATTTTATTGCGTTCATGCCTTGTTCGCAAAGGGACGATAGGTTGTATATCCAATGCTTTTGTATTATCTCTTTCAGAATAAGTGAATACATGCAGGTAAGAGATGTCAAGATTTTCCAGAAATCTATAAGTTTCTGTGAATGCATTTTCATCTTCAGAAGGGAAACCTACAATGACATCTACCCCAATAGCACAATGTGGCATCAACTGTTTGATGACAGCTACTTTTTCGGCATATAATTCACGGCGATAACGACGCCGCATCAAACCTAATATCCTGTTACTGCCACTTTGCAGCGGTATGTGAAAATGAGGCATGAAACGTTTGCTGCTTGCAACAAAACGAATGATGTCATCAGTCAGTAAATTAGGTTCAATAGATGAAATTCTAAAGCGCTCTATCCCCTCCACGTTGTC
Organism: Bacteroidota bacterium; assembly: GCA_018268035.1. Classification (GTDB taxonomy): domain Bacteria; phylum Bacteroidota; class Bacteroidia; order Chitinophagales; family Chitinophagaceae; genus Parafilimonas. Next base: position 1,143 of record JAFDXI010000019.1, on the reverse strand, counting down.
TAAAGCCTGTATTAGCTGATAGAAATCTTCTTTACGATTTTGCAAACTAATGACGTCGGTCGCATCAGAAGTGATGTTATGGAAATCGCCAAGATTGACACCTGTCAGCACAATTTCTTTAACTCCTTTTTCAGACAGCGTTTTTGCATCAGCCAAAACATTATTTATACTGTTGCTCCTGCTTTTGCCACGGGCCATAGGAATAGTGCAGAACGAACAACTATAATCACAACCATCCTGCACTTTTAAAAAAGTCCTTGTACGGTCGTTTAATGAAAATGAAGAATGAAAACCTTCGACATCGTCAATGTCACAGCTTGAAATTTTTGCAGTATCATTTTTGTGCAGTTCTTTTAGATGATGCACAATATTGAATTTTTCTCCAGCGCCAAGTACGAGGTCAACGCCAGGTATTTCTGCAATTTCTTTTGGTTTCAATTGAGCATAACATCCTGTAATCACGATCATGCTTTCAGGTGCTTTGCGTTGTATCCTTCTTACCAATTGGCGGCATTCTTTATCGGCATTATCAGTAACAGAACAGGTATTGATGACATATACATCAGCTTCATCTGTGAATTCTTTTTTTTCGAAACCATCATCCTCCAGCATGCGGGAAAGTGTTGATGTTTCTGAATAATTCAGTTTACAACCCAAAGTGTGAAATGCTATCGACCTGCTCTTATCCATAAGGCTGCAAAGATAAGCGGATGAAAAGAATTTAAGGGGCAGAGCGGACGTCCTTTAACTACAGACTTGTTAAACAGGCGATAATTATGGCACCGTTTTAGACAGTATGAGTGTTTTTTCACGAGAGCAGAATAATTTTGACAAGATGCAAAGGAGATTTTTGTTGTGGTTTTTGGCTGTCACCCTTTGTTTACCCCTGGTTTTGCAGGCGCAAACGAAGAGTATCAATGGAGAAATCATTGACAGGCAAAGTGATGAGCCTATTCCATTTGCCACGGTGCAGTTTGTTTTGCATAGTGGTGGTGTGCTCACTGATTCTTTAGGCAGATTTTCCATATCGTTAGATAATGTTTTACCAAATGATTCGTTGCTTGTAACAAGTGTTGGATATTCTCCTTCACAAATTCCTGTATCATATTTTAAAGATTCTGTTTTTGTAACTATACACATGGT
>JAFDXI010000018.1 GCA_018268035.1 Bacteroidota bacterium | reverse complement strand
GGAAGAATAATTGGTTCATGAATAGTTATTGCCATGATAGAAAATTTTGCTATACAAAGTTGGCATTAACTGTGGAGTGGATTGTTGTGGTTTTATGGGATTGGTTTGTAAGATTTAAAGATGTGTGGAGTAATTATTTTTTTAAACCATTAAGAAGTTAACGGGCATGAAGGATTAACTATGCTTCACTCTTTGATGATTCATTATTTTTTAAAACATTAAGGAGTTAAGGGGCATGAAGGATTAACTATGCTTCACTCTTTGATGATTCATTATTTTTTAAACCATTAAGGAGTTAAGGGGCATGAAGGATTAACTATGCTTCAGTCTTTGATGATTCATTATTTTTTAAAACATTAAGGAGTTAAGGGGCATGAAGGATTAACTATGCTTCAGTCTTTGATGATTCATTATTTTTTAAAACATTAAGGAGTTAAGGGGCATGAAGGATTAACTATGCTTCACTCTTTGATAGTTTATTCAATTTATTCATCCGGGAGATGTCTGAAATATTCGTTCACAAAAGGTTTCATTGATTTTGTGATATTATCTGTAAAAAAATTAATCATTAATCCTTGCGGTTTTTTTAATAGTTTCATGTAGGTAAGCAATTTTGCTTCATGCACAGGAGGAACAGTTTCTATTGCTTTTAATTCGACAATAACAATTTCATCTACCAATAAATCAAGCCGGAGATCTGTGTCAAATATCATTTCTTCATAAACAACCGGAACAATTAATTGTTGTTTGACTTCATGACCTGCTTTTTGTAATTCATATAAAAGGCATTTTTCATAAACACTTTCCAGAAGTCCCGGCCCTAATATTTTATGAACCTTGATAGCAAGGCCTATAATTGCATAAGATAATTGTGTTACTTGTTTTTTTGTAAAGCTCATAAGAGTAAATTTTAAAATGAAAAAAATATTTATCATTATGGATTTATGGGAATTAATGATTGGTGTTTAGTGAATGTGAAATATTTTTTTTATACTTTATCCAATGGTTTTCGCTTTTCTGTTCTTATTTGTTTAAAATGGCTTGGCGTTAGTCCTGTTACTTTTTTAAACTGGTTACTCAAATATGCAACGCTGGAATAATTTAAGCGAAAAGCAATTTCACTCAATGATAATTCATCATACACCAGCAACTCTTTTACTTTTTCTAACTTTTGTGCAATAAAATATTTTTCAATGGTTGTGCCTTCCACTTCTGAAAACAGATTGGATAAATAGTTATAATCATGATGTAAAGTTTTGCTCAACACATCAGACAGGTTTGTTTTTATATCCGCATCCTGTTGCTGTACCAGTTGGATGATGGTGTTTTTAATCTTTTCAATAAGCCTGCTTTTTTTATCATCAATTAATTCAAAGCCCAATGGCACCAGGGTATTTACCAGTTGTTTCTTTTCAGTATAGGAAGGTTCCTTCTCTAGTTCCACTTCGCCGAGGATAATGTTTTTTGATTTAAGTCCAAGTCTATCGAGTTCCTGTTTTACCACCATGATACAGCGGTTGCAGACCATATTTTTTATATAGAGTTTCATTGTGACATTTTTGATTTCCCTGTTTTCTATGCATGCAAATGGATTTTCCTTTGCTATCCTGAAAATAATAATTATTTGAATTCGTCGCCATTTCAATTTAAAGCACTTTATTTTTTTTCAAAAGGATGAACGGTTGATTGTCCATCCTGGTAAATTTGAATCGCATCCGAATTTTTGTAAAAAGTGTAAGCAGAAATTGCTGTGGTTGGTCTCGATGCATTTGTTGTTTTCGTTTTTAACTGATTTTATTTTTGCCCTGACAACTTTTAATGTTGAAAGTGAGATGCTATAATGTCCATTCACAGAAAAAAATTTTTTTTCCAGATAATTCACAGAGTCATAAAAATTCTTTCGCTTATCAAAGCTCAAGTATAGATTGGAATAAACATTGTTTATTTACCGCATTATTTAGGTTATCTACCTCATAATTTTATTAATTTGTTGCCTGATTAATTATTTTGATGAAATGGTAAAAAAGCAAGTATTAACGGTATTGCTGCATATAATTGGATGTGTTATCTTTTTAGCACTCCCGGTTTTTCTTACACCTGATTTTCCAAGATCGCTTAATCTTTATAAGAATGTACCCACACAACGTGATTTTATTGCTTACTCTTTAATGATTTGTTTTTTTTATTTTAATTTTTTTGTGTTGATCCCAAGGTTCTATCTCACAAAAAAATATCTTACTTTTTTTGGCATTGTGTTTTTATGTTTCATAGCTGTATCCATGGCACCAATTATATTATTGCCCCAGAAGAGTATGGCACCACAGGAAAAATTCAGAGATAATCCACCTTCTCAGGATAGTATAGGTATGCAATTTAAACGGGATGATAGCCTGAGAATACCTCCGCAGGGTATGCAAGGCCATGGCCCGCCACCGGCTCGGTTTAATAATTTTTTGTTTGGGGCATTGCATTATGTTTTTATATTTATTGCACTTGTTTTTTTCACGTTGATATTAACCATCAACAATCGTCTAAAACAATCGGAACATGAAAAATTACAGGCAGAACTCAGATATTTGAAAGCACAGATAAATCCGCATTTTTTGTTTAATTCACTCAATACAATTTATTCATTTGCTATCGAAAAGTCTGACGCAACGCCTTTTGCGGTTGTAAAACTTTCTGAGATGATGCGGTATGTCATTAATGATGCCGGTAAAGACTTTGTATCGCTAAATATGGAAATAAATTACATCAATAATTATATTGAATTGCAACAAATGCGTTTTGGTGATTCAATCAATCTTTTGTTTTCTGTAAATGGTGATATTCCCGGAAAAATTATTGCACCTCTTATTTTAATACCATTTATTGAAAATGCTTTTAAATATGGTGTGAATACAGAAACAGTTTCAGTAATAAATATTAAGATTGATGTTATTGCTTCAAGACTTCAAATGGTGGTAGTGAACGAAAAAGTAAAACTATCAAAAGCACTCGAAGAAAGAACAGGGCTTGGCATTATAAATACTAAAAACCGTTTGCAGCTATTATATCCCGGCAAACATGAACTAATAGTAAAAGACAGTGATAAATATTATGTTTCACTTCAATTAGATTTAGGATGATAACAGCTATTGCAATAGATGATGAGTTGCCTGCTTTGAAAATAATCGAAAACTTCTGTTCGCAGATTAATTTTATCATTCTGCAAAAAACTTTTAATAAACCGCAGGAAGCTTTGCAATACCTGCAACGTTTTCCGGTTGATCTTTTGTTTCTTGATATCAATATGCCTTCATTAAATGGTATTGATCTGTATAAATCAACCGGCAAAAATGTAATGGCTATTTTTACGACAGCTTACAGTGAATATGCTGTTGAAGGCTTTAATCTTGATGCTGTTGATTATCTTTTAAAGCCTTTTAGTTTTGAGCGTTTTTTGAGAGCTGTCAACAAAGCAATTGAATACTATAATTACCTGCATGCACAAAAACAGGATGATCAGTATATTTTTATAAGGGCAGATTACAGCCTTGTGAAAATTAAAATAAGCGACATTGTTTTCATTGAAGGATTAGATGATTATTTAAAGATTCATCTTAAAGATCAAAGACCTGTTGTAACGAGGCTTACTATGAAAGCTATGCTTGAAAAACTACCTGTTGCTTTATTTGTACGTGTACACCGTTCATACATTGTCTCGCTTGATTATATTCAGACAATCCGTAATAAAACCATAACTGTTGAAGGCGTTGAAATACCTATGAGTAGTAGTTATGAAGATGAATTTTTTAAGCGTGTCAACCGTTAAGCATTGAAGGTTGAGTTTAAAAATGGTGTAAACTTTTTAAGCTGTTTTAGCTAATAAAAAAATAAATTTCACTTCAGCTTTTAAAATTTCTTTTTCTCTTTTCGATGATTTATAACCCTGATACATGCACAAAAGTATGTGTTACAATATCCTTACGTTAATAACCTCAAAAATTGTTTTATTCACCTCAAACATTTCATTAAAGCTATTATTAAAACAATATTTGAGTAACAATTTTCATTACTATAAAAAAACGCACTATGGAAAGAAAAGAATTTTTGAAAAAAGGTTTTACGGCAGCGTTAAGTATGGCTGCAATTACGCCAATGATGAAAGCCTGCTCAAAAAGTGTAAGCGATACAAATAGTTCTGCAAGTGGTAGTGATTCTTCAGATGATGATTCATGCACAGTTTCGCCAGAAGAAACTGCAGGCCCATTTCCAACACACACACCTTCTTCTCTTGTGGCAAGTGATATTACTAGCGATCGCAAAGGCGTTCCTTTAGTAATAAAAGTTACAATCAATAACAGCAATGCAAGCTGTGCTGCATTAGCAGGCGCTATTGTTGATATCTGGCATTGCGATGCAGATGGCAATTACTCTGAATATGGTGGCACACAAATGCAAACAACCAATTATACATCTGTACATTTTTTAAGGGGCAGGCAAACAACAAATGCCAGTGGACTTGTAACATTTACCTCCATTTTCCCCGGATGGTATTCTGGCAGGGCGCCACATATTCACGTACATGTTTACAGCGCTGACGGGTCTTCTTTACTCGTAACACAAATTGCTTTTCCAACTGATGTATGTAATACTGTTTACACTACAGCCACAACATATTATACAAAAGGGAAGCAGGATACAAGCAATACACAGGATAGTGTTTTTGCTGATTCATTAGAATATGAATTAGCAACAGTTGAAGGCGATATTACTAATGGATATACACTTACTCACCTTATAACAGTTGCAGCATGATAGAACAAAATGAAGCCAAGATATTTTTGGCGAACCAACGTAATACCAGTATAACCGGATGGATGAGAAGCTGCACTTTATTAAAGAACAACGGTAATAAAAAAGCTTTTCTCAGCAGTTTATATAACCTGCATGATGATGTACTCTCTGCACGGAGGACGTTAAGTTTTATTACTGAAAAAGATGTATTGCTGGTGATATTGCCTTTGGCCGGTTCTATTATTTACAGCGATGATTGTGGTAACAACGCTATAATTGAAGCTGGCAAAATGCAATATTTTGCCGTAAAGAAAAATACAGAGGTTAAAATTTTTAATCCCTACGATGAAGAATATGTAAATTTTCTCAGGTTAATGCTGGAGCCGGGTTGTTTAAACTCAATCATAAGCACAGCATGTTTTTCTTTTGAACGTGAACACAATAAAAATAAATTATTGCAATTGTTCACAGGCAACCCGGAAGCAATGTCTGTAAAAATTTTTATCGGCAAATTTGATGGCCGCAAAGAAGCATTGTATAAAAATTCAAAACCTGGTAACGCCATATTTGTTTTTGTTATTGAAGGAGCTTTCGAAGTGCAATACCGTTTGCTTGAAACAAGGGATGCATTGGTATTATGGGATACTGATAAGATTGATATGGAAGCGCTTTCAAATGATGCTGTGTTGCTGTTAATAGATATGCCTGGAAAATAATTTCAACTCTGCAATAATTCAGGGAAATGTGCTTGAAAATATTTTTTAATAAATACTATCCTTTAACGGATTTGCGAATTTCAAATGATCTGGTGTCAGATTAAAATTTAGTTGTTTGAGTTTTTGTTTGGAAAAAAATTGTTAGTTGAATTATGATAATTCCATTTATGGCACTGCGAATGCACAACTAATAATAGCGTAACTTTTGTTGGTAGTAATATTTATATCCAATATTGATAATCTGGAATTTTCAAAAATGGCATTCCCCCCTGACAAAATCATTGTCAGACGATATTTTCTGATCATTAACGCGAAAAATATTCTAATTTAATAAAAGGTCACTGAGTTTTGTTGCACTATCAGAAGGGGAATATTCCATATTCTTATATCCTACATCATAGTAAGTATTTGTAAAAGTCTGACCATCTATAGTTGTAAACCGTGCTACAACCTTTTTTGCATAAGGTGTTTGAAGTTCATTGTTAGTAGTTAGAAAAATGTTTTCAAATCCTGCAGGCATATTATCAAAAATCCCTCCCGGTGCAGAACTTCCTTTTTCGATCACCTGGTTATTTTCATCATAAAAAGTATATTCAACTTTTTTTAGGCCAACAGTTTTTTTATCATCTGCATAAACTATACTTATAGCAATAGATTTACTGGCAATTGAGTTAGGAATTATTTTTACTGAATTTGGATAAAATTTTCTCTGAATGTGAGGCATACTTTTTAGATGATAAGCATTTTTATCTACAATAATATTCTTACTGTCTATCGGGTTGATTCGGATATTAGATCCGTAAAAATAGGCTACTTCTCCTGCAAATAATTTATGATATTCAAAGCTAACCCACCCATATCCTTTATCGCCCCAATCATCACCCCATGAGTTTTTGATGAGGAAGCCGTCATTATCATATCCTACAATTGTGACAGCATGCCCGCCATCAATTGCTAAATCAGGGTCAATGAATTCTGCTTCCAGCTCTTTGTTTTTTATCTTAGAAGCTAAGTTTGACACCATTTGACTGGCCTGGTTATAAGAATAAGAATTATTATTGATTTTGACTTTTACGAAATCATTTGGTGAAATTTTATGGTTGCGGTCTCCCTGATGTCTGCTCCAATACATACCATTGATACCATAACCTACACAGATAGCAGGAACATTATTATCCAAAGCTTTTTTAATCCATTCAATATCTGTAGCGCTATCTCCACTTCTGAAATTATACCAGCCGGGCATGATGTTATATTTCAGCCTTCGCAATGAGAGCAGGTCGTAGATACTTCCATTAAGATCTTTTTTCATCTTATCAAAATCACTCTCATTTTTATCCCAAATTGGCGCCTTTGGGTTATAAGGATATTCTTCTTCTCTTGTTGCGCCATATGTCTCCAAGTTTTTGAAATAAAAATTTAAATGGGCGCCTTCTGTATAATCTCCATTATTCATCTGATTGAAAAATTTAATCTTAGCCCATGCATATAAATATTGTTCACTTAAGTCAACAGGAAACCCAGGTAAAGTTTCTAATGCTGCACATACAGCAAATGCTGTACAGGTACCTCTTTCGCCCTGGTTTTTCACTGGCGATTGAAATGCACGATAGTCAACAAAATTTTGGGAATATGCAGAAAATAGTAGGCATAGATTTACATAAGCCAGAATAAGCAGTTGTTTCATAATTGTTGAAGGATTTAATTTTAACCTAAATGATTTAAAAATTGTTTTGATTAAAAATGAAGATAAATATTTTTTGATTGCAAATAAACATTATCCGGAAGCATTTCAGATTTCCTTTTTCTCATTTTCCTTTTCCGTGTTCCAGGTTTTACTAAAGATATAATGCGGGGAAAAACAATTGACTCAGTGTATTCAAAAATTATTGGTAAGTAACAACGATTTTGAATTCAAGAATTAGGATGATGGCATTTAATGCATTGATAATTTAGATAAAGTATTTACTGGCTTAAAGAAATATCTAAACTGAATATTAAACTCAAAGCAAAATTTACTCTTGTCTGATAAACTTAAACCCTGTAATATATCTTTATTGTTTGTTGTGTTTTTGTAAATTTTGCCAGCTTTATCTTTGTCGCTTCAGGAAACAGTCAGATTGTTATACAACTTTAAAGTAGAAATCAACATGGAGTGCATGGAGTAGGATGCAGAGGCATAAAACAGAAACAAAAAATGGATTAAACTTACAAAGTAATTTCTGGTATGATATACAAAACATCATTGGATAATTTAGCGAAAGGAGTAACAATTAGTGTTACTGTAATTTTTGCTGCAATTATTATAGGGCAATTTTCGCTAATGAAGGGCATAGGACAGGTAATTCCAATTTGCATAACTATTGTATTGTTTTTGATTTATTTTATGTTGTTTGCACTTAGGCCTATTCATTATGAAGTTTCGACTGATATGCTAATCATTCACCGGCTTTTTCCAGATGTAAAAATTGAATTAAGCCAAATTGATAAAGCTCAGTTGATTGATAAGGAAAAAATTAATTGGACTTTTAGAATATATGGTGTGGGTGGAATATTTGGTTATTTTGGAAAGTTCAGCAATTCAAATTTTGGAAATATGACCTGGTATGCGACACGTAGAGACAAGACTGTTTTGTTGCAAACATTCAATAACAGGAAAATTATTTTAACTCCTGATGAACCAGAAAAATTTATTGCAAATCTTAAATTATAAACGATACCTTCTTTGTGTTTAAACAGAGAATTAACTTCCAGGTTTTTTAAAGATTCCTGCCGATGAACAAAAGCGTTCGCAATGCGCAATGCCTTTTTTGCATACTATACTTTGTTAAAGCGGTAATGTGGGAAAAAAGTGAACTTTTTTACTTATCATGACCTATTGTATTTTTAATGAGTTGTCATATAAAAATATTGATTTTCGGCAATGCCATAACCGTTATATGAATCCACGATTATAAAACAAAATCGCGTTTAAAAATTTTAAACACGATTTTCGATAACCGCATAAATCGCTTCATTCAGCCAGGAATATTTTTTTGCTGTGCACAATAAAAGGCATTCAATTTTCCTTCAATCTTTTTAATTGAATTATGAAGGTGAACGTTTTTTTTGCTAAAAATTCAAATCGGTATATTTGGTATTATAATTCCCCACTTTTAAAATATCCGAAACGATGTTGAACAATTGTAAATTTTCATTGAATCCATTATGGATTTTCTTTTATTTGATTGCTATTCCTTTTGTCTCTAATTCACAAACAGAACAACAGAATGCAAATCACAGCTTCTTGATTTCATTTGCGTCAACCACAAGTGAAAAGCCAATAACTGGGCGTGTATTTCTTGTATTCAGCAGAAATAAAAATCCGGAACCAAGATATGAAGCAGGCTCTTATATTACGAGTGTGCCTTTTTGGGGAAAGGATGTAAACCAATTAGAGCCTGGAAAGAATGTGATAATTGATACTTCAGTATTAGGTTATCCTGTTGCAAACCTCAAAGATTTACCTGGAGGTGAATATTATATCCAGGCTGTTCTGAGTGTTTATACGCAATACCATCGTGCTGACGGACACACCATCTGGGCACATCAGGATCAATGGGAAGGTCAGCATTTTAATGTTTCGCCGGGAAATCTCATCAGCAGTATTCAGCAAATTCATTATGATCCTTCACAAAACCAGGAATTTACAATTGTACTCGACAGTGTATTGCCTGCAATAAAAATTCCTGAAGATACAAAGCAGGTAAAGCGTTTTAAAATTAAAAGTAAAATCTTATCTGATTTTTGGGGTCATGATATGTATCTCGGAGCTACTGTTCTTCTTCCGAAAGATTATGATGAGCATCCGGATGTTCATTATCCTGTTGTATATGAACAAGGACATTTTGGTCTTGGCGCACCCGAAGGTTTTAGTACTATAAAAAGAGTGATACCTCCACAATTTAAAACCATCATGGATAGTTATAATCTTGAAGGTGGTTATGCATTCCAGGAACAATATAATTCAGATCATTTTCCAAGAATGATTGTTGTTACATTTCAGCATCCTACTCCTTATTATGATGATTCGTATGCAATCAATTCAGCTAATAACGGGCCTTATGGTGATGCCATCATGCAGGAGCTGATTCCATATATTGAAACACATTATCGTATTATTCGTCAATCCTATGCACGTGTATTAACCGGTGGTTCAACAGGTGGATGGGAATCAATGTCATTGCAAATTCATCACCCCGATTTTTTTGGAGGCACATGGTCGCTTTACCCGGATCCACTTGATTTCAGGAGTTTTCAACTAATAGACCTTACAAAAGATACCAATGCTTTTTATACACATAATTTTACCGGGCCTTTTGGTGGCAACAGTGAATGGCAAAGTTCTCCACGGTATATGATGCGTGACAATATAGGCCAGCCTGTAAGAACGGTAAAAGATGGAAGCTGGTTAGAAGCTGTGTTGGGCAGTCATGGCCGTTCGGGAGAGCAGTTGGAAATATTTGATGCAGTATTTGGCCCGGTAGGAGAGGATGGATACCCTGTTCCTTTGTGGGATAAACTTACCGGCAGGATAGACAGCAATGTTGTAAAATATGCACAGGAACATGGTTATGACCTTCGTTATTACCTGGATAAAAACTGGGCTGCACTTGGGCCAAAGCTTATTGATAAACTTCATGTGTATGTTGGTGATGCAGATAATTTTTATCTGAACCTTGCCGTATATCAGTTCCAGGATTTTTTGAAGCATACCGAGAATCCACATTATGAAGGCACCTTTGAATTTGGCAGGCCAATGAAAGGCCATGGCTGGCAGCCTGTTACTACGAGTGAATTATTTAAAATGATGGCTAAGCATATTATGGAGCATGCACCCAAAGGAGCAGATACAAAACAATGGAATTATTAATGCTCAATTATGATATTTGAAATTTGTGCAATGCATTTAATGATAAATATTGCACAACATATAAAAAACAATTTGATTTGATATAAAAAGTCTTTATCGTTATTTTCTGCATGACAAAATAATGAAGATTGAGTTTTATGCTGATGCGAATGAAAACACAGATATGATTTATTGTTTTAAATTTTGAAACTTATTTGATTTTGATTTGAAGAAAATATAATGCGAAATGAATTTATTAATGAGGGATCAAAGTGTATAACAAACAAATAATTGTTCTCGATGGAGGTGCTTATTCAAAGGGTGTATCAAAGGCACGCTTTAAAAAACCGCAGCCTTTAAAAAGAGCTTCAACAAGCCAAAAAGAAATCTGGTATAATGAAACCTGGAAGCATACACTGCTTATACTTCAGATGATGGATACATGACTGCAATAAAAATCTTTGGCTGATAAAAAAATGGCAATGTTTTTTGTTAGGGAGTAACAGGAAAACTATGCTGGTGAATAAGAAATCAGGTTTTAAAAAGCATAGATTAACATACTAATTGCTACTTTTAATACATGGTAACTTTTAAATGCATAACAGAAAGCAGAAAAAGCAATCAGAAAAACAAAAATTTAATATTAAAATCAACACTTCAGAAAAAGTACCGTTGATACTTTGTATCCAATAGCAGGATTGGAGCCTGCACTGACGAATGGAAGTGGCGGCATCGGTCAACGATAAAGTAAACCACAAAGCCCAGGCAAACTCATTCATTATCCGGGGCTTTTTAAGGGGGGGCTTTGAGGATACTTTTCTGAATGTTATCGGCCATTTGCAGCGAGCTTATAAATTCTTTAACCGTAACATTTTGGTTATTCACCGATAATATTTTTTGAACGAAGAGAAATACATTAACTAACAATTTAAAACCAATACTGTCCTAAACGTTTTTAATCTAAAATAAAATTATTGATTCTATTGAGTTACAGGCTGCCAAAAACTGATTTAAAATAATAAACCCTGTATAACCGGATTCTGCTCAGGATTAGGAGG
>JAFDXI010000181.1 GCA_018268035.1 Bacteroidota bacterium | reverse complement strand
CCATTGCCTTATCAGATAATGTATTGTCAATAAATAATACGGTTGTTGCATATTGTACATTTATGTATTTAAGGCTGGTGTTGCTTATCTCAAAAGAACCTCCATAGGTACGTGTGTTCATATTTTCCAGGGAGTTATTAAGCATCCAATCGGCGCTTGACCAACCGACAGCACGCTTCACTTCGTCGCGTCCAGATACCTATCAATCATTTTTTTTAGTTCAGCACTGCCAGGTCCCGGAGCATGCTCATCTATGATATTACCATTCTTATCAATTAGCAGATGCCTCGGTAAAGATGCTATGTTGAATTTTTTGTTTAGTTCGGAATTTTCGAAATCATTTATGATAAATGAATTTTCGGTATTGATATGTTCCGATTTAGCAGCATTTTGCCAGGCACTAAATTTTTGATCTGTTGAAATATATATACCGCTTAGTTGTTCTGCTTTATAGTTTTGAGAGAGTTTTTTGGTATTCGGCAATTCTTTACGACAGGGCAGGCACCAGCTTGCCCAAATGTCTATGTATATCATTTTGCCACGATGTTTTTCAATTAAAGCATCCCAGTTTGTAGTTGTTTTATGAAAACTAACCAGCTCGTTTTTTGTGCTTTTCAAGTTTTTCATTGCAATCTCAAGCTTCAGATATGCAACATAAGCGTTATTGTTATTGTTTTGGCTATTCAGGTATTTTAAATAATACGGGTTATCGGATTTTAGCCCTTTACCCAACTGCTCCTTTAATGTGATAAACAATAGAAATTCTTTTGTTCTGCCTGTGAAGTAGGTATCTGTAACATTAAAGGTATTCTCCAAATATGTTGCACCCCGGGTTTTCAGATGTTTAACCAGATACTGCCGGTATGCGTATGCACTCATTCTGTATATCATATTATCAACGCAGCTATCACACTGATAGTCTTTGTTTAAAACTGTGTCCTTATTTGCAATGAAGGCGGGAGGATTTTTTATTTGAATAGTCGCAGAGCTTAAAATGCTGAAAAGATTTGCCAACTTAAGGTAATGAAAAAATTGTTTGGCATATATATAAAATGTTTCAGTTACAGGATGATTTTTACGGTATTGTTCCAAAAAGGAAAGCCCCTTTGCTTCCTTGTTATTTTCAAACTTTTCAACAGTTGGGTAGGTAACAGCATAAAGTCTTTTCCCAAGACTGATAGCTGCATTTGTTTTGAAATATTCCGGATAGTTTTTATCAAACTTCGGAAAAAAGGCAAGCTCATTGTTTCTCTCCTTTGAAGCACCGGTGAGATGAATTTCACTATTTGTAGAAGTCATTTGCAGATCTTCACCAGGTAATATATAAAAAGGAATTCCGGTAGCTGTATTAAATAATAATGCAGGCTTTGCTAATGATAATTTTCTTTCAGTCTGTCCATTTGATATATTAAATGGTCCATCCGTATCATTAAATAGATTGGAATAGAAGAAAGTAATATTTACATTACCTGCACTCGTTAACTTTATTGAAGTTGTCTTAATAAGTGGGGTGGTATTCTGTGACAGAACGATGCTGGTGCAGCTTATTAAGGCAAATGTAAAAATTATTATTTTTAAATCAGTCATGTTTTATCCTTATTAAAGTGTAAATATCATACTCGAATTATCTGAGTATGATATTTACACAAATTGTATTTTATGAGTTGCATGGATTCATGGACGACGGACAGCTATCGCAGCACCATTTTCCTCCCGAAGCGGCCGCAGCGCTGATCGCCTCCGCTTTAGTCATTCCGCAAGTGTACCAGTCAAATCCATTTGCTACGTGATGCTCACAGCAACAACCATTTCCTCCACCCCCACCTGCGCTACCCCCTCCTCCCGTAATTTTCTTTAACTGCTCTCTGGTCAGCACTTCGGTGTCGCCAAAATCCTGAAATCTTAATTTAAGCTTTTTCATTTGTAAAAATTTACTTGTTTAACAATCGCTTTCAACTGTTATTACTGCATGGTGTAACAATTAAAAAGCATTTACAAATGCGAAACTAAAAACCTTCGTGGCAGTATTTTTGCCACGAATGAAATTTCTTACATTTTTTTACAAGGCACAAAAATGGCTTTTTCCGAGAAGCAAAGTTTTTCCGGCCCGCCAACTTTTGCTGCTTCTTCCCTTGTTAAAGGTTGCCCGTATTCCATAAAAACGCACTTGGTCATTTCACCATTCCTGCCATAATAATACGTTTTCCTGTGACGGTCATATTTTATATCCGCACCTAATGCCTTCATTTGCTGCAGAAAATTGGTCATCGCTCTTTTAGAGAGCCCGTTCTTCCGTGCAAAAGTATCGAGGTCGCCGGTGGCTTTTTGTTTAATTAGGTAATTAATATACTCTATCCTTTTGTGGTCTCTTTCTAACGACATACGATTAGTTTAATAGTCAGTATCAGGCTAATTATTCTGTCAGAAAATATTTCAACTCTGCAACATTATATACTTCCGGCAACTGATACCCATTCACAAAAAATGTAGGCGTAAACTGTATTTCCATGTCATCACACCATTTTTTCATCGCCACAATTTTATCTTTCTGTTGAGCAAGCAGTTCGTCGGGTAGGGGGTATTGTTCTGTAAAAGCCTTATAGTCTTTTACCGGTGCGTTATACCAGTCGTCAAGCGCCTGCCGGGTAGCTTTTTCGTTTCCATCGGCGGCTATTGCCAAAAGATGTTTTACAGGCGGGGTCTTTATATCCGCTTCTTCCCCGGTGGCGGTAAAGATAATTTGCACCTGCAAGTCGGCGTTGCTTTCAACCAGTTCCTCTATTACTGGGTGTGCCCGGGCGCAGGGCCCGCAGTAGGGATTACAAACTTTAATCAACTTCCATTTTGCATCGGGGTTTCCTATGGTGATACCTAACCCCTCAGCCGATGGCACCACTTTCTTCTGCCTGCTTAGTATGGCATCAAAAACCTGGTCATTGTGTTTAAACCTTTGCAGCGTATTATAGTGTGTTCTGCCTTCCTTCGCCTTTTTGAGCGTCGGAATAGCAATGTATAATACGAGCGCCGGAAGCATAAAGCAGCTT
>JAFDXI010000180.1 GCA_018268035.1 Bacteroidota bacterium | reverse complement strand
TTCCAAGTATCATTTAAGGTTTGTGGCATAATATGTTCAACTTGCAATATTTTTTCAGTCAAAGTGGGACGATTTTTTGTTAGACTTTCTTCAATCAAACTAAGTAAAAACCTACCACTCTCAAAATTGTAAAAGTTAGATTTTTCACTTGTTAAGAAATTTCGAATCTCAGTGTCGTTTGGTAGTCGCATTGCAAATGTTTGGTTTGCACAAATGTCCAACATTGCATCTCTCTTATTAGTTGCAGCAACTAATTCGTCAAAATATTTTGCGAATAATGCAGCATCTTTGTTTTCTGATTTTCTAATTCCTAAAATGCTTTTACGAGCAACATAAACAAAAATTGCATCTAAAATCGCCAAGCAATCATCATCATTAAATTTTTGCTCTGTTCTTAAATGCAGAACCCCTAAAATGAAAGAATGAAATGCAGAAACTTTTAGTGTTCTTAAATCAGTAATTTTTTGGTCAATTTTGATATTGCCACTTGATTTGTAACCAGCCAAAATTGCGTATTCATTTGAATACTCTGCCAACTTTTTAATTAGTTGTTCGTGATTATCATCGTCAAACAAATCCTTAAAATCCCGATAAAGTTCTTTGTGGTTTGTGTCAGTCGCTTTTTTATAACTCGCAATGTCAACCAACTGCATATAGTCACGAATAAATGAAGAAACGGAAAAATTATTGTTTTCGCCTGTTAAGTTTTGTTCAATCTTCAACCAAAAATTGTGATATAAATTATTTTGCTGAGCCGAGGTTTTTCCCAACAATAAATAATTTCTTACTAAATCCGCAAGTGATAGAGGTTTTCCTAGAGAGTTCATACTCTCAAAAATTTCTTGTGGTTTTTCCCAAGGATTTCTTTCTGGCTCTAACTGAATTGTAACGATATTAAAATTTACTAATCCTTTTTCTATTAAATCTCGGACTTTGTCCTGTTCCAATTTTTCCAATTTTGATTTGAAAAACTTGTAGTTCTTAAAAACTATAGACTTTTTATCACTATCGTCTAAATGCTCGCCTAAAATTATATTCTTATATGCTTTCCAGTCGGATTCAACTTGTTTTAATTTGATTTTGTATTCCACATCGCCACTGACGTTATTGTTTTTCAAATACTTTGAGTCGATAGTGTTTCTTAATGAATCATCTGTGATAAAATCACGAGCGGCAATTAAAAATAACATAGTTGTTGTCAATCTTTGCTGACCGTCAACTAAAATGTATTTGTCGGGTTGCCCTAAAATTGTGCTTTCTGCATAGTAAATAACTGTCCCAAAGAAGTGCTGTGTATTTCTACTGTTCGCTACTTTCTCAATATCTTTGAACAAGATTTCACACATTTCCTCGCCCCATTCATAATTTCTCTGATATGGTGGTATAAAAAATGTTACGTCATTGTTTGATAGTAATTTTAAGATTTGATTGTCTAAGCTTCTCATATCGTCACCTTTGTTATTGTTGTTCTTAAAGTTGTCTTGTTGTCAAGTTGAAGGGGCGTCCGCAGGGTTGCCACCAACGTCCCGCGGCTTGACGCAGGCAGGGCATAAAACTACTAAAGTTCCTCAAAGATTCAAAGCCCGGAATAACTACAAATGCTGCTCAAAGTACCAAGCCCCTGCTTGCGCTCAAACCGCTTGTTGTACGTCCGTTGGCCTTTTGCTTTCGCCCTTAGGCGAAAAACTATGACAATCAAATGTTTAGCAAAAGGACAATGGCGGACAACGTCCCGCGGCTTGACGCAGGCAGGGCATAAAACTACTAAAGTACCTCAAAGATTCAAAGCCCGGAATAACTACAAAGGCTCCTCAAAGTACCAAGCCCCTGCTTGCGTTCAAACCGCTTGTTGGCAGAAGTGGTATTAGGGAAAGCGTCTGTAAGAAATCGTAAAGGGAAATATACAAGGTAGTTCTTTGTCCACTTCAAAATGTATTCCGGCAGCTGACTGTACTAATAGCATGCCATGCCCTTTATCTGTAGCAAAAAGTTTATACGAAAATTCAGTTTCTCTATTTTTAGTTAAAAACCCATAGCCAAGATAAAATTCGGTAGGCCCTAGAATTATATTGCTATCATTCAGGTTCAATGTTAATCTACCTCTATGCAATAAATTGCTACAACATATGTTTATTTTTTTTAATATAGTATCGCCCTTGTTTATTTGGAAGACAACAAGCTGAGGAACAAATTTTGATGTGTCAAAAGACTTTAAACGACAGATTACATCTCCTAACTTAATTTGTTGGCTATCTAATTTTTCTATTCGTGTCAAGAAGTATGTAGAATCCCACCCATGATGAAATGTATCATTTTTATTATTAAAAATTAATTGTATGTTTTTGTGTGTTATCCTTTTTCTATACTCTGTATTTCTATAACCCGTAACAATTACCTCTTGAAGATTGATCGTTTTTAGGAGGCTGTCTTTAAAAAAAATTTGATGATTTATTTGTGCCGCTAAACTATTATATGAAAATAACGAAATCGAAAACAATAAAAATTTCAGCATAATATTTGGGTTAGAATTCAAGAAAATGGGTTGGCCAGAAACCTGACCAACTTCATTAACACTATGGCTAGGGACAATATCCGTATTGTCTTCCAACAGTGATCCCAAACATATAATAATGCCTATGACAAGCTACGCCTCCAGTCCTATGCCATTCTCCCCAACCCCAAAATTTCGCTTGGATTGGCGGCAAACTGTCTGTTGTAGTTCCATTATAACCAATATTTGATCTAACAAATTCACTCATGCTTGGAGCGTAATCACGGCTTACTAACAATTTTGCCATAATTGAAGGGTCAAATGTCTTTGAAGATAACTTCTGATAATTTTCAGGACTATTATATTCCACAGGCAATACTAGTACATAACCATCATTATTTACACCCCTAATTAGTATGTCGCCAATTTGCACAATGCCGTCCTTATTAAAAAAGAATTCGCAATTTTCAATCGAAGGTTCAATACTATTATCAGCATGCTCAAACGTTTCAATTTGAGGGACAATACCCTTTTGGCCAACAAACTCATGAATGTCATTCGTGTCATTGTCTTTCAAAAATTCCGAAAATAAGCTAAGTGCAGTACTGTCAAATACTAGAAATCCATAGCTAGAAACTCCAACAGCATTGTTCAAATCAGTTGATGCGAGTCGATAGCTATTATTTTTGTTTTGACCAAAGTTCTTCTTTTGAACTTCATTGTTTACAGTTTTTCTACACGAAGAAACGAAAAATAATAGAAGTGCAATACAACTTAAACTAGTGATTTTTTTCAAATTAGTACGATTTTTCGCCTCCTCCGCTTTAACAACGGGCTTTCGGAGGGCTTTATTGCTCCCGCTGGCTTAATAGTTTCCGCTTTTTCTCTATTGCAATTTTAGTTATTTCCTTCCGTTTGGGTTGTATAGCCGTCGGTGTGTTATTGTCCTGTAATCCTTGACTAGTATGGGTTTCAGGCCGTGCCGCTCAGGTCTATTGATGAAGGCTTTTCCTACGGTTGAATAAAGAACTAAGGTGGGTCGCCATTTCTGCCAACGGCCCGCGGCTTGACGCAGGCAGGGCATAAAACTACTAAAGATCTTCAAAGATTCAAAGCAGAAATAACTACAAAGGCTGCTCAAAGTACCAAGCCCCTGCTTGCGCTCAAACCGCCTGTTGTACGTCCGTTGGCCTTTTGCTTTCGCCCTTAGGCGAAAAACTATGACAATCAAATGTTTAGCAAAAGGACAATGGCGGACAACTCACAAATATACGCAAGTTTCCCAGCCAAACAAGTAAATCCAAAAATATTTATCCACACAAGCACAATCAATAATCACTTACTAACTAGCCTACTACAACCAGCCCTCAGACTAATACTATAAAACCTGAAGGATAATACCCCTAACTTTGGACTTGCGTCTATTTTTAAGCAATCTATTCTTTTTGCGCAAAAATTGTCCATCTATTAAGGTTCCTATCTACAAAAAAACACTTCGCCTTAGAATGTAACAACGCACCAAATCTGAATAATATATAGCTTACTTACTCAGCCACTATAGTATTATCAAGTAACTGACTTCAAGCCATCCAGATTTTTCAATCCAAGCTCCGAAATAATCAACCTGCTTGAAAGGCCCTTCATTACTGGAACATCATCACAAAGATCAATAAAACTCTATTATTCCAAACTCGTACTGTTTCCTATACTCCTGGTGAAGTTGCGGTGTTCCCATCATTGGCTTCCGATTTTCGCTTTACAATGAGCAGCCAATCTCCTTCCAAAATAAGATAACCATACTCATATACGAATTGATACACTTGCCCTTTCTTGTTTTGATATTGATGGGTATGATACCGAAAGTCAAAACCCATCTCTGCTAACTTTTGACGAGGACATTTCACCATTTCCTGGGGCGCACGGATCTGGCTTTCCAGTATCCTCCTATTTTTTCTGAGGGCATTATTGATGTTCCGAACAAAGTTATTGCTGTCCGAATTCTGGCGATTATTGTACGCATTACGACAATAGTCATCACAAAACTTTTTGTCCGTACGACCTTTTAATGCCTTTCCACATTCCAAGCAGGGGCGAGAATCAGTTTGCATCCTGCTAAATTAAAGAAAATTCTACCCAATTACAAACGGGTACAAACAATTGCATTCGCTCATAAATGATTAAATACCGAGTATCGTTTTCCAGCAGCTGCATCTTTGCCTCAGATTAACTCAAAACACGAACCTGCCAATTGGCGACAAACCAGCACTCCCTCGCGACTACATTTAAGAACAATAGATCTACGCCCGGTAACACGACACAATTTAGTTTGGAATTAGAACAACAGAAAATACCTTAATCAAAAGCAGCACCGCTGCAAACAAAAAAAAGTAACATCATGAACAATCTTAAAAACAAAGTACAACTCATTGGCCGCCTCGGCAATGACCCCGAAATGAAAACCTTGCCTACCGGCATCTCCCTCACAAAAATGCGCATCGCAACCAGTGAAAGCTACCGCGACAAAAACGGTACAACACAAACCGATACACAATGGCATAATGTAAGCATCTGGGGAAAGCCCGCAGACCTGGCAAAACAATACCTCAGTAAGGGGAGCCAAGTAATGGTAGATGGCCGCATCAAATACGAAGAATTCACCGACAAAGAAGGAAAAAAACGCTGCTTTACCGAAATTGTAGCAACGGATATTGTATTCCTAGACAAAAAAGCAATTGCCTAGCACATCGGCATTACAAACTAAAAAACCACAACAAATTAATAAACACCAGGTTCTAGTGTTGGCGCATCCGCAAAATGAAGCCGTTCTCAAC
>JAFDXI010000017.1 GCA_018268035.1 Bacteroidota bacterium | reverse complement strand
TCCCTGGCACTGATGCTTTCTATTCTCACCCTCAGTTGTAAAAAAGAATCGGTTGAAAATCCTGACTTATTAGACCGGTATACCGGACTGAACAGCCAAACCATGTCAGAATTAAAACTGGCCCGTGATGCCTCGGCTCGTTATCAAAGCATAGATAATGCTTTAGCAGATGGTTATGCCGATATAGCCGTGAATACTGAAAATATGGGGCATCATTATATGAAAACATCGTTGGTTGACAGCATTTTTGATCTAAAGAAACCGGAGATTCTTGTTTATAATAAAGATGAAGAAGGAAAACCATACCTGGTCGCCATTGAATATGCTGTTCCGCTGAATATGCCCAAACCTGAAGGCTTTACAGGAAATACAGATATATGGGACGGCAATACAGGGTTTCAATTGTGGCTATTGCATGCATGGGTATGGAATTATAATCCTGACGGTGTTTTCCATTCAACCAATCCAGCAATACATCTCCATTTGCGTACAACAAATTTTAACCACAATAATTTTCCTTCACCCCTATAATCCACTCAACTCAATGGGGAAGGAAAGCAATCCTGAGAAAACTTAAATTACGACCTTCTCCATTATTTTTATACATGCTAAAAATAAAAGTATGAAAGCAATAACTATTATGATGCCCCTATTGATATCCACGCTTTTTTCTGTAACATCAGTGGCTCAATCAAATAATAAAACAATAGGGAATGTGTTTACGAAAAATTTATATATTGATGTACACCATCTTGGTCAGGGAAATATAACAGCCGGCGCCGTTGCAGCAGCACATCAAAAAGATTTGAGCACACAAAGAAAATACCGTGTACAGTTTATTAAATACTGGGTTGATACTGTTAAGGGCGATGTGTATTGTTTGTCATCGGCTGCAGATAGCAACTCCATTACAAAAACACACTCAGAAGCACATGGGTTAATTCCTGATGAAGTGTTTTCAGTAATGGAAGGTACAGAAGCTTCAATGCTGGGTGGGAAAAATTTATACCTCGATATACATGACCTGGGCCCTGGCAATGTAACCACTGAAGCTGTGGTATCAGCTCATAAGAAAGATTTATCTGTCCAGAAAAAATACCATGTAAATTTTATCAACTATTGGGTGGATGAAAAGAAAGGCAAAGTATTTTGTTTATCGGAGGCCAACAAATCAACCGATGTGATACAGACTCATAAAGAGGCACATGGGCTGCTGCCAAACAATATACTCAAAGTAAAACAGGGACAATAAATATTTTAAGGCAAAATGGGTAAAGCATATTCCGGAGCATATTGAACGCAGTACCTATGTATTTTCTCCAGTCTTTGCATGATGCTGATGATGTGGCAATGGCAGCCCGTGGGTGGTTTCATCTGGAAGATACTGCGGGTCAAACCATACTCACATCATTGTTTGGTATAGGCTGGGAAATAATAATGATCAGCGCTTTTTTAATTAATCATTTTGATTTGATCGGCTTACGCCAGGTTTGGTTTTATTTTCTTGGGAAAGAATATGTACCGCTCAAATTTCGCATACCTTTTTTCTACAAGTACGTCCGTCATCCGCTTTACTTTGGCTGGCTGATATGTTTCCGGGCAACACCAGTAATGTCTGCCGCACACCTGCTGTTTGCACTGGTATCAACAGGTTACATATTTACTGCCATTTGGTTTGAAGAAAGAGATTTAACAGTACAGTTTGGAAATGATTATATCAGTTATAAAAGTAAAACACCAATGATTTTACTATTGGGCAAAAGAAAATATCATAATCTGAAGTGTATGAAAGCAATCCTGTCAAAACCATTTTTCAGGAAGTATGGGAAAAATGCACTCATCATCTACTTATACTGGTGCATTGCAAAAGGAATACTGTTTCTTTTGATCGCGCAAAGCTTTTTTGATAAATAAATGCAGGGAGCTTCTGTTATCCGTTGAGTTTTATTGAAGCAACAGCAGTAATAAAATATTGCTGTTGTTTCATTTTTATCTTACAAATTAACGCTAGCAGTGTAAAGTTTTTTGAGTTATAAACAGCCTATTTCAAATTTAGACTTAGACAATATTCTAATAGAAAAACTTAATAAAGGGAAAAAGGAATTGTAATAAACCAGATTCTATTTATTTATTGATTTCTATATAGTGCGATTAAAAGATAAAAAGGGGATAAGGTAACAATCATTGCAGATCAGTTTCAATTTCTATATGGTGCGATTAAAAGTTAGTTAATGTAAGCCTCTGTGCATACGTACCGATATATTTCAATTCCTATATGGTGCGATTAAAAGACTACCACCGACAATAATATCACCTGTTGTTGTCATATTTCAATTCCTATATGGTGCGATTAAAAGTGAGACTGAACCATGTAAAAGGTTGCGGGGTATAATTTCAATTCCTATATGGTGCGATTAAAAGCGGAGATGACAGGCTTTTACAAACGCCCGAACTTTATTTCAATTCCTATATGGTGCGATTAAAAGTTATCCAATCGTGGAATAGTTTAGTTGATGTTGATACATTTCAATTCCTATATGGTGCGATTAAAAGGGAAATTCTACGAAGATATTCCAGCGGGCTTCCGGTATTTCAATTCCTATATGGTGCGATTAAAAGTGCCTGTCGCATTTTGCGGATAAGTAGATTTAATGTAATTTCAATTCCTATATGGTGCGATTAAAAGGTTGTCATCCGGTATGACTAACCCAATGACAACATCAATTTCAATTCCTATATGGTGCGATTAAAAGATCACAACAGGAGATTTTACACCTGTTATGTACTATTTCAATTCCTATATGGTGCGATTAAAAGTTCCAAATGAGCATTCAAAATGCAATTACAATCCATACACCGCAACATGGGAATAACTATGCAACGTTACTTTTTATATATGCTTATGATATTTTTTCTTAGATGTTCAACTACAAAAGTTAACACCATAGAACCAATATTAACTCAAGAAGAATTAGCAATATTTAATAAAGGTAAATTTTATAGATCGCAAGCTAAAGCAGGCAATAGTGAAGTATCCATAAAACAAAATTTAGATTCTGCGGCCTATTTTTTTGAACAGGTTGCTGGACTACAAAAATTTCATCTATTGAATGAAGAAAGAAGATATTCGATTTTGTATTTGTCCGATATCTATTCAAATGTAAATTATAACGGGAATGACTATTCCAGATTATATTCTCTTTATGAGTCAGTTGGCAGATTATATAAAAAAGATAAGATTCTTCAGGATTGG
>JAFDXI010000179.1 GCA_018268035.1 Bacteroidota bacterium | reverse complement strand
TATTTTCGTTACATTGACAGGGATATTTAACCCTGCAATTCCGCTGTAGTATGAAAAATGAAATGAATTTTGAATCAGAGCTTCTTGATTACATTAAGCAGCATATTTATGTTGCCGCGATTTGCGACATTCTCGATGATCTTGGTTATCGTAACCAGGCTATGCATCAGCGTTTGCGGCCATTGTTGCCGGATATAAGAAATTGCGGGTTTATCGGCAGGGCCCGGACGATGGTATGGAAAGAAGTGGATTATGTAGATGAAGAAAACCCTTATGGATTGGAAATTGAAGCGATGGACTCACTAAAAGAAGGGGATGTTGTGGTGCATTCCACGGATGTAAGCGGTACCAATGCGCCATGGGGTGAACTGATGTCAACATTGGCAAAACGAAAAGGGGTAGCCGGTTGTGTGTGCGATAGCCAGATAAGGGATTGTATAAAAATTATTGACATGAATTTTCCCGTGTACTATGTCGGCATAAGACCGCTCGACTCAAAAGGCCGGGGACTGGTAGTGGCTTATGATGAACCGGTGAAATGCGGCGAAGTGCTGGTTCATCCCGGCGACCTGATCTATGCCGATTTCGATGGCATTGTAGTAATACCAAAAGCCATTGAAGTGGAAGTAATTCGACAAGCTAAAGAAAAAGTGCATGCTGAAGACTTATCAAGAGCCGAACTGCTGAATGGAAAAACGCTGGGTGAAGTGTATCAAAAATATAAAGCATTATAATTGCATTCTATGAAATTGCAAGATCGTTCGGTAGTAATAACAGGATCGGGATCGGGCATAGGCCGGGCCTGCGCTATTGAGTTTGCAAAAGCCGGCGCTTCTGTTGTGGTTGCAGATATTGATTTAAATGCTGCTGAAGAAACAGTAAAAAAGATAAACGCATCAGGTGGTAAAGCCTTTGCCTGCCAGGCAGACGTATCAAATCCCGCTTCAGTGGCTTCACTGGTGGAAACAACGATAAAACGGTTTTCAAAAATTGATGCCCTGATCAATAATGCGGCTATCCAAATAAACAAAACCATTGCTGATACTTCTTTTGAAGAATGGAATAAGCAGATGTCGGTCAATGTGGGCGGCGCTTTTCTTTGTTCCAAATTATTCCTTCCGCATTTAAAAACATCGAAAGGCTCGATTGTAAACATGTCTTCCGTAAATGGTTTTTTTGTAGAGCCTTCCTGTGCGGGGTATTGCGCTACAAAAGCAGCAATAATTGGCTTAACAAAAGCAATGGCCATTGACCATGGACATGAGGGTATAAGGGTTAACTGCATTTGCCCCGGTTATATTGATGCAGGTCTTGCTGAAGGATATTTTCAAAGCCAGGCAAACCCTGCGCAGGCCCGTGCCGAGGCAGGAAAATTACATGCCCTTTGGCGGATAGGAAGACCGGAAGAAGTGGCGCAGGTTGCTATTTTCCTCGCAAGTGATGACGCTTCTTTTGTTACCGGTTCAGCGTATGTAGTGGATGGCGGGTTTGGTTCGGGGCTGCCACCTAAATGATTTTATTTTTTCGTCAGATAGTATTCAAATAAAGTACTAACCACTATGCAAAAAAGCAGGGATTGGTTTTTGGTTATCCTCGTTAATTTTATGTGGGCCACCCAGGTTCCCGTTATTCGCCTGATTGGCGATAAGCTGGGGCCTGTCACCATTGCCTTTGTCCCCCTGCTCATCAGCACTGTCTTTTTTCTTCCCTTTTTATGGATGGAAAACAGAAAGCGGAGAAACTCAGTGAGCCGTTCCTGGAGAGATTTGAGATATTTTATTGTACCGGGACTGATTGGTGTTTTTTTAATGCAATGGCTCTATACGGTTGGCGCTACAAAAACATTAGCCGCCAATGCGGGTATCATTACACTGACCATCCCCGTATTGGTGGCCGTATTCGCTTCCATATTGCTGAAAGAAAAAATGAATATAGTACGTGCAGCAGGATTTATTATTGCCATTGCAGGCGTTTTGCTCACCTCCCTTTCCGATTTGAAAGGCGCCAACTTTTCGGAAAGTAAGTATTTTACAGGCAACCTCATTTTTCTTTTGGCCTGCGCCTGCTGTGCTTTTTATAATACGTATTGCAAACTACTCGTTGATAAAAATTTTTCAGAGCTTGAAATACTGGTGTACTGTTCCATAGTGGGCAGCATTGCCTGCATCCCGTTTTTAATATGGGTTGAGCCATTCAGTTTCCCGCAACTGATTAATTCGGGAAAGACGGTTTTATTCAGTATGCTCGAACTCAGTTTTGTTGTTTATGGCCTGTCCATGCTGTTGTTTTTCTATATACTCAAACGGATGGATGTCACACAGGCCATACTTGGCAATTATTTATTACCATTCTTTATCGCTTTGCTTGGAATAGTGTTGTTGAATGAAAAAATAACGGTGGTTATGCTTATTGGCGGAGCGATAATTATCGCAGGTACCCTTATGGTAACAGTATATGAAAAAAGACTTTTAGCTTTTTTGAAAACTAAAACCAACAAAGAGAAAATTGGAACAGATGCGGTTCAGAAGTTGGTGTAGCAGTAAATGTTTGAATTAATAAACGATTAATACTAAGAATGAAAATTACAAATGTAACAGCCACCGTTCTTCGCCTGCCGGAAATTTCAAGCGCAGCCGATGGCACACAGGACGATTTGATTATTACCGTGGAAACGGATGAAGGAATAACCGGTTATGGCGAAGTGGAT
>JAFDXI010000178.1 GCA_018268035.1 Bacteroidota bacterium | reverse complement strand
GCGTGTAAAACCCAGCCCGGAAATAAAATGAAAAAAAGGTACGCATATTATATAGTGTTCGCTATTTTCCTGATATATATAATATACAGGATTATCGTTCCACCCAAACAGGATGATGCCTTAAGCAATAACCTGGTTAATCTTTCTGTGAATGTCGTTAGCGGATTAATACTGGTTGGGCTTGTCGAGTTTCTATATAACCTGAAGCGGATCAGGTTATGGATTGCGTCTAAGCTACGATATCAAAATAAGGAAGTTCGTGTTTCTATTTCCTACCTGTTTCGTATACAGGCAAAGGGAAAATTCTTGTTGGTGAAAAGCAGGCATAGAAATTATTTCCAACCCGTAGGTGGAGCATTCCAGACGTTGCCGGGATCGGAAAAGATATTTGACAAATTACAGGTGCGACCCGACAAACTGATAGAAACATCTCATGGTATTGCAAAAGGAGACCTTCGGGTTTACGTGAAAGGTTGGAATCTGACGGCACTCCTGGATTGGTTTTACTCTCGTGAAGACCGCGAGGTTTCGCCTTGGAGGGAGTTTTGCGAAGAGTTGATTCAAACAGATATCTTGCCTCACGACAAATTTCGCTGGATTAACTACAAGTATAAAGGAACAGTTCAGACACCAGTTTTTAAGCTGCAAACAGGTCAGCCTGGTATGTTTGTATTCGAGGTTTACGATTTTTTACCCAATGACGTTCAGAGCCGCATACTTGAGCAGTTATGTGATCAGGGTGATACGGATCAATACATTTGGGTGACCGACTATTTAATTCAACGCTTGGGTCATGATGAAAATGGTAAGAATTATAAATATGAGATTTCACCGCACACCAAGTGGGCAGCTAATTTGAAATATTCAAAAGACTAAGATGAGAAGAAGGGAACGGTACATACGAAATGGTTTTACCATGGTTGGGGCAATTGGCCTCGGCCGCAACCTGCTGCTTCAATATCAATCACTAAAGGACGCAGGGCAGCGTTTTACTTGGAATAACATCGACAAACGAAGTGCATTAACTTCATTCGTGACTTGGGGTACGGGTGGAGCTTTTGCTGGTGCAGTATACTACGAATATAAGACTTGGGGGGAACGCAATTTGCCATTCAACTCAGATAGTTTTTTGCAGAAGTTACTGGAAAGTGAACACCTGAAGAGCGTTCCATCTACGTTTAATGAGTTTTTAAGACTAAGATCTAGAATTAAAGATAGCCTTGATAAGGAGTTCGGATATGACATGCCGTTCCCGGTTAAAGATGCAGGTTCATTTGCGAAAAGAACAGCTGTTAATTCCAGTTACGATTTGGATTTACTCGTTGTATTTAGGCATAATGCATTCACCACTTTAAAAGAGATGTATGACGCCACCTATTTTTCGGTTAAAAGGTTGTTTGGGAATTGGGCATCGGTTGAAAAAACTGGAAGTGCCTTTACTGTTACCGTGCAAAACGGCAGGGATGAATTTTCATTTGATATAATTCCGGCAAGGCTAGTGTATGGTTCCCAAACAAAGATCAGCATATACGAAAGGGCCGAAAATTTCTTAGGGCAGCCCAGTTATCATCTTGCTGATTTTGCTGATCAGCGGAACCTCACTAAGAACAAACCAGAGGAAAGAAAGGTTATAAAATTAATCAAGTTATATAGAGATGCAAACAGGCTGAATCTGCCAAGTGTCGCAATAGAGCAGTTGGTCATCATGGGCTTATCTGAAAGACAATTTGGATTGTCAGGTTCTATAACGGAAGACTTTCTGAATGCACTGGATTTTGTAGCCGAAAGAGTGGTACGAGATAGATTAAATGAAGTTTCAAACTCGGCCATAAATCTGCTACAGGGTCTTACTTACTGGGAAAAACAGCAGATGCGCATCGATATATTGGATGATATTGGCCGAGTTGAATCTAACCCGCGATATTTAACAGAATTATTTAGCTAAATGAAATAAAATCTATTTTATTCTTGTTTTCTTTTGTTGAATATTTTTGATGCTTTTTGGTTCCTAACACGATAAAGTAGTTGACTATAATTAAAAGTAAATATTGTATCCAAGTATAATTCAAAAAGATTTCAATTTCTCATTCATCTCTGAAAGACCCGCATTGCTCAAGAGCTGAACGGCTATTTCTCCTATTTCCTGTAAGGCTTCTTTTGGAATAGATTCCAGGACGCTGATGGATTTATCTTCCGAGTCCTTGCCGTTAATTCCTCTTTCGATTACTTTGTTCAGCAATAAGAGATTTTTACGGGAAGTGCGCAAGTTCACTTTTATTTCATCATTCATGCCGGGGATGCTGAGGATAGTATCATACACTTTTGCGACATTTGTATTGGGCTGCATAGTTGTTGATTTTTTCATTCACAAATCATTTTCACGAGACAAAAATAGTCGTGCTTATTTGATTCATCCCCTTCAGAATTTGAAGGGGATATTTCTATGCCACAGGATGGATTTAATTTCACATTGTTACTGATAAGAGAGTATCGAAAATCGTGTGTAATGAGAAACAATCAGGCAGCTATTACCTGTGAACAGGCCAGGGAAATGGACATAGTGGATTATCTGTCCAAATTAGGCTTCGAGCCAAAAAAAGTACGAGGGTACGACTATTGGTATTTATCTCCTTTAAGGTCAGAGGAAACATCTTCCTTTAAAGTAAATCGCAAACTTAACCGATGGTATGATCATGGCATTGGCAAGGGTGGCAATGTTATAGACTTCGCCGTACTCTATCATAACTGTACAGTTGGAGAATTTCTCCGGTCCCTAAATGGCTTTCTTTCTTTTCACAAGCAGCCAGCCTTTCCCGAGTTATCCGAAGACGATTCCAATAAAATCATCATAAAGAAAATTGAATTGCTTCATTCGCTGACACTGATTCGGTATCTCCATAGCCGCAAAATTCCGCTGCACATCGCTGAAAAATTTTGCAAAGAAGTAAGTTATGAATGGAACAGCAAAAGCTATTATTCCATAGGTTTTTTAAATGACTGTGGCGGCTATGAATTACGCAATTCTTTTTGCAAAAACAGCAGTTCCCCAAAAGGGATAACGACGATTAAAAACGGTGCTGAAAAAATAGCCTTATTAGAAGGTTTTTTCGACTTCCTTTCATTGGTCACAATCTTTCCGAAAGACGAATTTAAAAAATGGGATTATTGCATCCTGAACTCTCTCTCATTTTTTGAAACATCAAAGCCTTTTTTTGCACAGTATAAGTCCATACATCTTTTCCTCGACAATGATATGGCCGGACAAAATTGCAGTCGGGATGCACAAAGTTGTGACACAAAATACAGGGACGAAAGCAATTTATACAAGAACTATAAAGACCTTAATGAATGGCTGGTAATGATAGGCAAGAAAACATCTGTCCAACCGCCTTAATCCTGTTTCAGCAACCATTTTATAAGCCTCTTTCAACAATAACAGCATAAACATAATCCTATATAAACCGAAAAGTGATCCTCCAAAACGAGAAGGCTTCAGGGTACTCCGAGGCGTACCTGGTTAAATGTACGGTTGTATCACAACCGGGCATTTAACCCCCTTTGCTCCGGAGTCGCAGGGGGCTGAGAAAGGCATTTAAAGCAATAAAGAGTGAATGAAAAGTGATCAGTGAAACAAACAACAGGACGAGATGGCTGCATATCCGCCTGACCGAAATGGAATATAAAAAATTGCACGTAGGATTTTCCACTTCCACGAAGCAGAAAATAAGTAGCTATGCCAGGGATATATTACTGGATAAACCAGTGACAGTTTACACCCGCAATCAATCGTTAGATGACTTTGTGGCAGAAATGATCTTGCTCCGAAACGAGTTAAAGGCCATTGGAAACAATATCAATCAGGCCGTTAAAAAACTGCATACTTCAACCAATAATTCGGAGTTGAAATACTGGGCGCAACAGGTCGCAAACAGCCGGGAAATTTTGTTTCAAAAAATGGATGAAATCAATTTAAAAATCGCTTCAATATCCGATCAATGGTTGCAAGAATAAATACCAGTAAAAGCATTTCAAAAGCGCTTAATTATAACGAAGAAAAATTGCGCAAGGGCAAGGCAGAAATCCTGTCTGCTTCCGGCTTTCTGAAAGACCCTGAAAAACTGAATTTTTATGATAAGTTGAACCATTTTGAACGGCTCATTTCACTAAATGACCGGGCTGTTACTAATACGCTTCATGTATCACTGAATTTCGATCCGTCCGAACAACTGTCCAACGAGAAATTAGCAGCAATATCAGATCGTTATATGGAACAGATTGGCTTCGGTCAGCAACCATACCTTGTTTACCGGCATCACGATGCTGGCCACCCGCATATCCATATTGTCAGCACTAATATCCAAAAAGATGGCAAACGGATCTCGATGCACAATATGGGACGTAATCAATCGGAGAAAGCCCGCAAGGATATTGAAAAGGAGTTTGGCCTGGTGAGAGCAGACAGTAAAAAAACATCCGATACGTTCAAAGTGCTTCCTGTTAATGCATCCAAAGTAATCTATGGAAAATCGGAAACCAAGCGGGCTATTGCCAATGTGCTGATGGTAGTATTAAACCAGTACAAGTATAATTCGCTGCCAGAATTAAATGCCGCACTGAAGCTTTACAATGTAGTAGCCGACAGGGGCAGTGAGGATTCACGAATGTTTCAGCAAAAAGGACTGACCTATCGGGTACTGGATGAGAACGGAAATAAAGTAGGCACACCTATCAAAGCCAGCGCCTTCTATATGAAACCAACCTTGGCTTACCTGGAGAAAAAATTTGATGAAAATGAACCATTGAAAATTCCTTTAAAGAAGAAATTAAAAGCCACCATTGACTGGCAACTGAACAAACCGCCTACAAACCTTGCTGCATTTATCAAGGCCCTGGAAAAAGAAAATATCAGTACGGTATTAAGAACCGGGAGAGACGGTGTGATATACGGGATAACCTATGTAGATCATAAAAATAAAACCGTATTTAACGGCAGCGATATAGGAAAGCCATACAGTGCCAAAGCTATCCTTGAAAAATGTGGTCTTGCGGTATCACCCATGAAGGAAGCCGGTCAGATGAAAAACTTAAAAGAAAAACCAACACCCATGCATGAGCAAAAGAAAGAACTGGTTTTTGAAAAGCGTACAAAAATAGATACACATGCGCACGTTTTGGCGCTGGCTGAAAACAAGCCAACGCCTGATTATATACCACATCAATTAAAGAAACGAAAAAGAAAAAAACGCAAACGAATTTCACTATAACATATTAAATGAAGTCGTATGAGCACAGGAGAAAATGAACAGGGGTTGAGGAAGATACTCGACATGACAAGGCTGATGAGCATCGTTATATTGGGCTTGCATTTTTATTATTACTGCTACAAGGCATTTGAGAAATGGGAACTGACCGCAGAAATTTCGGACAGGCTTTTAAGTAATATAGGCAATACAGGATTATTCAGCCACTTTAATACTGCCAAACTGATTGCGCTGGCTTTATTAATTATATCCTTATTTGGAGCAAAAGGGAAGAAAGATGAAAATCTGAATCACAAAACAGCCTTTGCTTATATTATTACAGGTCTGCTGATCTATTTCGGAAGTTATTTCAGTTTATTCATACCTGCAATCGTTACTAACGTGGCGATAGTTTATATGCTTAGTACCACCACCGGATTTATTTTGGTTTTGACCGGCGGTACGCTGCTTTCCCGTGTCATTAAAATGAAGCTGAACAACAAGGATATTTTCAACAAGGAAAATGAAACCTTTCCACAGGAAGAACGGCTGCTCAATAACGAGTATTCCATCAACCTTCCAGCCAAATATCATTTGAAAGGAAAAGTTCGTAATAGCTGGATCAATATAATTAATCCTTTCCGTTCGGTTTTGGTTTGTGGTTCGCCGGGTTCAGGTAAAAGTTATTTTGTAATACGGCACCTGATCACTCAACACCTGGCAAAAGGGTTTTCGATGTTTGTATATGATTTCAAATTTGACGATCTCACCATTATTGTTTACAATCATTATTTAAAGAATCGTCATCGCTTTAAAACACCTCCGACATTTTATGTGATCAATTTTGATGACTTGTCACACAGCCATCGTTGCAATCCACTCGACAAAGAAAACATGCTGGATATTACTGATGCCGCAGAATCGGCTCGTACCATCCTGATGGGTTTGAACCGGGAAT
>JAFDXI010000177.1 GCA_018268035.1 Bacteroidota bacterium | reverse complement strand
TCAAAGGCAGAAATTACCGTTTTTCCAGTTCCTGTTGCGGCAACAATAAGGTTCCTATTGCGATGATGTACTTTTCGCTCAGTTGCTAACTTTTCCAGGATTTCTTCTTGGTAATGGAAGGGTTTGATGTCAAAAAACAATATGGGGTTTTGTCCCTCTGTCCCCCGTTCCAAGCGTAAAGCCCGCTTCAGCTTATCTACATCCCTTGTTCTATCAAAGAATTCAAACTCCTTATCCTGCCAATAAGTATCAAATGTTTTCTGAAATTTATCAATTACATGGCTAATTTCTTTGGTTGTTATTTTCAGATTCCATTCCAAGCCATTTGTCAATGCAGAACGGGAGAGATTGGACGACCCAATATATCCTGTATGAAACCCCGAATTTCTATAAAACAAATAGGCCTTGGCATGCAAGCGTTCATTATCTGTATTGTAGGAGACTTTTACCTCGGTGTTCTTTAGGGAGGATAAAAATTCAATGGCTTTTAAATCAGTTGCTCCCATGTAGGAAGTGGTGATGATCTGTAATTTGCCCCCACGTTCCGTAAATTCACGAAGCTCTTTATCAAATATTCTAATGCCCGTCCACTTGATAAACGATACTAAAAAATTGATCTTATCCGCAGAAAGAATTTCTTTCTTTAGTTCACTTTCTAAGGAAATCCCTGAATGACTACCTGTAAACAATTCACTGTTAACCAACCTGGTATAAGGAGTAACCTGCTTTAAATAATTTTCAAAATTTGAAATTCCAGAATCAATTTTTGAAAAAACAGCAGTCAATATTTTAGCTTCTATTTCAATTAAATCATCCTCAAAGTCATTATCGCTGAGTTCATCTTTAAGTAAAATAATAAGTTTGTTTGCTAAATTAATTTGCCGTTCAAGCGCATCATCGCCAGAAATTAGACTTAAACCATGTCTTATTATTGTGCTCAAATACTGACTGAGCACTTTTGCAGCTTCCGCTTTATCAATCGCGACTTCCTTAATAAAAAATATCTCACGATCCAATCGACTAATCTGAGCTGTAACTAGTTTATTTACAAGCTGCTCATATAGTCCGTTTTGCATTGCTATGATGAAAATATTTTACGCAAAAAAGGCAAGATAGCTATTTTTATATTCGTACAATTTCCCTTCCTCGTCCCAACGACGCAAGGTTTTTGTGCTCTTTTTCAACATTTTAGCAAGCTCAGAAATTGTCAAATACTCTTTCATAACCAAATGATACAACCTTAGACAGTGGTTACAAATCTAGGGAAAAATTTGTTTGCCGGTCAAGCAAAAATGAACTTGCTACTATAATGCCTTTCGGGGCAGTTCTGAATCACCGCTCAGCGCGCTTTCGTTATAATATGCTCAACAATACACGACGACGCAAGAACTTAGTGAGCAATAAATAGCCGCCGGATGTTTTTGAAGGTACCAGCCTCAATACTAAGATAGTACATACCTGCCGGCAAATCCGTGACAGGATAGGTTTTGAACAATGACCGATTCAATAATTTAGGCTGATCCGTCAATACCGTTTGCCCTAATACGTTTGTCAAAGTAACCTGACAGGTATTACCGCTCAATTGGCTTCCGGATACAGTAAAAAAGCTATGGACAGGATTGGGGGATACGGCAATCTGCTGTGCTTCAGCCATCCCTTCTATGCCTGTTGGTGCCAAGCTGCAATCTATCCAAAAGCTCTTGCTGCAAGTAGTCCCGTTATAACTTACCTCAAAGGTGTAGCGGCCCTTGGTGCTGGGCAAAGTTCTTGTCCAATACCAATAGCTCCCGTTGTGGTTGTTCGTACTATTCGTTTGCCAACTGGACACAGGCTTCGAGCTTGCATCCAAGATCTGCATTTTGGCCGTCATGCCACTCGTCTCATCGCGTAGAAATATTGCAAATACAGCGTTTGCTCCCGGCATAAAACAAGTATCCTCGTTCGATATTTCCGTGGCGGGACAAGGTGGATAGATGGGCGGTGCTTTGTGCACTCCTGCTTTGATGACGGATGGATTTCTGTAGGCCGCTTGAGCTGTCCACCAAGTACTGCCATTAAGGAGATTGCAGGAGCCGGCATAAGGGTCTATTCGGGTAGCAACACTTGAGCCACTCCACACTTCAAAATGTAAATGCGGCCCAGTGGAGTTGCCGGAACTACCAACGATACCTAGGTACTCACCAGCTAGGACCGTTTGCCCAATTGCTTTAGTCGTGACCGAGCCAGACTTCATGTGGAAATAGAACGCTATCGAACCGTCGGTATGTTGCACGGCAACAAAATTTGCCTGAAGGCTGTTTCCAGCACAGTTTTTATCAAAATTGCCGTCCGCTTTATTGATGATGGTGCCGGGCGCAGCGGCGATGACCTCCACCTGGTTTTTATCCATCTTTAAAAAGGAAAATGGGTAGCTGAAGATATCTGTTCCGAAATGCCCATTGTAGGTATTAGTGCCGCAATTATAGTCCTTGATGCCAGCAGTAGTATCCTGGTCCACGTAGGCACTGATGCTATAATAGCCACAATCCTTGAATCCGGATGCCGCCCGTAATGGCCAGTTTAAAGAAGTCTTGGTTACTTTACTTTCGCTAGGCTGGTTCAGACCAAGCTTTGCAATATTGGCTTTGCAGGATGCTTCGAGCAAGACGTATTGTTCCGGTGTGATACAAGGAATATGGGCATCACTGTGTGCCATTGGATAGGCTCCTCCATTTTCATAAAAATTGTTTTGGCCTGATTGTGCAAGGCAAATGCTTCCTAATATGCTTAAGGATATAAGGCAAACGAACGAAATAATGAAGCGCATTTCAGAAACTATGTTGCGTTTTATGAAAAATATTAAACTCCTATCCATGAAGCACAAGACAGGATGCGGTGAAAAGCAGGAAACAGAAGCTGATTATACAAATGTTTTGACTTTAAAGCGACAATTTTTTATGCCGGTATTTGAATGCAATATACTGCACGCTCCAAATATCACAAATACCGCGCTCTCAGCTTAAAGTGTCCAATCAGGCGGAACGACGAGCAAGCCTTGAGCCCTTTTGGGCATTTTCACAAACGGACAATCCAGCGCCGGATCGGGGTTTCAAAAAATTTATAGCACAAAGCCGAAAAAATGACGAGTACCGACAATGAGATGAAGAACTGTACATACGATTCCGAGAACTTAATATTTAAGTGAGTAAGGGTAACATCTACCCAATTAAATACAGGAGGCTGGAGAATGTAGATCCCATAACTAATCTCACCGAGGAATACAAAAATTCTCTTCCTAAAGATAGTTGTAACGATCCCATTGTTCGCAGAAAGAAACAAAAGAAATGGGGCAAAAACAAAAGCCAACATCCCATTATGATAGTTAATTCCCGGATTGAATTTGATCAAACAAATCATCAGAATAACTAGGGCAACTATTTGTAGATCATAATTTCTTACTTT
>JAFDXI010000176.1 GCA_018268035.1 Bacteroidota bacterium | reverse complement strand
ATATTTTTGACATAGAGAAAGTTGGTTTTGTTGTGCAACTCAAAGCTATTTGAGATACAGACAACTTTCTCTATTTTTTTTAAAACGTTTAGGACGCTATTGGTATCAGATCATAGCATAATCTGTATGATGAAATGTTATTGCATTATTTAAATTAAACAGGCTATTTTCATTCTGCATACAGGGTTGACATGTATTCAACAAAACCCCTTCCAGTTCTTTAACCTGTAGGCTGATAGGATTATTAATTGTTTCCTGACTTTTTTTGTGTATGGTATCTTTTACAGGAGTAGGAGAGATGCGATGTTGCATATTAGAATGGTTTTTCCATACACAAATTATGATCGTTGCCATTGTGAGGAAACTGAAAATTTGTAAATGGTAGCGGTCAAAAATTCTTTTCATAAAGAAGTAATTTTTGAAGAAGAAGTCATTCAAATATTAATTATACGATTATCTTCGTATATTATTGTATCATTATTTTTTTTATGAAAATTTAAACAGCCAGATGATTATTTTGAATGCTGAGAAATGGTAAAAGATGTTTTTTTAGAAATGATGTTGCAGTTGAAAACGAGTTCAAAGTTTTTCAGGATTTTATCTTTCACATCATCAACTGGAATGTTTGTGCCCAATTCTTTTTGTAATGATGTGACTTGCTTGTCCTGGATACCACAAGGTGTGATATAATTAAAATAATTCAAATCAACATTTACGTTTAAAGCAAATCCATGCATGGTAACCCACCGGCTGCAACGGATACCCATAGCGCATATTTTTCTCTCTTTACCTTTCACATTGGCATCTAACCACACTCCGGTTTCACCCTTACTACGTTCACCTTTCAAGCCATATTCATTGATGGATAAAATAATTGTTTCTTCAAGACAACGCAGGTACCAGCCAATATCTGTTTTAAATTTTTCAAGATCAAAAATTGGATAACCAACAATCTGACCTGGTCCGTGGAATGTGATATCGCCACCACGGTTGATATGAAAATATTCGATTTCTTTTTGTGCCAATAAATGTTCTGTAATCAGCAGGTTGGTTGCTTTCCCATTTTTTCCCAAGGTATAAACCGGGTCGTGTTCGACAAGTAATAGATAATCAGGTAAAGAAGATCCAATACGTTTTGCATCAATCTTTTGTTTCAACAAATTTTCCTGATAATCCCAAACTGGTTTGTAAGACCTGTGACCTAAATCCTGTAAAATGATTTCCTGCATGACACAAAATTACAATCAAATAAATTAGCAAATTCTACCTGTATTTTTGCAACTATGAATGACAGGGATGAAACTATAATAAGGGATGAAAATGCTGAAGATGTGTATGAGAAAAAAGTATTTAAAGTTGATGCAGGCCAGGAACCTATGCGCATTGACAAATGGGTACAATCAAGGTTGGAAAATGCGAGCAGAAACAAAATCCAGCAGTCTATAGAAGCGGGATTTTTAACTGTGAATGGAAAGTTGGTTAAGAGTAATTATAAAATAAAACCCGGCGACAAAATCTCGCTCATGTTATTCATCAATCCTGATTATACAGAAGTAAAGCCTGAAAATATCCCATTAAATATTGTGTATGAAGATGCAGATGTGATGGTTATCAATAAACCTTTTAATATGGTTGTTCATCCTGGTGTTGGCAATTATACTGGTACTTTATTGAATGGTATTGCCTATCATATTTTACAACAGCATCCGGGCATCACTGAGGAAGATTTGCCCAGATATGGACTGGTGCACCGTATTGATAAAAATACAACAGGGTTGCTGGTGGCTGCAAAGACTGCTGCTGCAGCAGCGCATCTGGCCAAGCAATTTTTCAACCATTCTGTTACAAGAAAATATATTGCATTGGTGTGGGGCAACATACTTCAGGACGAAGGCACTATTTCTGCTCATGTAGGGAGGCATCAAAGACATCGCAAAATGTTTGATGCATACCCGGAAGGTGAATATGGTAAGCATGCAATTACTCACTATAAAGTAATAGAAAGATTTAATTATGTTACTGAAGTGGAATGTCGGTTGGAAACAGGACGCACCCACCAGATAAGGGTACACATGAAACATGCTGGCCACACATTATTTAATGATTGGGAATATGGTGGAGATAAAATTTTGAAGGGAACAATTTATACCAAATACAAACAATTTGTAGAGAACTGTTTTGAAATCTGCCCGCGTGTTGCATTGCATGCAGCTACATTAGGTTTTGTACATCCTGTTACTTACAAAGAAATATATTTTGAAGCTCCCCTTCCTGATGATATGAAATCGCTGATTGAGAAATGGAGAAGTTATAACAAATCAAAAAACCTGGAATAAAAAAAACCGCAACAAGAGTTGCGGTTGAATTTTTTGTGGAGTTATTCTTAATGAACTTAATTCAACTTTTCCACCTGCATATAATTCAGTTCAACCGGAGTAGAACGCCCAAAGATTTTTACTATCACTTTTAATTTTTTCTTTTCATCATTCACTTCTTCAATCACACCATTAAAATCGTTGAATGCTCCATCAATAATCTTGATTGTCTCACCGATGATGAAAGGCTCACTCATTGTCATACCACCGGCATCGCTCATTTCATCCACTTTACCCAGCATCTTATTTACTTCTGCTTTGCGCAAAGAAATAATGTTACCCTTTGAACCTTTTCCATCAGTCAGGAAATGCATGACATTACTTACATTGCTGATATGGTGTACCATATCATCTGATAGCTTACCATCAAGTACTTCCAGCATTACATACCCCGGGAAATAGTTTTTTTCACGCATTACTTTTTTACCATTCTGCACCTTATACACTTTTTCCATGGGAAGGAATATCTGTTTGATAAATTCTGCATATCCCTGCCGAACTATATCCTTATCCAGGTATTCTTTTACTTTTCTTTCTTTACCGCTCACAACACGCAGCACATACCACTTGGTTTCCTGTTGTTGTTCCACACTTGCCTCTTCAATATTTTCCATGATCACTATATTTTATTAACTGAAGAAAGAATAAATGATTTTCAGCACTTCATTACTTGCCAAATCCATAAGCCAAACCATAGCAGTAATTAACAGTGTTGCAGAAAGCACAATTAATGTGGATTGCTGTAACTGTGTCCATGTTGGCCAGGTAACTTTCTCTGTCAATTCTTTATAAGAATCCCGGAAATAATTTGAAACTTTCTTCATCAATTCATTTTAAAACCTGCCATGGCAGGTGGTTTGTAAATGCAATAAACTAAATTAGATACATCAAAACAAGGCAGATAAAATTATCAAAAACCTGAGATGTAAATTTTCAGATTACTGGCACGGGTACTAGGATTCGAACCCAGATCTAAGGTTTTGGAGACCTCTATTCTACCATTGAACTATACCCGTATATCTCCTGGTCAAAAAAAGTTGACTAACTATTAAATAAACCAGGAATAAAGAACTTTCTAAAAGAAACAAAGTATTTGAACGTTTTGCCCAAATACTTTGCAAATATTAATATCTCTGCTTTCCATCCTGTCACGAGGAAGGAGATGGGGGCGTGCATTTTTATTTTAAGATCTCAGTAACCTGCCCTGCACCCACTGTACGGCCACCTTCACGAATAGCGAATTTCAAACCTTTTTCCATCGCGATAGGTTGTATCAGTTTTACAGTTAAGCTTACATTATCACCAGGCATCACCATTTCAGTGCCTTCAGGTAATGTTACTTCACCAGTTACGTCAGTAGTTCTGAAATAAAACTGCGGACGATATTTGTTGAAGAATGGAGTATGACGGCCACCTTCTTCTTTGCTCAGTACATATACTTCACATTTGAATTCAGTGTGCGGAGTAATACTTTTTGGATGAACGATAACCATGCCACGACGGATATCTTTCTTTTCAATACCACGTAATAATAAACCTGCATTATCACCGGCTTCACCACGATCCAACAGTTTCTTAAACATTTCTACACCGGTAACAGTTGATGAAAGTGGTTTTTCTACAAGCCCTACTATTTCAACTGCATCACCTACTTTAACAACACCTCTTTCAATACGACCAGTGGCAACAGTACCACGACCAGTGATAGAGAATACGTCTTCAACTGACATCAGGAATGGCTGATCAATAGGACGGGGAGGTAAAGGAATATAGCTGTCAACTGCTGCCATCAGCTCATCTATTTTAGCTACCCATTTTTCTTCACCATTTAAAGCACCAATAGCTGAACCCTGAATGATTGGTGTGTTATCACCATCAAAACCATAGAATGACAAAAGCTCACGGATTTCCATTTCTACAAGCTCTAATAATTCTGGGTCATCCACCAAATCTACTTTATTCATAAACACCACCATACGGGGTACACCCACCTGGCGTGCCAAAAGAATATGTTCTTTAGTCTGAGGCATAGGGCCATCAGTTGCAGCAACTACCAATATAGCGCCGTCCATCTGTGCAGCGCCTGTAATCATGTTTTTCACATAATCAGCGTGACCAGGACAGTCAACGTGTGCATAGTGACGATTGGCAGTTTGATACTCAACGTGTGCTGTATTGATTGTAATACCACGTTCTTTTTCTTCAGGAGCAGCATCAATTTCATCATACTTCTTCGCTTCAGCCATACCTTTTTTAGCTAAAATGGAAGTAATAGCTGCTGTTAATGTTGTTTTACCATGGTCAATGTGACCGATTGTGCCAACGTTTACGTGAGGTTTATCCCTCTTAAAAGTCTCTTTAGACATCTTTATCGTTTTTGTGTTGTGTTTTAAAAATCAGCTATCAGCTTTATGCTTCAGCAAATTTATTTTTATGTACCCGGCAACAGTTTTTTAATTTAACATTGTTGCGTCGCACACTTGTTCTTTTTTTTCTGTGGGCAGCTATGAGAGCCGTTGATGAGAATTGAACTCACGACCTCTTCCTTACCAAGGAAGTGCTCTACCACTGAGCTACAACGGCTTGCCCAGTTCAAGAGTTCATAGTCCATCAACTTTCAGTTAATCATAACTAAAATCGAAAACCGAAAACCCTGGCTTCCAGAGCGGGAGACGAGGCTCGAACTCGCCACCTATAGCTTGGAAGGCTATCGCTCTACCAAATGAGCTACTCCCGCTTATACAATTAATAATTATCTATTGATGATTATTAATTCAAAGAGCTGTGGGCAGTGGTGGATTCGAACCACCGAAGTCGAAAGACAGCGGATTTACAGTCCGCCCCATTTGGCCGCTCTGGAAACTGCCCATATATTAAAGAGCCACTTGTCGGAATCGAACCAACGACCTACTGATTACAAATCAGTTGCTCTACCAGCTGAGCTAAAGTGGCCTATCTGTCAAAAAACATTCTTTTTTCATCAATGACCTTCCCGATGGTAAGTCGGGATGCTCTACCTGTTGAGATAAAGTGGATACCTCCAAATCTTTACTATTGATAGGCTTCCCAGCCATTCTTCTTACCGCCAAAGTGTTATGCAATAAAGAACTACCCCTTTTTTTTCGGGATGGCAAAGGTAAGTGAAAACTTTGTTCAGCAAAATTTTACAAAGATTTTTTAAGAGTGATTTTTCAAAGTCTTTAAAAATAAAAATGCCACGCTTTTGGCGTGGCATTAAAAAATTTTCTAAGCGGCTTGCTTTTCTTTTTGTTTTTTAATTTGGGTGATTAATGATTCCAGTGCTGTATCAAATGATTCCTGGAATGATTTTGTACATGCTTTTACAAAAAAACTGTGCCTGGGTACATCTATTCTTATCTCGGCTACTTTGTCTTTGATTTTATGCACTACGTTATCCAGCTTTAAATAAACATTCGCCTTTATAATCCTGTCATGAAACGTGCTTAGCTTTTGGAGTTTTGCGTTTACGTGATCAATCAATTTGGCGTCTGCGGTAAAATGAACCGTTTCGATGTTTACGTTCATAAGAAAATCGCTTTAAAATGTGAAATAAATAAGTAAAAGAACTTTAAAAGAGTTGATTTTTCTTTCTATGTATGAAGATAAAATTTTACATTCAAATTAAACGTTATTAAATCATTTTTTATATCCTTTTTAAGTCAAATTTTTAGCCCTATCAGGCTTTGGGGTGCGCCTGTTTATAAACATCTTTTAACTTTTCAATACTGTTATGGGTATATACTTGTGTGGCTGCCAGGCTGCTGTGGCCTAACAGCTCTTTTACAGCATTCAAATCAG
This sequence comes from Bacteroidota bacterium, assembly GCA_018268035.1. Taxonomy (GTDB): domain Bacteria; phylum Bacteroidota; class Bacteroidia; order Chitinophagales; family Chitinophagaceae; genus Parafilimonas. The sequence continues at coordinate 11,633 of JAFDXI010000176.1, read as the reverse complement.
CACCATTATTGGTTAAATGGGTGGCAAAACTATGACGTAATATATGCGGGCTTTTTTTATTGACTGTAGTTACAAGTGATAAATATTTCTTTACTATATTATATACCTGTTTTGCATACAATGGTTTTCCCTTTTCATTTACAAATACATTCTCTGATGAATAGGCTGGTTTGTTTTTAATATATGATGAGATCTGTAACAGCAATAAATTATTTACAGGTACAATTCTTTCTTTATTGCCTTTGCCGAGAATCTTAATGTGGCTATAAGAAAAGTCAATTTGCTTTTCTTTCAGATTGATAAGTTCACTGATACGCATTCCTGTATTATAAAAGAACTGTAATATCAACCGTTCAGTGTCGCCCTGCCTGCCTTCACTAAATTCAACATATTGAAAAAGCGTTTGTAAATCTTTTTCTTCCACATACACAGGTAGCCGCTTCCCAATTTTTGGTGCTGAAATAATACTCATTGGTGTGGTCTCAATTATTTCCTGGCGCATCAGGAATTTAAAAAATGAGCGTAATGATGATATTTTACGATTGATGGATTTTGCAGTTATCTCGTTCTCCTTTAAAATCGCGAGCCAGCTGCGAATGATCGAAGTATTCAAGTCTTTTAAAGCAGGAGAATCATATTCTTCAGTTAGATAATTAAAAAAACTTTCGAGATCATTTCGGTAGGCGATGATGGTATGTTGCGAATACCTTTTCTGATAACGCAGGTAATTGATAAATGATTCTACATCGGGATATTGTTGTAACATAAAAAGCAGCCATAAAATTAAACAATTTATGGCTGCTTTTAAATATTAATTATACTTAAATACTATAACTCTATTTTACCGCTGGATATTTTCTGTTTGTACACAGCTTTTAAAATCTGGTTACGACGCTTCACAGAAGGTTTAGTAAAAGATTGTCTTTCTCTTAGTTGAAGTAAGACTTTGCTTTTCTCGTACTTCTTTTTGTACTTCTTAAGCGCTTTGTCTATGTTTTCGCAATCTTTTGAATCTACAATTAACATGGTCTATATCTTCCTTTTTTTATTAGGGCTGCAAAGATAATCATATCCATTAATTTACCAAATCAAGTTTGTAGCAAATTTCTGGTTTTAAGGAATAATAATCCGTTGTGAACCGGTTTCTTTAAGGCTTTGGGCTATTAATTTTCAAATTTTATAAATTTCTTTATCAATCCCTTAAAAAAGAGACTCGAAATTTTTTGCAGGTGTCTATTCCAAAACTGTTTTAAAAAGCGGGCATCAGATAAATCCTTGATGATAAAAGATGCCATATCTAGCAACTGATTGGGATTAGTAATTTTTTTCTTTGATTGAATGTATATCATATTTTATTTAAACTATACTTAAGGTATTTTCTCTGTGTAGCTTTCCCTTTGATATAATACAATCTTTAAATGTTAACTTTTGTAAAGCTGCTTTATTTACATCAGTAACCTTTCATTTATATAATTTTGCAGCGGCTTTAAAAGTTTGATTAAAAATTAAATGGATTCACTTAGGGAACAGTGGCTTATTTTTATTTCAACACCCATTTATATATTTATAATAGGTTTGGAATTACTGCTTTCGCATCTGCAACACCGAAAAGCATATACACTGAAAGATACGGTTACCAACCTTTACCTGATGTTACTTAATTCCGGTATTGACCTTGCATTCAGGATTGTCTATATTGCTATTCTCCAGTTTGTTTTCATACGGGCAATCATGCAATGGCACAACCCTTTTTTATACTGGTTTATCTTATTGATTAGTGAAGACTTCATATATTATTGGCTACATCGTTTTGATCATGAAATACGTTTTTTCTGGGCAACGCATGTAACCCACCACAGTTCTGAAAAACTGAATTTCTCAGTTGGCTTCCGTTCTTCGGTATTCGAGCCAATGTACCGCTTTATTTATTTTATTCCTTTGGCGTGGATGGGCTTTAAACCATTGGATATTGCTTTTATGTATTCTGCCACTCAAATCTGGGGCATCTTAGTGCATACCGAAATGATTGGAAAATTAGGTTGGCTTGAATATATTTTTGTAACACCATCCCATCATCGGGTACATCATGCTTCAAACCCAAAATACCTGGATAAAAACATGGGAATGTTTTTAATTATCTGGGATAAAATCTTCGGAACATTTCAGGCTGAACTACCAAAAGAAAAATATCAAACAATCAAATACGGGTTAACCAAAAATCTTGAAAACCCAAATGCCATAAATATTGTTTTTCACGAATGGAAACAGATGTGGAAAGATGTTTTCCAGAAAGGAATTTCATTACGTGACAGGCTTGGTTATTTATTTGGCCCACCCGGCTGGAGCCACGATGGCAGCCGGCAAACCAGTGAGGAAATGCGCCAAATGGAAAATGGCCAATACCCCGGAATTAATACCCTTGAGATGGAAAATGATGTTCAATTAGTACAAGCAAATAAAAATTGCTAAATGCTTTGGCTTTATGTCTATTAAATGTTTTCCACTTTCACTTTTAGGTACAATACTAAGCGCTTAACTTTGCGCATCTTTTTAATTTCTATTGTAAGTGCAGAATAATATGAATCTATTTGAAATGCAATCAAAAGAATTTGCAGCAAGGCACATTGGTCCGGATGCTGTAACGACAGGTGAAATGTTGAAGGCTATAGGTGTAAACAGCCTGGATGAACTGGTAGATAAAACTGTACCTGCTTCCATCCGAATGCAGCAGGAACTGGCATTGCCTGAAGCAATGAATGAATTTGAATATATTCAGCACATCAAGAATATTTCATTAAAAAATAAAATTTTCAAAAATTATATAGGGCAGGGGTATTATGATACCATCACACCTTCTGTTATTCTCAGGAACATTTTTGAAAACCCGGGTTGGTACACTCAATACACACCATACCAGGCAGAAATATCACAAGGCCGCCTGGAGAGCCTGCTCAACTTCCAGACTATGGTCAGCGACCTTACAGGTTTGCCCATCGCAAATGCATCATTGTTAGACGAGGCCACTGCTGCGGCGGAAGCAATGATTATGTTTTTTAATGCGTTGAACCGCGACCATGACCACGTTGAGCGGGGTAAGTTTTTTGTTGATAACGAAATCTTCCCACAAACAAAAGCTGTATTAATTACAAGGGCCCAACCATTTGGTATCGAACTGGTTTTTGGTGATTATAAATCTGCAGCAATTGATGATTCTTATTTTGGCGCAATTGTTCAATATCCAAATGATAAAGGTTCAATAGAAGATTACCGCGAGTTTATTCATGAAGTGCATAACAACAAAGCTTATGTTGTAATGGCTGCTGACCTGCTTGCATTAACTTTATTGACACCTCCCGGCGAATTGGATGCTGATTGTGCCATTGGATCTGCTCAACGCTTTGGTGTTCCATTAGGATATGGTGGCCCTCATGCTGCTTTTTTTGCTGCAAAAGATGTATTCAAAAGAAATATCCCCGGCCGTATCATAGGCGTGAGCGTTGATGCTCAAAATAATCGTGCTTTGAGAATGGCGTTGCAGACAAGGGAACAACACATCAAACGTGAAAAAGCTACTTCCAATATTTGTACTGCACAGGCATTATTGGCCAATATGGCTGCTATGTATGCAGTTTATCATAGTGCTTCCGGAATAAAACAGATTGCAGAAAGGATTGCTATCCTCACTCAAACAGTTGCTGAAAGCATTGAAGCAAGAGGTTATCAATTGGTTAGCCAGAATTATTTTGACACAATAACTGTTGTTGCAGAAAATGCTGAAGCGATTCATGCAAAAGCTGAAAGACAGAAGATTAACTTACGCCACATCAGCAACAACCTTATTGGTATTTCATTGGATGAAACGACTTTGATAAGTGATTTATATGATCTCATCAATTGTTTTGAAAATGATATTGACCCGGTGCAATTTAGCATTGATGAAGATGTTGCGCCACAACATATTCCGGCATTCGCCAGGCGCAGTTCTGCTTATCTTTTGCATCCTGTTTTCAATATGCACCACAGTGAAAGCCAGATGATGCGTTATATAAAATCTTTGGAGAATAAAGATTTATCATTAAACACATCTATGATTTCTTTGGGTAGTTGTACCATGAAACTGAATGCTGCAACTGAAATGATACCATTGAGCTGGAACCATTGGAGTAAAACACATCCATTTGTACCAATTGAACAGGCAGGAGGTTACCAGCAAATGATTCATGAACTTGAAAATTATTTATGTACGATAACTTCATTTGATGCTTGCAGCCTACAGCCCAACAGCGGTGCACAAGGTGAGTATGCAGGTTTATTAACTATCAAAGGTTACCATGAATCTAAAGGAGATACACACAGGAATGTGATGTTGATCCCTATTTCTGCACATGGTACTAATCCGGCATCTGCTATTATGGCCGGGATGAAAGTGGTGGTTGTAAAGGCTTTGGACAATGGTTATATTGATATGAATGACCTGAAAGAAAAAGCAGGTTTGCATGCTGCTAATCTGGCCGGTATCATGATCACTTATCCCAGCACTTATGGTGTGTATGAAGAAACAGTAAAAGAAATAATTGATGTCGTTCATCAAAATGGTGGACAGGTGTATATGGATGGTGCCAATATGAATGCACAGGTTGGTCTAACTGCTCCCGGCCTGATAGGTGCAGATGTTTGTCACCTGAATTTGCATAAAACTTTTGCTATACCACATGGTGGTGGAGGCCCAGGCATGGGCCCGATATGTTGTAAAGCACATCTTCAGCCATTTTTGCCAAAAGAAATAAATACATTTAAATCATCAGTTGCTGGTGATAAAATGTCTTCTGATAATATTGTCTCTGCAGCTCCTTATGGTTCTGCATCAATTTTATTAATTAGTTATGCTTATATAAGATTATTAGGAAGAGATGGTGTGAAAAAAGCAAGTGAATTTGCTATCCTCAATGCCAACTATATGAGAGCAAGGCTGGAAAAAGATTTTGATATTTTATACCTCGGCACCAATGGCACTTGTGCCCATGAATTTATTGTGGATCTGCGTCCATTTAAAAAGACAGCAGAAGTAGAAGCAGAAGATGTAGCCAAGCGTTTGATGGATTATGGTTTTCATGCACCTACAATGAGCTTCCCTGTTCCGGGTACAATAATGATTGAGCCTACAGAGAGTGAAGATAAAGCTGAGCTTGATCGCTTTTGTGATGCATTATTATCCATCCGTGAAGAGATAAAAACAATTGAAGAAGGGAAAGCAGATAAAAAAGATAATCCATTAAAAAATGCACCTCATACACAAGCAGTCGTATGTGCTGATGAATGGAGCCATGCTTATTCAAGAAAAGATGCCGCATTCCCACTTTACTATGTTACTCAAAATAAATTCTGGCCTGCTGTTGCAAGAGTGAATAATACTTATGGCGACAGGAACCTTGTTTGTACCTGTGAGCCGGTTAGCGCTTATGCTAACGAAGCAGTTTAATAAAAGGGGTTTTATAAATTATATAAGCGCTTACACAATTTGTATGAGCGCTTATATATTTAAATGAATGAATTATTATTCTAAGCTACAGCTTTCTTCACCAGCTCTGCTGCTTCACTCAGCAGTATAGCTGATTGCACCTGCAGCCCACTTTCATCTATCAGTTTTTTAGCTTCATCAGCATTAGTACCCTGCAACCGCACGATGATTGGAATTGAAATATTACCCAAATTTTTATAAGCTTCAATCACGCCTGCTGCAACACGGTCGCATCGTACAATACCACCAAAAATATTGATGAGAATAGCTTTTACATTTGGGTCTTTCATGATGATGCGGAAACCAGCTTCCACTGTTTGTGCATTGGCAGTGCCACCCACATCGAGGAAGTTGGCAGGGTTGCCACCACTAAGTTTAATCATATCCATTGTTGCCATTGCCAAACCTGCACCATTCACCATGCAACCAACATTTCCATCCAGCTTAACAAAGTTGAGATTGTATTTGCCAGCCTCCACTTCAGTTGGGTCTTCTTCTGCAAAATCCCTTAATGATTCAAGGTCTGGATGACGCATCATTGCATTATCATCCAGGTTCATCTTGCAATCAACAGCAATCATTTTATCATCACTTGTTTTAAATAATGGATTTATTTCAAGCATTGAACAATCAAGGCCAACATAAGCATTATACAGGTTGGTTACAAACTTCACACAATTCTTAAATGCTTCCCCTTTTAATCCAAGATTAAAAGCAATTTTTCTTGCCTGGAATGGCAACAAACCTCCTGAAGGATGAACCCATTCTTTAAATATTTTTTCAGGTGTTGAATGTGCAACTTCTTCAATATCCATTCCACCCTGTGGGCTATAAATGATTGCATTTTGACCTTTAGCACGGTCCATTAATATTGATAAATAAAATTCTTTTGTAGGGTTAGGCCCGGGATAATAAACATCCTGTGCTATCAAAACCTTATTTACTTTTTTACCAGCTTCACCAGTTTGAATGGTTACTAAAGTACCACCTAAAATATTGCCTGCAATCGTTGCAATTTCTTCAAGGCTTTTGCCTACTGCAACACCTCGCTGTTCTGTGCCCCTTATTTTTCCTTTGCCTCGGCCTCCTGCATGAATCTGTGCTTTTACTACAGCAAAATTATTTTGTGTCTGTGCCTTGATGTTTCTGTAGGCTTCCTCAGCTTCACGCACAGTGCTGCAGGCATAGCCCTCCTGTACAGGTACGTTGTATTTTTTAATTAATTCTTTAGCCTGGTATTCATGAAGATTCATAAAAAATGATTTGCGCGAAGATAACATTTGTGCAATAACTGTTGCAACGAAAAAATCTAAATATTCAACATCCGTCTGAGTGTATATCATTTTCATACATGAAAAATACCCGGAAGTTGTAGTAATAAAATATGCCGGATGAAACACTGCACACTTATCGTTTTGTTGTGATATAAATTCATTATTAAAAAAGTGTGTAGCAGTTTTTGAACAAGTTCTGCTAACTTGTGCCACCTTTTATTGCTTATACTAAAATCATGAAACGCAACTACTACATCGTGGCATTAATCATGCTAACGTTTTTTGTTATTTCTTTTCTCACCAATGTTATCGGGCCTTTATCACCAGAGTTTATTACCGATTTTCAATTAAGTGATTTGTTTGCAGGTTTATTACCTTTTGCATTTTTTATTGCTTATGGGGTCATGTCAATCCCATCCAGTATGTTGGTGCAGAAATACAATGAAAAATCTATTATGATTGCCGCATTTATCGTTGCATTTATTGGAGCATTGTTACTTGCTGTTCAGCCCAATTATCTCTCAGCAGTGATTTCATTATTCCTCATCGGCTGTGGTATGGCTATGTTGCAGGTGATCATTAATCCATTGTTAAGGACAGCAGGCGGTGAAGAAAATTATGCTTTCACTTCTGTGTTGGCACAATTGATTTTTGGTGCAGCATCTTTTGTCAGCCCGTTAGTGTATTCTTATATGGTGACTAACATAAACACAAAAGAAACAGGTGTATTCAATTTTCTGCATGCGCACATCCCTGAAAGTATGCCATGGATTTCTTTGTATTGGTTGTTTGCAGTGATTTGTTTATGTATGCTGATTATAATAGTTGCTTCAAAGTTTCCTAAAGTAGAGTTGAAGAATGATGAAAAAGCGGGTCCCTTAAAAACTCATTTGCATCTGCTAAAAAAAAGGGTGGTGATTGCTTATTTTATCGGATTGTTTTGTTATGTGGGTACAGAACAAGGTGTTTCATATTGGATGTCGCAGTTTTTATTTGAGTACCATCATTTTGATCCGCAAACAACCGGTGCACATGCTGTTGCCTATTTCTGGGGCCTGATGACTGCAGGTGGCGTATTAGGTTTATTGCTTTTAAAAATAATGGACAGCCGCAGGCTACTAATCTTATTTACAATTCCTGCATTGATATTTTTAACGCTTGGCCTTTTTGGCAGCGCTACAGTTTCACTCTATTCATTTCCAATAGTTGGTTTTTTTATGTCGGTGATGTATCCGATTATTTTTTCACTTGCATTGAGTTCAGTATCCGAAGACCATGGTTCATTTGCTGGCATACTTGTTACAGGAATAATTGGTGGTGCTGTGGTGCAATTGTTGATTGGTGCATTGGGTAACCTTTTAGGTTTAAAATCAGGTATGTGTTTTATTTATATCACCATGGGATATATGCTTTCTATTGGTTTTTGGGCAAAACCATTAATAACCAACAAAACCATTTTTGATAAAAAGGAAATTTCATAAACGATGAATGAAAAAGTTATAGGTATTGATTTAGGCGCTACCAATATCCGTGGAGCAATTGTGCAGGATGAAAATCTTTCTGAAATTTTTACGCAACGTATCCAAAGTAAGGGAAGTGAGGAAGATGTATTAAACGATATTTTTACTGTTACTGATAGATTGATGCGGCTTGATGTGCAGGCTATTGGTATTGGTGTGCCGAGTGTGGTGGATGTGGAAGAAGGAATAGTTTATGATGTGCAGTATATTCCTTCCTGGAAAGAAGTACACCTGAAAAAATATCTGGAAGACAGGTATCATATTCCGGTATTTATAAATAATGATGCAAATTGTTTTGCATTAGGTGAATATTATTTTGGGAAAGGGAAAGGCCGCAATTCAATGATAGGCCTTACCGTGGGCACCGGTGTAGGCGCAGGCATCATCATCAATAAAAAATTATATGCAGGCCGTAATTGTGGTGCAGGCGAATTTGGGACAGTAGATTATCTCGATAAGATTTACGAATATTATTGCAGTGGCTCATTTTTTGAAAATGTATATGGTTTAAAAGGTGAGTTTGTTTTTGAAAAAGCACAACAGGGCGACGCACAAATGTTGAAACTGTATGAGGAACTGGGCACTCATTTGGGGAATTGTATAAAAATGATCCTTTATACTTTTGATCCGGAATTAATAGTGCTCGGCGGATCTGTGCGACTCGCCTTTGATTTTTTTGCAGCAGCTATGTGGAAACAAATCAGGACTTGCGTTTATACAAAATTTGCAGACCGGTTGGCAGTAGAAGTTTCTTCACTTAAAAACAGTGGCATTCTTGGTGCTGCTGCTTTATATTTTGATGCGATGAAATGAATTTAGTTTTTCTGTTTGTTTCATCATGATTGACATATTGATCAATCAACGCGATTTTATAATTGATAAATTTTGACAGATGAAAAAAATTAGTGTTACCCTTATCCTGTTATTGTTGCTGCATCAGACTTTTGCACAATCAAAAAAAGAATCATTCAGTATGGTATTGCATAATGATTGGGCTATGCAATCTTCAGTTATTGATACTGCAACAGGTTATGCAATTTCAGCACCGGGATTTGCAACTAATAGCTGGTTTCAGGTTACTGTTCCTTCCACAATCATTACCGGGTTGCTGGCCAATCATGTCTATGATTTTGATCCTTTCTTTGGAAAAAATTTTGAAAAACTGGCTGATGATAAATTAAACCATACCTGGTGGTTTAGGAAAACATTTGAATTGCCTGCATCTGAAAAAAATAAAAATGTTGTACTGAAATTGCATGGCATCAATTATAAAGCAAATGTTTGGCTTAATGGAAAATTGATTGCAGACAGTGTGCAAATCAAAGGCCCGTTCCGTATGTTCAATCTTGATATAACGAGTGATGTTCATTATTCCGGTGTAAATGTTTTGGCAATAGAAATACTTCGTCCTTTCGATCCCAACAGGAAAAACGGCGACCTTGCTATTGATTATGCTGACTGGATACATTATCCTCCTGATTTCAATGGTGGCATTGTGAATAATGTTGAACTCAAAACTTTTAATAAAGTAGGTATTGATTATCCTTTTGTAACTACACATTTCGATTTGCCATCACTTGATATTGCACATCTAACTGTTGAGGCATTGGCGACGAACTATACTGATCAGCCTCAGGATGCAATGATTAAAGGAAATATTAACGATGACATCAGTTTTGAACAAACAATTCACCTGCAGCCGCATGAAAAGAGATCAGTTGTTTTTAATCCTGGTGAATTCAAACAACTCAATATTTCAAATCCAAAAATCTGGTGGCCCTGGCAATATGGAACACCGACATTAAACCGAATAAAAATTTCCTGCGATGTTGACCGTAAGCAAAGTAATACGATTGAAGAAAATTTCGGGATACGTGAAATCACATCAGCATTTATTAATAACCAGTCGAGGGTTTTTATAGTCAATGGCAAACGCATCATGCTGCGGGGTGCTGCCTGGTCGCCTGATATTTTCCAAAGACATTCACTATTAAGAGATGAACAGGAACTGAAACTGGTGCTGGATATGAATATGAATATTGTGCGTAGTGAAGGAAAATTTGAAGACGATAATTTTTATGATATCTGCGATAGGGAAGGTTTGTTGGTGATGACCGGTTGGATGTGTTGTGGTGCCTGGCAATATCCTGAAAACTGGGATGCTGCAGAAAGTGCAGTGGCTATGTCATCAGATAGCAGTATGATGTATTGGTTGCGAAATAAAGCTTGTATTCTGGCATGGCTGAATGGTAGCGATATGCCTCCTCGAGATACAAGCGTTGAAAGAGGTTATCTCAATATTGAAGATAGTTTGAACTGGCCCAATCCTTTGCTGTCAACTGCAGATGCGAGCAAATCAAAAGTATTAGGTTACAGTGGTGTAAAAATGAATGGCCCCTATGACTGGGTACCGCCAATTTATTGGGAAACAGATTCTGATCAATATGGAGGTGCATGGAGTTTTGCTACTGAAATTTCGCCCGGACCATCAATTCCACCTTATGAAAGCCTGGTGAAGTTTTTATCAAAAGATAAGATATATGACACTAGTGATGAATGGTTGTATCACTGCGGTACCATGCAGTTTGGTAATACAAAAATTTTTGATGATGCTTTGGAAAAAAGATACGGCACAATATCAGATATGCATGATTACCTGGCAAAGGCACAATTGCAAAATTATGAAGGTCATCGTGCCATGATGGAAGCTTATGGTTTAAAAAAATATCATACAGCAACAGGTGTGGTACAGTGGATGCTGGCTAATCCCTGGCCAAGTTTAATATGGCATACTTATGATTATTATCTCTATCCTGCTGGCACTTATTTCGGCATGAAAAAATCAATGGAGCCTTTACATGTGATGTATTCTTATGCATCACACAGTGTCAATATCATCAATTCATTTCTAAAAAATTATGATGGCCTCATTGTAACTGCTGATGCATATAACCTTTCCGGCAATAAAATATTTTCAAAAATAGTTACAACAAATGTTGGCTCTGATAGTACTCAAAACAGTTTTATTATTCCGGCATTGAACGATAACGCAGGTGTTTATTTTTTGCGGCTTGAATTGAAAGATGAAAAGCAACATGTCAAAAGTATCAACTGGTACTGGCTATCAGAAAAAGATGATGCGTTGGATTGGGATAAATCAAAATGGTATTATACACCACAATCATCTTTTGCAGATTTTTCAGCATTAAAAAATCTGCCATCAACAACAGTGGCTGTTTCATTTTCAACAAGAAAAGAAGAAAGAGAAACTGTGCATTCTATTAAGCTTACCAATTCCGGGAATGCAGTCGCATTTTTTGT
>JAFDXI010000175.1 GCA_018268035.1 Bacteroidota bacterium | reverse complement strand
GTGTCGGGTACCTCAGAGAGATTTCTTTCTGTAATACCCAGCAACATTTTAGTGGTACTGAGTAACTGTCCTATATTATCGTGAAGTTCCTGCCCAAGTTGGGTAAAAGCGTATTCCTGAGTTTCAATTCGGGACTGTAGGATCTCATTATTGAATGAAATCTTCATTGTCTCTTTTTCCTGCTGGTATTCTTTTCTCCTTTTGCGGTATATCATAAAAAATCCAATCAGGAAACTGGCTAGCATCAAAAAGAGTAAGGTGGAGACTGTAATTCCAAAAACGATATCGTAGACAGACAATTTCATGCTTTAAGCTTTGTCCGCTTTTGGGAGTTTCCCAAAAAATCTATGACCAGTCCAACACATATAAATAGGTATAGAATAATATTAAAAATGGAATGTACTCCCGATAGCCACTTTGATATCTTTGGTGGTCCATTCTTTACAAAATTCCAAAACGCAAAAATCATAATAGTTCCAAGAGCATAAAAAAACATCCCCAGCAAGAACCAGGTAAATGAGGAAGAAAAAGATATTTCGATACGGGCGGTACTGTCATCAAATTGTTCTACTATTAGCATTAAAATCCATGCAGCATATAATAGACTGCTCAGGCATATCAATTCATTGAGGAACCTTCCTCTTATCCCATTTACTATTATTAAGGCCATTGCAATAATAATATATGCATAAACCGAACCCCGAAATAATATCCTGGTATTTGCTGCCATGAATTTATTACTTAAAAGTATTGTCATCAGTAAAAATTCAATAGCGGCATACGAATTATATGCAATGTGCAGGTAAGCGGTTTTATCCAAAACAGGCCTTAACATTTGGGGAATGATGCCTGCAGCAGTTATTCCCCAAATGACAATTGAATCTTTTGATAATTTTTTTAAAAAGAATACCCCTATGATAAATGGGAGAAGTATCGAATAAACTGATATAATATTTAGCAGATCCATTCAACATACAAGGTATCTTTAATTTGCGATTATTTTTCGCTAAAAATAAAATCTCCGTTTAGCTTTATCTCCTGTACCATTATTGCCGGGGGAGTTTCTAACATGGATAGGTCCTCTTTAGGGGCTGTAACGGTAATTTTCCCATTCTTTATAGTAGACGTGCAAGCAGCTAAAACTACTGTTGGACGCTGATTTTTCTTTGTATCTATTTCAGAGGCCATGGCCACAAGTAGTACATCCAGTTCCTGACCATTCTCAGCAGGTGTGTTTTTAAATAACTTCTCAATTAACTCTCTACTAAAGACGAATGCATTGTAGTTATTATCATAAAAAGATAAATCTCCACTAGTGACAGTAGTGGTTCTTAACAACGGCTTTACTCTTTCGACTAGTTTATCTCTGTTATCAATCAGTTCATTTGCTTTCTTTTTAGAAATAATTTCTCCGTAATTGTGTTGATTGCCCATGATGTTAATTTTTTAAATGAAATAAAATATTTACACTGCAATATTGCAAAAAGTTCATTTTCATCATACGGGAAATTTCCCGTATATAAAACGGGACAAGTCTGGTTGCTGCTCCTGTTGCTGCATACTACTTTAGCGGTATGATTATGCATACTATCATTTCATCCACTATCCAATGCTGATTACTCAGCCTGTCAGCTTTCATTTTACATTATCACATAACACCGGTGCTGAGTTAAGCCGGAGAATCAGTGAAAATTAATCATGCTCGTTACATTAATTTATTTACTACAAAATTTTTCGTTATGAAAAAAATACTCACATTAATCCTTTTGATGGTCTGCTTAAATGGCTTTAGCCAGGATATTATCATCAAGAATGATAAAACTGAATTGAAGGTAAAAGTTATGGAAATATTACCTGAGATGGTAAAATTTAAATATGCAGAAAGATTGGAAGGTCCACTCTATTCCATATATAAAAGAGAGATTTTTATGATCATTTATGCAGATGGAAGGAGAGAATCATTTAGTGCAATGCCAGTAAATAAATTGAATGGCGTATCCGAATCACCCGATTTCAATGAAAATGCGGACCCCGCAGAAGCGACTAACTCTGAAGAGGGAGAAAAAAGTTTATACAGTCTGGCAAGGTTGGCTACCATTGAAACCTTTGACTTACTCGATGTGGAATACGATGTGAGGTATAAACTTGGCAAAAGTATAAATTTCTCCATCGGAATGGAGGTAAATGCCACCTATAACTTCAGCTCAGAAACTACCGGATACTATGTATATGCAACTGCCGCCTATCGGGTTTGGCTTTCATCCAAAAACAATATCCATTAACCATCTGGGGCAGTGCCGGGTATGCTGAGACTACATATAATGAAACGGTATTAGGCAATAGTACTCTTTGGGAACTTGGCGCTGATATCGGTCTGGGGAAAAAAGGAGATTTTGGTTTGACTATGTATTCGCCCAGATTAGAAGGATACTTTTTTGGAATATACTTCAAGCTTTAGTTCTACTTAAGCACATAACTTTTACAGCTATTATTTGAATTTAAAAAAAATATACACACATGAAACAACTTATTTTTAATCATCAGATACCAGTAATTGCCGAAAGAACCTTTCTAAGAATGATAGGACTTTTGTTTCTGACTATTTTGTCGCAGTTTTATTTTACCGGCTGTGTGAAAGACGAACTTGGAAAAAAGAAAAACAACGGGGGGTATTACGAATGTAATATAGAAGGTGATGTAAATGTACAATTTAAAGCTGAGGGAGATTGTGGAAAGGTCAGTGCCAAATACTTTCCTCTATCTCAGGATTATGACAACTATCGATCAATTGTCATCCAGGGATTTGATGGTAAACAAATCGTCTCCATCATACTTTATTTTAAGGGCAGTTACCCAGCAAATCCGGTATTCGATCTTGATGCAGGCGCGTACGGTGGCAATTTTGGTATAGGACAATATATACCTGATGCACTCAACACATCATCTATCAACTATTCAACCGATGAAAGGAAAACAGGAACATGTACGATTACTGAATATGATCAGACAAACCAAACTATTAGCGGAACGTTTTCATTTGCTGCACAGGGCTACAATAGTGGTGCTACACTTGCAGGTGTAGAGGTTGGGTTATCGGGTAAATTTACTAATGTACCCATTATAGATTTGAGTGATCCCAATAATCCTAAAGGGCCTTGCTATAATAGCGATGGTACAATGCTTGGGCAGGGTGGAAATGATGGAAACAACAACGGAAATAATGGAGGAAATATTGGTAACAACAATGGCAACAATAATGGTGGTAACAGCGGCAACGGAAATGGCAATAGTACTATTACATTTAAAAACCCAATTTTTACCCCAATTGAAATAACCTTTAATGGAGAAACTAAAAATGCCCCGGCAGGTGGTACTGCGGTATTTAGAGGAATGGCAGGCGCCAATGGCAATGGTAACGCCACTACTTCAGGCAAAACAAGTTCCGGCACAACGGTTGGACTATCGCTTAGCTGGCAGCTAAATCTGAATTTTCCTGCAGCTAATACCAACTATGATTATACTTTAAATGCAGGTGGCGATGTGTTTT